>NZ_LIGG01000001.1:2538596-2541934 GCF_001273925.1 Bacillus sp. FJAT-27251 | reverse complement strand
CGTGAAAGCCACCCATTTTGTTGTAAGTACACCACATTTTGGCGTGAGCGGTGGCCCCCCCCCTGCGTCACATCAGGAATGGGGCGATGATGGAGAGGATGACCAGCATGATAGCGCCGCCGATTCGGGACGAGATTTGCAGGAATGGCATCAGGTTCATTCTGTCGGCTGCGCTCAGAACGGCGACATCACCGGAACCGCCCATGTCGGCCATGCCGATTCCAGCGGAGATTGCCGATTCTACAAAGTAGAAACCAACAAGCAAACCGAAGAATCCGGCCGATAAGGTTGCAATGACGACAGTAAGAACGGTCAAACTAATGTAGCTTGGATTAGTGACAATATCAATGACACTAGAGAAATCAATCATTCCGGCACTAATGGACACCAAGATGACGGGTACCCATGCTTTAGTGATCAGTTCATACCAATCCTCTGCGCCCTTTTCGATATGGGCAGGCAGGACATTGAAGATTTTCAGCGCTGCCGCACAAAGGATAATCCAAACATAAGAATGGAAGGTTGGAATCAGTTCGGCGACAATTTTCCCAAAAACAAAGATGGTTGTAGCAATAATCATGCCAATGATCAAGCTGTTAATTGAAAACGGAAACATCGAGAAGTCCTGGCCTTTTAAATCGACCGTTTTCCCGCCATTTTCAAGGCGCAGAAGGTCGCCGTTTCCAGAGAAGTTCTTTTTCTTGCTGCGTTTTCCCAAGCCATTAAGTCCGCCCGCCGCAAAAATACAAATCATGTTGCCCACCATAACAGCCGGGGCGATTTTTGCCAGTACATCTCCTGCACTTTCCCCGCTGCTGGCGGCAAAGATTTCCGACATTGGAACGGCACCAGCGGCCATCCCGCCACCCATGATTGGACCAACCACATAAAAGATTGTTTCGCCAAAACCGAATCCGATTAAATGGCCAACAAGTCCGCCGATCAGCATTGCGGATACAACAGCACCTAAAAGCGGAATGAAAAAGCGCAGCCCAATCTTCATGAGCATTTTGCGGTCCATGCTTAAAATACTGCCAACGATAATCCCGGTAACGGCAAAATCGGAAAAGCCCAGTTCATTATAAAAACCGTCCGTTAGAGTCCCAACGCTTTCAGGCAGGATTCCAAGGTAAATGAAGAGCGCCGGGATGAGGATACAGAGGATTGGCCCTCCGCCAAAGGTATTGAAAACCGGAATCTGATCGCCAATCCACATCAACAGCATCCCAATAACCATTGCCACAATCAGGCCACTGGCCATATTGTGCGGAAGGATCTCCATGTAAATCCCAACAAGGAGGACAACCACAATCGCCAAAAAGATTGGAGCGTTTATTCCGGCAATCTTCACTTTCGGTTTTGGATTCAATCCCACTGTTTCTACTGCTGGCTGCTTTGTTAAGCCACCCATATTTTTCACTCCTTTTATATTAGAAATAAACTAGTAAGCGCTTTCATTATTGTGTTATTGGGGGAGCCTATCCACTGCGAACAGGCTCCGGTCTCTTTGGTTATCCTCTTGCTTTTAAACGGCTAATAATCTCGTTCGTCACTTCCGTTGTGCTGTGTTTGCCTCCAATGTCCGGAGTCAGGATCCCATCACGTGTCACACTTTCAACCACTTCCAGAAGGACGGAACCGATTTCCTCTTCTCCAAAATGGTCGAGCATCATTTTCGCTGTCCAAATCTGGCCGATCGGGTTGGCGATTCCCTTGCCGATAATATCAGGAGCAGAGCCGTGCACCGGCTCAAACATCGATGGGTATTTGCCATTCACGTTGATATTGGCAGCTGGCGCAATCCCGATGCTTCCCATCACTGCTGCTCCAATGTCAGTCAGTACATCGCCAAACAGGTTGCTGGCAACAATTACATCAAAGCGGGAAGGGTTGGTCACGAAGAAAGCGGCGAGAGCATCAATATGCTGGGAATCGGTTTGAATTTCCGGATAATCCTTGGAAACATCCTTGAACACTTCATCCCAAAATGGCATAGAGTGGACGATTCCGTTCGACTTGGTGGCACTTGTAACATGCCTGTTCCGTTTGGAGGCGAGTTCAAACGCATACCTCATCACCCGCTCGGTTCCCCGTCTCGAGAAAATCGCGTTCTGGATGGCAATCTCCTCTTCTCCCTGATAAATGCGGCCGCCAACGGAGCTGTACTCTCCTTCGCTGTTTTCACGGACAACGATCAGATCAAAATCCTTTGGGTTGGCCAGCGGGGAGCGCACTCCGCTGAAGATTTTTGCCGGCCTGACATTGATGACCTGCTCAAATTCACGGCGCAGCTTGATCAACAATCCCCATAATGATACGTGGTCGGGCACCAGTTGCGCATTTCCAACGGCACCTAAAAAGATGGCATCAAAATCTTTCAGTCTCTCAAGTCCGTCCTCCGGCATCATGGTGCCATGCTCCAAGTAATATTCACAGCTGTAAGGAAACTCTGTGAACTCAAAAGAAAGTCCCCCGTGGATGTCTGATACCGTTTTCAAAACATCAATCGCTGCTGGCACCACTTCTGTTCCAATTCCATCTCCAGGAATGGATGCAATTTTTAATTTAGTCAAAGTTGTTTGCCTCCTTAGACGGTCGTCGGTCGACCGTCTCTGTTTTGTACTCCTACTATATAATAGATTTTCCAGACCGGCAAGGTATTTTTTGATTTTTTTTACAATTTAAATAACAAGCACGCTAATATTGTGCGGCCTAGAAGTACTGCAATTAAAAAGTCGGATGCAGTGTCAGTTCGTTTTTATGCTAGTACTGAGTTAAAACGTCAAGTCCTCGTCAATTTAATGCTAGTACTCGCATTAAATTCGCTGCTATAAACTAGTACTCGCATTATCAATAGTTTTACCAGCATTAAATCGCGTCTAACCAGCATTATATTTCCCCTTACCAGCATTAAATTGTGTTATATTACCTCTACTAGTTTTAAATGTATTTTTTAATACCAGTACTCGTATTATTTAATGCCCCTTTTGCCGATATATAATAAAAAAAGCCGCAAACCACCCTTTCAATCCACCTTCGCGAGCACAGAAGCACAAAACTGGCTTAAAAACCTCGGCCATACAAATAAAATCGAGTAGGAGGGGGTGATTAACCCCCGTCCTCTCACACCACCGTACGTACCGTCCGGTATACGGCGGTTCGAAAGTTTATGAAACAATGTTTGATAATTGCTTTAATCCAGCTTTAAACCAGTATTCATTATTTAAGGCTTGGTMTAAGGCAGGGCTTTTGGAGTTTCTCCAGTATCCCTTTCGGGAGTTCGCATATTGCCATGCTTTGTATTTCTTAATTCCTAACCTTATCAAGTTTCGATATTT
>NZ_LIGG01000001.1:2505487-2537536 GCF_001273925.1 Bacillus sp. FJAT-27251 | reverse complement strand
ACCACGGACACCCTTGCCTTTGGCTAATGGTTCGCATATCCCAACGCCCATAGCGGACTCTCACCGCCAAGTTAATGAACATGCCTGGCACACAAAACAAGCCATTCCTTTGCCAGGAACGGCTTGCTTGCTTATTTTCTTTCGGCTGGAGCGAGAACCTCCACCAAATGCTCTTTGTCAAGCTCAAGATGATGGATCATCTCCTGCGCCGCCTTTTCTTCATCCCGCTCCTTTATGTGAGCGAAAATTCTCCGATGCTGTTCGAGAATATCATCTCCCCGGCTGTCGCCTTTAAAATTCAGCACTCGAAAATAATGGATCAGCCCTTTTAAATCATAGACCTGCTTTTGCAGATGGGCATTGTCCGTAAAGGTCAAAATCAGCTGGTGGAACTTTTCATTGAGGGTGATGATCGTATTATCATCTTTCTTCATTCGAATGGCGATTTCTGTCTCATCCAGCGTCCGCTCAATCTGTGCCAGCTCTTCCTCGCTGGCGATCTTTGTCGTCAGCCTCACTGCAAACGATTCAAGAGCCATCCGGCAGTAATAGATTTCCTTTACATCCTTTAAAGTAGGTTCATAGACAAAAACCTTCGAATTCTCCACAATGAGCAGCCCCTCTTTTTCAAGGATCCGGACCGCCTCCCGGATGGGGCTTTTGCTCACGTTATATTCCTTCGCCAATTGTGTTTCATTGATCCGTTCGCCAGGCTGGTATTTTCCCTCGAAGATCATTTGCCTGATCATATGATAAAACTGTATGTAATAAGGAGCCTGTTTTTCAATTGAAAGGTCACTCATCGGTTTAACCTCACTTCTGTCCAGATGATAGGTTAGCCAAGCAGGAATCAAGGACTATCCAACAATACTATACCATTAATTCCCTCTTTGTTGTAGAGCATGGGGACGGTTCTCGTGCTCTATCTCCTCCCCGGCTCCCCGCATTTCACCAGGAAGCACTGGAACCGTCCCCGTCCCCCTATTTCTTTTGGTTTCCATTGACAAAGTTCTGGATGAATTCGAGCTGGTCCTCGCTTGGGTCGGTGCTGCGCACTTCTTTAAATCGGGCTGTTGCTTTTTCAAGGGAAATTTCCTGTCCGACAATTTCGCCGATGCTGGTGATGTCATCGAGGAAGCTCCACATTTCTTCGTGTGTTTTTGGGTCCTGATGCCCGAGCACATACCATTCTGTATCATATTTTTTTATCTTTGCTAAAAGCGTATTAAGCTCTTCCAGGTCATAGCTCCACTCCCCGCTGTAAAAGTCCTGGTACAGGCAATCCGCGACAAACATCACCTTTGCTTCTCTAACATAAATGATCGAGGAATCCTGTGCATGCACCCCGCCAACATGATCGGCCACGCAAGTCACACCGCCCAGATCCAGCTCCATTTTATCAGTAAAAGTAATTTCCGGTACTTTAAGCTGCAAATGTTCCCTGGTCGGCATTTCTCTTTTAATCATATCCCGGCAAAACTCGATCTCTTCCCCTGTCTCCACACGAGCATCCAGTGAAGCGTCATCCCATTTCAACGTTTTGAGGTATTGGAGTTTCTTCTTCGTGTCTTCATGGCTGATGGTTAAAAGATCCATCGTGTCCATGCCAAAAATATGGTCCCAATGCCAATGGGTAATGAGCACAAATTTTACCGGAGGGACATCCACTTTTTTTACCAATCCAAGAAAATCACTGGCGTGTGCAGGAGAATTCCCGGAGTCTACGATGACGCTGAAATCATCTCCGCAAATCAGCCCCAATGCAGGACGGTCGGTTTCTGAATAATGAGGCATATAATACACTCTGTCTGCTAGTTTTTTCATCATGCTGATTCCTTCTTTCGAATGATATTGTGCGTCTTGTCTTAAAAAGAAGTCCGCCCTTCATCATGACTGGCGAACTTCCCCATTGAATCAAACCACCCGGCTAAGGAAATGATCCAAAAACCGCTCTGCATCTACTTCCGTGCAGACGCGAACTTTAGGTTCCCCTTCAGGATGGCCGACGGTCCTCCCCGCCTCTTCTCCTTCGGTGACGACCTTGACACTCATGGTTTCCGTCGATACGAAACCTGGATCGATGGCTGCCGCGACTGCAAGCGGGTCATGGAGGGCACAGCCGCCAATATCCGGATAGGAAGATTCATAATAATTTATGTAAAACTCGGTCATATCAGCAAGGAATCGGCCCATTTCGTTCCCGGCAGCACGCCATTCATCAAGGTTCGACTTTGGCAATAAAGTCTGCATCGTCACGTCAAGTCCCACAAGGGTGACGGGCAGGCCTGATGACAGGACAAACTCCGCTGCTTCCGGGTCGGCGAATATATTGGCTTCGGCGTAAGCATTCACGTTTCCTGGCACTTTCACGGCTCCTCCCATCACGACCACCTCTTTCACGAGCGGGATGATTTCGGGCGCCCTTTGAATCGCCAGGGCGAGGTTGGTCAGCGGCCCGACGGTAATGATCGTGATTTCATGCGGGCGGTCCTTCACCTGTTGTACCATGAAGTCCGGGGCAAATTGGCTTTCTTCCTTAGCCAATGGCTCCTGAGTCAGGGTATTGCCCAATCCGTCCTCTCCATGAACATGCTTGGCCGAGCGCGTTTTTATCCTGCCGTTAAACGATTGATCAGCTCCCGCATAGACAGGAACCTTCTTCCCCGCTTTTTCCAAAACAGCAAGCGTATTGCGGGTGGCTTCTTGTACGGAAACGTTGCCAAAGCAGGTCGTAAACGCCAGCAGTTCCAGTTCCGGCGAGTTTAAAGCGTAAGACATCGCCAGGGCATCATCAATTCCCGTATCCACATCCAATATAATTGGCTTCAAATTTTATTCCTCCATTCCCTTGTTCATATAGGAATTTAATTTTAGTACGTTCATTTCCTGAACCTACCCTAATATTGTTTAAGCGCTTCATACATGAGTTTCCAAAAGCCTTCAACATCAAGTTCCATGCCAAACTTGGCGTTCTTTTCCCTGCCTGTTACCCCAAGGAGGTCGACTGCCGTGGTCCCGGCCGTCAATTCGCCTTTTGTTTCAACAGCAATATTGACCTCTTTCATCTTGAACAATTCCGGAGCCACACAATAGGCGACTGTAAGGACATCGTGAACAGGTCCCCCCTCCATCCCAAACATTTCCTGATTGGTTTGGGCAAAGAATTCCAATAGTTCACCGACAATTTTGGCAACTCTGTTGTCAATTTGACTTACTTGATCAATCACTTCTCTTGTGGCCATCGCCTGATGGGTGATATCGAGACCCATGACGGCAAGCGGCACACCGCTGTCAAACACCTTTTTCGCTGCTTCCGGGTCGGCCCAGATATTAAACTCGGCGGTCGGGGTCCAGTTGCCGAAAGTGCCTCCGCCCATCAGGACAATCTCTTCAATATTGTCCTTGATTTCCGGCGCTTTGGCTAAAGCCAGCGCCACATTGGTCAATGGCCCTGTCGGAAGGATGGTAACAGGCTCTTTTGATTCTCTTACCAGCCTTACGATCGTATCAGCGCCATGTTCCCCGCTCCAGCTGCGGGATGGTTCAGGCAGCACCGGGCCATCCAAACCGGAATCCCCATGAATGCCAGGGGCCGTTTCCCGCACCCGAACCAATGGATCGCTGGCCCCTTTGGAAACCAAAACATCTGTCAGCGAAACCAACTCACAGATTTTCAGGGCATTAATGGTCGTTTTTTCAATTTCCGCATTTCCTGACACAGTCGTAATACCCAAAATCTCCAATTCAGGCCGTGCCGCCGCCAGGATAATCGCGATCGCGTCGTCATGGCCAGGATCACAATCCATGATGATTTTTCTTTTATTCATCCTTTTTCACCTCTATATGACTATAATTGTTCAATGCATGATAAAAATGCATGCAACTGCTATTACAGCATGAAAAATCCAGGTTGGCAATATTCAGGCATTTCATTGCAACAAAACGGGTACCCTTCAGGTCTCGATGATATCACCTTGTCGCACCCATTGATTGGATGTTAATGTTCAGGGAAACATCAATTGCAGCTTCCGCAAGCGCTTCACCCCAGTGATCCTTTACTTTTTTGAATTGTTCATATTCATAGGCTCTTGCATAAATTCCAAGGCCGATTGGATCAATTTTGTTGTCCTGGATTTTCTTAATCACACTGTCAAGTCGGGTTTTCACTTCTTTCCCAATCAGCTTCTCCAGCTCTTCTTCTTTTACCCGGTTCGCTGGAAATAGGCGTTCCCCAACATTTACATCCATGTCAATGTTATAGTGAAAATGAAATTTACCCTGGTCATATTTGGTCTTCACTTTAGACTTAACACGTCTGACTTCCATGCTTACCTCTTTCCTATGAAAAAGCTTTCCTTTCTCGCCATCCACCTCCGGAATCGACAAGGAAAAGGTTAATTCCTCCTTATTTTGGTCCTGCAGGACGATCAGCGCTGAGGATTCTGGAATACTGAGCGTTTCTACATTCTTTCCATTCTTGTTAAGCAAGGTTGTTCCCGCATAGACAACATCTTTTCCTTTTTTTACTTCCGGTAACGAAGGAGTCATACCCTGCTCATACATTTGCCGATGAAGCAGCTGCAAATTGCTCATGACCGCTCGGCTACGGTCAACATTTTTATCAATCAATTCCTTCAAATACAGCGGCAGCCGGGGTTTATTGTCCGGTTCAAAAAAAATAAGGTCTGATACTGGTCCATCCACCACGACCACCCTTGTATTTAKGGAAAAAGTGGGATTTCGAAATACCGTATCCAGAAGGACAAACCAATCTTCATGTTCAAGTACTTTCTTTCCAATCAGCAGCACTTGAATTTTCGCCGCAGTGATTTCTCCCGTTGCCCTCGCATCAAAATATTTCCTGGATTCCCTGATGGATTCCGCCTTTACTTCATAGGTTTCAATATTTTTTTTGGTTTCTTTATTAAACACCGGACTTGATTCGGAAATGATGAGATTATTTTTTTCATCGAGGTCAATCCCAAGGATCAGGGAAATGGCTAAATCCTCAAGTGGAATATTGCCTCCACAGCTTGAAAGCACGGAAACAAGAAGCATGAATGGCACTGCAAGAAACCGGCATTTCATTTGGCCGCCCTCCTTTTAAAAAGCCCCTGCACCCAGAGAAATCCCCATAAACAAAGGGGAAGAGCAAATGCAGTAATTAAACTGTACTGTTTGGCTATTTTCTGGAGAATCGCATTTTGATCGAGATTCGGTGGAAACAATACAACATACACAACTTCAATTAACAGCAGCCAGGCTAAATGCCCACGGTGAATTTGTTTCCCAGCCAGCCTGCTCGTACAAAATACGGTTAAAAACATAAATGGCAGGACGGTGGTAGACATCACGAATAAGTAAAAGGAAAACAACACAATTTCCAGTCTTTCAATAAACTTAAATTCAAGAACCTTTAACATCTCAATCGTAGGTTCATTAAAGATGGCTATTTCATCGGGACTGTAAAATGCAAAAGCCGCTATCGTGATCACCAGGAATGCCAGCAACGAGATGCTGTTCGCAATTATAATTCCCATCGAGGCCTTCTCCTTTTTTTGTAAAAAAGGATAAAAGAATAATGCCGTTTCAAAGCCTATAAATGAGAAAAGGGCCGTTTTTGCCGCTGTAAGAATGGGAGTCCATCCTTCCTTCAGGACCGGAAGCAAATGAAGCCACTCGGCGTTTTTTAAAGGGAATAAATAAATGATTATGGTCCACAATGTCATAAAAAAAACGAGTTCCGCATACCTGCCTAATATATTGATGTGCCCGCGAACAATAAGGTAGCTCGGAATCGACAGCAGCAAAATGATCACATAAACCTTGGTACGAGGCAAAATCCACGCCTGGATAAAAAGGGCTTCTCGAATAAAAATAACATGTGCCAATAAACCAAAATAGAAAGCGAATAATATTGCGCCCGCCTTTCCGGCCGCTTTCCCAAAGTAATGGTTTAAAAGATCAAGAATCGTTCCATTTGGATGTTTTTTCATAACTTGGATGATGATCAAACTGGCCATTGTCGTAAGCAGCCAGGAAATAATGATGGCAATCCAGCCATCTGTCCCTGCTTTTTCAGCCAGTTCCCGCGGCAGAGTTAATACTCCAACGCCCATTTGGACACCATGAATCAAAAAGATATATTGCATAAGTGTAATTTTTTTGTTACTTATCAATCATCTTCACCCTTTGGATGGCTGGCATTGGCGGTTCCCATTTGAACGGCTCCTGTACTGGCAGGGCGCTTTTTAAGCGTCCATTGCGGCAAGCGAATAAAGATATCCTTCCAGTCCTGGAATCGTAAAGGCGCGAGCGGGCTGCCATACGGCATCCCTAGTGATTCAAGCGAAATGAAGTGGGCAATGATCATCATTAAACCAACTGTTATTCCTACAAACCCGAACAATGATGCAAGGACCATCATCGGAAACCGGACTAGCCGAATGGCAGAGCCCATTTCATAATTAGGAATGATAAAAGATGCGACGGCTGTCAAAGCGACAACAATGACCATGATATTACTGACGATTCCCGCCTGAACCGCTGCCTGGCCAATGACGATGCCGCCCACAATCCCAACCGTCTGTCCAATTTTAGCTGGAAGCCGCACCCCTGCTTCCCTTAGCATTTCAAGGGTAACCTCCATAATAAATGCCTCAATATAAGGCGGAAAGGGGACCTGCTCTCTTGATTCACCCACGGAAAATAGCAGCTTTAAAGGAATCACTTCAAAATGAAAGGAAATGATGGCGATGTAAATCGCTGGCAGGAAAATGGCGATTAAAAACCCGAAATACCTCATAAGACGGATAAAAGAAGCGACCATCCAACGGGAGCTGTAGTCATCTGTGGCCTTGAAGAAAGAATCAAATGTTACAGGTCCAATGATGACACTCGGTGACCGGTCGACCACAACTGCGAATCTGCCTTGTAAAATCTCGGCAGCAGCATAATCAGGGCGTTCGGTCAATAGAAGCTGCGGAAAAGGAGAGTACGGGTCATCCTCAATGTATTCCACAAGCACACCCGCGTTTGTTATGCTGTCAACCTTGATTTTCTGTATTCGTTCCTCAAGTTCTTTCAGCACATCCAGATTCGCAACATCTGCCAGATACAAGATTGAAACTTTCGTTTTCCCCCTTTCTCCTACCGTCCTTTCCTTTATTTTCAGTTCCCGGTTGTGAATTTGCTGGCGGATTAATGCGACATTATCACTTCCCGTTTCTGTGAAGCCAACATGCGCTCCTGTTAAGGAAGATTCAATTGGCGTGTCTTCAATCGACCTTTTAGGAAATTGAGCCGTATCGTATAAAAAGGCTTCTGACTGTTTATCCACAAACAAGACGCATTGGCCATTTAAAATCGCATTCTCAATTTCCGGCCACGCAGTAACTTCCTTGATGTGGCCAAGCGACACCCTTAATTGGACTTCTTCCCCGTCCTGTTTCCCCTCAAATAAAAGGGGTTTCAACACACCGCTAAAAATGGTTTTACTATCGGTAATTCCACTAATATAGACCACTGCCGCCTGGCTGGCTGTTTGTTTTATGACCAATTCCCGCATCACCAGATCTGGTGTATCGCAAAAAATGGATTGGATTATTGCCAAATTATCCTCTAATTCGGAGCTTATCCTGTCTTTATGGCCGATATTCTGGGATTGTTGAGCAGGAGATGCCTTCTTGTACTTCCGAAAAAACCCCATATAAACCCCACCTAGTTGATGATAGTTTATTTTGCATCATGAGCTGGAAAATCATGCATGAAACGAGCTATAAGCGCTCCCCGTTGACCAAAACAAAAAAAAGCACCCCGAAAGATGCTTTATCATTTGTTATTTTTGTTGAACGGCTTCTGCCATCTTTAAAGTATGTTTATTTTCTATTTTCCCAAGTGAATGTTATCACACGAGAAGCAGCCCATCCTGATCCAAAATCACAATCTTTTTATTCGACTTTTGTTGAATCAAACCTGCCTCTTCCAGGTCGGCCAATTTTCGGCTGATTGTTTCAGGAGTCGTTCCCAGATAGGAAGCCAAATCCTTTTTACTCATGGGCAGTGTGATTTCTTTGGACCGATCATGGTCCATGCATTCAGCCAGGAAGGAGGCAAGCCTTGCTTCCACCTTCTCGGTCGCAAAACGGGTGGTTTGCTTTTCTGATTGTTCAAGGCGGATCGAGAATTCCGTCAGGATTTTCAACGAGACAGACGGATATTTCAAAAGGAGTTTTTGAAGGTCCTCCCTTCTTATGATGCACACCTGGGTTTCTTCCATGGCCTCGCCAAAAGCTTCATGAACCCCATCTTTGAATAGAGCAAGCTCACCTGTAAAATTCCCTGGCGCTAAAATGCGCAGCAGCTGTTCCTTGCCGGATTCCGATAGCCGATAAATTCTAATTTTCCCTGTGTGGACGATATAGAGCGAATCCGAAGGGTCTCCTGCCCGGTAAACCATTTCCCCTCGTTTGTAGGCAACAGATTGGACCATCCCCATCACTTCATTCATTTGGCCATCTTCCAAATGATTAAAAATGGGGACCTGGGAAACACATCCTCTCTGCGTTCTTCCGCAATGCTGATGCGTATGCTGTACTTCCATTTCCCCTTCATCTCCTTTCCCCTCCGTCATGTTCTATCGTTTAAGCTTCCCTATTCACATTATACACGGAAGCTTTCAGATGCAGGCCGGCATTTGCTCCTTTAGGCTGGAACCTGATCAGCCTCATCCCGTTTACAATGACAAGCAAAACGCTGGCCTCATGGACGAACATCCCCGACGCTAAATGGACCGATCCATTTAGTACTCCAAGCAGGAGGACAAACACGGTGGCAACGGCGAAGTACGTATTCTGCTTCATATTAGCAATCGTTGCCTTTGACAGCGAGTAGGCATGCGACAGCTGTGTCAGTTTATCCGCCATCAGCACTACATCTGCACTTTCCATTGATATATCAGTTCCGCCCTCGCCCATTGCCAGCCCGATATCCGCGGTGGCAATGGCGGGTGCATCATTGATTCCATCCCCGGCCATCGCCACGACATAGCCTTTTTCCTTCAGTTTTTTCACATAATCCACTTTATTTTCCGGCAGTAATTCAGCATGATATTCATCCAATCCCAGTTTCCTGGCTACCATTTCAGCAGTATGGCGATTATCACCTGTCAGCATCACCATTTTCCTGATTCCATTTTCCCTCATCGCCGCCAGTGCTGTCGCGGCGTCTTCACGGATTTGATCCGCGATTGAGAAGATGCCGGCTATTTCGCCATTCACCGCTGCAAAAACGGCCGTATTTCCTGCTTTCTCACGCTCGACAGCATAATCTGCAGCATCTTGCGGGATAAGGATTTTTTCGGCATTCATCAACTTGCGGTTTCCGACGCTTACCGTTTTGCCGCCAACCTTCGCTGTGATGCCATTTCCTTTAATGATTTGGCCATCCTCGGGCTTGCTGTCCATGTTTATTTTTCTTCCCTTTGCCTCTTTGACAATAACTTGACCTAGATGATGTTCTGAAAGGGTTTCGGCAGTCGCAGCCAACCGCAGCAATTCATTGGTCTCGTAGTCGCTAAATGCTTTAATATCGGTCACTTCCGGCTTTCCTTTCGTCAGCGTCCCGGTTTTATCAAAAACAATGGTGTCGACTTTGGCGAATTTGTCCATGACTTCCCCGCCTTTAACGAGGACACCATGCCTGGCCCCGTTGCCAATCCCGGCTACAGTCGAGACCGGGGCGCCAATAACCAACGCTCCCGGACAAGCAATCACCAGGAAGGTAATCGCCATGTGAAGGTCCTTGGTAAGGAGAAAAACAAGGATCGATAAAACCACAACGGAAGGGGTATAGAGGGCGGAAAATTTATTAAGGAATTTTTCCGTTTTTGTTTTCGATTCCTTTGCTTCCTCCACCAGTTCGATGATTTTGGAAAAAGCAGTGTCATCGCCGACCTTTTCTGCGATGATTTCAATGTAGCCATTGTCCACCATCGTTCCGCTGAAAACCTGGTCCTCTGCCCTTTTCGAAGCAGGAACGGATTCTCCTGTTATCGAAGCTTCATTCAGGAATGCCTGGCCGGAAATGATCCTTCCGTCAACAGGAACTTTGCCTCCTGAGCGAACCACCACTGTATCGCCCTTCACGACATCTTCCGCCGCAATATTGAAGAAGTTTCCTTCCCTGATGACCACAGCCTCCTGGGGCGCCATATCGACCAGTTTTTTCAAAGAGGATCTTGTTTTTTCCAGCGTCCGCCTTTCAAGATAATCACCAAATAAAAACAGGAAGGTAACCACTGATGATTCCGTATATTCCTGAATGGCCAGAGCCCCAATCACAGCGATTGTGACTAGCAGCTCAATGCTGAATGTTTTCATGACGAGCGCCTTATAAGCCTTTATTGCAATGGGTATTCCAGCGATGATGGTCGCCAGGACAAGGGCGATATTTTTGAGTTCTCCATTCCCCAGCCAGCCTGCTACGAATCCGGATGCAATGAGCAGGAACGCAGCAACAGTCATTTGATTTCTATGCTTATTGACGGCCCTATCCATAAACAATCCCTCCTAATCATATAATCTCTGCGGAATAAGCGATATTAGGACACCTTTGCCGATAATACCTCATATCCCAATTTTTTGATGATTTCCTCCAGCTCACCCGCATTAATTTGGCTTTCATCATACACCGCTTTCACTTTGCGGGAGATGAATAAAACAGCAGCTGAATCCACACCAACTGTCTTACTCAACTTCGACTCAATTTTTTTAATACAGGACGGACAAGTTAACGGCTCTAATTGAAACACTGCTTTTGACATTTGAATTCCTCCCTTTCCTTAATCTATCTTCATTTTAATTCGCCACTTCCGACTAGTAATTGATTAAGGTCAAGTTTCAAAAAAGGGACGGTTCTCCTGCTTCCAATGGAAGCAGGAGAACCGTCCCCGTGTTTTATTTCCTGTGCATTTTAAATTCCAAAAACAATTCGTTGTAATAAGCCAGATTTTCCTGGCCGAGGTTTTCGTATACTTCGAGTTTCTCTGTCAGCTCTGCGGGCGGGTAGAATCGTTCATCGGTTACCATTTCTTCAGGCAAAAATTCCAGCGCGGCTTTATTCGGCGTGGAGTAAGAGACCCATTCTGTGTTCTGTGCGGCAATTTCCGGGTCCAGGATGAAATTGATGAACTGATGTGCACCCTCAACGTTCTTGGCTGTCTTCGGAATCACCATGTTGTCGAACCAAAGGTTGGAACCTTCTTCCGGAACAACATAGTCAAGATTCTCGTTTTCGTACATGATGTCAGCAGCGTCGCCCGACCAGACCAGTCCAATCGGCGCTTCCTCGTTAGCTAGCAGGATTTTGATTTCATCCCCGACGATCGCCTTGATGTTAGGGGTCAGGGTGTCGAGCTTTTCCTTCGCTTCCCGCAAATGCTCCTTGTCGGTGTCATTCAGGGAATAGCCAAGGCTGTTCAGTCCCATGCCCATCACCTCGCGGGCACCGTCGACAAGCAGAATCTCATTTTTCAGGTCTGGATCCCATAGGTTGTTCCAGCTGGTAAATTCTTTGCCGCCGAGGAGCGACGGATTGTAGACGATTCCGACCGTTCCCCAGAAATAGGGAATCGAGTATTCGTTGCCTGGATCGAAGGGCAGATTCATGAACCGTTCGTCGATATTTTTCAGGTTAGGCAGCTTGCTGTGGTCAATCGGAATCAGCAGGTCCTCAGCCCGCATTTTTTCAATCATGTACTCGGAAGGGACAGCGATATCATAGGAGGTGCCTCCCTGCCTTACCTTTGTCATCATCGCCTCGTTGGAATCGAATGTCTCATATACGACGCTGATGCCTGTTTCTTTTTCAAACGTTTTGATCAAATCGGGATTAATATAATCGCCCCAGTTGTAGATGGTCAATGTATTGTCTCCTGAATAGCCTTGTGTGTCATTCAGCTTGGAAATGGCCGCCAGCAGCAGGACAGATACAAGAGAGATGGCGATGAAAGCACGAACCAGCTGCTTCATTTCCTCACCCCCACAGTGTTAACCTTCTGGCGCTGGGCAATGAAGTAATAGACCACAACCAGGATAATGGTGAACAAGAATAACAATGTCGATAAAGCATTGATATTCAAGGACACCCCGCGGCGCGCCAGGGAATAGATTTCGACGGAAAGCGTGCTGAAGCCGTTCCCTGTCACAAAAAACGTGACCGCGAAATCATCAAGCGAATACGTCAGGGCCATAAAAAAGCCGGCCATGATGCCTGGCGATAAATACGGCAGGATCACCTTTGTCAGTACATCCCAGCTGTTTGCCCCAAGGTCCCTCGCCGCGTCGACAAGCGATGGGCTCATTTCCGACAGTTTAGGAAGCACCAGCAGGACAACAATCGGCACGCTGAAGGCAATGTGCGAAAGCAGGACCGAATAAAATCCCAGCTTGTAGCCGGATACCGTGAACAAAATCAGGAAGGATGCCCCGATGATGACATCCGGGCTGACAATCAGCACATTATTCAGCGACATCATCGTATTCCGTGCACTTCGTTTTTTTAACGCATGAATTCCAATCGCCCCTAATACGCCGATGATGGTTGCAATCAGCGCAGACAGCAAGGCGACCACCAGCGTGTTCAGGACAATGATCAGCAGGCGGACATCGCTGAACAATTCCCTGTACCAATCGAGCGTGAAGCTTTCAAAATGGTACATCGTCCCGCCGCTGTTGAACGAATAAAAAATCAGGAAAAAGATCGGTGCATATAAAATAAAGAAAACGAGTAATAAAAAGACATTAGCCAACCGAGATCCTTTTCGTTCCAACTTACACACCCCGCTTTCGGTTGCCTGTGATGGCCATGATGGCAAACATGATGAGAATCAAAAATACCGCAATCGTGGCACCCATCCCCCAGTCCTGGGTCACAAGGAAATGCTGTTCGATGGCCGTTCCAAGCGTAATTACCCGGTTGCCGGCGATCAGGCGTGTCAGCATGAACAAAGATAATGCCGGGATGAAGACAATCTGGATGCCCGATTTTACCCCTTCAATCGTCAGCGGGAAAATCACACGCGTAAAAGTTGTCCACTTGCTGGCGCCCAAATCATTGGCGGCATCAATCAGGGTAGGATTCAGCTCATTCAGCGAGTTGAAAATCGGCAAAATCATGAATGGGATAAAGATATAAACCGATACAAATATAAAGCTGAAATCCGTGAACAGAATTTGCTGCCTGCCGATGCCAATCGCTTCCAGCAGCTGATTGCTGACACCGTATGTTCCGAAGATGCCAAGGAAGGCATACGCCTTCAGCAAGAGATTGATCCAGGAAGGAACGATGATAAGCAGCAGCCAGAGCTGGCTATGCCTTGTTTTAGTTAAAAAATAGGCGGTTGGATAGGCCACCAGCAGCGAGAACAAGGTAATCAGGAACGCGTACCAGAACGAACTGAAGGTCATTTTCAAATAAACCGGCGTAAAAAACTTCTGGTAGTTTGCCAGCGAAAAATGGCCGTTTATATCCAGGAAAGAATAATAGATGACGAGCAAAATCGGCGCGATGACGAAGAACACCATCCAAAGCGTGTACGGTAGCATGAACCATGAACGGGTTAGCCTGCTGTTCATTTAGCTTCCCCATCCTCATAGGCTTCCAGACGGGCGTCGAATTCTTCTTCCGTTTCGCCCAGGCGCATGACATGGATGGCCTCTGGTTCAAAATAAAGCCCGATTGCGTCGCCAACTTCCGCCTTTTTGGTGGAATGGACAAGCCACTCGTTGCCTGCCTCATCATAGCAGCTTAGCTCATAGTGAACGCCGCGGAACAGCTGGGAGTCGACTTTCACCTGCAGTTTGCCGTTCGCAACAGATGTGATTTCCAGGTCTTCCGGCCGGATGACGATTTCGATAGGCTCATTGGGATTGAGGCCCATGTCGACGCACTCAAAGCGTTTGCCTGTGAACTCTACCAGATAGTCTTCTACCATCGTTCCGTGGACAATATTGGATTCGCCGATAAAATCGGCCACAAAACGGTTGATCGGCTCATCATAAATATCCGTAGGGCTGCCGCTCTGCACGATTTTCCCCTCGTTTAGGACGAAAATCTCATCCGACATCGCCAGCGCTTCCTCCTGGTCATGGGTAACGAATATGAACGTGATGCCAAGGCGGCTTTGGAGCTCGCGGAGTTCATACTGCATTTCGGTACGCAGCTTCAGATCCAGGGCGGATAATGGTTCGTCAAGGAGGATGACTTCCGGCTCGTTGACAATCGCCCGGGCAATCGCGACGCGCTGGCGCTGCCCGCCCGACATCTCCCGGATTTCCCTATTTTCATAGCTTGTAAGGTTCACGAACTGGAGCGCTTCTTTTACCTTCGCCTCGATTTGGGCATTCTTCAGCTTCTTGATGCGCAAGCCAAACGCCACATTCTCGAACACATTCAGATGGGGAAACAAGGCATAATCCTGGAAGACCGTATTCACCTGGCGCTTGTTGGCGGGCAGATCATTGATTCTTTTTCCATCAAAAAGAATGTCTCCCGATGTCGCTTGAGTGAACCCGGCAATCAGGCGGAGAATCGTCGTTTTCCCGCATCCGGACGGGCCAAGAAGCGTATAAAATTTCCCGCGCTCAATCTCAAAGCTCACATCATCAAGCACAGCCGGGTCATTATCATATTGTTTTGTCACATTTTTAAATTGAATAATCGCTGAGTTAGCCATTATAACCTCCTCTTTGCCAAAGCTTTTTTATAATAAATAAATAAATTGATAGGCACACCGAATCATTATACAACAGTGGATAAAAAATACAATGTGCAAAGGCTGTAAATTCAAGCATTTTCCGGCAGCTGCTCCCCGGCCCCCCAAAAAAAAGAGCCTTTCCAGGGAAAGACTCGTCAACATGTGAAAACTACTAAATCCCCATTGCCCCTGGACCACCAGCCGGAGTACGAAAAACCACACCATGTTTAGACCGTATGGAAATTCCCAATACTAAACATAATTATGGTTCAGGAGAGATATAATGTTGGAATTTTATCGTGCCTTCCTGGTTTTTGCCGCAGGTTTTTTCTTTTTGCGAATCACTGGAAAAAAGGCTGTAACCCAAATGCATTCTTTTGATATATTGTACATATTCGTGGTGACCAACATTATCAGTGACCCTCTTGAGGTTAGCAACTTGGGAGAAGCTCTTATCTACGCGGGTATTATAGTCATTTTGTATAAAATTCTTATACAGCTGTCTTTAAATAAAAAATTCAGGTGGATTTTATACGAAAGTCCTACTGTATTAATTCAGAACGGCGATATTGACCGGAAAGCACTTAAAAAAGTTCGCCTGCCTCTAAATGAATTGCTGTCACAATTAAGAGGAAAAGGTTTTACCGATATACAAAATATCGCATTGGCCATAATGGAAGATACAGGGGATATCAGTGTCATTCCCAAAGCGGAATACCGGCCTATTCAACCCCATGATTTAAATCTGCCTGTCAAGAAAAGTTATCTGCCAATCCCGTTAATACTGGATGGGCAAATTGTTTATGCTAACTTAAAATATCTGCAATTAAACCAAAGCTGGCTGATGAACGAACTGCAGAAAAGGGGCGAAAAAGCTGAAAACATCATATTGGCAACGTACCTGGAAGATGGAGATTTATTTATAGATAATAATGATGTGAAAAATGGTCAAAATGATCTTTATCATTATAAGCCAGGGAGGGAGAAGTAATTGGTACGGCCAGGCTGGATTTTCTCCTTTTTCCCTTGAGATCATTTATCGCCGGGTGCAGGGCGGTCTACCCCTCTGACTCGGTGTCTGTGGCCATCGTCTTCTGTCGTGTAAAAATCATAATAATGAACATGCATTCCATTTCCTACGGGAATGGCAGGACCGGAATAAGCCTTATAATGATGAGTGTGTCCATCTTCAAATACAACATATCCTTCGGTGTAATGAACATGATTTCCATCCTGGGTTTGAATTGGAGGGGATGTCACATCCAGGCACTGATGCACATGGCCCTCCTCTACAGAGGTATAGTCAACTGAACCGTGGGTATGTTTCGGAACAAACCCTTTTACAAAATCATCTTTTCCTACCTTCTTCATTCTGATCCCCCATTCCCGCTACCGTTGTTAAGCGTTATTCTCTTTTTCTAAATCATCTTATTCGGCAAAAAAGGAGAATATGTTTTTACGAAAAAAGCTACAGGAAGTTTATTGCTTTTCAAGGGAATGGATGGTGGTTCAGCTCAATAGGAAAAAGCCCCTTTATTATGAAAAAGGGGCTTCTTCCTATTGTTTTGGTTTTAAAGCTTCACCTTCAGCTACTGCCACCCGTTCATTAATCATGATGCGGTTTTCTATTGAATAAGCCCGCTTCCTTTGCCGCGGCAAAACTTCTTTCAGCGAAATCGAAAGCGTCCCCGGTATCTTCCCAGTGCATATACATCAAACGTGGTTTGTCAAACAACCAGTGATTGTGAACTGCTGTAACGATAAGACCCCTTTTTCGAAGTGCGGACATGAATGGATTGATTTCCTTCTGCAGAATAACTGTTTCACCGAGATTTAGATCATTTTCGAAAGATAAGGCAAATGGAAGGGCTAGCGGAGAACGGGTAGGGCGGCCTAAAATCGTTGCCTTAATATCCCTGAGACGCATTACTGTGCATGGAGATGTGGAAATGACCATTCCCCCGATGACATCTGCTAGTTCTTGACAGGTCGATCCATCTTCATGATGTCCTCCCTGATGTTGATGTGGATGCCGCCTATGCTCTCGATGTTTGTCCATAAATCCTGCATCTTCATAAGCCCTTCTGAATTTCGAACCGCCAAATAAAACATCATCCCAATTATTACTCAAAATAATTCACCTCCTTGTCCATTTGTAAATAATATATTCATATATGGAAGGCCTGACTGGATAATAGAACCAAAACAACCGCACAATTATTCTCAAAGCAGGGGGACGGTTCTGCTGTTTCAGTTACCGCTTTTACTTTCCTCAGTTTCCGTTCCATCACTGCTGGACTCCAGCCAATGAAAAAAAACCCGGTGAAATACCGGGGCCTTAGGAATCCAATGGCCGTTGCATTTTATGTGCGCTAAGGGTTGCTTCGAACATGTCGATGATTTCGAGGAACCTTTCCGCCTCCCTGAAGGTATGGTCCGCTAAAAGCGGATGGATATTGCTTTTAATCCGGCATGCCTCGATCAGCTCCCTGGCCGTCCTTTTGAAGTCTCTTAGAGAGGCAACGGAAACTCTATTTTGATCCAGGAATTGGTCGAGTATCGGCACTGTCTCTGATTGCGGCCTCATCGAATCCAAATCAACCGCCTGAAAGACAAGCTGATCAAAATCATGGCTAAATTCCCTTGCCTGCTGGACAAGTTTTCTTTCCGAGGGGTCCAACAGGTGCCCAATGAATTTTGCATGGTCCGCCATGATTTTAAGGAAAAAGACATTTTCCTGAATGATATCATCTGCTTCAGGTGCCAATCTCCCTTCATTCAGTTCTTTCAGCCGATTGGCAAAATAAGCCGCTTCCCTGCTGACGTGATCGATTAACAACGGGAAGTTATTGGAACGGATCTCACAGCGCAGCTCCAGCCCCAATACTTTCCTTTTGTAATGCCAAATGGCGACCGCTGCCTGATAGACCTCATTGTTAAATGCCTGGACCTGGCTCAGTTCCGAGTTGAGCGAAAACCTGGAAAGCTTCTCTTCAATTCGTTCAAACAGAGCGATAAACTGCTGGGCTTCGGTAATCAATTGCCGTTGTTCGTAAGTAAACCCCAGGCTTAGAAATAATGCATGTTCCTTCATAATCCTTGACCAAAACCTGATTTCGTCCAAAGACCTCGCTACGATTGGATTCGCCATGACCACACCCCTTTTCACGATTCCCACACATGCTATATGTATGAAAGGATGCCGGTCCATATGCGGTTCTTAATATTTTCATGCCATTTGGCAACGCGAGCCCTGCCTGCCATCATGGAGTTTTGTGAAGTCGGGTACGGGTAGACCAGGCTATATGTGGCAGTGTATCTGCCATGTTATAATTGTTGATTTGCTTATTAGTCCGTGTAGGCAAGGCGTTCCATAGGCGGAGAAATTCCGATTAAGGTATATTGCAGAGGCTTAAATAGCAAAAATAAGCGGAGATATTCCGACTAACTTCCTATTTCGGGGCTAAATTCAAGGATTAAATGAATATAAACGGAAAAACCTCCCTTATATTGCGGGAAATGTTGGTATTTCCCGACTTAGGCGGAATTCTTCCATTTATTTCGTAAACTCACTAAAATCAACTTTCTATTATTCTTAATTTCGCACTTAATGTGCCCCCAAACGCCTCATTCATCAACCTCGATTTCCACCACATCATCCAGATATCTCATTGAATTATACCCATGGATGACGATGCTTTTGGGAACCACATTATTGTCTATCGCTACACTTTGAACGGTGGTGAAATGAAGAGGCTGCTCGATTTCTTCATAAGGAACATCCATTTCTTGCATATCATATTGAACCCCATTTTTATCCACAAGCACTCCTTCACTATTCATATTCGTATAATTTGGTTGACTCCCATTTTCTCCCACAACATCGAAGTAAAACGATTGATAGGCTCTGTTCCTGATCTCATGATCGCTTAGAACTATAATGGTAGGATCTCCGACATCCACCCTGTCGATGGAAATCGTGCTGCCTGCATATTCAAACGTTTGTGGATATTCCTTGTAAGCGCCAAGGTCAATCGTCTTTTGGTCATCAACACCCATTTGGACAAAGTCGAACTGCGCGTTGATTTTCTCTGGCTTTTCACCAAAATGCGGATCAAAATAGGCCTGAAAGACAGTCCAGTCCATGTCTCGCTGCTCATACATATGAGAACTGCCAAACATGTCAGCTTTCAACTTATGATCATTTACTCCCAAATGTTTAAAATTAAGCACATCCAGCCGTTTAGGTGAACGTTTCTGATTAATGGCAAATTGCAGGATCGTCGCGGTTGGCGAAATCGTCAATTTGTCGAACCGTACAGGAATTCCCTCCACTTCTTTTGTCCCCGCCAGCGTATATTCTTTGGAAGGTTGTTTTGTAACAGGAATTTCAAATTTCCACTCTCCTGTCTTATTTCCACCATTTCCATAAAACCTAAAATCAAACTGATTTAAAGCATCCTCTTTCAATTTTTGAAGCTTGGTAATCTTAAGTTCGATCGTCCCTTCATCCGTTGTGAGCGGGAGAAGGCTGATCTTTCCGTGAAACACGTTCTTTGCTTTTTTATTCACATCCGATTGAAGGTCCGGCGGATAGAATCTTGGATAGGAATTATGGTTCATAATGGTGGTTTCGTTCTCCACTATAGCCCCATCATGCAAATTCATCATATACCGATTCTCTTCCTTAAGATCTTCTATTTCATAAAAAACAAGTGTCTGGACATCATCCGCAATCACGCTCTTGATCCTGATTTCCACCCCATTGCTCTCGGCAGCCAGGTTCAGGTTCTCACCGAGGTCTTGTCGCAGGAAGGCCCGCAATTCCTGGTCTTCTTCTGTCCACGCATAATAGGCGCTGGAAAACGTCCCCGTGAAAAATTCCATAGCAATGATAAAGCCAAAAACACCTGCAAAAACCAGGCTCGTCCTTTTCCGTTTTTGAATCTTCCGTTGTCTGTCTTGTTCCTTCTCTGACAGCCGGGCCTTCACGTTCTGCATCAGGCTGGCCGGCACCGAAAAACCTTCGGCCGTTTCAGCAAGATCCCTTAACAGGATCATGGCATCCTGAAATGTCGCCAAATCCTCCTGACATTGCTGGCAATGAAAGATATGTATTTCAAAATCCACTTTTTCACTCCGCTCGATGGTCCTTTCCAGGTAATCGATGTAGGATGGGTGATACTCCCTGCAGCCATTAAATGGCGGGTTTTTCCCGAGGATACCTCTAAGTGACTGGATACCGGAAAACAACAGTTCTTTTACCTTCTTTTCGGAACATCCGAGAACCTGGGCGGTTTCCTCCCGGGAAAGTTCATGTATATAAACAAGGGCCACTGCCTCTTTCTCATCCTGCTCCAGCTGAAGGAGCGCTTCAAATACAGGATCATGATGTTCGCTTTTCTCTGAAGCTGGTAATCTCTTATCTCTGGAAAACTCCCGGCAGGTTTGGATAAAAACCGAAAGGGCCCATAAATCAAAAGAGATTTCGTTCTTTAATCGAGGCCATTCCTTGTCCGCTTTGTCCATACACCGAAAAAACAGCTCCTCCACCTGCTGCTCATCCCCAAGAAAAGACCAGCCCATCATATACAATCCACGCTTATGCCGTTCAAACCAATCTACCACCAAATCAACCCCCTTTTGAAGCACGGGGACGGTTCTCCTGCCTCATTCCTCCGTTCCCATCACCATATTTTACCACCCGGTATGCCGGATTGCCTACCTGTTTCAGCCATCTTCCACAACTGCAAAACAAAGTCGCCTTTACTGCGCAAAAAATGGCCCCGTATTTCACGGGACCATTGGATAATGAAGCAAGAGAACCGTCCTCCTGCTCTATTTGAGTTCGTTCAGCAGGTTGAGGTTGATCATTCCTTCGATGTCGTTGCTTGGTATATAGGCTGCTTCTTTACTGATATCAGCCATTTCCTGGATGACTTGTTCGTTTACTTCGGTTGTCACGGACAGGCGGGAGAACGCGGCTGCCACTTCCTCTTTGTTGATTTCTTTCCCTGTCAGGTCCTTCAGGTGCTGAATGACGATGTCCTGTGCTTCTTCAGGGTTGTTTTGAATAAATTCGACAGCGTTCTTATGGCCAGTCAAATACGCCTTAGCCAAATCTTCCTTTTCTAGAAAATCGGACCTAGCTGCTACGACTGTATTGGTTGATTCCTTGCCCCAGGCAAATTCGTCCCAATCGAGCAGCAGCTTTCCGCCGGCCTGATTTTCAAGAACATAGCCCCATGGCTCCTGTGTCGCGGCCGCGTCAACGGATTTCTGAATAAACAGCGGCGCCGTATCGGCAGGGGCTGCAGCAAACAATTCTACCGAACCGCCATTTGTTGTCGGCTCAAGGTTCACCTCTTGAAGCGCCTTTCGCAGCATAACATCCTGGGTGCTTCCGATAACCGGGATGGCTACTTTCTTGCCGTCCAGGTCTTCAAGCTTTTCCACACCGCTGTCTTCCCTGGCAACAAGGACGGCGCCTCCGTTAACCGCTCCGGAAATCAGGTGGTATTCCTTGTTTTTCACATAAAAGTTCAGCAGCGGGCCGGGTCCGACTGTCCCTACGTCAATCGCATCAGTGGACATGGCTTCCATGAACAAGCCGCCATTAGAGACTGTTTTTGTCTCAATTTTAACATTTTCACCAAGCGCTTCTTCAAAGAATCCTTTCTCAAGCCCGACAATCGTCGCGATATGCGTCAAGTTCGGAAAATACCCGATTCTGACAGTATCGCCATCTGAATCCCCGCCGGAGCCTTCATTGTTTGATTGGCCGCATGCGCTCAGCACACCCACAACCAAAATGGAGAATAGCAAGGATAGCATTGTTTTTTTCATAAGTTCCACTCCTTATTTGACTTTTAAATAAAGTTCTTACCTTGCCCTTAATCCCCATTTCACTTCAACACTGCGTTCAAGCCTTGAGAACACAACATTGTCGACAATGGTTCCAATGATGGCAATGATGATCATGACTGAAATGACAAGGTCCATTTGCCCAAGCGAGCGTCCCATCTCAAGGAGCTGCCCAAGGCCTCCGCCGCCGCCAAGAAGTTCCCCGGCCATAAGCGCGCGCCAGGAAAACGCCCAGGCAATCCTTAATCCGGAAATCAGCTGCGGCACTGATGCCGGCAGAATCACCGTACGGATAAAATGGAACCCGCCGGAGCCGTACACTTTGGCCACACGCTGATACAGCGGCGGCACATTTTTGAATCCGCTTGTCGCGTTCACGGTCATGGTCCAGGTCGCCCCGATGGTGACAATGAACAGGATGGCCATATCATTCAATCCAAACCAGATGATTGCCAGCGGAAACCAGACAATACTCGGGATGGACTGAAGGGCGGTCACCACAAAACCAAGCGTATCCTCAACAACTTTATAGCGCCAGATAAAATATCCAAGGATCAATCCAACAACGATCGCAATCGTAAACCCTAAAAGGATGCGGCCAAGGCTCTTGCCGATGGCTGTTGTGATCTGTCCGCTGATCAAGCCGTTCACAAGCGTGTCAAGCACCTGAGTCAGACTCGGGAACATAAAGGCAGGAAGGCCGGATAACCTAGATGTGACTTCCCATATCACCGCTATCGCCGCGATGAAGATGATTCGTCTTAAAGCTGTAGTCATCACCCATTTCCTCCTTCAATACCTTTTCTAATTCTTCCTCTAAAATGGACAGTATCTTTTGTTCTGTATGCAGCGTCACTCCGTCCGGCATGATTCCGTCCTTCATAGTTGGAACCGTGATGATTTCCTTGATTTTGCCCGGACGGGTCGCAAAAACGACAACTTGTTCGGAAAGCAGCACCGCTTCCCTGATATTATGGGTAACAAAAAAGATGGTCACCTTCGTCTTTCTCCAGATTTCGAGCAGCTCTTTATGCAGGACCATTCGGGTTTGTTCATCGAGTGCAGAGAATGGTTCATCCATTAACAGAATGTCCGGCTCCATCACCAGCGCTCTTGCAATCGAAACCCTTTGCTTCATTCCCCCTGATAGCTGGTGCGGATAGGAATCGACATATTTGCTGAGATGGACCATTTTCAGGACTTCCATCGCCTTTTGTTCTGCCTGTTCCTTTGTCATTTTTTTAAGGAGCAGTCCGTAGGTAACATTCTCCAAAACCGTCAGCCATGGAAACAGACCCGCTTCCTGGAATACCACAACCCGTTCAGGACCAGGTTTTTTCACCAAATTGCCGGCAACCCGTATTTCGCCCTGGTCGGCTTTATCCAGGCCGGCAATCAGGTAAAGCAAGGTGGATTTGCCGCAGCCGGAAGGACCGACGATGGAAACAAAGCTCCCCTTTTCAACATTCAAGTTTATATTATCCAGCACTTTAAGCTTTTCTTTTTTCTCCGTGACAAAACTTTTCTCAATTCCATCTATCGTCAAGTACATGCTGTCACCTCAATTTTAATTCCAAGTAATTTTATATGTTTTATGTATTTAATAATGATTAAAAATACCCGATTTGTCAACAGATAAATTGTGAAGCATGGGGGCAGCCCTCCTTATTCATTTACAGCCTCATTTTGCTAACCACCATCATGGTAACAATACCCATCATTTACAAGTCCGAAGCATGCGCACGATGCTCCTTCTTCCAAGCCATGGCAAAAAGCCCGGCTTTGCAACCGGGCTGAAAGGCTTGTGAAAAAGTTTGCAACCACTTCCTACTTAATCTTTCCTAATTCATCTATAAAGGCTGGCCTCTTGCTATACAAGTTAATCAGTTGATTTTTTTACATACCCTCTGATAGGCTTTGCGATTGGATGCAGCATTTGCTGCAGATTTAATATATTCCCGATAAATTTCAATCACTTCTTGCTTATACTCATCGGACAGCTTCTCAGCGTATGTTTCAATATACTGAGGATTTCTTCTGACAAACACCAATATCTCTTCAAGGTCATTTTCTTGTTCAATAAGTTGCTGGAATAAACCAGTGATTTGCCATCCCTTTCTTGATTTAAGTTCATGCTTTAAGCTTGCATAGAGCTCATCCTGATCTCCAGCTAATTCTTTTAAATCGCCATAATAATTAAAGTCACCATTAAGGAACAGTTCCATTGCCAACCCTTGCTGCTCTTCTTTTAATGAAAGAGCTTGGTAGGCCGAATACCGGAACTTTTTCCATCTGGTTATCAGCCCAGGATACTTCTTGTCCTGGACTTCTCCTCCTTTAGCTACTTCAATCACTTTGTTGTAATTCTTCTCCTGAATGTACTTGTTCAGCAGCAGCTCTCTAAATGAGGAATACTGAAGGTGCTCGGATATAAATTGTTCTGCTTCTTTATCGGTGCCATATTGCTCAATGAACTTAAACAATAGTTGAAGAAGATTCTCGTTCATGTAGTCTTTAAGCCGATCACTAGTGTTGGCATCAAGCATGGACTCTATTTTCGTCTTCAATGGCACTCTAAAGCTAACATCATCGGCAAATACAAAACAAATATGAAGCAATTCCAGCTGGAAATCCTCCCAACCATCAAAAACCTTATAACCCGTATAATCTAATAGCTTCGTAAATAGAACATCTTTTTGCTTGTCAAGCTTGCTCTTTTGTACCACTTCCCCTATTACCCCAAGGGTTTCCGTGACCAGGAACCCAATATCCCCGTTTGAATCATCTGCATATTGGAAGGCTTCTATTGATTCCTCCAGCAAGAGCAAAGCAATATCCACACCTAGTACAACATCTTCCGTATTTCTTGCTTTCTCTAAAACTTCTTCCAGCTCAAAGACAAAGTCTCCTGTATCCCGATATTTTATAAAACCTTCCCGTCCCGTGTATTTTCTTACAATCGCTCTAATCAGCGTCCGGCATGCCTCAAGTTCCTGCTGTTTGTCACCGTTTAAATATCTAACCAGGAGACTGTTTTTTAGCGCTGTATCACCATCCGCAATATCAATAATAATTTTGATCAAATCTTCTTTTGAAAGAACAGCTAAAACGTCATGCAGGGCAATATGTTGAGATGGCTTTTCCGCCACTTTCCCCTTCACAGCAGCTTGATTCAGCATGTTGAAAAGCTCAAAGTAGGATGCCGCTTCGTGTTTGCATACAGGCCCAAAATCATAGGGACAATCGCATACTGAATAGATAATGTCCCCATTATCCTTCACTTCGATTTCAACCTGGTAATCCTCACTACCTTCAATATGAAAAACATATTCATTCTTTCTTAGTTCAAATGCTTCCGTAACCCTGCCATCAAGGTAATAGTCATAGCCTCTCTCTAAAATGACTTTATCTATATGACTTTTAAAATCGAAAATATTCATTAATCATCAATCCTCACTAGAAGCAGGGGGACGGTCGATGTTCATGATGGCCCTTCCCACTATATTTTTTCATTTCGTCCTAGTCTCTCGCCTATATAACTGAGATGACCACGGTTCTTTTTCCATTTAAAAAACTCCTTTTTTAATCCGAAGAGACTAACTGGTATGTATGGTTTTTATTATACATAATCTAACCTTCTTTCGAAAATTGGCATCCTTTTTGAAATTGCCCAGCCCAATAGTATAATAGATAGAAGTTATTGAAAATTACGAAACAAAAGAGCAAGGAGAGTTATATTATGGACATCACCTTAAGCCATAAAATGGATCATTTTAAACCATCCATTTTTAGTGAACTGGCCGACTATAAAAAACAAAAGCTTCAGGAAGGCAAAGAGCTCATTGACCTTAGTATCGGAAGCCCGGATTTGCCGCCTCCCCAGTTTGTCATGGACGTGCTGAAAAAACATGTTGCAGATCCTTCCCAATACGGATATTCGCTGACTGGCATTGCCGAACTTCACGAAGCGATTGCCCAATATTATCACCGTCAATTTAATGTTAACCTGCGGGCCGATCAAGAGGTCCTGACACTGATGGGCTCCCAGGACGGGCTTGTCCATTTGCCGATGGTGCTGTGCAATCCCGGTGACACCATCCTTGTTCCTGACCCAGGGTATACGGCATACGATGCCGGAATTTCCCTGGCAGGGGCCATTCCCTACCCAATGCCCTTAAAGGAAGAAAATCAGTTTCTGCCGGACTTGGACAAGATTCCTGAAGAGGTAAGAAAAAAAGCTAAGGCCATGATTCTTAACTTCCCTGGAAACCCCGTACCTGCATTAGCGACAAACGAATTTTTTGATAGAGTTGTTCGATTTGCCAAGGAAAATCAGATTATGGTGATTCATGATTTTGCCTATTCGGAGCTATATTACGAGGAAAAGCCGATCAGCTTTTTATCAATAGAAGGGGCAAAAGAAGTAGGAGTGGAGTTTAATTCTCTTTCCAAAAGCTTTAATATGGCAGGCTGCCGGATCGGCTACCTGGCTGGCAATGAACACATTCTGAACGGGCTGAATCGCTTAAAGTCCAATCTCGATTATGGTGTCTTTTTGCCAATTCAAAAAGCCGCCATTACAGCTTTGAACAACTCCTCCGAGTTCAGCGGTCCGCTTCGAAGCATCTATAAAAAGCGGAGAGATGTTTTTATCAATGGCTTGCATCAATTAGGCTGGGAAGCAGCATCCCCCAAGGCCTCGATGTTCATCTGGGCAAAAGCGCCAAAGCCGTTTACCTCCACACAGTTCGCCTATAAACTAATCGATGAAGCAGGCATCGTCGTCACACCCGGGAATGCATTCGGAAAAGAAGGAGAAGGCTACGTACGGATTGCTCTGACCCAAAACGAAGACAACCTGAAAAAAGCCGTTGCCAGACTGCGTGGCATGGGGACGGTTCTCCATGCCTCATTATAAGGAAAAATCCAGGCCGTTATTTATCGGCCTGGATTTTTTTATAGTTATTCTCCATCAATCTTTTTGCCTTTTCCATCATAAACCGCGACTTTAACCGGCAATTCCACTTCGTCTTTGTTAAAAACAGCATACCAGACCCACAGGTTGTCACGAACGAAAAACCGGTTTGGCTGGACATCCCCTTCACTAGTAATGATGATGGTCTTTGCCTCGTCTTCGGCGAAACCGTATAGAACGGAATAATCCTCTTCAACCTGGTTGTCGGCTCGCCAGTCGACCGCTCCCCTCTCTTCTTTCTCTTCCTTAAACTCCTGGAAATCCATCATCGGGGAAATAAACTTTTCAAAATCAGTGAACTCTTTATTGGTAAGCACAGGAATGATTCCCGAGCTGCTTTCGGCAAAAACGAGTTTTGAATCGGAATCATATAAAAGAATTCTCTTGCAATCGCCAAATTGCGTGGCAACTCTTTTACAGACCCTTTCTTCAAGGGATGCAGAAGGAATCCTTGTTCCGGCCGGATCAGCGGGACGAAAGGCAAAATAGGAGATAATCAATATAAATCCAGCACACAGCACAGCTATTACTATTTTCTTATTCATCTCAAGCACTCCCTCTTCCCCATTATACTCCCGTCCATCAAGGAGTGCCCCCTCTCAAATAAAAAACAGAGCAGATTCATCCCGAATTGCCCTGCTATTTTTATAGCTGCTATATATTCATATTTTCATCAATCCTTCAATTGCTGAGCAACTTCTAATAATTCAATCGAAGCGGTTCGATGCTGACTTTTAAAACAACATTCAAGGAATCATGGACCATATTGATTTTATTTACCATATATTCTTTTTTATGGATGGTTACCGTATTGCTGGCTCTTAATGCGGTAATATATTGCTCCCAATGCTTTACACTAGCACTTAAAAGGCATTTATCTTCTAAATAATAATCCACCCTGTTCACATTGGCCTTCATGCTTTCCACCCCCTTTGTCATAAGATCACTTTTACTCGTGGACAATGATGGCTATCTCTCGTCAAATAGTATCGAGAGTTTTGCTCTTTTAAAAAGAAAGATATATTAACATATATACCTTTCAAAGCAATTTAATTCCTTTATCTGCAAGGATTATGCTAGTTGTTCGTCACTTGCTGTTTTTAACTCTTCCTTTTGCAAACCAACTCGCAGGATGGGTCGTCTAATCTATGGAAGGGAGCAGGAGATAGTGGAAGAAATTTTAACAGAAGTTTGGCAGCTGGAAGACCGGGAAGCTGTGGTGGATAGGATCATGGATCTTTATGGCCAGGATATCCTGCATCTCGTGTATTCCTATGTAAAAGATCAAACTACGGCGGAGGATCTGACTCAGGAAATTTTCATTAAATGCTATAAAAACCTTCACCAGTATAACCGGAAGGCTAAGCTGAAGACATGGCTGTGGCGAATTGCGGTGAATCATTGCAAGGATTATTTAAAAAGCTGGCACAGCCGCAATATGATGGTCGCGGATGAACAGGCACGCACGGAGGCCAGCCACCGGGAGGATGTCGAGAATCTGGTCATACAAATGGAAGAAGATGAAAAGCTGGCTGCTGCGGTCATGGGTTTGCCCGAAATTTACCGCGAAGTGATTTATCTCTACTTTTTCGAGGAGCTTGCGATTAAGGAGATTGCCTATGCGGCGAGTCTCAACCAGAATACAGTCAAGACTAGATTGAAGCGGGCAAAGGAATTGCTGAAAGAAAGGCTGGAGGATAGATGATGGATGAACGTTTGCGAAATTTAAGGAAATCCATGAAGAAGACCGTGTTTACCGGCCTGAATTTCACGGAGAACCATAAGGAGCAGGTAAAAAGAAAAATAGCCTCTCTGAATATGAAATCGGAAGAGGAAGTGATCATCGCCATACTCCATATGCTCTCCCAGGAGAAAACAGGCTTTGAACTGACCCAGAGCATCCGGGCCAGGGGAATTCAGAATTTCGAGCATCACGAGGGCCAGCTTTACATGCTTTTGCACCACCTTGAGCAAAAGGGTTACCTGCAATCACAATGGAAGGAAAGTGATGAGAAATATTACCGGGTAACAAACAAAGGAACCAGAGCCCTTGCTCTTGTTGATAAAAAAAGCTCCAGCAGCAGGTCCATTTTAAAAGAAATATGGGAGGGGTGAGAAATAGGTGAAGAGTTTAAAAGATAGCTTCCTTGCAGAAGTGCTTCAGCAGATAAAATCAAGAGAAGCAAGGGATCTTGTCCATAATGAGCTGAACGATCATTTGCAAAAGTCAAAAGCTGGGTTCATTGCAAAGGGAATGAACGAGAAAGAAGCCGAGGAAAAGGCCGTGCTGCAGATGGGCAGCCCGACTGAGCTTGGCGCGCAGTTCAATAAGCTCCACCGGCCAAAAATCGACTGGCTCCTGCTGGGGCTGTTTGTGGTTGCTCTCATGATGGGCTTTCTGCCATTGTTGAACATTCAGGAGCTGTACCATGAAAACCTGATGGTGAAACAAGGAGTGTATATGGGCATCGGGATTCTATTGGCGTTTGCGATGATGGTTGTGGATTATCGGAGGCTGGCAAAGTGGAGTTGGCTGTTTTTGGGGTTTGGGATGCTGCTTCTGCTTGCGCTCCGCTTCGTGCCCAATGCTATCGTAAACGGGATGCCTTTTATTCATATTATGGGTCTGTCCATCAGCGGCATCACTGCCATGCCCTTCCTGTATTTGTTTTGGGCTGGTTATCTGTCGCAGGAGAAGCCCAGGGTTTGGCCGATGATTCTCATCTATCTTGTGACTGCATTCCTGTTTCTCAGCCTGCCTGCTCTTCCCGTTGTGATGATTTATAGCCTGCTGCTGTTCATCCTCTTCTGGACAAGTGCAGTCAGCCGCGAAATTGTTTACATCGCGAGCGGGGTGGGTGCATGCCTTGCGGCCATTTGTGCTGCCCTTTTCTGGTTCATGACTGCCCCCTATCAGAAAATCAGGTTGCTCGCATTCCTTGAACCCGAAGCTTACTCGGAAAATGCCGGTTTTATGTATTTGAGGAACAGGGAATGGATTTCAGGCGGAGGCTGGTTTGGCAATAAGGCGGAACCCAACCCTCTGCCCGAAATGTGGACTGACTTTGTTTTCGCTAATGTGACATATTTTTATGGATGGATTGCAGCTGGGATTCTTGTGCTGGTGCTATCGATGCTGGCAATCCGAATGGTGATGATCTCCGGAAAAATCAAAGACCGCTTTGGAAGGCATCTTGTGATTGGCGCCATCAGCCTCTTCTCCATCCAGTTCTTATACAACATTGGAATGAGCCTTGGGCTGTTGCCGATTATCTCCATCTCGCTGCCATTTATCAGCTACGGGCTGACACCAGCGCTTCTCAATTCCTTTGTAATTGGGATTGCTCTGAGCGTATACCGGCGGAAGGACCTCGGGGTGGGAGCAGGATGGAGGAAAGCATAACGATTTTATCAGGAGATGCTATAATTGGAGCGTACCAAAATTTTCTAATATCATGAGGGAGGAAAAAGCAGTGCCAGTTGCAGCCTATTTGAATTTTGACGGGAATTGCCGTGAAGCTGTTGAGTTTTATGGAAAGGTTTTTGGATCTGAGCCTTATATCATGACATTTGGCGAATCTCCTCAAAGCCCGGATTTCCCTATGCCCGTAGAAGCCAGGGACCTGGTTCTGCATGCCCGGGTCAATATTTGCGGAAGCAATGTCATGTTCTCCGATACCTTCCCTGGAATGTCATTCGTTCAGGGGAATAATGTTTCCCTCGCCGTAATGAGCAACAATCTTGATGAGCTTCAATCCTATTTTGACCAGTTGAAAGAAGGAGGAAAAGTCCAAATGGAACTCCAGGAAACCTTCTGGAGCAAAAGCTACGGCACACTCATCGACCGCTACGGCATCCACTGGCAAATCAGCTATGAGGCATAGGGACGGTTCTGCTGCCTCAAAAAGCACAAAAAGGAGAACTGCGACGGCAGCTCTCCTTTTTAATATTTGTTTTTTGGCGAAAACCGCGACCATTATTTTTGATACCAGTCCGCCGGCTCCATATTGACGAATGGAATGTCAGTGTCGACCATCCCCTCAATCCGCTCGAATAAAAAGTCTTCTCCATTCAGCCAACCCGAAAAGTCAAACACATCAGGTTCCTGGTCTCCTCCAAGCGCAATCCACGCTTCCAGGTCATTTGGAAAATAGGCAGACGTGTGAATAGTGCCCGCCCAACTTCCATAAAGCTTGGAGAACACCCCTTTATCGGTATCATTTAAAAGTTTAAATGCCTGCTTGCCACTTAATTTATGTACCTGGTGGTCCTCAATCAGCTGCAGCCTTTTTTGGGAATCATCGAGGACCCGCCGATTCTCCTCAGTCATGATTTTAAAATGGTTGGTGCAAGCTGACCCTTGCCGGATTTCAACCCGTCTGGGTGAGGTTTCCACGATATACGGCAAATCACTTTTTTGATCAAATAGTACATAGCTGAAGGAGCCGCGATGCGGGATTTCCTTCAGCAGCTCAGCTGCTTCCCCGGCATTGGCACATAATTCAAGAATCAGCCTGCCGATCATATGACAAATAAAACCGTCACCAGGACGCTTCCGGTTCATGAAGGTATAGCCCATTGCTAGGCCTTTTTCATTCATACCGTCACTCCTGCCCGTAATTTTCTGAGTCAAACCGATTGTCGAGTAACCTCCGTCACTTGGTTGAAAAGCGACACAGCGGCCATCATATGTCTTTGGATGGTAATCATAGTTCCGGATTACATAATGATCGCCCACGTAAATGGAGCATCCTGATGGAGTTATATTCACCCTGTATCCCCCAAATTCCTTCAATACTCTATCCATCGGCCATTCCAGCGCATCTTGCAGCCCCAGAAATTCCTGCCACAGGAACGGTGCCAATTGTTTAAAAACCCGCTCGGTCTCATTCAGGTCAATCCGGAATAGCGGTCTCCGCACCTTCCATTGACGTTCCCGGTTCTTGATTAAAATTGAGTCCTTTAATCTTTCTCCCTGCATAAAACCAAAATCATAATGCGTTCCACGAAATTGGATGATGTCTGCATAAATGTTTTTCATGATGAGGCCCCTCCATTTTTCCATTACCTATAGGATACGTGGAAAAAACGGAAAAATAAAGTGATGGAAGTGGCCTGGGCTTTAGTAAATTAATCAACGTAATTTTCCTTTTATGCTGAGAACACGATAAAAGTTGATTACCTGATAATAGGGCACGCAAAAAAAGAACAGCCATTTCAGCTGTTCTTTTATTTTGCCTGGCAGCGTCCTACTCTCACAGGGGGAAACCCCCAACTACCATCGGCGCTGAGAAGCTTAACTTCCGTGTTCGGCATGGGAACGGGTGTGACCTTCTCGCCATCACCGCCAGACTATTTTATTGAAATGAGGGTTGTTCCCTCAAAACTGGATAATGTATTTCAGAAGGACTTGCATTCGAGTATCAACCTATTGTCCAGCTCCGGCTCCTAGCCT
>NZ_LIGG01000001.1:2477042-2494947 GCF_001273925.1 Bacillus sp. FJAT-27251 | reverse complement strand
GTCCGCTCGACTTGCATGTATTAGGCACGCCGCCAGCGTTMGTCCTGAGCCAGGATCAAACTCTCCAATAAAAGAGTGATTAGCTCATAAAATAAAACGTTGGCTCGTGAATCTCTATTATATAGATGAAACACGATATTATTGTTTGTTGACGCTTGTTTGTTTAGTTTTCAAGGAACAAGTATTTCATCGCTACTTCAATTTGAAGCAACTTTTATATAATATCACTCAACCAACATAATGTCAACACTTTTTTTAACGAAGCAATTAAGTAATTCACATCATTTCGGAGCAGCTTTTTAATAATAGCTTCTTTCGACTTCCCGGTCAATACCTTTTTTAAAAAGATATTAATTTTAAACTGGGCTGGTTAAGCAGCTAAAATAATATACCACGACAGGATCACCGAAAACAATGGTAAATTTTCACTTTACGAAGGTCCTTCCAGCAAGCAGAAGCACCGTCCTCGTTCCTCCATACTCATTTGAATATCCCCAAATACTCCGCCCATGGACCGACATCGCTTCTATATCTTTTAGCCATCACCCTGACAATCTGGTTTATATGCGTCATATCATGGACCACCCACGTAGAAATCAGTTCCCTGGCCTTTACGCTCCCAAACTCGGGATGAATGCCAGCCGCTTCAAAATCCAGCCCCGACTCAGCCAGCTTTATTAATTGGCCCACCGTCTTTTGCCTAATGGACTTGAATTCCGCCAGCTTTTGTTCAATAGGCCGGTCGGGGTTCTTCAAGTGGGCAAACCGGTCAATGGCGAAAAAACTCTGCTCTCCCCTTCCTGGAGGATGCATTCCAGTCTCGGCATCCAATTGTTTTTCTCAGCTTCAATCAGATGGTCAACCACCTCTGTAGTATTCCAGGTTCCTTCCCCTTCATTGCAACCCAGCCATTTCCCGGATAGGCCCGATAAAAAAACTTCTAATGTTTTTGGCGTCCGCTCCAAAAGCTCAATTGCTTCATTCAGCTTAAAATTCATATTTTAGCTTCCTCCTTTCTATAATATAGACTGTTCATATGTATTCCCTTGAGAAAACTAACTAGTTTCTCAGTCACCTCATCTGCGTTTTTACCGATCCAAATAAGGTGACCCCAGGAATCCAGCAGACAAAGCTGCGATGATTCAATATGTTCATAAGCATGGGACGCATGCTCGACCGGTACAGAACCATCATGCTTGCTATGCATAATCAAGACAGGGCATTTAACGGCCTGCAAATTTTCTGTTTTTATCTCGTTTACTTGTTTCATGTCAAGGAAGAATCCTTTGCCTGATCGCTGGCGGTTGTTCATCTGCCTTACTCCTTCGATGTCTCCCTCCGCTATTCCCGCCTTTCCTTCTGCGTATGTTAGTGTGCTAAAGGATGGAAACATCTGTTTGAAAATGAAATTTGGTAGAAGGTTGTTCATTGTTGATATCATTTTCCAGGTATACTTTTCTATTCCCGGCCTGAAAAGCATCCTCGCTGCTTTGTATTCCTTGTCACCCGGCCTAAGCCAGTCTTTCGTAACGGCCGACTGAAGTGTCAAGCTGGCGGCGAGCTCTGGATAGGCGGAAGCAAAATAAATGCCGCTTGGACCTCCGGCTGACATGGCGATGATATGCACTTTGCTAATATGTAAGTAGGAGAGCAATGCCGCATAATACACGCTGGCTCTAGCAAGACTAACACCGATTTCCCTGGAAGTTCCCCCATATCCAGGCCTTGATGGAGTGATAATGGAGTAACCCCTCTCCATTAAGGCCTGATAACCAAATTCTTCAGCGCAGTTGGAATGCCCACCATGCAAAACCAATATTGGCTCGCCCTCCCCGACAATCGAATACTCCATATCCAGACCATTACTCGTGAAGACTTCAATTTTTCTCTCCAATGCCCTCTCCCCTTTTATACATATATATTCCACTCTTCTTTTACTTCTACCTTTATCGTATTAGGTAATGGATAAAAATGGTATGAAAAATAAAAAAAAGCAAGAAGACGCCTCCTTGCTTTTCTTTCAATCTCAATGAATTTGATAATAGTCCATCGTCGATGTGGTTTCAAAACCGCAAGATTTGTACAGGTTCAGGGCATTGGCATTTTCAGCGGCTACCTGCAGCATGATGTTCTTTGCCCCTGCTTCTTTCAGTTTTTGGATCGCCATTAGCAGGATGGCTCTACCATACCCATTGCGCCGATGCTCCGGGAGAACACCCAGCCCGAAGATGGCACCCAACTGGGAAGTCATCTGCAGATTCACCTTCCCCACTATCTCTCCATCTTTTTCAGCGAGATAGCAAGGCATCCCGCGCTTTTCCTCTTCTTCGGGCAGAACATGGATTTCCGCTTCCTCATTTGCATCTGAAGAGCTGCCATTAAAATAAATGGCGTTTTGTCGGGCAATTTCCTTTGCATCTGCGTTGGCAGCTTTTCTAAAAGTAATACCCGCGGTCCCGTTTTGTGATTGGGGAAAAGCATCCTGCCTTAAAAACATTTCATATTCGGAATGAGCGTATCTTGCCTGTGTTTTTGCGATGAACCTTTGGCCAGCCTCTGCTTCACGGTCGCATAGAAGCAGCATGCAGTCTGAGTTCCGCCGTTTCCATTCTTCGAAGACCAGCTCGCTTAATTTTGTGAAGATACCCTGCCTTCGATAATCTGGATGAACCATTCCGTTGACTTCCCACGGACCGCCAAAACGGCAAATGCCAATATAGCCAATTAGAGCCCGTCCATCAAAGTACATAAATTCATTTATTTCTTTTAGGTTGCCCGTTTCTTCTCCTGCAGCGCCAAGCTTATAATCAAGCTCAAGCTTTAACGCCGTCTCGTCTTCATTGATGCAGCGCTCCTGAAGCTGGCGGATCATTGCGCAATCTTCCTGATCCATACTCTCTTTAAGCTTGATATACGGATATTGAATGGTTTTCATAGGCCGCACCTCAATCGATTCGTTAAAAACTGTGCAGTAAAACTCCCCCAGCTTTTTCCACTTTCATTATAATTGTATGCCCAAGGCAGGATGGAGCACAAGAATTTTTTAAAGGATGGGAGCAATCAATCCAGTTTATCTTCTATCCGTTGCTTACCATTACTAAGAATTAATATTTGAATTCTATATCCATCGTCAGTAAACTGAAATTGAGATTGAAAACGAAAGGCGGGATGGGATTGTTATTAGAAAAGATAAAGAACATTGAGCTTACCGGACTAGATGGAAAGCCTGTTTCCATTCATGATTTCCGCGGCAAGAATACGCTTCTGTTTATGTGATCTTCCTGGTGACGGTGCCGGGAACAGCTGCCAGGCTGGCAGCAATTTTATGAAGAATTTAAAGATGAAGACTTTGAGCTTTTATCGGTATCGGTTGATCTTCAGGGTCCTGAAGTTGTAAAGCCTTATACGGCCGATAAATCTTTCACAACTGTTGTTGACGCGGAAAATAGCCTGGCTAATTTATTTGGGTTCAAAATTGTGCCGAATGGCATCTTTATTGATAAGGAAGGAACCATCCGCCTGCTGAAGCAAGGTTTCCATGTGACGAACCAAGACCATGTTGACGCTGTTAAAAAGCTGATCCGCGGTGAAGTGGAAAAAGTCGAACTGGAAGACCAGTATTACACTCCCTCTAATGCACCTGGCAGCTTGGAGCTTCAGCTTGCCCAAACAAAGTTCAAGCTGGCAATGGAATATTCCAAAAGAGGCGACAAAGAGGCGGCCTTAAAAGAACTGGACGAAGCCTTGCTGCTCGATCCCGATAATTTCTTAATCCGTAAGCAGCGCTGGTATATCCGCCATCCCGAGAAATTCTCGCCGACCATCGATGTGGAGTGGCAGCAGCAAACGCTTAGAGAAGAAAAAGAGCGGGAAGCTCAGCAGAAAGGTCTGGAGTGCGGGCCCGAGGGCTGTGAAATTCCCGGAACAAAATAAATAAAAAAGCAAAAGCAGGCAAGTTTCCGGCTTTTGCTTTTTTTCGAGACTAAAATCAATCCTTATTTTCCAAAATCCTCATAATCCATTCTTTTAAATCAATCATTCTTTCGTGTTGAGGTTCCAGTTCTGTGCCAGCGACAATCATGGGGAAATACGAATCCTGCTTATGGAGGGATCCATGGGCAGCACCGCCAACATGCGTCGGTGATCCTTCTCCGACAAACTCATATCCTGGTTTAGCATCAGCGACAAGGTAGTTTCCTGAATGGGAATAAAAGGAGCTGTATAACCTTGCGAGTGCATCTGGATAATCGGTGAATGTAATTTCATTATTTTTATTTATCACAAGCCCCAATATATCAGCATTTCCTTCCACGGACCAGGTATGCCCATAAGGATCGGTAAAGCCACCATTCGGGTTAAACGAGAGGAAGCCATCGTGGTCTCCCGATATGACTTTTACTCTATTTTCTTCTCTCCAGGCTATATAGCCAATCCGCCGTTCATTTGAAAGCATCTTGGCAACATCCTCCAGTTGTATTTTCTGATCTAAAAGATAAATAAACGACATGCGTTCGTTCAGTCCAAGCACTATTTGGTCTTCATCCCTTACAGGTCCGCTGATCCTATGAATTCGGTAATCCTTCAGCACCTTTCTCAAATCAATCAAAGCCTGGTCTTTATTATCTTTTATACCTGTTTGACCGCTATCTCCCATGACGATCCACACGGCATCCTTTAAGGCATCTTCCCATGCAGGATAGGAATTCAAGACCTCCTGCAGCTGCTTGTCTGCCTCTTCAATTCCCTTTGTTACATCCACCCCTTTTTTATGTACCAATTTATCGTTATCTGAAAAATACACTAAAGAGTAGGACGGAAGCCGATTCTGCTGGATTAAGTATTTCAGTTCTTGTGCAGCAAACTTGTCATTGAAGCCGAAGCCTTCCCACAGTTTAGTGTGTTTATTTTTAGAGTCGATTTTCGACAATAAACCGTAGGAAAAATAATCAGGACCTTTTATAGCTGCATCTTTTTCAATGAAGCCCAGTAAGCTTAACAGCCTCGGCACATTTAACGGCTTGTTATGATTGCCACGATAGACAAGTGTATTAATGGAGGCGGTTGGCTCTTTTATTTCCTCATGGATGGTTTGAACATTAGAGCTTAAATGATTGTGATTTAAATGAAACAAACTTTCCTGCAAAACTTGTTTTACGCCTAGCTTCATGATTTCCTGTTGGGCGCTCCCATAACTTATAAAGCGTTTTTCATGAGCATCGAACCAGACAAGAGCAGGAACTTTATGTTGCTCTGCATATGTCCCCGTCAATAAAGTACTATCGATGACAACGGACATGGTTGGAAAGCTGCTGACCATCCTTGGATAATATCTCCCATTATTCATTAAAAATTGAAAGGCAGGCGCCTTCCCCTTTTGAATACTGGACTGTAACGCTTCATCCATGATTGAGTCAATAATAATCATTACGACAGGCTTGGAGGAAAGTTGGTGAGGCTGATTGAGTTGGCTTGGTTGTTTATTTGGCGGCTTTATTAACACATAAGAGAGTATACCTAGTGCAATGACTAAAAATAAAGGAATTAAAAATTTCATCATAAGTCTTCCCTCCTTCTTTGAGCACTTGACATATTATTTTTCTTAAGTCTTATCAGTCCTTTGTATCTATGTTTTTCCATCTAAGCAAGAATTATGAGGTCACATTCGATATTCCTTGAAATTAAAAAAAGCCTGCAATCCACATTGCAGGCCGTTCTATGTAATCATTTTCATTACCCTCGCATGATCCACCCCCTAAAATGAGGCATGAGAACCGTCCCTATGATTTGCTGCCACAATCAGCCCGCTTTCCACCTGGACTTTTACGAGTTTTTGAATCGGAATGAAGTGGTAATTCAGCTCGCTTTCGAGGGCTTCACAATATTCCTTTAAAAATCCCTCGACTTTTTCATATGCCTCTTTCAGCACAAGGATGGCACCCTCGTCCCTGTTCCCACATCCCTGAAGCCGCTCGATTTCATATTCGCAGGCCCGGACCGTCAACCCGAGGTACAGTCCGTTGTAAAACTTGGCTGCATAGAGGTTGTCAAACACCTCAGCCACTTTTGCGGGCTGTTCGAACTCCGGGTTGCTTTCCGCCCAGCTGATTTTCGCCTCGCTGCCGCCAAGGACGTGCTGGACTACTTCATCCACCAGCTTGACAAACGGATTTCCGTCCGTAATAAAGGAACGAACTTCCCCCAGCAGCTGATCAAGAAGAGTGAAATGTGCCTGTGATATTTCCACACTCTGCAAAATAGCCTCTTTCCTGCTCATTTCACTCTCGCTCATGTCCTCAATGCGGGAATCAAAAAAATAAGGAAGCTCTGTCAGAAGCGTCACGCAATCCGGGGATACTCTAGTGGCATAATCCGAACTGGATGTACCATTGTGAATCGTCGGCGTTTCGCCGGTGAACTGTTCCATGAAGTCATAGGCTTGTCCTATGCTCATCGTTTTAAAAACCGCGGAAGAAAACTTGGTGATGAACGGTTCCTCCGGCTCTCCCAGATTCAGTGGAATTTCCTGCCTCACCGCGGAATTCCTCAGATCCTCATACAATTCAGGCAAGTCGCGGGAGATATACCAATAGGCCCCGCCAAACCCGGCATTGTGAAGCGAATACACAAAATCGGGTTTTATTTCTTCCATTAAACTCATTAAGGCCCGCGTTTCCGGAAGCGGTTCATGAAAATGCAATTCCTTGTGATCGACAGGAAATGTCCATTCCACCTGTTCGTATCCGATTGGCCTAAAATAGTTTCTTGTGTAGTTATGAATATTGAACGGTCCCTTGAACCAGTTTTCATTAAGGCGCACACCATCCGGGTCGATGCATTTAATCATATACCAGGTATAGCCCAGCTCTTCACGCAGCTCATCGTCTTCCGCCAAGGCACGGGAAAAGTACTCCAGTGTCATCGCTCCAATCGGTTCATTGGGGTGAGGGCAGGCAAAGCACAGCGCCTTCTTCGGCCCATCCCCGATTTTCATCGCTAAAATCGGATGTCCATTACGGGAGGTTCCTGCTTCAAATAGTGTCACAACGCCAGGAAACTCCTCAGCCAGTTTTTTGCTGCTTTTATCCAGCTCCTCTACCGTCAGAAAACTTTGGTAATCGGGTACCTGATCTACAATGTATTGAAATTTCATCACAACTGTTCCTCTCAGTTTCTACTTGGTTTTTATCAGCAAATAAACAAAATAGGGCGCACTTAATATCGAAACAATAATCCCAACCGGAATCTGGGTGGGCGCAAGCAAGGTTTTGCCAATCGTATCTGACACCATCAGCAGCAAGGCCCCCAGCAGTACAGACACAGGAATGATGTATTGATGCAGTGGCCCCATTATTTTTCTTGCAATATGCGGAATGACTAGTCCCAAAAAGGCAATGCCTCCGCCCGCTGCCACGGACGCACCTGCAAGGGCAACAGCAACGAACAGCAGGAGCCGCCTTTCTCCCTCCACACTAGTACCCAATCCTGAGGCAACTTCATCCCCAAGGGTCATGACATTCAAGGAACGCGCCTTGGACATAGCGTAGGGGATTAAGATCAGCATCCACGGCAATAAAGCCAGGACAAAGCTCCAGTTGGCATTCCAGATATCCCCTGTCAGCCAGACGGTTGCCTGCCGGAAATCCTGCGGATCCATTTTCAACTGGAAGATGGTCAGGAACGCCGCGAATCCTGCATTTACTCCAATCCCGACGAGCACAAGCCTGATGGGGTTCACCCCCTGCTTCCACGCCAAGGCGTAAATGATAAGTGCAGCGACCACCGCTCCCACCAGAGCCGCAAAAGGCATCATAAACACGGAAAGAGAGCTTGCGGGATCCAGCTGATTTTTAAAAAAGTAAAGAAATAGGACAACCGCCAGGCCGGCACCAGTGTTGATGCCCAATATTCCCGGATCGGCCAGTTCATTTTGCGTAATTCCCTGCAGGATGACACCCGATACGGCCAACCCCGCCCCTATTAGCAGCGCCAGCACAATTCCCGGAAGGCGGAAATCGAACAAAACGAGCTTCTGCCGAGCTGTTCCCTGGTTAAGAAGCGTTTTGACCACATCCCCAGGTGCAATCTGGATGACACCCGAACTCAAGCTGATAAAAAACATCACTATAATTAAAGCCAGTAACAAAATGCTTACGAAGGCTAATTTTTTCCTCTTTTTCAATTCAAGCTGATTCATGACTTCCCACCTCCGCTGCCGCGCGCTAAATAAAGAAAGAAAGGAACTCCAATCAGGGAGGTGATCGCTCCCACCGGCGTTTCAAAGGGAGCATTGACAAGCCTTGACACCAGATCGGATAAAACCAGCAGCAGTGCTCCAAACAGAATGGATGTTGGGATGATCCACCGGTAATCCGTCCCGATAATAAATCTTGCAATATGGGGAACAATGAGCCCGACAAAGCCGACAGCACCGGCGACAGCAACCGCCGCGCCTGTCAGGATTAGGATGGAAACAATTCCAAGCACTTTGATGAGCAGGTTATTCTGCCCCAGGCCTGTGGCAATGTCTTCACCAAGACTGAGCACGGTGATCGATTTTGATATCGAGAGGGCGACAAGCAGGCCGATTCCGCCCGCGATCACCAATATCCGGACAGAATTCCAGCTGGTTCCATCCAGGCCCCCTGCCAGCCAGAATCCCATTTCTTTTTCCAAATTAAAGTGGAGGGATATAATAGAAGAAATCGACCGCAGCATCGTTCCGATCGCCACCCCTGCCAGGGCCAATTTTACAGGCGTCAGGCCGCTGGCCGAGAGCGAGCCAACCATGAACACAAGGGCCACAGCCAATCCAGCCCCGACAAATGAAGAACCAATCATGCCTGCCCCCGTGACGCCAGGAACAAACGCCATCATCAGCACTAGCGCAAAGGCCGCTCCATCGGTCACTCCCATAATCGAAGGAGAGGCCAAAGGATTCCGCGTCATTCCTTGCATGATCGCACCAGACACCGCCAGGAATGCGCCGACAAAAACGGCGGATACTGCCCGCGGCAGCCGCAGTTCCTGGATCACATGATGTGAAGTTACTTCCGGGTCAAATTGAAAGACCGCCTGCCAAACCGTTTTAAATTCAATATTGGTCGTCCCGTATGAAACGGAAAGACCCACTGAAAAAATCAAGGCGACCAAAGTTAACATATTGATGATGAGTTTAGTCGTATTGGAATGATGTATAAAGGACCGCATCTTTTTCTCCTGTTCACATATGTTCTTTAAACTGTCAAAAAATAATAGAGAATATAATTGACTGTATAATTGAAAATGATTATCATTAACATTGAAATTATAACATAAAGGAGATTAACATATGAAAATGAATGTGAATTTTCGCCGACTTTTTCCCACTATAATCATCGGGTTGTTGGTGCTTATTATCGCTGCGTGTGGAAACAATGATTCCTCCCCTGAACCGGAAAATGAAAAAGGAACCGGGAACAAGGAAGTGACCCTTGAGTCAGCTACGGGAGAAGTGACCATTCCTGCCAATGCCGAAAGAATTCTTGCTCCTTACCATGAGGATGCGCTTGTGGCGTTGGGCGTCACCCCTGTAGCCAAGTGGGCCATTGGACAAAGCGTCCAAAACTACTTGGAAGAAGACTTGAAGGATGTTCCCCCAATCGAATGGAATGTTCCGGTTGAGCAAGCATTGAGCCATGAGCCCGACCTTATTATTTTACAAAATAATATGGACAGTTACGAAGGTTCTTTTGAAGACTATAATAAAATTGCCCCAACTTATTTGATGACAGAAGAAACCGTCAAAGATTGGCGCAAGCAGATTGAAACCTTCGGCACCATTCTTGGCAAAGAGGAAGAAGCGAAAAAACTCCTGAGCGACTACGAAGCCAAGGTAGAAGAAGCACGGAGCCAATTGGAGGAAMCCCTTGGCGATGAAACGGCAGCTGTTATTTGGACAGCTGGAAACCAATTCTACTTGTTTGAACAAGACCGCCACAGTGCTGAAGTGCTTTACTCCGAGCTTGGAGTCAAGCAGCCGGCGCTAGTCCAGGAGCTGGGTGCAGCGGATGCGGCATCCTGGAATCCAATTTCGGTCGAGAAGCTTTCCGAGCTTGATGCCGACCATGTTTTCCTTTTGGCTCTCGAGGGCGAACAAGGAATTCAAACGCTTGAAGACAGCGCCGTATGGCAAAGCACACCGGCAGCCAAAAACGGAAACGTCCATATCATCAATGACCCAAGCAATTGGACAAACAAAGGGCTGATTGCTTCCCAGAAGACGATTGAGGATGTTTTAAACGCTGTAGGAAAATAGAATTCTCTTAAAAACTGTCCTTCTTCATTTGAGGGACAGTTTTTTTATATTTCATGTTGTAAATGTGTCTATTTCTTTAAATGAAAACGATTATCATTGACTGTATCAATAATTGCCTCTACAATAAAGTTATATATTTTCGTGCATACTTGAACGATTCGAACCCCGCACATTGAAAGGAGAGACTCCAATGCATTCATTGTCTGCAAAGGATCTAACATTGAGCTATGGTGATACCATTATCATTGATAATTTGGATATAGAAATCCCCAAAGGCGAGATAACGGTTCTCATCGGGGGCAATGGCTGCGGGAAGTCCACCCTGCTGCGTTCTTTGGCGCGCTTGCTGAAGCCAAAAAGCGGCAATGTGCTTTTAAATGGCGAAGAAATTGCCAGGATGAAAACGAAGGACATCGCCAAGAAACTCGCCATCCTGCCGCAAAGTCCCGTTACGCCCGAAGGCTTGACCGTCTATGAGCTTGTGAAGCAAGGGCGCCATCCATATCGCTCGATGATGAAGCAGTGGTCCAGGGAGGATGAAGAAGCCGTACAGCAAGCGCTTGAATCAACCAACATCCAGCACCTGCAGGACCGTGCGGTAGACTCCCTTTCAGGCGGACAACGGCAGCGCGCCTGGATTGCCCTTACACTTGCCCAGCAGACCGACATCATTCTGCTTGATGAGCCTACCACCTACTTGGATATGACGCATCAGATCGAAATCCTCGATTTATTGTTTGACCTGAACGAGCAAAAAGGCCATACCGTCGTCATGGTGCTACATGACTTGAACCTTGCCAGCCGGTACGCACACCATATGGTGGCTGTAAAAGATAAAAAGATCTACGCACAAGGACGGCCAGAAGACATCATTACCTGCGAATTGGTGCAGGACGTCTTCAATATGAAATGCAATATTTCCTGCGACCCTATCTTTGGCACGCCGGTGTGTGTCCCGCACGGAAAAGGACGCTCAGTACGGCAGCAAAGACAGGCTGCAATCGTCTAAAAAGAAACACTGTTTCCATTAGCTGAATTTTTTCAGCTTGTGGAAGCAGTGTTTTTTGTTTTGCCGACAAGATGTTTTTTCTAAAAAAAAATATGAGAACACCTACACCATGCCTCGGGATAGGTTCTTGAACAAGCCTCTTGAATTTTTTTTCATATATATAAGTATCTCATTATAAAAGGGAGGGAAGAACGTGAAAAAAAGAGATTTACCTAAGAGGCGCCGGAAAGGATTATGCATTCGGGGATACAGGTATTGCGGGCCGTGCTGCAGTGGTCCAGGCAGCCCGGTAAATGCTGTGGACGCCTGCTGCAAAGCACATGATGAGTGTTTGAACGGCCCGGAATCCCGCTGCCGCTGTGACCGCAGGCTGATCGGCTGCCTGAGCAGCCATGCCGGCAAGCCTGGTGAAGAAGGAAAAACAGCCAGGTTGATTTCTAATTATATGAAACTGCAAACACTTGCCACTTGTACTTTTTGCAGCCGCGATAAATAGACTTGTCATGACATCGGGCAAGCGGCTTTTATGTCGCTTGCTGTACATATTTATGGCAAGTTATTAAAAATAAAAAACGAGGGAAATTTCCCTCGCCTTTTGTCACATTCCAATTTCTTTTTTGTACTTCCTATCCAGGCCCATCCTGGGAGCCATCTTGTAAACGGCGACAGCGGTCAATATGCTGATCCCCGCTCCTGCCAGCACATCCAGAGGATAATGGACTCCTACCCAAATGCGGGAGATTCCCACCAGGAAAGCTAATAAGAGCCATAAAAACCCCCACCCTCTTTTGAACAGCCAAAAGGTGACACAAAAGGAAAAGACGAGAATCGTATGGTCACTCGGGAATGAATTCCCGACTGTCTTTTCAACCAATTGATTCACATTTGCCAGCTCCGCAAACGGCTGGAAATTGGAATGAAAGAGGCCCGCCACTTTTCCGATAATCACTGCAAGCGGAGCGGTCACGACAGCACAAATCACCATCATTCTGTTCTTCTTCCCATTGTTGAACCAAAAGACAATACCCGCTAGGGCAACCAGGAAAATGATATACTCAGCAATGAACACCCACGCAGGATTCAAAAAGGGATACTCTTTCCCGAGATCATTGATTAATCTGAAGATACTAATATTCGTTTCCAAAAAACCCACTACCCTTTTCATCTAAATTGTCTAGCAAAGGCGCATAGAATGATTTTATCTTATGGGATAGGGTTTGGGAATAATATTTTTCCTTTTATCATCCTGAGCATTTTGAAGCACCGGAACCGTCCCCCTGCTCTATTTCCTGATTCCTGTTTCTACGGCGAGTTGGGTGTAGTGCTGGGTTTCTGCTTTGACTGCTTTGGTGAAGTCTTCCGAGTTTAGGTAGGCTGGGGTCAGTTTTATTTTTTCAATCTGTTCGAGGAATTGTTCGTCTTGCTGCATTTTTTCAACGGCCTGCTCCCATTTCTCAATGATTTCACCAGGGGTCTCGACGGCAAAGGACAGTCCGGTCCACCATTTGACTGTGAGTCCTTCAAAGCCTTCCTCTTCTACAGTAGGGACGTCAGGGAAGAGCGGACTTCTTTCCTCCGATTGGACGGCAAGAACCTTGATTTTACCTGCCTCCACTAGCGGGGCGAGTTCACCGGCCGCATGGACGGCGAGGATGACATGACCTCCAGCTACTTTGGCTGCCGAATCCGATGCCCCTTCGGAAGAGACCATGGAGGTTTTCTTATAGTCGACCCCCGTTGATTTCAGCCATTCCGCCACCCCGAACGAGGAGAAGCCTGCGGGACCGACACTCGCCCATGTCAGTTTTTCCGGGTTGGCTTTGACCCATTCCGTAAATTCTTTGAAGCTGTTCCACTCGGCATCGGCCTTGACCGCATATACAAGGGCCCCTTCAGCTACCTTTGCGGCCAGTATGTGGTCTTTGCTGGTCATTGAGGGGTTGGAATTTCCTGCTTCATACATCGTCGTGGAGGAATTATTGTTCATAAGAACCGTATATCCATCCGGTTTTGCATCTTTCAGAGCATACTGGGCGCCAATCAATCCCCCGCCTCCAGGTTTGTTGGTCACCACAATCGACTCTCCCCACTCTTTGCTGAGATACTCGGCAACCGCGCGGGCAGACAGGTCCACCCCGCCTCCCGCGGCAAATGGCACTACAAGCTCAATCTGCCTTTTCGGGTAATCATCTGCTGCATCCTGCTTCGAACCTGTGGAACATCCCGTTAAAACCACTGCCGCCAATAACAAAGCTGAAAGCATCCATCGTACTTTTTTCATCATCGTTCCTCCCTGTTCAAGAGAACTCTGCCTGTTCTCCCGTTTCTTGCAGAATTCTGTTTTTCGTCCTTTTCATCAGGAAAATCGACAAACCTAAAAAGATGACCGCAAAACTTAAAATCGTTAATGAAATCGGCCGCTGGATGAAAATGGCCAGGCTACCCGACGACATTTCCATAGATTGAATAAATGAGCTCTCTATCTTCGGGCCAAGAACAACGCATAACACAAACGGGATGATGGGCCATTGGTATTTATGGAACAAGTAGCCGAACACACCAAAGACGGCGGCGACAACCACATCAAACAGGCTGTTCCGCACCGAATAAGCGCCAAGGATGCTGATCAGTAAAATGACGGGCGCTAGGATGCCAAACGGAACTTCGGTCAGTTTCGCCCATAACCCTACAAGCGGGAGATTCAGCACAAGAAGGATGACATTGCCGACAAACATGCTGGCGATAATGAGCCAGACGATGTGGCTGTTTTGTTCAAACAGGACAGGGCCCGGGGTTAATCCATAAATCATCAGCGCCGCGAGCAAAACAGCCAGCGGCGGGGAGGCAGGAATCCCCAGTGACAGCAGCGGGATGAACCCGCCGGAGCTGGTGCCGTTATTGGCCGATTCAGGCCCCGCCACCCCTTCGATCGCCCCTTTCCCGAATTTTTCCGGATGCTTCGAAACTTTCTTTTCCAGATCGTATGATAAAAAAGAAGTGATGGTCGCCGAAATGCCAGGCAGGATGCCGAGGAAAAAGCCTAGAAAGCTCCCCCGCATTATGGGCATGAAGCTGACACGCAGATCGTCTTTATTCGGATAAACGCCTTTTATTTTTATCCGCTCCTTCACATGCCGCTTCTCCTCCAGCCCCTTGAGGACTTCCGATATCGCGAAAAGGCCGATGATCATGCTCACCATCTCAAAGCCGCCGAGCAGGGATGTGAACCCATAGTCGAATCTCGGAATCCCCGAAGTGGCACCAATCCCTACAAAAGCAAACAGGAAGCCAAACAAACCCATGATGAACGATTTTTTAAACGAATAGCCTGTTAAGTTGAACAGAACGAGCAAGGCAATCAGCATTAAGGTAAAATATTCCGGCGGTCCGAATTTCAATGCCTGATCGGCGAGGATTGGCGCAAAAAAGACAAGGCCGGCCAACCCGATGATTCCTGCAATGAAAGACCCGATTGCCGCGATGCCAAGAGCTGGACCGGCACGGCCCGCCTGTGCGAGCGGATAGCCATCAATCGTCGCCGGTACGGAAGAAGATTCGCCCGGGATGTTCATTAGGATGGCGGTGGTTGAACCGCCATACATCGAGCCATAATAAATCCCAGCCATCATGATCAGCCCCTGGGCTGGTTCCAGGACGGTCGTGACTGGCAAAAGGATGGCAATCGCCGATGTGGGTCCAAGGCCCGGGAGCACTCCGACCAAAGTGCCCAGCAGCGAGCCGACCACCACAATCAGAAGATTGAACGGAGTCAAAACCTCACTGAGTCCATTCAGCAAGTATCCAATTGATTCCAATGGCTCCCCTCCTTCTTCTAGATGTCAAAGATTCCGCTTGGAACCGGCGTTTTCAGCAGGACAATGAAAACCAGATATAGAACAGCTGTCATAATTATCCCGAAGAGGATGGAAAACAACCAGCGGTACTGGCCAATCATTTTTACCAGCCCGATCGCCACAGCCAGGGTGCTGACGGTATAGCCTAGCCAGGGAATTAAATAACAGTATAAAAAAATGAGTGAGATGGTGAGAAGCAGTGTGGCGCGGGTTCTTCCGGAAGGAAACTGTACTTTTCTTTCGTCCTCCGCCCGCTCGAAATACAAACTGAGGCCAAACAGAACCAGAAGCAGGCCAATCATGCCTGGAAGAGCATGGTCGCCTGTTAATAAATTCCTGCTGTAGGAATAAAGCTTGCTTGCTTCATACAAAGACAATAATCCGAACAATACGGCAACAGACCCGCCAATTTTTTTCTCCGTAAAAAGCCTGCTGGCCATTTCATCCCCCCTGTCTTTGGGCAAAAAAGGCCCTGCAACGTTTAATTCACTATCAAACGAAGCAAGGCCTTTATCACCCTCGTTACCATCCACTATAGTAAAAAATACTATGCGGAGAGGACGCTTTTTATCACTATGTTATGGAAGCAAAGGGACGATTCTTCCGCTTCCTTTTTTATTGATTTCCTTTTTTCACCCATTCCGCAACAGTTGCGGTGCGCTTTGCCTGATGCTTAACAGCACCCTCTACGTCTTCAACCATCTTTCCGTCCTGGCCAACCGTTACACTTGTGCCATACGGGTTGCCGCCTGCCCCGAACAATACGGGATCGGTATAGCCCGGCGTTGCGATAATCGCCCCCCAGTGCATCATCGATGTATACAAGGAAAGCAGTGTCGCCTCCTGGCCGCCATGCGGGTTTTGTGCTGAAGTCATGGCGCTGACGACTTTGTTGACGGTCTTGCCACTGGCCCACAGTCCGCCCTGAGTATCCAGGAACTGCTTCATTTGCGATGGCATGTTCCCGAAGCGTGTTGGGACACTGAAGATAATGGCATCGGCCCATTCGAGATCTTCCGACTTGACCACCGGGACATCTTTCGTTGCTTCGACCGTCGCCTTCCATGCATCATTGCCCTCAATCACGGATTCAGGAGCCAGTTCTTCCACCTTGAAGATTTTGACCTCTGCTCCCGCTTCTTTTGCTCCTTCCGCTGCCCATTTTGACAGCTGATAGTTTGTTCCACCCATGCTGTAGAAAATAACCGCTACATTTACATTTGACATATCTTTTACCTCCTTGCTTAATTAGGGCTCCAGATTGGTTGGAGCCATTCAATACCTCTCTACCCCACTATTGGGTCATCTATTCCGCAAATATCTCCATTTCAAGATATTTGGTGAAAACTTTTAATTTTAAAGTCTGCTATGAATCACTAGAAACAGTCCCCTGGTTTTGAAAATATTGTATAATAGATGAGACATTCGATAAATTACCTGGAGGAAGTGCTGCGATGGAGATGTTGAAAGAGATTAGGGTCGGCGGGGTCGACTTGAAATGGGATTTGACCACGGGAAAAGTCCTGTTCGAAGGTGGAGATGTCGTCTTTTTTTGGATTTCTGCCATGAAGACATTTTTTGATACCATCCGGGATATTTCCGGCCTTGAGGCTACCAATCTAGTATTGGAAACCACTGGTTTTCGTCAAGGGTTAATTGTCGGCGAAGGGTTCAAGGAAATGAAGCATATTGATTCTTCCAATGTGGTGGAATGGCTTTCCAGTACGTACGCTCCAGCCGGCTGGGGAAAAGCGGAAATCATTGAAATAGATAAAGAAAAAGGTTCCTATACACTCAGGATCCAAGATGACTGGGAATACAAACTTAATGCGCTTGAGGAATCTAGTAAGGATGGCATTTTTGTACCCTCCCATTACGCGGGGGTCCTTACCGGCCTGTTTGGCAGGACGTTTTGGTACAAGGTCCTTCAATATCAAAACGAAAGCAATCCATATAGTGTCATTGAATACTTCCCTTCCGAAGTGGACATCGAACAAAATATCCATGAGCTTTCCAGAAGGAAGGAAGCACAGCATATCCGGGAACTGGAACAAGTTGTCGAGGAAAAAACAAGAATGCTGCAAAAGTTGGTAAAGGAGCTTTCATCTCCAATTATACCGGTCCTGGAAGGCATCATCGTTGTCCCGATGATTGGCAGCTATGATGAAGAAAGAGCCGAAGACCTGATCACCAACACGCTCAATCAGCTTCCAAAGCATCAAGCAAATTACCTCTTGCTCGATTTGACGGGACTTAACAAGGAAATCTCCCAGCATACCGCTGCCCTGATTGACAAATTGGGTTCCGCTGCCAGGCTCCTTGGAACCGAAGTCATCCTGGTGGGCATATCAGCCGAACTCGCGTTGATCATTTCCCAAACCTTGATAAACTTGAAAAAATATGAATGCTTGCAGACCCTTCAGCATGGCATCTATTATGCTCTTGGAAAAAGCGGAAGAAGAATTGTATAAGGATTAAAAAATGAGCTGCCAGGTGTGCATGGCCGCTCATTTTTTATTTGGAAGCTTGTAACTCAGGTCAAGGGTTGTACCCATTCACTGGTTGGGGCTGCTGTTCCGGGTTATTTGCCGTTTTCCCAGGTTTATTTGCCAAGTTTGCTGTTTTATTTTCGACTTTACCAAGTTTATTTGCCGATACTCGCACTTTATTTGCCAGTTTCCTATATTTATTTACCAGAGTGTTTTTCTATTGTCCGGTTTGACACTCCTATTGTCCGGTTTGATGTTT
>NZ_LIGG01000001.1:2283702-2476678 GCF_001273925.1 Bacillus sp. FJAT-27251 | reverse complement strand
CTTCTATTTGCCGGACCATTTTCTATTGTCCGGTTTGACACTCCTATTGTCGGGTTTCATGTTTTTATTGTCCGATTTTCCATTTCAATTGCCAAACCCCTCCCCCGCAGTTAGTACAAACAAAAGAAAAAAGCGTAAACGCCCCAATTCCTGGACAATTTACACTTTTAAATGCGGGTCTTAGTCTCAAAACAAGGACATACCTCACCCAATATCAAAATACCCTGTCGTCCCGCCAACCACAAGCGCGAGCACAATCACCAGCGCCGGGTGCCACTTTAACTTTTCGAGTGCCAGGTAGCTTCCCGCCAGCATCAGAATCGTATAAACCGCTCCAAGGCTGAAGATTGCATCCTGGGCGAATTGAAAGGTCATGACCCCGAGCAGGACGGCGATGACCGGCCGGACGATGCTAGATATTCCTTTTACCTGCGGCTTATCCTTATGTTTAAGCAGGAAAGCCATTAAAATCAGCATCAGGATAATCGATGGAGCAACCGAGGCAAACAGCCCGACCAGCGCGCCGAGGACCCCGCCCTCTGCATAGCCGATATATGCCGCCATTTTGGTTGCAATCGGTCCCGGAAGTGCATTCCCCGCCGCCAGCACTTCACTGAATTCCTGCGTCGACATCCATTCATAGTTGCCGACCACTTCATTTTCAATCAGGGGAATCGAAGCAGGACCCCCGCCGTATCCAAGGATGCCTGGAATGAAGAAAGCCAAGAAGATTTGCCAGTAAAGCATGCTAGGACACCTTCCCTTTCCCAAACGGCAGCAGCACATAAAGAATGAGAACCAAAATGACGATGGCCGGGTGAATATGGAAAGCCTCGGTTACCAGAAGAGAGGCCAGAATAAGCCAAACGCCCTTTACCCAGCCCAGCGTCTCGCCCGATTTTTTGACAAAGTCCCATGTCATCGTAGCCAGCATGACCGCCACCACCGGCACGACGGACGCGGACATATGCTGTACCCATGGAATGTCTTTGTATTGCTGCAGCAGCTGGAGCAGGAAAATCATCATCAGAGCAGTCGGTCCGACGGTTGCCAGCAGGGCATTAAGGCAGCCGGCCACCCCGCCGATCCGGTAGCCGATATACCCGCCCATCTTTGTGGCAATCGGGCCCGGCATCGTATTGGCAATCGCCAGTGTGTCGGCAAACTGTTCTTCATCCATCCATTTATATTTCTTGACGGTTTCCTGGTGGACAAGCGGAATCGAAGAAGGGCCGCCGCCAAATCCCAGGATCCCCACCCGGAAAAAGGCCAGGAATATATGCCACTGAGTTCTCCAATCCAGCCGCGGTTTCGGAACCGGATTCGTCTCCGGCATCTCTTTGGCTTTTGGCGCTACCAAGCTGCAATCCCTCCATCTGTCCGTGATTCGGTGCCGCCTTGCAGCACTCCTGTTTCAGGGTTTCTCCAGATGATCTGTCCCCGCCCAAAGCTTCTCCCATCTGGGGCCACATGTATTTCATGGCCTTTTCTTGCCAGGCTTTGGACGAGGTAGTTGGGAAACTCAGGTTCAACATGAACGGTTTTCCCTTTTATCCACTGCCATCTTGGCATATCCAGTGCCGCCTGCGGGTTCAGCAGGTAGTCAACCGTATTCGTCACCACCTGAAAATGGCCTTGCGGCTGCATGTATCCGCCCATGACACCAAACGGTCCGACCGGCTTTCCATCCTTGGTTAAAAATCCCGGAATGATGGTATGATACGTCCTCTTGCCTGGCTTCAGCACATTCGGGTGCGTTTCATCAAGCGAGAAATCGGCCCCGCGGTTTTGCAGGGAGATTCCTGTTCCGGGAATGACGATGCCTGAACCAAAGCCCATGTAATTGCTTTGAATATAGGAAATCATGTTCCCTTCCTCATCTGCCGCGGCGAGGTAGACGGTTCCTCCTTTAGGCAGTTCATATGGCTGCGGATCCATTGCTGTATCGGTGACCACCTTGCTGCGCTTTTCCGCATACTCCTCTGAAAGCAGTTCTTCCACGGAAACTGGCATTTCCCCGTGCTCGGTAATAAACGCCTGGCCGTCCGTAAACGCAAGCTTCATCGACTCAATCTGCTCGTGAAAACTTTCCGCGTTCTGCCATGCCGGCGGCGAGAGCTTTTCAAAAATGTTCAACGCCATCAAGGCGACCATTCCCTGGCCGTTTGGCGGAATTTCCCACACATCATAACCTCGGTAATTGGTCGAAATCGGGTTCACCCATTGCGGTTCATATTTGCTTAGATCGCTCTTTGATAAAAAGCCGTTGTGCTTTTTCATAAAATCCTCGATTCTGTCCGCCAGCTCGCCTTCATAGAAAGAACGTGCATTGGTTTCAGCAATCGCTTTTAAAGTAGATGCGTGGCCTGGCGACTTCCATACTTCGCCGATTTCCGGTGCTCTTCCGTCCGGCGCAAAGGTTTCAAACCAGGATTCAAATTCTTCGGAAGTGAAATCTTGCTTGAACTTATTGTAAGCCAGTTTCCAATGCTTTCCCAAAATCGGCGTTAATGGATAGCCTTCTTCCGCGTAGCGAATCGCCGGCTTCAGTGATTCCGCAAGCGGCAGGCGGCCGAATTTCCTTGCCAAAGCTGCCCATGCTGCCGGAGCACCTGGAACGGTAACGGGCACAACTCCGTGAATCGGCATTTTTTCATGACCCATATTTTTTACTGCTTCAACCGAAATCGATTCTGGTGCCGGACCGGAAGCATTCAAGCCATGAAGCTGATCCTTTACCCAGACCAGGGCAAAGGCGTCGCCGCCGATTCCGTTGGACGTAGGCTCCACTACCGTCAACACAGCTGCTGTGGCAATTGCCGCATCAATCGCATTTCCGCCTTGCTTCATGATTTCCAGCCCCGCCTGAGCCGCCAATGGCTGTGAAGTTGCCACCATGCCTTTCTTTGCAAAAACCGTATGGCGTTTTGATGGAAAGGGATGTTGCAAGTAATCCATAGGTTACTCCTCCTTTTTGCTTTCATCTGTTCCTTCTACAATTGTTAGTGTTTCTTTAGATTGTGATTACGAAATGTTTTAAATATTATAAAATCGATTATAAAATATATATAACAATAAATCTATATTATTGAACATTTTTAAATAAAACCCTTCGATTTTTATCCTTATCGAAATTGATATTTTAATTCTACGTTCAAAACGTAAAGAAAACACGATTATTTTTAAATTATTTGGTTGCCAAATCACCATATCTCCACCCATACATTTCGGGAATCGAAAAAAACTCACCCGGCATGGATGAGTTTTTGTTCACATTATAGTTTTAAACCGCGCCTGCTTTTAAACCTTCTCAGCAGGATTTGGCTGTCGACACGCGTAATCCCTTCAAGCGCGTACAGTTCTTCATTAATGAAACGCTCCAAAGCCTGAAAATTGTCGACAAGGACATGGGTGTGGAGCGTGGATGGGCCCGTCATTTGGTAACAGCTGGCGACATTGGGATTTTCAGCAAGAGCCTCTGCCACCTTTACGAGGGAGCCGGGATCACAATCGATATTGAAGAAAGCTGAAACTTCCTTTCCAACCTTGCTGCTGTTGATGACAACGGTAAACTGTTCGATTACGCCTTCGTCCATCAGCTTGTTTACCCGCTCACGGACGGCAACCCGCGATAAACCAAGACCCTTGGCAATATCCACATAGGATGCCCGCCCGTTTTGCATGAGCAGGTCCAATATCTTCATGTCAATGTGGTCCATTCCGCCCTCTCCTTCCCTACTCCAACTAACCGTATTATAAAGGAAAATCCTCCATAATGGAATGAGTTAATGGAGCAGGATTGCCGTATTGCTGGTTAAAAAGAGGTACGGCTTACATAAGGGAAGCTTCCTCAGTTAAAAGCGGTCCCATTTTGGAATTGGGCGTATTCCGTATTCATGAAGCAGCAGAACCGTCCCCCTGCATCATCGGCCGCAGCATTTTTTGTACTTTTTCCCGCTGCCGCAATAGCATGGTTCGTTGCGGCCTGGTTTTTTCCCGGATTGAATGCTGGTGGACTTATCTGTTCTTTTTTCCCGCAATTCGAGCAGGGCGTATCCTTTTAAGTCCCACTTCCTTGTGTTGTTCACCAAGGTGACCACACGGTCTGCAATTTCCTGAACCGTTTCCATGTTGTCAACTTCCAGTACACTTTCCAAGAATTCCATTACTTCATTCATGCCTTCGCTAGACTGGGCGATGAACGCACACTTGGATACAATGATGTCCGCCTCTTCCGCTGCCATTTCAAACCGGGTATGTAAATAGTAAACTAGGGTAGTGTAGCTCTGGCTGCGCTCGACATAACCAGGTTCCGCCGCTTTTAGCAGCTGGCTTCTTGTAAACGCGTTGTAAGGAACATTGCTCCGTACTTCGTGCTCACGGAGGACTTTCTCCGGGTCATCCACTCTTGTACTGGAAATATAGCGGTCTTCAAGGACGAATTCCCGGTAGTAGGAAGCCGCATGCATCACGACCGGCAAATAGTCCGAGCCTGGCACAATTGCATTTAAATGCTTATCCAGCAATTCCTTCAAAGCTGGATACGTCAGGGTTCCATAATAGAATAATAGCCCTTTGGTCAACTGGATATATTCTGTATTCCGGTCAATTACAGCCTTGATGCCCTCGTCTTGCAGCTCAGCGATCCTGTCCACGATTTCCTGCGGCATCACAAGTACCTTCTTGCCCTTCAGTGTTCCTGTCATGGCGATGCTGCTATCGTTGAAATATTGATATTGATAGTCTTCCAGAGATGGAGCCTCGATCACCCCATTATTCCGGACCAGTTCTCCCAGCAGGCTGAAACGCTCCTTGTCGAGCTTTTTGCACATCTCTTCAAGCCCGGCCAGAATCTCATCCTGGAGAACCAAAACGAGTTCCCCTTTTTTTAGGGAACTGACTCCCTGAAGGTCAAGCTCCTTGCGAAGGTTATCCAGATCCACTTTTGTCAAGCGGTTTAGGGCTTCAGCAAGCGTGATTGGATGCTTAATCGCTTTCCACCTTTTCGCTTCGGCTTTATCCGGTACATCATCCTTCAACTTGACCAACGCTTCTATCACTCTTTTTTGATTTTTTTCAGTTAATAGATTGCTCATGATAATCCTTCCTTGCTTTCCAAACATATTCCGGCCTTTTCAGACACAACTTTACCAGTGTATCAAATTATCGTCATTTTTGCAGAATAACTTTCCCGGCGGCAAAAATTGGCGGAAGCATGGGGACGGTTCTCGTGTCTCATTTCAAAAAAAAGAAGCATATGAGTCTATCTCCCACGATGCTTCTGCAATTTGTGACATTTATACCTTTAACCAGATTGACCGTCATTCCTCTGATCTTTGATTTCTTCGAGTGTGTTTTGAATTTTCTCGAGCTGCTTGGCGATAGCGGCCAGCTCTTTCTTGTTTGAATGTAGCTGCAAAACATCTCCAACCATGCTTTTCCAGCGATTGAGCAAGAGGGGCCCAATTTTGAGTTCTCCTAGCTTCTTCAGTGCAGCACTCCTGGATTCAGTATCCTCCTCATTCTGCTTTTCAAGAGTAAGTCCTGCAACAGAGTTTAGAAGCTTCTCATTGCTGAGCATGGATGATGTCAATTTCATAATGGAATCCAGGTTCGCTGAATCTGTGTTGTTTAATAAACTGCCGGCAAGATTGATGAGTTGCTCTGAATCCAGTTCACCAACTGCATTTTTTTCAGTTTTTTCCTTTCTTTTTCTCGACATGTTTCAACCACCTTTGTCATTTATAAGCCTCCATACCGATGCCTTGCTCTTTAGCCAAGAGGCTTTTATACCATACATCCTATGCAAGAAAGATGGACGGGTCTAAACGTTTATAACAAGGATAAAAAAAGGGCTCCGCAGCAAAAATTTCGAAGCCCTTTTTCTGATTTTCCGAATGAAATGATATAGAAATTGGGATAATATCAACATTGAAAATATGGAACAGGAGATGGAAATATGGAATTTTTCACTAACAAAAATGAGGAAAACAATCAGAAGAAGCAAGCAAAAGAAACGGAGAATAACAAGTCAGATAAAGTCACAGCCGCAGAAGACGGTTTCCGCTATGATTATGACGACTCTTCGGATTTGAAATAACAGCAGCCATTGCAGGACAGAGGCGATTCAATGGAAAGAAACTACGCCATCGATTTTATTAAATTTTTCGCCATTCTCGCAGTGGTGGTCATTCACACCTTTCCGCAAGACAATCAGCTTGGCTATTTTATAATTGATAACTTTTCGCGATTCGCCGTTCCGTTTTTCTTTGCGGCTTCGGGTTATTTGTTCGGCCTAAAAGTAGTTTCGCATCCTGACTCCCTCGAGTATTACAAGCGGTATATCACCAAAATCCTGAAAATTTATGCTAGCTGGCTTTTGTTTTACTTCAGTTACGACCTAATCGCCATTTTTATAAAAGGAGAAAACATCCAGCAATACCTGCAGGGCTTTACAGCTGCCAACCTCCTTTATTACGGAAAAGGAACGAGCGGATACCAATTGTGGTTTGTGATCGCACTCGCATGGAGCATCACGGTGTTGTATCTTTTCTTCAGGCTGAGGAAAATCGAGCTCCTATTAGCTATCGCTCTTTGCCTGAATATCGCAGGCCTTTTCGGCCAGTCTTATTCCCTGTTTTACGAGCTGCCCCTGCCTACCAGGGATGCCGCTTTTATTGGCCTCTTTTATTCCGCGGCGGGATTTTGGTTCGCCTATTCCGGGATCAACCGCCACTTTAGTAAAAAAACCTATCTCTATCTTTACTTTTTCTTCTCTGCCCTGCAGGCAGCCGAAGGATATATGCTCGAAAAAGTCTTGGCAGCCAGTCATGGGGAATACTTTCTTTCGACTATTTTCCTTACAATCTCTTTGTTTTTGTTTGCAGTGAACCATCCGGAACTTGGAAGGAGACTGGGAATAACCAAAATAGGCGGAAACGCTCTGGGGATTTATGCCATTCATGTGTTTTTTATCGATATGATAGACATTGTGGTGGCTAAATTGGGATATGAGCATGCCACCCTGAATATATGGTGGAACATGGCGGATGCTTTTCTGGTGTTTACTTTATCGTATGCCGCTTACCAGTTACTCCAGGCCGCTAAAATCAGGCTGCGCGGCTAGAAGATTGGGTGCCTTATCTATTTTATCTATCAAAATACATCGAATGTATCGCTTGAATCGGCATAGAAGTAATTGGTAAAATAAGATTTGCTCTTACTTAATTTTCAAAAAGAKGGATATCCATGGAAAGGGAAACACAAATCCTAGATCCAATTGAATTGCGAGTATACATAGAATATTTGAGAATCGAACTAATGGAGATCGGAAACCGCCTCGGTTTGACCCATCATAAGACCGTTCAATGCAGCGAAGAGCTTGATTATTTTATTAATGAATATCAAAAGCTATTAAGATTATGACTGCTCCCTGCCGGTTACACTCAGACCTAACGAAGTGTAACCTCCCTTGGCTCACCCTCTCGATCAAACCAGGATTATCTGCCTGGATATCAGGAATATCCCAATAATAATCAGGATTATCTGATATGAAATCAGGATTATCCCAGCAACAATCAGCATTATCTGCCTGGATATCAGGAATAAAAGATAAAATCACAAAAAGCAGGCCCCTCAAGGCCTGCTTTTTACTATTCCTGCCCCAAAACGATCGCATCAAGCGCAATCAATGCTTCTGCTTCAATCGCTTTGGCCACCAAATCGGTGCTTGGGTTGTATTCTGCGCGCAAATCGGCATCAGCAAAGCCGTCAATCGCGAGGATCGCCCCAGCTCGGACGCCTTTTAGGGCCGCAATCACAAACAATGCCGAATTTTCCATTTCCGCACCCAACACTCCGGCTTTTTTATACAGCTGATGCGGAAATTCAAGCACTCCTGAATAAAAAGCATCCAGCGTCAGCGTAATGCCTTCTTTTACAGGCAGCCCATGTTCGCGCTCAGCAGCAGACGAAACAAGCGCGTCTACAAGCCGGCGGTCGGCTGCAGCCGGGAAACCGGCCGGTACAAGCTGGCTGGTGAGTCCATCGCAGCGAACCGCCGCGGTTGAAATCACCAGGCTTCCCGGGGTGACATCTTCCTGGTAAGAGCCGGCAGTCCCAACACGGATCAGCTTCTTCGCGCCTCCGATAATCAGTTCTTCAAAGCAGACGGCCGCACCCGGGGCCCCGACTCCATGGCTCACGACACTGACTTCCGTGCCTTTCCACTTCCCTGTAAAACTATGATACTCCCGATTTTCAGCCAGAGGCTCGCATCCATCGAGCAGCGCGGCAATTTGCACCGCCCGCTTCGGGTCGCCGCAGACGATCACGCGCTCAGAAAGCAGCTCTGGATTGATTTTCAAGTTTGGCAGCTGTTTAGTCAAAATCTTTTCTCTCCCATTCATCTTCTGGTATCGGCAAATCCTCGCCGGAAAAACGTTCTTCGGAAAAAGGGTCCCCGTTCATATGAAAACCATTTTGCTCCCAGAAACCCGGTTTGTTTTCATCAATAAATTCAATTCCTGTAATCCATTTGACACTTTTCCAAAAATACAGATGCGGAACAACAAGCCGCAATGGATATCCATGCTTGTCAGTGAGGGGCTTGCCTTCGAACGAGTGGGCGAGCAGCACATCCTCCCTGTCCAAATCGGACAGCTTCAGGTTGGCGGTATAATCCTGATCCGCATGCAGCATCACGTACTCGCTCTTCGGCGTCACGCCAATCTGCTTCAGAAAATCACGGAATTTAACCCCTGTGAAGGAATTATCAAAGCGGGACCACCTTGTCACGCAATGGATATCCACCGTAATCGTTGTTTGCGGCATGGCCAATATCTCATCATAAGAGAGGACCTTTTCCTCGTCCACCGCTCCAAACACCTTCAAACGCCAGTCTGCCATGTCATATTTCGGCACTTCCCCTTCATGGAGAATCGGAAAGCGCTCGGTCAGAGCCTGGCCGGGCGGCAGGCGACTGGCCAGCTCCGGGCTCACCGCCGGAACCCTCGTTTTCTTGATTCTTTCTGCTTTGCTAAGGCTCATCTGTATCCCTCCGGCTGTTTTTTATCGAGAAGTATGCTGTCCTGCGAGCGAATCCGAACCGCGGTCTTTCAAGAAGAACATCGCGATGATCGTGATCACATAAGGCAGCATCGCGGTAAACTGTGTTGGCATCGAGAAGCCCTGAAGCCTGATGCTTAGCGCATCCATCAATCCGAACAGCAGGCTGGAGCCCGCAATACCAATTGGGTGGGACTGTCCCAGCATCATCGCCACCAAAGCGATGAATCCTCGTCCTGCCGTCATGCCTTCCGTAAACATCGTCACCTGTCCGAGCGATAGCTGCGCACCTGCGAGGCCGCAAAGGACGCCGCTCATGATAATCGCTCCGTACTGGATAGTGGTCACTTTTAACCCAAGGCTTCGGGCCGCGGCTTCATTCTTGCCAACCGCAAGCACCCGGAAGCCGGTCACCGTCCTGTAAAGGAAAACATAGAGCAAAATCGCCGCCAGGAACGCCGCATACACGAGCGGTGAATGCCCCGAAATCAGCTGCCCGACTACTGGGATATCCTCCACAAACGGGATATCCACTTTCGGCAGCCCGCTCATGTCTTTGTTGTAATAGGCCCCTTTCACATCAAAAATGGCTCGCAGCGCAAACGTGGTCAATCCCAGCATCAAAAAGTTGATCGCAATCCCGGCAACAATCGGGTTCGATTTCAAGTGGATCGTAGCATAGCCAAACAGCAGCGAAACCAATACCGATACAGCCACCGCGGTCAGCAAGGCCAAGAAGATGTTTTCGGTAAAATGATTGCCGACAATCGCCGAAAAGGCACCTGCCAGTATCAGCCCTTCAAGGCCGACATTGAAAATTCCGACCCGGGCGCACAGCGCTCCCCCAAGGGCGGCCAGTAAAATCGGGCTCACCATGCGGATCGCCGATACAAAAAGGGAGTAATCAAACAGTTCCATGAACTTCCCTCCCTTTCTTGCGAAATTTGACCAATTTGAGCGTCAGCTTGGCTGAGATGAACAAAATGAGCACCGCCTGGATGACGCTTGCCACCTCCAGCGGAACCTCTGTGTTCCGCTCCATTCCCATTGCCCCTGTTTCAAGGGCTGCAAGCAGGATCGCGGTGACCACAGTCCCAAGCGGATTCGAATTCGCCAGCAGCGCCGCCATCATCCCGGTCCACGCAAAACCCGGGGCTGTCAGCGCACCATCCACATAGCGATACTGCGAGCCAAGGACCTCGACGCTTCCGGCGAGACCGGCAAGAGCACCCGAGAAGAACATGCTCAGCAGCAAAAGCTTTACCTTATTCACGCCTCCGTACTGCGCAAAGAAAGGGTTCAGCCCAAGCATTTTCACTTCATAGCCCGGGGCTGTGTATTTCAGGATGACAATCAGGACAACTGCACAGACAATCGCAATCACAAACCCCATATGGACACTCATGCCGGGAAACAGCTTCGGCAGCCAGGCCCCCTGGTCGATCATTGGCGTCTGGGCAAGTGCCGCAGAACCCGTTTTATCCTGGAAAGGCCCGGCAACGAGATAGCTGGCAAATAGAATGGCAACATAATTTAACAGCAGCGTCGAAATAAGCAGCTGCACCTTAAAGCGGCTTTCCATCCAGCCGGCCAGCAGCGCCCATAAGCCCCCGGCGAACATTCCAGCCACAATAGCAGCCAAAAGTTTAACAGCCGGCGGCCCTGGCATATAAAGAGCGGCCAATGCGGCACATACCGCCCCGAGCACCATTTGTCCCTCGCTGCCCAGATTGAAGACTCCCGCCCGGAAGGCTAGCGCCACACCGAGGCCGACAAGCAAAATCGGGGTCGCCCTTGCAAGGGTGGAAGTAAGGAAGTAGAAGTTTCCGAACGCTCCTTCCCACATCGCCTTGTATGTTTGAAAAACCGGTTCGCCGACAAACGAAATGGCAATCGCTCCGGCCAGCAGTCCAATCAGCACGGCAAGCAGCGGCTGGATGAGCGGTGTGAATAATTTATGAAGTCTTTGCGGTAACATCATGCTGTTTTCCTCCTGCCATTAATACACTGAGAGTTTCTTCGGTTGCTTCGCTTCTGTCGAGGATGCCGGCAATCCGGCCTTCATACATGACCGCGATTTTGTCGGAAAGTGCAAGGATTTCCGACAGCTCAGATGAAATCAGGAGAATGCCGTCCCCGCTGTTGCGCTTTTCAAGCAGTGCTTCATGGATATATTCCATTGCGCCGATATCAACGCCGCGTGTTGGCTCTGCGGCAATCAGCAATGGAGCATGAAAATCAAGCTCCCTGGCCACAATCAGCTTCTGAAGGTTTCCGCCCGACAGATTCCCTGCCTTTTCCTGAAGGGAAGATGCTTTGATTTCAAATCTTGAAATCCAATCCTTTACCCTCGTGCGAAACGGTGCTTTGCGGATAAAAGATTTCTCGCTGTACTTCGGGTTCCGCTGCGAGCCCATCAGTGCCGTTTCTTCCACGGTCGCATCCTTGGCCGCGCCCCATAGATAGCGGTCTTCCGGAATATGGGAAATACCTGCCTTCCTCCTGGCCAGCACATTCTTTTCTGTCAAATTCTGGCCTTTTAAAAATATGCTTCCTTCCTGGATAGCGCGGAGGCCGGTTACCGCCTGGATCAGCTGGGACTGTCCGTTGCCGGAAACCCCGGCAACCCCCAGGATCTCGCCGTGGCGTACAGTGAGCGACACTTGGTCGAGCTCGGGCTTCTCTCCCCTTTGTCCAATCGTGATGCCTTTCGCTTCAAGCAGGATGTCACCGCTGATGCTGTCACGCTCGTTCAGCTTTTGCAGCTGGCGGCCGACCATCAGCTGTGCCAGCTTATCGGCATTGGTCTCACTTGTATGAACCGAGCCGGTCACTTTCCCGTTCCGGAGCACCGTGACCCTGTCCGCCACTTTCATGACTTCTCGCAATTTATGGGTAATCATGATGATGCTCTTGCCCTGGTCGGCAAGAAACCGGATCGTTTTCAGCAGCTCATCCACCTCGAATGGCGTCAGGACGGCCGTCGGCTCATCAAGGATGATGATATCTGCTCCCTGGTAGAGAACTTTTAGGATCTCTATCCGCTGCTGCTCCCCGATCGAACAATCACCGGCTTTTTTCGCTGTATTCACACCGATTTTAAACTGCTCTGCCAGCTTCTGTACGGCCTCATCCGCTGCCTTGCGCCGGAAGAAGCCATACTTCTTTGGCTCATGTCCAATGACAATGTTTTCGGCTACAGTAAAATCGTAGAATAGCATAAAATGCTGGTGCACCATGCCGATTCCCTGGCTGATGGCTTCCTGCGGCCCCGAAAACGAGACTTTTTTGCCGTTTAGAATGATCTCGCCTGAACTTGGCTGCTCCAGTCCGTAGAGCATGCGCATCAAGGTCGTCTTCCCAGCGCCATTTTCACCGACAATTGCCAGGACTTCCCCTTGGTCCAGGCTGATCGATATGTTGTCATTGGCGGTAAATTCGCCATACTTCTTGGTCATGTTCCTCATCTCCAACCGATGAGCCATCCTGGTTCCCCCCTATCAGAAAAAGCGCCCTGCCCTGTCCAGGCAAGCCCGGCTAATGGGCTTGTCCGCCCGAACGGACATGCATTTAAAAATGGAAGCCGACTGCAAACAATCTGCAGCCGGCTTTTTTGTTTAATTGTTTAATGGATTGGCAATTTCTTTTTGGCCGGAAGCCACTTCTTCTGCTAACGCTTTTACCTGGTCCACTGTATCCTGACCTACGAAATCATGCAGCGGTGTTTCGCTGTCGCGCGTAACATAAGTCAGGCCAACGCCATCTTCTTTCAAACCGTATTCGACAACACCCGGGCTGAAGCTTCCCTCCGCAAAAGCCTTCACGGTCTCATAGGCTGCGGTGTCGGTTCCTTTCAGCTGGGACAGGACAATATGTTCCGGGTCCATTTCGGTTCGGTCGATATCCTGGCCAGCTGTGAAGAACCCTTTCTCTTTTGCTGCTTCAAATACCCCAAGGTCGCCGACTGCGGCAGCACCTGCGATAAAGTCAGCACCCTTGTCCGCCTGGAGGATCGCCATTTCCTTCGCTTTCGCCGGGTCGGAGAAACTGCCCACATAGTTGACAAGGAAAGTGGCGTCAGGGTTCGTCTCTTTCAATCCTTGTTCAAAAGAAACCGTCCATTTTTTCAAAAGGGGAATGTCCATGGCTGCGACCATTCCAACTGTATTTGTTTTTGTCGCCAATCCGGCAGCGGCACCAAGCAGGTAGGCGGCCTCCTGTTCCTTAAAGTTGATGCTCTGGACGTTCGGAAGATCCACCACGGTATCGATGATGGCGAACTGGCGGTCCGGATTTTCAGCCGCCACCTTCTTTAGCGCGTCCTCTGATTCAAAAGAAGAAGTAATGATCAGATCGTAGTTCTCGGCGACCGCAACGCGAAGATTTTCTTCGATCGCTGAATGGTCGTTTGATTCAATCGTTTTCACGTCAACGCCAAATTCCTCTGCGGCTTTTTTTGCGCCCTCATCCATTTGCTGGAAGAACGGGTTTACCCCGATCTTTTCCGGCAGGACCAGAGCGATCCTTTGCTTTTTATCTGAGGATCCTTTGGCAGCTGCTTCCTCGGCTTTATCCCCCGAGCAGCCAACCAGTGCGAATAATACAAGTACCAACAAAACCAGCAGCTTTTTCATAAGTCGTCTCCTTTAGTTCGTGTTTTATTTTATCTAATGCTAATTTACTAGATAACCAAGGTATAAATCAAGTAAAACATGAATATTTTATCAATATTTTTATCTAACGTTCGTGTTTCGGCCTCCCCTCCTCATAAAAAAAACCTCTTCCGCATAAGGAAGAGGTTCATCTGTATCCGCTCTTCCTCATCTTCCAGAACCTCTACAGTCCTGCAGGATTTGGCACCATACTAATGAATAGCGGTTGCCGGGCGTCATCGGGCCAGTCCCTCTGCCTCTCTTGATAAGGAATCCATATGTATTTGTCTAGTAAACAACATGCTCATTTTTTAAAACTAAATCTCATTATAAACAATAATTATAAAATTTCAATCATTTTTTAAAATTTTAACTATTCCACTCTTTGACACATGATGAAAGCAGGCCTTCCTCAAGCCTGCTTCTCTCCAAATCTATTGTTCTATCCTTGTAAATCGCGTTTATTGTAGCCTATGAATCCCGCCAGCATCAATCCTGCAGCTAAAAGCACTAGCAAGAAAACCTTTGCAGTGTCGAATTCCTCGACAGGAAGCTGCGGGATGTGCCCGAATGGAGAAAGCTTCCCCATCCATTCCGGGAATTGAAGCAGTTCGCCCATATAGACAACGATGAAGGAGTATCCCAAATACAGCCAGGTCAAACTGGTCATTTGCGGGAGGATTCCAATGAGCAGAAGCGCTACCCCGGTCATCACCCACATTGCCGGAAGATAAGCCAGGGCAGCTTCAAGCATGGTGGTAAATGAAATGGCCTCCTCCATTACTGCAGACCCAGCAGCCCATAATCCAAACACAGCCAGGACTTGCATGGAAATCCCGACGCCTAGCGCGATGGCCAAATAGCTGCCCATCAGCCTGGTGCGCGATACAGCGCGGACCAAGAGGTGCTCGGTCCGGTTCTTTTTTTCCTCGCTCCTTAGCTTTAAGGCCATCATCAGCGGCGGGATCGTACAAATCATGGAAATGACCGACATCAGCATCGTCATAAATTGTTCCGTTAATGTATCCCCTTCTGCAGGCGAAACCATTTCAGCAAGCATTTCATTGCCGCCAATGAACTCCTCCAGATCCCCCAGGACCGAACCGTAGGAAATCCCGAGCAGCAGCACGCCGATGGCCCACGAGACAATTGCTGTGCGCTGGAGCCGCAGTCCGAGTCCAATCGGGCCCTGAAGGAAAGCGGACGCATGGCTCCTGCCCCGTTTTGACGGCAGGAACCCTGAACCAACGTCGCGGATCGAGTTCAAATATAAGGCAAGGGCCATAATGGCGAGGGCTGCCGCAATGGTGAGTACCACTGGCCACCAGTAGTTATTCACATACACCTCCGCACCAAGCACCCAGCCAAGCGGCGAAAACCAGGAAAGCGTTCCGCTGCTGACATCGCCAATGGCACGGAGAAGATAGGAGATTCCCAGGACGGCAAAAGAAAGGCCAATTGTGCCTCGGGAGTTCTCAGACAGCTGGGCAAACAAGGCGGTGACAGCGGTGAAAAAAATCCCGGCAGCTGCCAGGGCTGCTCCGTATAAAAGCGAGCCCTCCATATCCATGCTTCCGATTCTTAGGGCTGCCAGCCCCAATCCCGTCGCAGCGGCCAATACCAGGTTTACGGCGATCATCACTACAAGCGTCGAACTCAAATTGGACAGCCGGCCCGCTGGCAGGGAGCGGATCATTTCAATCATTCCTGCTTCTTCGTCGGCCCGGGTATGGCGTGCAACCAGCAAAATGCTCATGATGGCGACGGCTATCGCTGTAAACAGCAGCATCTGGTGAGCCATCATCGCCCCGGTTGTATAATGATCCAATCCATACCCCCGCCCCACCATGGCGGTCATGGCCGGATTCTTCATTGTTTCCGCCATAATCTGCCTCTCTTGCTGGGTTTTATATAAGCCTTCGAATGAGGGGGCTGTTACAATCGTCATCAGCGTCAAGGCGAAAAGCCAGATGGGGATCCGGATTCGATCCCGCCTGACGATCAGGGCGAGGAGCCTCCACGTTCCAGTGAACATCATCGGCCACCCCCTCCTCCCCTTTCCGAGGTTTCGTAATGGCGCATAAATAAATCTTCCAGCTTTGGAGGAGCGCTCTCCAGCTTAACGATATCAAACTGGCTTATATATGTGATGACATCTCCCAGTTTCTCGGTATCCACCTGCAAGGAGACTCCCTCCTGGAGAGTTTCGACGTCATGGACACCCTGAATCTGCTCCAACTGGCTAATGTGCTGTTTCGTCTGGACCAGCAGGCTTGTTCTGGTTAAATGGCGCAGCTCTGCCAACGTGCCAGTTTCAATGATTTTCCCTTCACGGATGATGCCAACTGTGTCACATAACCGTTCGACCTCGGATAAAATATGGCTTGAAAGAAGGATGCTTTTTCCCTGACGCTTTGCTTCCATCACACATTCCTGGAACACCCTTTCCATCAGCGGATCCAGACCTGATGTCGGTTCATCCAGGATGAATAGTTCCGCATCCGAGGAGAAGGCCGCCACAAGAGCTACTTTTTGCCTGTTGCCCTTCGAATAAGATCGGCACTTTTTCGTGGGATCAAAGTCAAACTTCCTGATCAGTTCTTCGCGGCGGCTTTTTTTGCTGTTCCCATGCAATTTCGCGAATAAATCAATCACCTCGCCGCCTGTCAAATTGGGCCAAAGATTCACGTCCCCCGGAACATATGCAACCCGCTTATGAATCTCGACGGCGTCCTTCCAGGCGTCCATCCCAAAAATCTTCACTTCTCCCGCAGTCGCCTTCAAAATCCCAAGCAGCACCCTGATGGTGGTTGATTTCCCAGCTCCATTGGGGCCGATGAACCCATATACTTCTCCTTCCTTCACCTCAATATTGACCCCGTCCAGGGCGGTAAACTTCCCAAATTTCTTTGTAATTCCGGATGCTTGTAAAACGGCCATGTTTATCCTCCTTGTCGGCAGCCAATCCAGGCGGCGAAAATTATGAATTATATTAACTTATATATTTCATATTATATAAAAACGAGTAAACATCAACCTCAACTCATGGCATTTACCGCAAAATCCTGCCGAGAACAGAGGACATTTCCAAGCTTTTGTTATTTAGGACTGTTCGCAGGAAGGAAGTTGAATAAGGCAAAAAAACTTTTTTAAAAAGAATTTTTAAAAAAATTAGGGGATATAGAGAACGGTATGTTATACTAAGTCTACCATTTTCTTTATTTGTTGCCGAAACCCCGCTCTATTTTACAGAGCGGGGTTTTTTGCACTTTTGGGGGTCAGGCACCATTTAGTTCATTAACACTGTACTGTATTGAGGGTCAGGCACCATTTAATTAGGCACCATTTAGTTCGTTAACACTGTACTGTGTTGAGGGTCAGGCACCATTTTATACGTGATTGGCAAGTGTCAATTCGATTTTTATGCTAGTACTCGGTTTAAACGGCAAGAGTTGGTCAATTTAATGCTAGTACTTGTATTAATTTCGCTGTTATAAACCTAGTACTCGCATTATCTCTACATTTACCAGCATTAAATCCCGTCTAACCAGCATTATATTAACTCTCACCAGCATTAAATATATTTTTAATACTAGTACTGGCATTATCTAATACCCATGGTGGGTATACCAACCCAAAATATCAAGGAGAATACCTTCTTTTGGGTATATGTATGACTCAAATCGAACAAGAAGGCTTATTTTTGGATATAAAACCTCGCCCATTTCCTCGAAATGTCCTTTTTCCGCAAAAATTTGCCCCCATCATTCCGCCATTTGAAAGCTCTATTACTGTTTTGTTTGGTCATCACCGTTCACCTCAAGCAGGTGCGATCAATTTATCCGCAAGAATAGAACTTTAAAACTTCACAAATAAAAAAAGGCCCTCAATAAGAGAGCCTTTCTGCTGTTAGGTTTAATTAAGCTTTGCGAACGTTGGAAGCTTGTGGTCCACGCTGGCCTTGCTCAACGTCAAAAGTTACTTCTTGACCTTCGTCTAAAGACTTGAAGCCTTCGCTTTGGATAGCTGAGAAGTGAACGAATACATCGTCTCCACCTTCGCGCTCGATGAATCCGAAACCTTTTTCTGCATTAAACCATTTCACTTTACCTTTTTCCATTACTATTGTCCTCCTCGTGTGCGCCTGCACACATTTTGTTACTATCCTTGCTTACGTCTTCAGGTCAAAAATTTTGGAACCTGCCGTACGACAAAAATAATTCTCCTTAATAGTAACAGAACGAAATCATAAAAGCAAATCTCTTCCAAAAATGAATCTAAATGCTCAGTAACAAGAGCCTTTTTGCTTATCTATAGAAGACTGCCCCGATGTAGCCAAGCTGGTTAGCGCCACCTTTTGCCGGTGCTGAACCTCCATCGTATTCAAAGTTGTATAGCAGGACAACCGCATTATAAGAGTGCGGCAGGCCTTTGGCATACTGGCCAGCAAATCTCGGGAAAATGATTTCGTCATATGAAAATCCTTTTAGTATTTCCTGAAACGCTGCGGGCGGCTGCTTGAAAAGCACCGCTTCCCTAAAGTCGATATCATAATATTCAATTGAAAAAGCCTTTTCAAAGCTCGACAAAAGCGCGTCGCCATCTTCCGTGAACTTAATTTCGAGGTAATCATCAAGCTTCTCCCGGGAATCAAACTCCCCGACCCATAATGAAACATACCCTTCTCTCTCCATATAGACCTCCTGTATTGTTTCCCGCCTCTTTTTATGTTCTATCTCCCCTCTTAAAGCTCCTATGGCAAGTTGTAATTTTGTCACATAAAAATGACTTACGACACAGAAGGAGAGCTTCACGACAAACCGGAAGCATTTACGACGTTTAGGACGGAACTTACGACGAATCAAAGGCACTTCACGACAAATTCTCCCCCTATTACGACAATAGCGCCCAAACCGCATCCCAAACACAGCAAAACAGCCTCCAAAAGAAAAAGCCCTCATAAAAGAGGACCTATCTTTGTGCTGCAATCAGACTCATAACCTGTTCCTTGTCAGGAAGCGCAGATATCGCTCCTTTTCCGGCAGCGGTCAGGGCGCCGCTGGCATTGGAAAATTTAAGGATTTCGGCATGCCGCTCACCAAGAACCTCCACCAGGTTCCCAGGCGTTGCTCCCGCTTCGAGCAGCTTGAACAAAAACCCGCCGATAAAAGCGTCTCCCGCCCCGGTTGTATCTTGGACATCGACTTTGTAGCCGGATGATTCCCATTTCGCATCTTTTACATAAAGGTCGGCACCAGCTGCTCCCTTCGTGTAGACAACAGCCTGGACATCGCCCTTGAATAGCGACTGGATCGCCGCTTCCACGTCTGAGATCCCTGTGATAAATTCCAGCTCTTCATCGGAAATTTTCACAAGATGCGCGAGCGGAAGGAATTCCAGAATCGCTTTCCGGCAGGCTTCAGGACTTTCCCAAAGCGGCAGCCTTACGTTCGGGTCAAAGGAAATCAGTCCGCCCTTTTCTTTCATCAGCCGGATTGCTTTCTTATGAGCCCCTTTCATCGGGCTTTCCACAAGGTCCACCGAGCAGAAATGAAGAACATCCCCCGCTCCAAACCAGCCAGCCTCAACCTCTTCCTCCGTAAACAGCAGGTCGGCTGATGGTTTCCGGTAAAAGGAGAAATCGCGTTCACCGTTTTCTTTTAGCGAAACAAATGCCAGCGCCGTATTGGCTTCACTTGTGCGCAAAATCTTGTCAGTCTGGACACCTGCTTCTTCCAGCTTTTCAATCAGGAAATCAGCAAAGGCATCTTCACCAAGCTTGGTCAGCATGGACGCCTCATGACCGTATTTGGCAACAGCGGCCGCTACATTGGCCGGCGCGCCCCCCGGTGCCCGCTCAAAGGATACGACATCCTTCAGCGGAACATTCTTCTGCTGAGGGATAAAATCAATTAATACTTCGCCAATCGAATAAAGTTTCGTCATATTCTCACCCTTAAATTGAAATTCCTTGCGCAAGCTTGTATTTATTATACCGGCAGCTAAGGTGTCCGTCGCTGAATAGCCTGATTCCCGTTGAGCCTTCTTTTGGGAACACACGCGCTGTGAACACGGCTTCGCCATCGTTAATGAAAATTTCGGCAATGCTGCGGTCGACAAACACCTGTACTTTTACAGTGCCGCCATTGAGTGATGCAGTTCGCACAAATCCATATTCCCCGCCAAACGCAGCTTCAAATTTTTCACGATTCACACTTACGGTTTGCTGTTTGGAGTCAAATTCAATCAAAAGCCCTTCGGTTTCAGAGGCAAACAACTCCAAGCCAAAACGGCCGGCTTCTTCTCCGTCCAAAAACATCTCCAGCTCATATTGATTTGCTGAGTTTCCTACTTCCTTGCTCCCAGCGTTAAGTACCAACTCACCAGATTCCGAATCTATCCTAAGCAGCTTCAGCTCTTCCGCAGGCTTCTGGACCAGCTTGCCCCCAGAAATCCCAAGCTGGCGCGGAATCGAAAGGCAATGTGCCCAATCTTCCTTATCGGAAGGATACTCCACCTCACCGCTACCCGCCCAGGCAAACAGCTGCCGCTCCCCGTTTTTACCGGCGAAGGTCTGGGGTGCATAAAAGTCAAAGCCGTTATCAATCTCTTCGTAGCTTTCCACCTTAAAATCCAGACTCTCCACATCGAGTTTTCCAAGAACATAGATCACATTATATACATTATTGTAAAAATGGCCCTCAGGCTGCAAGCCTTGCGGTGAAAAGACAAGCACATCCTTTCCGTCCAGCTCGAAATAATCCGGGCATTCCAGCATATACACAGATTCCGGAAATTCAAGGTTCATGTTCAGTTCTCCCTTAAAAGACCAATCAATCGCATTTTCGGATTCGTAAACGATGATGGCGCCAGTAAGGTCGGTTCTCTGCGCGCCAAGCAGCATGTAGTAACGGCCGTCCTTCTCAAACACTTTGGGGTCGCGCACATGTCCGGTGTATCCTTCCGGAACGCCTTCAATCAGCGGGTTGTTTTCATATTTGGTTATGTTTCCGTCAGTGTCCATGATGGCCAGGCACTGGTTGGCAGACCTCTCTTCGGCACTGTATTTAATATTACCGGTATAGTACATATAAAGCTTGCCATCAACTTCAAGGGATGCGCCCGAATAGGCGCCATGGGACTCATAATCCTCAACAGGAACAAGGGCTACAGGAAGCCGCTCCCAATTGACAAGATTATCCGACTTCGCATGAGCCCAGTGCTTCATTCCATGAGTAGCGTCAAACGGGTACCACTGGTAGAAGACGTGGTACTCTCCATTGAAGTAGGCAAGGCCATTTGGGTCATTGATAAGCCCATATTGGGGATGGATATGATAGGTCGGTTTCCACGGAGAATTCGCCGATTTTTCTTTTAAATTCTCCAGTTCGTTTTCTTTTGCTTCAAAAATTGTTCTGTATTTGGGTTCTTTGTATCTCGTCATTCTTAAACTCCTCCCCGGGTAAATTAGAATGAGAGGAATTTCTTCCTCTCATTGTTTGTTCCCTGAATCACACGTTAATAGCCCGATTTCCGTCTTTATTTGTCAATCTTATCGTTTTATTTGCCGACTTCATCATTTTATTTTCCAATCACGGCCTTTTATTTGCCGACTTCATCATTTTATTTTCCAATCCCGGTCTTTTATTTGCCGACTTCATTGCAACTTCGGCTTTATTTGCCAAGTTCACCGTTTTATTTTCCGATTTCAATATTTTATTTGCCGCAGCTTATGTTTTATTTTCAATTTCCATTGGTTTATTTTTCAATATCGTTATTTTATTTGCCAAAACCCGTTTTCGCAAATATTAATCAAGGCTTGGCTTTTTCATTTTTAAAATAAACCGCCGTCAAAACTGCCCCTACAGCAAGTGCAATACGTTGGCCATCACATAGTTCACGTGGCCTCCGCCCTGGGCAGCTACGATCGCAAAGCCCGGAACCGCGGTTGCGCCAAAGCCCAGTGCCTTGATTCCGGTGAGGTACACATAGGCTGCACCTGCCGCACCGCCGATGCAGCCCATCACAAGCGGGAATTTATATTTTACGTTTACCCCAAACAAGGCAGGCTCCGAAATTCCAAACAAAGTAGATCCAAACGCTGATACACCAACCTGCCTTGCTTTCTTGTTTTTCCAAGGTGCAAGCGTGTAGCCGAGTACCTCTCCACCCTGGTCCATCAAGGCAACCGACATAAGCGGCATGATGAAGTTGAACCCTGTGTCAGTGATCCTCCATTTCCTCCACGGAAACCGGTTCCACCAACCGGTAAAAAAATGCATTCCCATTTTCATTTTCCTTAATCCGACCAGGAACCGGTTCCACCAACAAGCAAAAAATTGCCCATCCCTGCTCGTAAGGCAACTCTCGCGACGGGAACCGGTTCCACAAATTCATTCTAATACATCTTTTCTATTCTGGCAATACCTTTTTGAATGCGCTGTCACGACTTCAGCTCCTTCACGCTTCCGCCCTCGATGAATTCGAATCCGGATACCTGGAGCAGCGGCGTTTCTTTGCCATTGGTCATTTTTATGATGGTATTGGCTGCCATGAGGCCTGTTCCTTCATTATTGAAACGGATTGTCGTCAGGCTAGGGTGAATCACTTCCGAGATTGTGTACCCGCCGAATCCTGTCAGCGAAATGTCATCGGGAACCTTTTTACCGGCTCTTAAAATAGCCTTAAGCGCTCCGAAGGCAATATTGTCAGTTGCACAAATAATGGCCGTCGGGGAGAATTCTTCCAGAATTTCTTTTGTGACCCCTGATGCATCTTCAAAGTTAAACAAGGAAACAAATGTCCTGACATCCGATACCCCTGTCTGTGACAGCCCATCGATAATTCCCTGTTTTCGCCTTTGTCCTACGGCGATATCACTTTCTGCCACTCCAATATAGGCGACCGATTTATGCCCTTTTTCGGCAATGTACGTGCCCATCTCATACCCAGCCTGATAGTCATCATTGATGATGCATGTATAGCCTTCTGCTTCCTGGGCGACAACCAGCACAGGAATCTGGATGGAGTTGATGGTTTCCATATGCCTTTCGGTGACACCGGTGGCAATCAGGATGATGCCATCCACCTTTTGCCGCGACAAAGAAACCAGGCTCTCAATTTCCCGTTCAACATGCTGATAATTAGCGTTGTATAATCACGCTTTCTCAGTTCTTCGTCAATGGCCATCAGCACTGTCGATGTCACAAACGAATCAAGCGTTGGCGCTATTACCCCAATGAAATTGGTCTTCCTGGCCTTAAGGCTTTGCGCAAAAGTATTTGGCTCGTATTTGGTTTCTTCAATCACCCTGCGGATTCTCTCTTTTGTTTTTTCACTAACCTGTCCGCCATTCAGGTATCTGGAAACGGTACTTTTCGCCACCCCTGCGAGCTTGGCAATATCCTTGATCGTTGTATTCATGCTTGCTTTCACCTTTTTCCCCTATGCTTGAATGCCTTCATTATATCCTATCGCCACCTATGAAAAAGAAAGGATTAGCCCGGAATTTACCCGCAAGTTTTTAAGCTTGCTGGAAACAATAAGAAAAAGTTTCCGGATTAGGAGGTCCACACGATGAGAGTGAGGAAAGCAGATAAAAATTTCTTGCATACCTTTCTTATCCTTAACCTGTTGGCCATCTTTCCAATCCTGTTAAGGAAGCCGCCGCTCAAGGATTGGCTGCTGGTGTTCTTATTTGACGCCTTCACCAATGGACTCGCGGACCGTTTCATTGTGGCCCATAACTTTGTTTCCTACAACGTACGGCTGCTGCCAAAGGTTTTTAAAACACATGTATTGTTTGATTATTTAATCTCCCCGACCTTCACCGTCCTGTTTAACCAGTTTACAGCAAAAGACCGCCCTGCCAAAATTGTCATAAAACTGGTTCTTTTATTAATACCCTTATCCAGTTTTGAATTTCTGGCAGTAAAATATACCCGTTTGATCACCTGGAAACCAGGTTGGAAATGGTATTACTCCTTTGTCACCCTGACCTTGAAATCCTTGATCATCCGGGCAGCCATTGGTCTGGTAAGGCGTATCGACAGCAAGGAATAGAGCCCGAAATAAAGGCGTGTGAATACACGCCTTTTTTGTCATTTATCCTTTATACCTATATGGCGGAAAGCCTTTGACATCCAGTTTCACCCGGAAGATTCCTCCTGCTGATGGCTGATCCGCCAAATCAGCGTCAGACAGGCCATCCCTCCCGGTTGTGATGTACAACTCATCCATATCCGGCCCTCCGAAGGTGCAGCATGTGACATTGGCTGCGGGCAGCTCAATGCTGTCAAGCTTCTTTCCTGTATCCGGGTCCCACCTTGTGACCTGCCAGCCCCCATAATGCGCAATCCATAGCTTGCCTTCTCCGTCGATGGTCATGCCATCCGGGCTTCCTTCCTCCCCAGAAATCTCGATCACGGTGCGGCGATTGCTGAGATGTCCTGTTTCCAGGTCATAATCAAACGCGTCCACCTTTTGGGTAGGAGTATCGATGTAATAGAGAATGTTTCCATCGGCATTCCAGGCCAGTCCATTTGATAATGTCACGTTCTCCAATAAGCGTTCTACACTTCCGTTTGGATCCAGGGAGTAAAACGACGCAGCCTGCTCCTTATCCGCAAGGGAGAGCGTTCCGGCTAAAAACCTTCCTGCCGGGTCGCATTTTCCGTCATTAAAGCGGTTGTCAGTTGGCTCATTATCAGGAGCGGCGATTTTCTCTATCGTCTCCGCCTGCTTGTCAATAAAATAAAAGCCATCCTTGAGCGCGGCAACCCAGCCTTCCTTTTCCCTAAGAGCCACGGCACCGACATAATCATCCAGCTGGATGAAATTATGGGTCCCTTCCTTAGGATTAAATGTATACAATCGCTTTTCCTTAATATCGACACAATGGAGAGTTTCCTGATCCACATTCCAGACCGGGCCCTCTCCCAGTGTCAGCTGGCTGTCAAAAATCAACTCTGCCTTCATTCTATTCACTTCCAATCTACCAATCTTCTTTTCGTTGAAACGACAATAAGTATTTTCCCTTTGCATCCACTTTTTAATCCTATGTTTGTTAGTGGGTCAAAAAGGACATAATCATTGGCTCAAATGCTGCAAAAAAGGCCAAACTCGCGAAGAGTTGGCCTTTTTCATAATTAATTATTCGGTTTTACGGCAAGTCTTTTGTTCATAGCATTCTTCTGCCACAGCATCGTGGTGGCCAAGGTCAGGACAAGCATGATCAATCCAAGTCCAAATGGATACAAAATATTGACATCAAACAAAATTCCGCCCAGTGTAGGCCCAAGAACATTTCCGATGCTCATGTACATGTTATTCATTCCCATCGCAAAGCCTTGTTCATTGCCTGCCAGTTTGGATATCAATGTATTAAGCACAGGACGCAGAATCGACGTCGCCAGGAAAATCAGCAGCGTAATGCCAAAGAAAAACACATACGTCGAAGCGAACAGCGACAGTAAAAMCCCGCCAGCGGCGACTCCCAGGAAGATGACGAGCACCGAGGCTTCGCCAAAACGGGAAACAATCCGGTCCACCACAAACAGCTGGACGATGACGCTGATCAGCCCTGTAGACGTGACCATCATGGCAATATCCTTTGGCGTTGCGCCAAACTGGTTGTCAACGAACAGACCGATGACCGACTCATAGGCCATTAGCCCAAAGCTCATCACCAGTGTAATGACCAGGGGAATAAAATACGCCATTTTCACGGAGCGCGCCATTTTCTGCAAGACCGATTCCTGATCCTGCATCATGTTGCCCACGGGCCTTTCCATCTGGCTTTCCTTGAGAACAATCAGCGAGAATACAACCGCCACGAGTGAGACGAGCGCAGATATCAAAAAAGGCATCTTCAGTCCCAAGTCAGCCAAAAAACCGCCGATACCAGGACCAACGACAATCCCAAGTGACATTGATGCAGATACAAGACTGTTTCCTTTCGCACGCTGTTCCATGGTCGTTATATCGGCCACATAGGCGAAAATCGCCGGGATCAGCAGCGCAGCACCAAGCCCGCCAATCACCMGGGAAAAGTAAAGCATCCAAATCGAATCAAACGCGTAAAAAATGAACATGGAAAGTGTCAGGCCGCTTAGCCCGTAAATAATCATTTTTCTGCGGCCGTACTGGTCAGCCCACTTCCCTGCGACCGGCGAAAGGAATAGCTGGGCCCCGGCAAAGATGGCAATCATTAACCCTGCAGCCATTCCCCCTTGATCAATGGAGGCCAAATAGGCCGGCAGAATGGGGATGATGATGCCAAAGCTCCCTATTGCAATAAACATATTCACCATCAAAATGCCGAGCTTCTTTTTTTGCTCTGCCGACATATAACAGCACCTCTTTCTTCAATGTATATATAACTTACAATTTCTTCAAAGAAGAAAATTATACCTCCGGGCGATATGTACGTCAATAACTTTTAAAGAAAAAAAGGGGCCTTCCATAAAGAAGCTCCCTAGTTAATGAAAAAGGTGAAATTCACTGACTGCATCACGAGTTTATATTTGCTTGATATGGGGAATAAGTTTCCATACTTAATTCACTCTAGGAGGTTATTTCCATGGCACAAGATAACCAGTTTATAAATAATAATGACAATTCCGAACCCTCACTAAATAAACAGGGGGGAACGCCTGTCACCGAAAATTCTGTTACAGGAGAAATTGTTTATGGCAACCCGGATGCCCTTGTCAATCCGGAGACAGCGTTCCTTGAGGATGAGACAGCAGAAGGAACCAAATCAGCCGCATCAAGTGCTGAAGTTTTTACCAGCAATCCTCCTGCCAGCACCTCTACAGGGACCGAAGGAAGAAACTGGATTATCCCGGGAATCCTAATCGGCGGGATCATTGGCGGCGCTCTTGCGCTAAGGGACACAAACACCCGCGCGAAGGTAGTGGACAACGCTGTCGGCCTGAAGGAAACTTCCGCTGATATGATAACCCAGCTGAAAGAAAACCCTAAGGAAACAGTAAACGAGCTGATGGACCAGTTTCGAACAGCATCTTCCACTCTTCAGGAAGCCATGAACGAAGCATTGGACATCTATGAGATGATTAGCAAAGAGCTAACGGAAATGAGAAATTCTAATTCGATTTCCGAAAACCTGGCGACCATCTCCAATTTTGTGAATGTGGCGAAGGAAGCAAAGGAGAAAGCCGCGGATGCGGTGTCAAAGGTATCGGAAGCTAAAGACGCCTTTTCCGTGCCAACCACTAACGAGAACAACCCCAATAATCCTCCAGCTTATTAAAAAGTTGGACAAACAAAAATGGCCCATTATGAGCCATTTTTTTCTTTATTTCCTCCTGATTTCTGCGACAGTCTCAAACACAGTATCGTACATACTTTCTATGCCCTTTTCGGTTCCCATGAACTGATAGGCACGGCTGTTTTCAATTCCGAGGCTGCCTGCTTCAGCCACAGCATCAATATTGGCGCCCATGAAAATAAATTCCCAATTGTATTTTTCTTGCTGATGTTGGATGAGCTGCTTCACTTTATCATATGTGAATTCCGTGCTCGCATTTTCCTCACCATCCGTTGTTATCACAAAGATGACTTTTCCTGGCCTGTTTTCCTCACTCGTCCGGGACAGCCTGTGTCCGACATCCACTATCGTCTTTCCTGCTGCATCAAGTAACGCCGTACAGCCCCTGACATAATACTGGTCACTAAGCCTGGCAGCAGGTGCCTCCACACCATCCCATAACACTTCGTACTGATCGTCAAACAGCACGGCTGTCACCCTCGTTTCGCCCTCAAGCTGGCATTGTTTTTGGATAAAAGCATTGAAGCCGCCAATCGTATCCTTCTCCAATCCTGCCATCGACCCGCTCCGGTCAAGCAAAAAGACAATCTCGGTCAAATTTATGTTCATTGCCATTCCTCCCTCTTCTCCTCATGCTATAATGATACATGGTATTATCCATAATTCGGTCGCCTTGGAAGCGACATTTCGGAGGGGTACAGCCATGCTTGATTTGGAAACGTTGCGGGAGCTGGATGAATATATTGAGTTTCACCTGGGGTATGGGATTATCCCTAAATCTGCTGATCTAAATGAAGCCGAAGCCCCAATCTTGCAAGACCTCCAGCATAGTGAGCTGGAAACCTTTATTGAGGATCACCGCCAGCCATCCCTCAAAGAAATGCTGTTCAGCCTTATTGACCAAAAAGGCCTCCGTGATGCCGACGTTTACAAAAAAGCAGGAATCGATCGGAAACATTTTTCAAAAATACGCTCCAGTCCCGGATACCGGCCAGGAAAAAACACTGTCCTCGCCCTCTGTTTCGCGCTGGAATTGGACCGTGAAGAAACCGGCGAGCTGTTAAGCTCCGCCGGCTACTCACTATCCGCCAGCGACACCGCTGACCTCGTAATCTCATTTTGCTTGGAGAAAAACATCCATGACCTTGATGCTGTTAACCAGGCTCTTGAAGCCTATAACCTGAAACCGTTATAAGGACATCTGCACTACCACTCTATATGCGCGGGATACTGCACAAATGGAGCTACTTCCGTCATTTTGCCGTTGTTTTTCAAGGCAGCCTCCTGGACGTCCTGTTTCACTTTCTGGTAATCACTTCCCTGCTGGGCAATCTGTTTGGCGATGGTAATAAGCTTTTCCCGCCGCATCTCTTTGTCCATCTCAAGATAGTTAAAATTAAGATCATCCAGGTACTGCACAGCATAATGGCTGATATCGAAATAATCACTATTAAGCTGCTGCATGATTCCTGTGACCGAACTCGCAGGGATCACCTGTTGAAAGGCCTCGGCTATCGCACTCTGGAAGCTTCTCACTTGAGCAACTGAAGAGTCCCAGACCGTACGGTAATCTTCTCCGGCTCTATAGCTATTCTCTGCTTCCTTTGATATATAGAGATCGACGAACTCATTCAGGGCCATCGTAACAAAAATCAGCTCCGGCCAAAAAATATTAAAGGCCAGGTAAAGATTTTTATCATGATGCGATGTCTGTTCTTCATTTGGAATAAGAACTCTCCCGCGATTTCCCTTGAGCGCCTCACCCAGCTCCTCGCAGACTCCAAGCACACGCAAACGCGCCCCTTCATAGGCGGGCCATTCACATCTCTCCCCAGTAATGCGCTCAAGCGCTGCTTGAAGCGCCTCAAAATCCAACCTGTCACCATGAACAGCAGCTCCAGTGAAATTAGGTGTATTTCTCAGAAAAATCATGATACTCCCTCCATTCCCAGGAATTCTGTGGCTTATTGAACCCTTTAAAACTGCATTTTCCCTTTTCATAGGCATCAATTCGGCCTATTGGGTACCGTGGGGACTGCACTCGACTTTCCACGGGCTTCAATCTGGCCTATTGGCTACCATGGGCACTGCACTCCGCCTTTCCACAGGCTTCAATCCAGCCTATTGGCTACCATGGGCACTGCACTCGACTTTCCACAGGCTTCAATCCAGCCTATTGGCTACCATGGGCACTGCACTCGACTTTCCACGGGCTTCAATCTGGCCTATTGGCTACCATGGGCACTGCACTCGACTTTCCACAGGCTCTAATCTGCCCTATTGGTGACCGTGGAAACTGCACTCGCCTTTCCACGGGCTCCAATCAGACTAACCAATACTTCGGGAATTCGTTTTTTAAAAGCTTCATAATGATGTTCCCCATTGTCGATGACTTGAAAGCGGGTATCTTCTACCTTACCCTTTAAGATGTCATACACCCTCCTGTTGCTTTCAAGAGCCAACTTGCTTATCTCTTCATCATGCCTTCCCTCGTTCGTGCCGCAGTCGAGGTAAACCCGTTCAAGCAGCGATAAGTCTGCTTGAACGGCAAGCTTTTCAATCTCCTCCTGATTCCGATAAAACCCCGAAGAAATCCCGGCGACCCTTTTAAAAACTTGTGGGTACATGCATGCGGCATAGACTGAAATCAGGCCGCCCAGCGATATTCCCGCCATATAGGAGGCATCAGCCTTACTCCGATAGTTCCGGTCGATCAGCGGCTTTAACTGCTGAACAACGAAATCAATGTATGCTTTACCTTTCCCTCCAGCAGAGCTTTGATAACCTAGCAATTTTACAGAGAACTCTCCATTTGTCCAGGGGCAATATTCATGGATCCGTTCTTCGCCTTCAGGATTCTGGTCAATGGCGACCACGATAAGATCAACAGCATGCTCGTCAAGGTAATCATGGAGGTCCAGGGATACCCCGCCAATCGCGTCATGATTGTTAAATACGTTTTGCCCGTCATGCATATATAAAACAGGATAGCGCATGGCTGTCGATGAATAACTCTTTGGGAGATAGACTCGTATTTGTCTTTCCTTATTGAATAACGGTACGATAAATGTTTCAATCATTCGCCATTCTCCTCAATGCTAAGTGAAAAATCTATTTTCCCTGCTAATTCCGGGAAATCAATCAGCGGATTTCTGTTTTGCTGGATCTGATGAATTTCCATGTTGCGGCGCTTTTCAAAGTTCGTAACAGGGTGCTCCGTGTGCCAGTGGAGCATAATATCAATTCCCCCGCTACTGTAGTGGGAAATTTCTTTCGGGTAACGAAGCAGGAAATACAGGGTTGCCCTCGCTGCCTCGCCTTTGCCGCTCTCCGGCTCAAACCTGCCTTCCTCATATTTACCGCATTGACTTTTGATGACATTTGCCTCCATCACTGGAGTATAATCATCAAAATCAAAATAAGGATGATTCGACCTTAAAGAATTGCAGTCTTTCTCACATGTAAACAGATGATGCAAATCGCCCCGCATCGGATTTTTCTTGTGAAACCAGGACTGGGGCACCACATGCTCGCAGTTGTACATGAAATCGAGGGTATCAAAGCTTTCATCGTCAAGCATGGAAATCATATTCCTTCTGTTCGCTTCTGCTTCATAATCCTCCTTAATCACCTGTGCCGGGTCCCGGACTTTGCCGGAGTAGATGCTCTTCAGGTTCCCATCCTCCCTCAGGTCAACAATTGAATACAGACTATTTCTTGTCGCAGCATTATACGGAAGCTGGTTAACATGTGTATCCGCAAGCAGTTTATTCAGATTCCTGAATAAACCTGCCGGGTCTGTATGAAGGTCAATTTCTGAGTAATACGCATTCGCCAGCTCCTGGTCCTTTTTTTCGTCGTAATATTCTTTTAGATGCTTCAGCTTCTCTCTTGTGTCCTCCAGCAGAACCAGCACAGAGTATAGATCATTCCCGTCCAAGGCCATCCCTCCTCTTCCTAATTCCCTATTCGACATAAACTGGAAGAGTCCTTTTTTCACAGACAGCAAAGGCAGCTGTCGCGACAGCTGCCTTCATTTCACCGGTTTATTTCCTTTTTAAAAATCCTTCTTCTGCCAGTTGCATCCATTCGTTGGAATCTGCTGCCTTCCTATAGATATTGGCTTTAAACGTTACAAAGGCTAATTCATTTTCCTTATTAGGGTTCTGCGCGAAGTATTGGACCGCGTCCTGTTCAAGTGGCGGCAGTTCAACTTCTTCCTCTGAACCATCATCCAGTGCCCTCTTTACAAGGAATGCATCTCCATTAAAGCTTCCGTACCAAAGGTGCTTCTCTGAAAAATATACCGCTGTTCCCTGCATCTCTTCGAATATCTGCTGAAAGCTTTCTCCTCCATCTTGCGAAAGGTAAATCCCTTTTGAGCCCGCAGCTGCAATATAATCAGGATCCTTCGGGTGAACCGCCAGACTCATCACCTTATCCTCAAGGTTTCCCGCGCTTACTCTTCCCCATGTCTGCCCATCGTCCGAACTTCGATAGAAGCCTTCTGCCGCCATCAACGAGTTATCGTCTGGGCTTAGCACAAAAAGGACATGATTGTGATATCCCGCGGCCATCGTAGAAAAATCTGTCTCTCCTTCAAGGACAATTCCTTCCAGTGTCTCGCCATTGTCCCTGCCTTTGATAATCCCCAAAGGATTGGGAAGCATAGAATCCTGACCGGGATGACCGCTCGCGTAAAAGCCATCATCCGTTGCAGAAAAGCCCATATAATCATTATTCTCTCTTTTGGTTTGGAACCAGTTCCCGTTTTCATAGACTTTCAGTCCGTCATGTGCTGCAAAAAAGAGGGCATCTTGGTTGCCGGCATACCCGAGACCATGGATGTGGTCCATTTTTCCATTATATTCGCTAAAAAAGCTGCTGGAGGCAATATCTTCACCATCGTCGGCTTGTTCCGATCCTGCCCCGTTTTGCAGATTTTCGGTCAAAGTTTCGTCTGGCAAAGCTTCCTCACCGCCCATGCCGCACCCTGACAATGAAGCAGCAATCACAAAAACGCCCAGTATCGAAAAAATTTTATACAATGCTACCGGCTCCTTTTTTTATTTTTATCTGCTGCCGTTCCGCATAAAAGTGCTTATTTAAGAGGATTCCGATTAAGTTCCATTCTATACATTCCTCCGCTTGATTGACACCCATACCAATCGTGGTAATTTTTAGGGTTAAATGGCGGGCTGCAAGGGAAGAAACGGTATGAGTCTTCCTGATTCTCCATATTCTCTGCACATTTTCTTGTTATAACTATTGAAAAGATAATAAAAGGAGGAATTTAGAAGTGAAAAAGAAATGGATGTTACTGATTGCAACTTTTTTAACCGCCCTGCTGCTGGCAGCATGCGGTGGAGGGGGAGATGAAGCCGCTCCGGAAAATGATACTGACAAGGGAACCGGACAAAACACCGAAGAAAAAGCTGATAAAGAGAGTGATGGAGGCCACGGCGATCATTCCAACATGAACCATTCGGGTTCAGGTGAACCTCCCGAAGGAATTCAGGAAGCCCAGAATCCTGCCTATGAGGCAGGAAGCAAAGCCATTATTGAGGAAGGCCATATGAGCGGAATGAAGGGTGCGGAAGCCACTATTGCCGGGGCCTATGCAACAACCGTTTATTCGGTTTCCTACGACCCCACAAACGGCGGCGAGAGGGTCGAAAATCATAAATGGGTTGTCCACGAGGAAATTCAGGATGCCGGAGACCAGCCATTTGAACCTGGGCAGGAAGTCGTCCTTGAAGCCGACCATATGGAGGGAATGAAAGGCGCCACAGCGGAGATTGATACAGCAGAACAAACAACCGTATACATGATCGATTTCACTCCAACTGACGGTTCCGAACCCGTCACCAATCACAAATGGGTAACAGAGGACGAATTGTCACCTGCGGAATAAACGAAGGTCCCTCGAGCAAATAGCTTGGGGGCCTTCTACTTTGTTGTGCTTACATTCGGTCTTGAATACGGGACTAATCGGTTGAGATGGCCGAATGTGACCTCTATTCGGACTCGAAACCCTCTCTTTCTCCCGCTCCTGTCCGAATGCGACTTCTATTCGGACTCGTTCTCCTCTCTTACACCCTCCCTGTCCGAATACGACCTCCATTCGGACTTGTTCTCCTCTCTTACACCCTCTCCTGTCCGAATGCAGCCTCTATTCGGACTCGAACCTCTCTCTTTCTCCCGCTCCTGTCCTAAAGAAATCGACAAAAAGACAGCTGAGCAAAAACTCCCAGCTGTCTTTCCCAAATATTTATTCCGTTTCCGCAACAGGTTCTTTTATACTTACACTCACACGGTCGATTCTTCTGTCATCCATCTTGGTGACGGCGAATACGATGTCCTTGTATTCAATCGCGGGGGTTTCATCAGGTCCCGGGATGTAGCCCAGCTGGCCGATGATGAATCCGCTTAGCGTATCGTATTCCTCATTCGGGAGTTCCACTTTAAGGACTTCCTCTACCTCGTATAAGTTGAGCGTCCCCACCATCCTGTAATTGAGGGCGTCAATCTGCTCGATTTCGATGACCTCCAGCTCTGGTTCATCATATTCATCAAAGATATTCCCGACAATCTCTTCAATCAGGTCTTCAATGGTGACAATTCCGTCTGTACCGCCATATTCATCAATCGCAATCGCCATTTGGATATTGTTTTTCTGCATATCCCTGAACAATTGGTCTATCCTCATCGATTCGAGAACGTAATAAGGTTCGCGAAGCATATTCCTCAAATTAAAGGACCCGCGATTGTCGCTTTCAATAAACTGCAGTAAATCCTTAACATGCAGAAGACCGATGATATTATCGAGATTCTCTTCATACACGGGAAACCTCGTATATTTCTCAGCGATCACGATTTGCAGTGTTTCTTTCAGGCTGCTGTCGACCGGAATCGCAATTAGATTGGTTCTGTGTGTCATGATATCGGAGACTGTTTTATTATCGAATTCAAAAATATTGTTGATCATTTGTTTTTCCGAATCCTGGATGGTTCCTTTTTCCCTTCCGACATCGACCATCATCCTGATTTCTTCCTCGGTCACATTTTCTTCCTCTGCATTTGGGTCAACGCCGAACAAGCGGACAACCACATTAGTCGACATTGTCAAAAGCTTGACGAATGGTGCGGAAATTTTCATCAGAACAGTCAAGGGTGCGACCGCGAACATGGCAATGGCCTCTGCTTTCTGAAGAGCAAGCCGCTTTGGAACCAGTTCACCAAGCACAAGGGTAAAGTAGGATAACACCAGGGTAATGACAACGACTGAAATGCTCTCAAGCAATCTTGGCGACAAAGGCACCCCGAGATCAACAAGCACCTCTGCAAGCACGCCCGCAAAGCTGCCCGCGGCAAATGCACTCGCGAGGAATCCAGCTAGCGTGATTCCAATCTGGATGGTCGCCAAAAATCTGCTCGGTTCAGAAAGTAAGGCATATAGTTTTTTAGCCTTTTTATCCCCATTGTCTGCCATCATTTTCACTTTATTGTCATTTAATGAGATCAACGCAATTTCTGATGCCGCAAAAAAGGCATTCAGGATAATTAGTACGATTAGAACCAATATCTCGGTCCCCAACAAAAATCAACCTCCGAAAGTAATAAATTTGGCTCTACCTTTCCAGCCTGTTTATGGCAAGGCTGGAATAAGCCTTTTTTTATATAGGAATGCGATGAGATTCAAAACCCATTCTGGAGCCTTCTTTGGGAAAAACCTTCTTCGATAAAGCCTGTAAAAGGCCGATTTAAGATCATCCCATTGGTTGCATTTTTTTGTCTGGCGAAAACGGGCAACATCTATAATCTTAATTCTTCCCTCTTTGGTAATCAGGATATTCCTCAAATGGATATCAGAAGGATTGAGGTTTCTGGCCCTTGCCATGTCAAGAGCATAATCGATTTCGCTGATTTGGGCCTCTGTCACGGAAATCCCCTTCACCAGACAATTAAACAAGGTGTCGCCTGCAATATAATCAATTACCAAATAATTAGGGCCATAATCATATATGTTTGGATAATAATGAATCCCTTGCAGAATAGTATAAATGTTTGCTTCTTCTTTTGCTATTTTTTCGAAAGGAGCAAAGAACACCTTAAGCACCTTATTGGTGCCTCTGATTTTAAAAACATAGGCGCTTCTCCCTCTCCCAATAAACTCCAGGTCTGCATCCTTTTCATCCAGCCTGGTTTCTGAGCCTATTTGGGTAAATTTCACACTTTTAGCCAGTGAGCTGAATGATTTCATTAAACAGGTTTCCTCCTTCTAACGGCAAAAGGGGACAGGAAACTGTCCCTGCCCTTATACCGCTTCCTGTTCTTTCTTTTCTTTCGTCAGGAACCAGCCGGATGCGGCAATTCCAATTAGAACGGTGTAGAAAAACAGTTTCCACTCTGTGGAATGGGCGAATTCGTAAGAGAGCATCCCGATATCCGGGTGTCCCAATGTCAGGACCGCAAGCTTGACGCCCACCCAGCCAACAATGGCAAAGGCAGCGATTTCGAGCCCGGGCCGTGAGTGCAGCAGTTTAACAAACAGATTCGCAGCGAAACGCATGATGATCAATCCAATCAAGCCTCCGGCAAAGATCACGAGGAATTTACCGCCATCCATGCCGCCGATCTGCGGAAGGTTTGTGTTCGGAAGAGTCATCGCCAAGGCAACTGCAGCCAGGATCGAGTCAACCGCAAAGGCGATGTCAGCCAGTTCAACTTTTAACACGGTGCCCCAGAAGCCGGATTTCTTCTTTTCAACCGCTGCTTCTTTGCCATCTTCGGACTTTTTAAAATAAAGTTTCCTGACAATATGGTTGATGGCGATGAACAACAGATACAATGCGCCGATTGCCTGCACTTGCCACACATCGACAAGGAAGGAAATCGCAAATAGTGAAGCAAAGCGGAAGACGAACGCTCCAGCAAGCCCGTAAAAGAGCGCCTTTTTCCTTTCCTCTTCCGGAAGGTGCTTCACCATGATCGCAAGTACCAGCGCGTTATCCGCTGCCAGCAATCCTTCAAGTGCGATGAGCAGCAGCAGCACCCATCCATATTCCATTAAAATTGACAGTTCCAAATGTTATTTCCTCCCTAAGTTGCATTTATTTGATTATTAATGAGTGGTCACCTTGCAATCTGGATTTCATCATGGTCGACACTTTCGACACCTTCTTTAAAAAACAGCCTTGTTTTAAACCCGTAAGACCGTGATTCGGTAGAAACCTCCAGGTCATCCGGCAGCCTGAAGGCAAAAGGAAACCAGCTGTCACCGTCAGATGCAATGGTTGTGGAGGTCAGGATGGTCGAGGTATGAATGACCTCTTCATTTCCTGTCCTTTCATTATCCAGCACCAGATCACATTCAATCCGTTTTAACTGCTGTTCAATTGTGCCACCCTTAATGCGGAAATAACCTTCGACTTTTTCACCAGGCTTGTAGGTTCCATTATTAAGAACCAGGTCAATCTGTGCCGAACCGATTCCCAAAAGAGACAGATATTTTCTCAGTAACATACGACACTCCTGTCATCCAATTGATTTTAAGCGTTGCGGGCCTCCTGGACTCTCCTGGAATGCTTGGCTTCAAGGCGGGCCTCAATTTTTGCGAGTTCTTTCTGGTCCCGCATCAATTCTTCCTTATTCCTCTTTACCAGTTCGATGAAACTAATTTTCTTCTTTTTCAATTTTACCTCTCCATTCTTTACTAGATTGATATTATTGAAAGTTCATAACGCCCATTATCAGGTCCAAATAATAAAAAGACCCTTACCAGCATGGTAAAGGTCCCAAAAACAATAAAAGACCTCTACCAAAATAGGCAAAGGTCTTGCTAACAACATACACGTTGCCAACAAAGCCGGGAGATTGGCAACCTCCGAAATGACGACTTTGCTGTAAAAGCTACTCCCCTTTAGGAGAACTATTCAAATAATTATTTATAATATATTCTATTGCGCCCTGCTTTGTCAAGGGATAGGTATTTTATCATCTTTGACTCTTGCAATCTGGTCACATGCGAATGTTGATCCTACTCAGCCGTAAACCTTCGCTGAGCCAATTCATTTTCAAGCATAAAGAAGGCATTGCTGTCGTTCTCGATCCGTTTCAACTTCTGGATAAGGCTGTCGAATAGCGCTTCTTCCTCCACTTGTTCCTCAATGAACCAGTTTAAAAATGTCCTCGTCGCATGCTCGCGTTCTTCAAGGGCCAGATCGGCAAGGTTGTAAATGCGTCTGGTTACTTCCTTTTCATGGTCAAGCCCTTTTTCAAAAGCATCCAAAACCGAAGCAAAGTCATTGTTGACAGGGGGCTGCCCTTCAACCGTCATCCGAACACCCACATCGTTCAGGAAATGATAAAATTTCATCGCATGGAACCGTTCTTCCTCGGCCTGAACCAAAAAGAAATTTGCGAACCCGTCAAGGTTCTCGGCTGAACAATAAGCAGCCATTGCCAAATAGGCATGCGCCGAATAAAACTCATAATTCATTTGGCTATTCAATTCCCGTGCAAGTTTTTCACTCACCAAATACAAGCCCTCCCTCAGATCCTTGATTAATTTACCATTCCCTTTCAACAAGCAATCAAACGCGATCTTTTAGACTGCCTGCCTCTTCCACCGTCCAAATAAGGAGCCGATAAAGAAAATAGACACCAAGATATACACCTGCCATGAGGAAAAACGGATTTAGGAATAATCCATGAATATTGGTCATGAACACCGTATTGTCTTCAATAATTTCATGGATGGCCAGCGCGGCAATATTCCCGAAAACAAGAGCGGAAAGCACCGCCAGAGAGTTAAAAATCAAAATTGTTTTAGGCCATATTTTGCGAAGAACAAGCAATAAAACCGGGGTTACAATGCTTCCGATTATGAGGAAAGCTTCCATGCGATCACCTCTGCAAACCAGGCAAGGAAACAGCCAATCTTGTCCAAAACAGGCTATGCCCAGAGATTATTAACCCTAAAATGATTCCCTGTTTCCGGGTTTATAATCAAACATCGCAAAGAACAAAGAAAAGCGCTTCTCCTTCCGGGGAGAACCGCTTTCCTTGAAGACCTGTTTCAACTACCTTTAAAGGCTCATTTATTCGTTTTTAAAGTGCCCGGAGCGGTTGACCTTCGTCCGCAGATAGTTCTCGTTAAACTCTGAAACATCTCCCCACAGCTGGACTCTGCCGCTTACCTCCAGCCCTGATTTGGCCAGAGCCTCCAGCTTTCTTGGATTATTTGTCATGAGGATGACCGGCTTGGACCGCAATGCCCTCAATATCTGGATGGCATCATCATAATTCCTGGCATCATCCACGAAGCCCAGGCTTTCATTAGCGTCGACCGTATCATAGCCATTTTCCTGAAGGACGTAAGCCATCGCTTTGCTGAAGAGCCCAATTCCTCTTCCTTCGTGATTCGCCAGGTAAAATAGGGCCCCTGTTCCATGCTCCACAATCATTTTCATTGATTGCTTCAGCTGGAAGCCGCAATCGCAGCGTTTGCTGCCAAAGATATCGCCGGTATGGCAAATCGAGTGCATCCTGATAAGAGCATCTTCCCCATAGGAAAAGTCTCCATAAACCAGCACGCTTGATTGCTGGAATTCGGCAAGATTGGCCGAAGATAATTTATCGATGATCCTTTGGTAGTCTTCAGTCACTTCGTCGCAGTTGAGCCAGCAATACCACTGGAACTCCACCGTTTCGCCATACAAATTGACCGGCAGCCTGATAGGACCCACAAGATAAATGGCTCCTTTATCAGTTTTTATAAGTTGAATTTTATCTTTTAGGACCGACAGAACTTTTGATTCTAACTTTGTTTGCACCATCTGATTACCTCATTTTTGTCTTAGTTTTTGTAATTGTCCTGTTTTTTATTTAACCATGCTCTAACGAATTCTGCAAAGCTTAAAAAGAAAGCATTACCTCTCTCTTTCGAAGTAATGCTTCCTTGTCATATTAATTATTCAGGATTGTGTTTCCCTGTTCCTGTTTTTTGAAGACCACTTGATCAAGCGCGTAAAGCTTGGATCCATTCACAGCGATGAACACGGCCATCGCCAAAAGTGCAAGGTCAAGCTCATATCCCGCAGAAACTCCATCTCCCAAAAGGCCGGCACTAAGCTTCACGGTCAGTATTGCTCCCGCCATGATGACCGCAAGCAAACCTGAAACAACACGGCTGAACAGCCCAAGAATCAGTGCAATACCGCCAACCATCTCGATAAATGCAACGGCATAGGCAAGGAATCCCGGAATGCCAATGCTCGCAAACCATCCTGCTGTATTTTCAATTCCTCCCTGGAATTTCACCAGTCCATGCACAAAGAAAATAATTCCCAAAACGACTCTTAACATCAATACACTTGCTTCATATTTTTTTCCCATTTTAATTTCCTCCTTCTTTTATTCGCCAAATTGCCATACGCTATGGCTCAGGTTTCCGTATCGGTAGCTGCGGTGCAGCAGTTTTGCACTTTGCTGGTTGTCCGCCGCACCCATTGCATAAAACAATGGAACGAAGTGTTCTTTCCCATAAGGCGGCACGGCATATTCTGCAGCCGGCGCTAAAGATTCATACTTGAACAGTGACGACAGATCCCAATTCACTAAATGGCGTTCAAGCCATCTGTCAAAATCAAGTGCCCAGCCATCCACGTTTTCCTCATTGCCGCCCATCTTGACCGCCCCAAGATTATGAACGGTTCCACCGCTGCCGATGATTAAAATATTTTTCTCTCTCAGCGATGCTAAGGACCGGCCAATTTTATACTGCTCCTCTGGCGGAAGGTGCGGGTTGACGCTCATTGAGATGACAGGAATATCTGCCTCGGGGTAAAGCATCCTTAAAACAACCCAGGCACCATGATCCAAGCCGCGCTTGGTGTCCACTTTATATACGACATTATGCTGTTCGAACAATTCCAGTATTTCCTTGGTGACGGCCTTTTTTCCTTTCGCAGGATATTTGATCCTGTATAAAGCCTCCGGAAATCCGCCAAAATCATAAATGGTAGCAAACTCATCCACATCGCTCACTTGCTGGGCAGTGTTCTCCCAGTGTGCAGAAAACAGGACAATCGCCTCGGGCGTTGGCAATGTTCTTCCCAATGACTTCAGGAACTGTGTATAGCTGTTATCCTCAATTGCGAGAAGCGGTGCTCCATGCGCAATAAATAAAGACGGCATCATATTGTATCTCCTCCTCGCTTTCTCTTATGAATAAAAGATTCATATTAGGAAACAAAGGGGCAAAAATTTTTTTGTTTCCTCATATGAACATTTGTTATCTATAAAGTAACATCACCTTATTGCCATGTCAACGTTTTTTTTGCTAATATAAATTTAAGTTTACTATAAGGAAACTCCCTGAGGTGAGAACAATGGATATAGGAACAAAAATCCGTGCCATCCGAAACCGAAAGAAAATCACCATTGCGCAAATGTGTGAAGGCACTGGACTATCAAAAGGTTTTATCAGCAATGTAGAAAACAATAATACTTCCCCCTCAATCAGCACACTCAGTACAATTGCCTCTTATCTTGGCGTTCCATTGCCCTACCTGCTGCTTGAAAAGAAGCAGCACATGCGCGTCGTCCGCAAAGATGAAAGGCCGCAGTCTTCTTTTAACAATCTGACAATTGAACATTTGGCTTCAAAAGGCGGGCTCACGCTGAAAATTGTTGAACTGCCGCCAGGCGCTTCCATTGGCGAGCCGCATGCCCATGAAGGAGAAGAGACGCACTTGATCCTCGAAGGAAAAATCTTTGCCGAACAGGGCGAAGACAGCATCATCGCCGAAAAAGGGGACAGCTTCAGCTGGAATGCCAGCGTTCCCCATTACGTCAAAAACGCCGGCGACAGCAAAGCAGTCATCCTCATCTCGTCCTATACAGATGCAGAGTTGAGGGATATGCTCTAAAAAAAAAGGTGTCATTCGAAAACGAATGACACCTTTTTTTATGAATGCGATTATTGGATGGTTTCCTTCAGCCTTCTTATCACATGTTCCATTTCTTCCTTTGTCGTCTCCCGCCCGAAGCTGAAACGGATGGTGCCCATGCCGACTTTTTTCGGCACCTGCATTTCCCTTAATACCGGGGAGAGCTCCACCATGCCCGCATGGCAAGCCGAACCTGTCGAGGCGGCAAGCTCGGGGATGGCATCCAAAAGATCCTGGCCGATTCTCCCGGGGAAACTCACATTCAGCGTGTTGGGCAGCCGCTCGATTGGATGCCCGTTCATTACAACCTGGTCCCCAAATTCGTTTTTCAGCTGCTGCCAGAAATAATCCGTGAGGCCCTTTATTTTGGGTACATCCATTTGCTTTGCGGCAATTTCGCATGCTTTTCCCAACCCCGCGGCCAGCAAGGTGTTTTCGGTGCCGGCGCGCAGGCCGCCTTCATGCCCGGCCCCATGGATCAGCGGCTCAAGCTCGGTTCCCTTCCTGATGTAAAGTGCGCCAATTCCTTTCGGGGCATACAATTTGTGACCGGCGATCGTCAGCATGTCCACTTGCATTTCTTCCACGTCCAGCGGCACTTTGCCTGCCGATTGGGAAGCATCGGTGTGAAAAGCAACCCCATTCCTTTTGGCAATTGTAGCAATCACCTTTATCGGCTGCAGTGTGCCAACTTCATTATTGGCATGCATCACAGAAATCAGGATGGTGTCCCTGGTAACCGCCTTTTCAATCTCCTCCGGCGACACCATGCCATACTGGTCCACTCCGACATAGGTAACCTTGGCGCCAATGCTCTCAAGGAACCTGCAAGGATTCATGATCGCCGGATGCTCGATTTTTGTGGTGATGATATGATTTCCCTTGCTGCGATGCTTGAAATAGTAGCCTTTAAGCGCAAGATTGTTGCTTTCGCTACCCCCGCTGGTAAAAATAATTTCTTCAGGCGAACAGGAAAGGAAGCTCGCAACCCTCTCCCTTGCTTTTGCGAGCAGTTCCTTAACCGGCTTCCCTGCCCAGTGCGTCGCCGACGGATTGCCGTAAAAGCCGCTGACCAGGGGAAGCATTTCTTCCGCTACTTCAGGCGCAACCGGCGTGCTGGCATTATAATCAAAATAAATTTTGTTCATTTGGATGATTCCTTTCTGAAAATGAAATGTTCTAATACCCCTATTTTACTGCTGCAGGCCAGCCCATGCATGAATTTTGACTGCGATTTTTGGCGATGCACTTCTTTATGTTCCTTATTTTCAGAAAACCTTGACAATTTATCCTGCGATGGTAGTATAAAAGCAAATCAAATACCTGACTGTACCACTAGGGGAGCTTTATTGGTAACACCTACCGGAAAAGCTGAGATTGGAGTGTGACTCCGGGACCCTTGGAACCTGATCTGGCTCATACCAGCGTAGGGAAGTGGCGTTCGCGGATACATGCGTGTGCATTTTCCAAAAACCACTTTCTTCATGTTGTTGAGAAAGTGGTTTTTTTATGTTTAATCTGCGGTTTGGTACTTGGTTTATAAAAAAATCCGGAGGGGAAAACAATGAAATTTTCACAAGAACTTCGTCTGGCAGCGGATCACATTTGGGAAGCAAGCTTTCACCACCCGTTTGTAAAAGGAATAGGAGACGGGACATTGTCTTTGGATTGTTTTCGTTATTATGTTCAGCAGGATGCCTACTATTTGTCCCATTTTGCAAGAGTACAGGCTTTGGGAGCTGTCAAGGCAACAGACCTTCATACTACCAGCCGGCTTGCCGCCCATGCACAGGGTACATACGAAGCCGAACTGGCGCTTCATGAGAATTTTTCAAAGAGATTGGGAATCACCGATGAGGAAAAGGAAAACTTCAAGCCTGCCCCAACTGCCTACGCCTACACTTCCCATATGTACCGTGCTGCCTATTCCGGCCACATTGGGGATGTGATTGCCGCCTTGCTGCCTTGCTACTGGCTGTACTATGAAATTGGCGAAAAGCTGCAAGGCTGCACACCAGATGAGCGGATTTACCAGGAATGGATTGCCGCCTATGGCGGTGAGTGGTTCCGGACCCTTGTAGAAGAACAGATTGCCAGACTCGATTCCATCGCCGAAACCGTGACCGCAGAAGACCGCGCGAGGATGAAGGAACATTTCATCCTCAGCTCCCAGTATGAGTACTCCTTCTGGGAAATGGCCTACCAATTGGAAACATGGCCAGTCCAGAAAGAAATACTGGAAATCTAAGCGATCGACTGTTTTTACCATTACAAAACCGCGAGAACAGGAGTCTCGCGGTTTTTATCTGTGCCACTAAGAACATATTCCTCATTAGACTTTTCCTGAGTATGAAAAATAAACGGAAAGTTTCCGCTTATATTGGGAAATACCCATATTTCCCGCGATATAAGGGGAAGTTTTCCGTTTATCTTGGGAAATGCCCATATTTCCCGCGATATAAGGGGAGCTTTTCCGCTTATCTTCATCAAATCCATGGATTTAGGCCTAAAATAGAGTAGTAAGCGGAATATTTCCTCTTATTTCTGCTTCCTCTGCCCCTGCTAGATACATTAACCGGAATTCCTCCGCCTAAGAATCCTTGCCTTATGAAAAATATTTTATATTCGAAACTTGAACCCGTTATTCTTCAAATTAGGTGCGGTTTTACTTATTACCCCTCATAGGTAATCGCCTGATTGCCGAATTGCTCCCATCCGTCAATGAACGCTTCTTTCGGATGCTGCGCATTTTTCTCATCCAGCGGGTCGTTCACATAGACATGGTCCTCATCGAACCCTGTCACCAAAACGGAGTGCCAGCTATAGGTGATGTCGATTTCTCCTTGCTCAGTTTCCCATGTTTCCCACTCTTCCTCAGGGACCACGTCAAATGTGCTTGGCACCAAAACCCAGACAGGACGGCCATCTGCGACATGCTTCAATACTTCGCCAAAACTCTCTCCCGTCAGGTCGATCACTCGTCCGGGCAAGTATTTCTCTGCCAGTTCTGCTATCGGGCCATGGTAGACCCCTAACCCAGGCTCGTCCATTGTTTCCATATTGCCGACAAACCCTTCCGCCGGGTGTCCTCTTTTTCCATCTTGTTCAAAAGGAACCTTCTCGATTTCCTCAGCGAGTATCATTTTATCTACATCCTCGCCAGCATGCTGCAGCAGCATCGCAAGCGTCGTCACTTCACAGCCCCGTTCAAGCTCGGGCAGCTGCGAGATGTGAGGGGCATCAACCTTCGCTTCACTCTTTTGTTCCGTGTCAGGAGGCGGGCTTTCATTCCCTGAGCACCCTGCAAGAACCAATCCTAATGAAAGAAAAACTTTTTTCATTGCGCCTCTCTCCTATTTTCGTTCTATATCTGTTCTCTTCCCTTAAAGACTGCCCCTAATCGCTGAATAGTTGAAATCTCTATAGATTCGAAAAACCTGTTTTAACCCGCCTTGAAATCAGGTAATACTGTAATGAGGTGATAATGATGATTAAAGCAGATTCACTTGAAGAGATGCATCGCTTTGCGAAGCAGGCAGGGGGAGATTCATGGCTCATTGTAAGCCAAAATGAGAACTATCCAGCCGGTTTCACATTGGGAGATGAAGACGGTGCGGCAGGAACCACGCTTAAAATGGAAATGCAGCTTCTGCTCGAGACACCCGAACAAAATTATTATTTTGCCAATCAATATCAAGATGAAGAGTTATATAAAGAAGCAGTAAGCAAATTGAGTGAATTGATGGAGGAAGTCCGGTCGGAAACAGTGGAGCCTTCTGTCATGGAGGCGAGACTGCATCAGAATTAGGAATAAAAAAATCAACAGGCCATTCCGGCCTGTTGATTTTTTCGTTTGTTACTGAACCGCAATCAGATGAGGATCGGCAATTGAATAGCCTTTGGACTGCAGCCCTTTGACGATTTCCTCAAGAGCATCCTTCGTCCACTCACGGTCATGCATCAACAGGATCGCCCCATTTGTGAGGTACGGGCTTGTGACCATGATTTCAGCCAAGGAATCAGGGTTCTGGTATTGCTTCTCCCAGTCATAGCCATACGTCCAATTCATCAGCAGCATGCCTTCCTCTGCGGCAATCTCTTTGGTATAGTCCGTATTCATGCCGAAAGGCGCCCTGAAAAAGGCAGGTGCAACACCGATGATTTCCTTTACCCTTTCATTTAGGCTGACGATTTCCTGCTTTTGCTCCTCTTCCGGAATTTGCGTCAAAGTTGGATGAGAATAGGTGTGGTTGCCAATGGCAAAACCCATTTCATGGATCTTTTTTAATCTCTCTTCCTCTTCGGGAGTGTCAAGAAAGTGCCCATTCACGAAAAAGATGGCCTTTACACCAAGCCTGTTGAGAGTCTCGGCCATTTCGAGCGAATGCTTGTCTGGTGCATCATCGATTGTGAGCAGGACATTTTTTTCCTCTGATCCATCCAGCCGCTCGATGACCCAATTGGCTTCATTCAGCTTATAGATTGGCTGGGCTTCTTCAGCAGCTTCCTCCGTGTTTTCTTCAGTCTCATCTGTTTCCTGCGGTTTTTCTGCATTTTCCGTTTCCGGCGCTTCCTCTGAGGGTATAGGTTCTGTGACTTGGGGTTCATTGCTTTGCTTGGCTCCGTCGCATGCGGCAAGCACGGCAGCGACAAACAAAATAAGAATAAATGATCTCATGCTGATTCCTCCATTATGCTTATTCTAATTTCTTCATACCCCCAAGAAAAGGGGGAAATCCAAATTTCTGCAAGTTTTCGACGAAATTCGAACAAATCTTTGAGTTTCGTCTTTATAATAGAATAAAAGACTTACCAGAGGAGATATTCAAATGAACTACAAAACTTTAATTGTCCTATTGGTTTCTTTCTTGCTAATAGGATGCAGCAATCAACAGCAGACGGCAGGCGAGCCGAAGGAAGCAGCAGCAAAAATGCCGGAAAAGGAAAAAAGCGAGTTGGCTGAAAAGCCGGTGCCAGAAGGTTTTAAGTCACCATTTTCTTTTGATTACCCGGAAGATGGTGTAAAAGGAATCTATGTGACCGGACCAACTGTCAGCGTTTCAAGGTTTGATGAGCTTCTAAAACTCGTGGAAAATACTGAATTGAACAGCATGGTCATCGATATCAAGGATGATTTTGGTTTGCTGCAATACCAGCCCGAGGAAGGCTCCCCATTTGAAGAAATTGGCGGTCCATACATAAAAGATCCTGAAAAACTATTAAAAACCCTGGAAGAAAAAGAGATTTATCCAATCGCCCGCGTCGTGGTCTTCAAGGACAACCACCTTGCAGCAGAAAGGCCGGAGCTTAGTTTTACTGAAAACGGTAAAGTTTGGAAAAATGGACGAGGCGAAAGCTTTGTCAATCCGTTCATGAAGGAAGTATGGGAATATAACGTGGAAATTGCCAAAGAAGCGGCCAAAATGGGCTTCAAGGATATCCAGTTTGATTATGTCCGTTTCCCGGAAGGCTTTGAAACAAGGGACAGCACGCTTGAATACTCCCAGGGAGATTACAGCGAAGCGGATAAAGATAATGTCCAAAAAAGAGTCGATGCGGTTACCGATTTTGTCGCCTATGCAAAGAAAGAGCTTGAGCCTTACGGTGTAGATGTCTCGGTTGATATCTTTGGATACTCGGCTACTCTCCCGGAAGCCCCTGGAATCGGCCAGAACTTCTCCAAGATTTCAGCCAATGTGGACGCCATCTCCAGCATGATTTMCCCGAGCCACTGGACAAGCTACTTTGGCATCGAAAAGCCTGACCTCCAGCCGTATGAAATCATCAATGAGTACGCCAAGCATGAAAACAAGGTACTTGACCAGTTGGAAAACCGCCCAGTCTCAAGGCCATGGATCCAGGATTTTACCGCAAGCTATCTTGGAGCAGGGAATTATAAAAACTACGGAAAAACCGAAGTGGAAGCCCAAATCCGTGCCTTGAACGAAAATGGCATCGATGAATTCCTGCTGTGGAATGCAGGCAACCGCTATACAAAAGGCGTGGATTATACTCCGCTTACACCTTAAAGCGCAAGCGCCTTCGGAACAATCTAAAAACGGATTGTTCCTGCGATGCTTATTCTTGGAAGCTTTCCCTTAATGCTCAGCCCCGACAAGCATAAGACGCTCCAGAATAGAAGGCGCTCTTTGCCTTCAATTCTGGAGTGGCTTATGACCTCGAGCTGCTCAAAGCTTCGCTTATCGCAAGATACTCGAGGAAGTAAATCAAGGATGAAAACTGGCTAGGCGCTGGAGCTGGATAGTTATCTAAGTGTAGAAATTGATGCTTTTTTATCTTGTGAGGAAGACCGCATATGCGGTCTTTTCTCATTCACTCCACATCCGCCGGCGAAGACAGCCCATCGTTATGTGTATCAACAAACAGCTTGCCACCGCTGTTCACTACGGCATAATAAACATCCTCAAGCTGCAGGCTTCTTTTTCGAAGCTCAGCATGAATCCATTCATGATCATATTTGCCTGATACATTCTTTTCGATAATTTTCCCGTCCATAATCAGTTCAACCGGTAGAGTCTCCGTATCTGAAGGAAGGCTCAAATCCCGTTTTGTAATGCTTTGAAAGGGTTTCTTTTTTAAAACAGACAGCTTGCCGCTATCCTCCAGCAAGGCATATTCCACTTCTTGAATATGGAACACGCCTCCTTCTCTCAGCTGCTGGTTCATGTCATCGATGGAGAATTTCACTTTTTTCATATTTCCCTCAAGTATTTTCCCGTTTTCGATCACGACTGTTGGCTTTCCCGTCAGCCACCCCCTGATTTTACGGTTTTTAGAAGCTGCCAATAGCAATAAATAAAATAAGACCATCATCGCTACGAAGCCTGCCATCATATCAAGGAAACCAAGTTTTGTATTGAACCCCATATTGGCGATATAGGATCCTATCGTAATGGAAAGGGCAAAATTATAGTGATTTTTATGAGCATTGATATGCTTGCCAATCACCAGGGTAATCAGGATTAAGAGAATAAAGCTTATGACTGTTCTAAGTATAGATTCCATCATTGCATCCATGCTTGAACTCCCATCAACCTAATTTTTACTATTAATATTTCCTATCCCTTCCAGTTCTATTAACGCTAACAGCATCTCCCGGGAGGCACTATAAAAAGCCGCATCGGTGAATTTTCACAATGCGGCTGCAGAATGGATCCATATGTATAATGTTTTTCGACGGTATTCATCCTTTTACATTATTCCTGAAGGTATCATAATCATTTTTAATATATTGGAATGCCGCCTGATTGCCGCCCTGGTCAGGATGGGTCACTTTTAATAAGGCCTTGTATCCTGCCAATATATCCTTGTGGGTGGCTGCTTTTGAAAGACCCAGCTTGCTTCGGTAGTCATTAGGGCTAGTCATGCGGCGCGATTCCTGGATTTTCTCAGGTTCCTTTTTTCCGCCTTTGTAAAGTTCATCCTTCAGCTTTAGAATCTCGCTGCGCAAGTGAAGGTTTTCTTTTAAAAGGCTTTTTGCTTCATGCTGGAGTTCGCTTCTCTCCTTCTCGAGCTGGAGGATTTCCTTGTTCAGTTTCTCTCGTTGCTGAATCATCGTTTTAACTGATGATTGGTGGAGCTGTTCAAGCCCGTTTATATGTTCATCCTGCGCTTTTATTCTGGCCTGTAATTGCCGGATCAGCTTCTCCTGGTCTGAAGAGTTGTGTTGGGGTGGTGTCGGTGTTGACAAGTATTGAACCTTGGGGCTTTCCTGGCCAACGCTTTGGATTTTTCCATCCCTAAGCCAGCGCCTGACCGTATGGACGGCAACAGCCTCGGCAACCCCGGCCTCTTTCAGCATCTTAAAAGCCTGGTCTGTATCTTTAAGTATGTATCCGGATTTGCGGCGGACCGTTCCTTCAAAATTTACCTTCCGTTCACGCAGCCAGGTTCTGACCATCCGTATCCCGTCATCCTCAGCCACTCCCGCATCCTTTAAAAGCTCAAACGCCTCCTCAGTGTTCATATTGCTCCCTCCCTTCTTGTGATGATTTGTCCGATGTGGGTCACTTGTTATTTTGACATAGAAAATTAAAATTGAATTTTACTTTTATATTTTATTTCCTTTACAATCATTTGGCTGCAAGCGCTTGCTTTTCCCCCATTTCATAGTAAGATAGTGATTGTGTTTCAGTAGAGGGGGATTTAATGATGCAGGATTTTGTTTTTCATAACAATACGAAGTTGTTCTTCGGCAAGGATAAAGAACAATTTGTTGGAAAAGAAGCGGTGGTTTATGGCAGGAAACTCCTTTTGCATTATGGCGGCGGGAGCATAAAGAGCAGCGGCTTATACGACCGGGTGAAGGAATCACTGTATGACCAAGGCATCGAGGTATTCGAGCTTGGCGGTGTCAAGCCTAATCCGCGCGTAAGCCTTGTAAGAGAGGGCGTTGCGCTTTGCAAAGAACATGACATCAGCTTTATCCTTGCTGTTGGAGGAGGAAGCGTCATCGATTCCGCAAAGGCAATCGCGGCCGGTGTTCATTATGAAGGCGATGTATGGGACTTTTTTGACGGCAAGGCAGAAGTGACGGAATGCCTTCCAATCGGAGTGGTGCTGACGATCCCTGCTGCCGGCAGCGAATCCAGCAGCGGTACAGTCATTACAAACGAAGATGGCTGGTACAAGCGATCCGCCATGCATCCGTCCATGCGGCCCGAGTTCGCCATCCTGAATCCGGTGCTTACCTATACCTTGCCAGCTTATCAAACGGCTTGCGGCATCACTGATATGATGGCTCACATCCTCGAAAGGTATTTTACCAATGAAAAAAATGTGGAACTGACAGACCGCCTTTGTGAAGGAGCGTTGAAGACCATCATTAATCATGCGCATACGGTCCTTGAAGAACCGATAAACTATGATGCGCGTGCCGAAATTATGTGGGCGGGCACGATTGCCCATAACGATATGCTTGGTACCGGGAGAATCGGCGATTGGGCCAGCCATGATATCGAGCATGAAATCAGCGGCATTTACGACATCGCCCATGGTGCCGGTCTGGCGATTGTCTTCCCTGCATGGATGAAGCATGTCTACAAGCATGACGTAAACCGGTTTGCGCAATTCGCCAACCGGGTGTGGGATGTCGAAATCGATTTGAACAACCTCGAAAAGACGGCATTAGCCGGAATTAGGAAAACAGAAGAATTCTTCTCTTCCATCGGAATGCCGATAACCCTGAAGGAAGCCAATATCGGCGACGAACACTTTGCCGAAATGGCTAAAAAAGGAACCGAAAGAGGACCGCTGGGGAACTTTGTACCATTAGAAGAAACAGATGTAATTGAGATTTTTAATTTAGCTAGATAACATCGCTTAAAATGCAGTCCGACATTGGTACTGCATTTTTTTAGAGGTCTGTGTTTTGCGAATGGTGGCTTCATTCGGACTCCTTTCCTCTTTGTCGGCTTCGCCCCGTCCGAATGGGGTCCTCTTTCGGACTCCTTTCTCCCTTGACGGCTTCAACCTGTCCGAATAGAACCCTCTTTCGGACTCCTTTCTCCCTTGACGGCTTCAACCTGTCCGAATAGAACCTTCTTTCGGACTCCTTTCTCCCTTGACGGCTTCAACCTGTCCGAATGCGACCCTCTTTCGGACTCCTTCCTCCCTTACATGGCTTTATCCCCCAAAAAGGCAGCCAGTCTCAGACTGGCTGCCTCCCGTTTTCCTAACGATTGTGATTATATCGGTTGCCGAAAAAGTCATTCATTGTCGTATGGAAGTTATCAAACATGCCGTCCCTGTTGCGGTTGTTTCGGATGTCATCTGCAAAGGTACCCATTCTGTTATATAGGTCAGGGTCGACGGATACGAACACTTTATGAATCTTATTGTCCGCCTGGCGCACCTGGTCGGCAATCTTTTGTTCAAACTTTGTGGAAACTTCACTATAATGGGTTGGTCTGCCAGTATCCCCGGCATTATTATTGGCTGCGTTTCCGCCCATGCCAGCATTGTTTCCGCCAGTATCATTGTTGCCAAAGATCGTGTTATTGTTGTTCCTGTTGCCTGCTCCCGCATATCGGCGGTCTCCGTTTCCAGCATCCCCCTGGCCATCAATGATGCCATCGTCCGCCTTGTTCCTGTTGCGGTCAGGCTTGACGGTCCCTTCCTCGATAATTCCCCCGCCATTGCGGTCCATATCATTGACCCTGGCATTTCCATTGTTATCACGGTTGTAATCGTTATTGTTGTTATTCATTCTTACCGTCACATAAGCATTATTGTCCGAGATGATAACATGGGCATCTTCCACTTCTTTCATCTTTTCAACTTGCTTTTCTGCACGGTCGGAAATCGTCAGAGTGCGATTTCCATCCCGGGTGTTATTGTTGAACGTCCTGGGACGATCCTGGTTGTTCATCACTTGGGGTCCCTGGTTATTATCGTCCCTAGCTGCGTTATTATTTACTCCGCAGCCTGCAAGGCTCAGTGACAAAACAGCACATCCTGCAATAATCCATGTTTTCTTCATTCTGTTCACTCCTTAAGTTGTTCTCAGTTTTATGATGGCTAAATTGAACCAGTCTATTCACGGAATGAACAATTGAAACACAACAAAAAGGGCAGCGAACAAACGCTGCCCTTTCCCTTACTAATGGAGCTTATTTTAAAATCTGGTTTTTTAGCGGCTCCAATTTGAGCTCCCTCATTTCATCAATAACCAAACCGGCTATTCTCCTGGCTCCATCTTCCTGAAAATGAATGTTATCCTCCACGCCCTGAGGATAGTTCACGTGATCTCCTTCTTCAAGCCAGAGAAACACATCCTTGGTTCCTTCAGGCCCCAATTCCTGGAATAGCGCCCTGCTTTTGGCTGTAAGGTCAATCAAAGGAACATTTTCTTCTTCTGCCAGTTCCATCATCGCTTTGGGATAGTCGCCATGTGAATCACGTGCGATTCCCTCTGCTGTAAAGCGTCTGCGTTCCACAGGAGTAATGAGGACAGGAACCGCCTTTTTTGCACGGGCACCGTCAATATACTGCTTCAAATGGCTCTTATAGGTGGTATATGGCTCTGTATAGCGGGATGGATCCTCGATTTTCTGGTCATTATGGCCAAATTGAATGAACAGGTAATCTCCCTTTTCAATCTGTTTTAAAATATCGTCCAGCCTGCCTTCATCAATAAAGCTTTTCGAGCTTCTGCCTGATGAAGCTTTATTTTCAACAACAACCTTGCCATCGAAAAACCCGTCAAGCACCTGCCCCCATCCTGCTCGTGGCGCTGCCTTGCCGTCATAGTCGGAGACCGTAGAATCACCTGCAAGGTAAATTGTGATTGAGTTTTTATGACGATTTTCAGATTTGGCTGCGTCAGCATAAAGATTGCCAAGAACCAAGGTCGAAACCATCAGCAGCAGGATGCCTATCAGTAATGTTTTCCGACGCTTTTTCAGCATGTTACTCCTCCTAAAATAGCCGATTTGTATACAAAGTACCTTATGTACCGCCTTCAGACACTTCCCTCGTTCAGTAAACGCCTTCAATATATACGTCCTGAGCATAAAGCTTTAAGATGTGGCAGGGCACACTCCCTAATATCCCCAAATGTCACTGCTTTTCTATAGATTAAGGTAATTATTATGGAAGAAATACAGAAGATTGTTTTGCTTTTTAAGAAGATTTTACCACGCAGGGATAAAGAATCATATAAGAATTCCTTTTTAATAGGCATAAAGACCCCGTTAAAGACTTTCCGTTTTTTACATGGAAAAGCGCACGATGGAATCTCCACCGTGCGCTTTTTCCTGCTATCCAATTTTCTGCTTAAGCTTTTCCTTCTCTACCTTGTCTTCATAAAATAGGGCGAAATCCGGGTCTATTTCACCGATTCCGAGATACCTTGCTTTATAGTCTTTAAGAAGGGCAAAGAATTGCTTTCCTAAAATCAGGATCACGACGACGTTGATAAAAGTGGGAATGGCCGAGGAAATATCGGCGAAATACCAGACCGTCTGTCCTGGCAATCCAAAGGCCACACCGTATACAACCATCAATGAACCAGGAATCGGATAGAGATAAATAAAGGTTTTAAGGATCTTGTTTTTCAATTTGGTTTTGCCTTTTAGCAAGTGGCGAAGAACGATTTCATAGTATGAGTACCAGCCTGTTACCGTCGTCAATCCAAATAACAGAATCGACAGGGCAATCACAATTCGACCAAAATCACCTATTCCCGTCTGGAAGGCCGTCAGTGTCAAATCGGCACCAGTCAACCCGGTCGACCAGGCACCAGTAATGATAATGGTAAAAGCGGTAATGGTAGCAACAACGATGGTATCAATAAAGACTTCAAAAGCTCCCCAAATCCCCTGTTTAACCGGATGGTCGACCTTGGCCGTAGAGTGGATCATCGGAGATGTACCCCAGCCAGCTTCATTGCTGTATACCGCTCTTGCCATTCCCATCCTGATTACCTGGGCAACGGCAGCTCCCGCAAAACCGCCGACAGCAGCTGTACCGCCAAATGCCCCTCCAAATATCAGGGCAAAGACGCTTCCTATTTGATTCATGTTCGTCAAGATGATGAACAGCCCAGCGATAACATAGAACAAAACCATGCCTGGAACCAGTTTTGATGCCAGCTTGCCAATATGCTTGATTCCGCCCCACACCACGAAATACACAAGAATGGAAAACATAATCGATGCCGGAATCATTCCGATATCAAAAGTTGAAGAAATGGCTTCGGAAATGGTATAGTTCTGCATCGTGATAAAGAACGTCGAGAAGATTCCCATTCCAAACAATGCAGCAGGGAAAATCCAGTACTTAAAATTCCTTTCTTCCCCCAGCCCCTTTTCCATATAGTAAGTCGGCCCGCCAAACGGGTCTCCGTTTTCATCGGTACTGCGGTAATATACAGAGAGGGTAACCTCCACCGTTTTGATAATCATGCCAAGCAATGCGGTCATCCACATCCAAAAGACCGCGCCCGGTCCGCCGACAGCGATAGCAGTTGCCACACCGCCTATATTGGCCACACCAACAGAACCGCCTATCGCTGTTGATACAGCTTCAAAGGACGACATGACACCTTTTTTCCCGTCATCGCTTTTCTGTTTCTTAAACATGCTGCTGAAGGTTTCTTTTAAAATATGAGGCAAATGCCGGAACTGAAAAAACTTGCTGCCGATTGTAAAATACAGTCCGACAAATACCATTGTGAGGATCAATGGCAATCCCCATAAAAATCCCGATAAGTTTGCTAAGATGTTTTCCATAATGTCTCTCCCAAGTTGTTAGTTTCTTCTGTAAGTGATTTCTCCGCCAATAATCGTCATTTCAATATCTGTTGTCAGCAATTCATCTGCATCTTCCATGACAAATGGATTCTTTGAATAAACGGTCATGTCGGCAAATTTCCCACGTGAAATGGTTCCTTTTACGGTCTCTTCGTTTGTTGGATAGGCTCCAAGTTCAGTGAACAAGCGGAAAGCCTCCATCATCGTCAGTTTTTGTTCAGGACAAAAGCCTTCGTGGTTTTCTCCCGGCTTTTTGCGTGTGACGGCCGCATGGATGCCAAGAATCGGGTCAGCCGGCTCTACTGGTGCATCCGATCCGCCCGCACAAATGACGCCCGCCTCCATCAAGGTTTTCCATGCGTACGAAAGCTTGATTCGTTCTTTGCCGAGACGCTCTTCCACCCATGGGAAGTCACTGGCGATAAAGCGCGGCTGGATATCGGCAATTCTGCTGGAATGCGCCAGCCTCGGAATCAGCTTCTCCTTCAGTACCTGTGCATGAATCAGCCGGTCGCGGAACGAAGCTGCCGGAAACTGGTCCAGCACATCGAGAACATTCTCCAACGCTTTGTCCCCAATGGTATGGACGGCGATTGGCATGTCGAGTTCGCGTGAGCGCCTGACAATATCATACAGCTGCTCCTGGCTGTATATCGCATCTCCGTAATTGCCGGGATCATCGCTGTAAGGCTCCGATAACAGCGCCGTTCTTCTGCCAAAAGCTCCGTCGGCGAAAATCTTAACGGCACCGATTTGCAGGGTGTCATTTCCATAACCTGTATACATCCCTGCTTCTTTTAAGTCTTTTAAAAATTCGTGGTTGATTAATAGATTGGTGCGCAAGCCAAGCTGCTCGCCGTTCAAAAGCTCATTGTAAATATTCCAGGTCTGCTCCAGTCCGCCCAGGTATAGAGGGTCATTGGTATGCACACTTGTCAGCCCTTTTTGCATCGCAAACTGGATCGTCTGGCGCATTGCGTTTTTCCAGTCCTGGTACGAACGCTCAGGGATATGCTGCCTGAAAATATTCACCGCCGACTCAAGCAGCATTCCAGTAGGCCGCTTCGTGATTTCATCGAGGACTACCGTGCCGCCTTCCGGAACGGAAATCAATGGGTGATAACCGCTTATTTGCAGCGCATTGCTGTTGACTAGCGCCGCATGCAGGCACGTTCTGGACAGCAGGACCGGATTTGCTGGTGCCGCATAATCCAGTTCTGAAATGGCAGGGATGCCACCGCGGGTGAACAGATTTTCATCCCAGCCGCTGCCTAGAATCCATTGTCCAGGCTCAAGCTGCTGTGCCCTTTCCCGAATTTTATCCAGCATCTCCTGCTTGGAGGTGACTCCGGTTAAATCAAGGTTAATGAAACTGTCCGCCATAATGGACAGGTGAAGATGGCTGTCAATCAGCCCTGGCGTGGCAGCCTTTCCTTCCAAATCAATGATTTGGGCAGAACGCCCCCATTGAAGCAGCATATCGGCTGTGGAACCCATGTCAATGAAACGCCCGTTTTCGACGACAGCAGCCTGTACAAGTGGTGTTCTTGAATTAAATGTGTAGATCTTTCCGTTTGTGAAGATGGTTCTCAAGATGATTCGCTCCTTAGAAAGTAGATGATAAGAGAGACGGCCATGCTTGAGTGCGGAGTGAAGTGACTGAAGGGAGGGAAAAGTGGAATTTTTGCGAAAGCTTAAAATATGCGCAAAAAAGCAATGATAGAAAATAACCTATCATTGCTTGATGACAATATACGTTATCCTCCATTTCGATCAGTAGTCCTCCATGCACATAAACAAGCATGACAGTCTGCTCCTTGTTCAGAAAGCATCCCAGCTGCAGCAAGTTCGACTCCTTGCTGCGCTTCGGCAAATCTTCCTTTCATCCATCCTCATCGATGTCATACTCCGATGGATTACTATTAAGATTCGCTCCTCTACCTCACCGATCTGATAAGGTCTTATGAAATTAAGGTTAATACTATCAAAGAGCTTAGGGGAAATCAATAGGGAATTTTTTTGTTGGCGCATTGGTCTTATTCAATAGACATCCTGCCTCGTAAAAATACTAAACGAAACCGCAAGGGCTGCGAGTCCCCATAGTGTCAGCACAATCAATGAAAATCCCAGTGACATGCCTTCAATTGGCGGGGCTTTGCCTGCCAGATAGGCCGTCAAATCGAGGTTGATCATGAACAAATATTTGGCCGACTCCCAGGAAGAAACCATATTGCTCAGGATGGCACCTGAAATCAGGGCGGCAAGCATGACCCCCATCCCTGCAGGAGTGTTTTTGATCAAAACAGACAGCATAAAGGCGATGCTCCCGACAACAAGGGCCACAAACCAGACAAGGCTGAATTCCATCAGCAGGTATTGCCATTGTGGAATCAATTGGACGGCGGTTGTGTCCAGCTCGATTCCTTCCGCACTGAACCCGATTATGACCGGTGCGTTCCAGCCCTGGTAGCCAAAGACGGTTCCTGAGATCAAATAGGACAACAGCCCGAATACCACAACGATGACAGAAATCGAAAGGACGAGCGCAAGATACTTGCTCATGAGGATTTTCCAGCGTTTCACCGGCCTCGTCAGCAGGAGCTTAATCGTTCCTGCGCTCCGCTCCGACGAGACGATGTCGGCGGCCACCACCATCACCATCAGGGGGAGGAACAACGTAATCGAATGCTCGGCGAAGGTGCGCATGAACGTCGGTGCACCAGGCTCGACCGGGTTGACATTATGGTCCAAATAATACTGCTGCTGCTGGATGCGGAGCTTAAGCTGGCTTTTCCACTCATCCGAAATGCCGCTGCTGGTGATCCTGTTTTGCGTATCGATAATCTGCTGCTGCAGCGTTGTCCGCCAATCCACGTCTCCAAAGCGTTCCAGCCTCCGGTCAACTTCCTTCCATTGCGCAAAGGTGAACATGCCAACAAGGATGGCAATGATTCCGGCGACCACCAGAATCCTTTTCTTGCGGACGATTTTCAGCAGCTCATTCCTTATGAGACTATACAACCGATTCACCTCCTGTGAGCTCAAGAAATAAGTCTTCAAGTGCCGGCAATTTCCGGTTCATTTCTTTTACAAGGATTCCTTGCTCTACCAGCGCTTTGTTCCATAAAGGCGTCTTACTCTCACTATAGGGAGTGATGAGCGTACCATCCTGCCCGCTATGCACCTGGGTAAACCCGCTCAACACCTCTTCTGCCCTTGGCAGCGGCTCCGCCTTCCATACCACTCTCTCCTGCAGGGCCAAAAGCGATTTCACAGCATCCACCTTGATGATGCTTCCCTGGGAAATAATCGCGACACGGTCGCACATAAGCTGGATTTCACTTAGGAGATGGCTGGAAACCAGGACTGTCAAGCCTTCTTCTTCTGCAAGAAAGCGGATGAAGCTCCGCATTTCCCTTATCCCCATCGGGTCGAGTCCATTCGTAGGCTCGTCCAGGATCAGTACCTTTGGCTTTCCAAGCAATGCCTGGGCAATGCCGAGACGCTGCCTCATTCCCAGGGAATACGTTTTTACTTGATCATGAATCCTTTCGTGAAGCCGGACAAGCTTCACAACCTCCTCCATATGCGCTTTCTTCACCCCAGGAAGCATGCCCGCAAAGTGCTGGAGATTTTCCCATCCCGTTAAATAAGGATAAAGCTCCGGGTTTTCTACAATGCACCCCATTTGTGACATAGCCTTTGTAAAATTCCGCTGTACATCGTATCCGCCAATCTCTATAGTACCGGCACTTGGCCTGATCAGGCCGACCAGCATGCGGATGGTGGTCGTTTTGCCGGCACCGTTTGGTCCGAGGAATCCAAACACTTCCCCTCTTTTAAGTTCAAAGTCCAGCCCCTTGATGATTTCCTTTTTGCCAATCCGCTTTTTCAGCCCTTTTACAGCAAGCGTTATTTCACTCATGTCCCCACCCCCTACCATGTAATCAGCGATGCGACCCGTTCTGCAATCAGCTTATAGCCTTCTGCATTCGGATGGAATTTATCGGAATATAAATAATCATTCACACTAAGCTGGAACAAATCGAATGTCGGAACATAAATGGCCTTTTGGTCCTGATCAAGCAGCCTGCTTGTTTCATGGTTCCAGTCCCGGACAATTTGGGTGGTCAGTGCTGAATCATTCAAGTCAATAAACGGGTTATACAAGCCGATATGGAAGATGACAGCACCTTCATTCAATGACCGCAATTCCTTTAGGACCTTCTGCAAATTTTCCAGGTAGGCTTTCCTTGCCAGATTGATCTTTTCACTGTCCATTTCCAATAAGGTTTGGCCGCTTTGAAATAAATCATTTCCGCCAATGGTGATCAGGATGTAATCGGCATTCTTCACTTGCCTTTGTATTTCAGGCTGCTTTACCTGATTTAAAAGCTGTCCTGACCGGTAGCCTTTCACGCCGAAATTTTGCAGAGTGATTTTTTCCGAGGTTTTTTCCTGAAGTTCCTCCACCAGATAGCCAATATATCCTTTTCCGCTGTCATCACCTGTCCCCCTTGTCAGCGAGTCCCCGAGCGCGACAACGACTTTCCCTTCTCTCCTGGTGGCAGCTTCTTCTGCCGGCTCCGCTTCCTCCATCCCGCTGGAAGCAGCATCCCTGCTGAAAAATTGGTTTTGGATTGTCCACCCAAGTCCAAATAGCATCAATGCCAATGATAATAATGAAGAAATAAATACAAACCGGACAAAACCCTGCTTCATAAGACCACTCCTATTAAAAATTCCAACGTAAACAGCCAACATTATAGTCTCTCTTTACATTATAAACCTTTTTTTGGAAGAGAATAAATGGATGTATGAATGAGAAGGTTTCCGAATGTCCAAATTAACAGGAAAAGGAGGGAAAATGGAATGCAAGAAAAAGAAGCAAAAAGGGATCTTCAGCATGAAGGCAAAGACAAAGTATATCTGGATGTGGACCGCATCATCAATGAAGGGTTATCAGGCGGCTCTGTGCACATGAGAGAAGGCTCAACGAACATTGAAGAAGCAAGGGAGCTGGAAGAAGAAGCGCCGCCGAACCAATCATGAGACAAATAGATTTTTCCTGGAAATGTGTGGCTGAACAAAAGGTTCAGCCATCGTTCTTTTAAAAAGCGTCTTGCAGCATCTCCCCATTTGGTTTTCAAAACACCCTATATACTCATTTTTTATCGAAGATAATATTCCGTTTTCCGAAGGATATTGCTTAAATTTATCCAAATATTCTGTTATGTTAGATTAGTAACTTACTAACTACATAGAAAGGATGGTTGGATGAAAAAGCATTTTGCGAGTTTGCTGGCATTGATGATGGTGCTGTCCCTGTTCTCTGCATCAGCCTTCCCTGCTCTGGCAAATAGCACAGCGGAAGCACTGGAAACAGTAGAATTGAAGACAAGCAGGGAGCTTTTCTCAATGACGGAAGTCAGGACAGTTGAAGTCGAAGCGAAATTGGGAGAAAACGCAGATTTAAGCCAGCTGGAGTTCCAGTTTGGCGGGAAGGATATTTCGGAGTGGAAAAAGTGGACTAGCGGAACCACTTTTGATGGAGACCCCTTCATTACAGTTGTGGAAGAGCCTCATTATGTAGACGATACAACCGTTAAAGCTACTTTAGAATTTGGTTTATTGTTTAATCGTGACAATCTATCAAATCGTACCATCCGCACTCAGTACCAGCAGTTCATTGGCGATTATGAACTGGCGATGGTCAGCCCTGACACGGAAACAAAGGCAGCCACTACGGTCAAGCTCAATGTCTATGACGAGTTCCTATTTTATGACCAGCTGAAGCCGGCGATTGACTCGATCTTCGAAGAAGCAAAATCCGAAAATGACCGCTACCTGGAATACCAGAGCCTTGGCAAAAGCGTAGAAGGCCGTGACCTTCATTTTGTCATTTTGGCAAAAGATAAAAAGGCGGCAGACAAATATTTAAACGAAACGCTGCCGACAGCGCTCGAAAACCCTGAAAGCCTTCAGGAAAAAATCAAAAACGGAACAATGGGCGACTACCAGGTTCCCGTTTGGATTAACAATATCCACCCGGATGAGGTAGAAGGCGTTGACGCTCAAGTAAACTTGCTGAAGGAATTTGCGGTTGAAGATGAAGTTACCTTTAAAACAGGAAAGGAAGGTAAGGAGGAAACGGTCACGCTTAACGTCGACGAAGTTCTGGACGATGTGATTTTCCTCTACATGTTTACCAATAATCCGGATGGCCGCGTCGCCAACACCAGGGCGAATGCCAATGGTTTTGACTTGAACCGTGACAATCATTACCAAACGCAGGTAGAGACCCAGGCCGTTACAGAAGTGATTGCAAAATGGACGCCGCTCTCTTTCCTGGATATGCACGGCTATGTGAACGGATTTTTAATTGAGCCGACGACACCGCCGCATAATCCGAACTATGAATATGACCTGCTGCACCCGGCCATGATCGAAGAAGCCCATGCGATGGGACAAGCAGGGATTGGAAACTCGAAACTGGACTCTTATTTCATTCCGGCACAAGCTTGGGAAGATGGCTGGGATGACATGACACCAGCTTATACAGCGACGTTCGCGATGCTCCACGGGTCGATTGGCCATACAATCGAAGTTCCGGCGCTTAGCCAGGATAGCTACCGCGCAATGGTTGGTGCAGGCTTAGGAGGAATACTTTATGTGACTGAAAACAAGGACGAGCTCTACAAGAACCAGCTGGAAATTTTCAAGCGCGGCGTAAACGGTGAGGACAACCGTGCTGTGGATGAATATTATGTCAATGCTGCGGGAAAATCAATCGGCCGCCAAAGAGGAGAGAATGAAAACTTCTTCCCTGACTACTATGTGATCCCAACTGATGACAAAGAGCAGAAAAACAATCTTGAAGCTCACAATATGGTCGATTACCTGCTTCGGAATGGCGTAAAAGTAGAGCAAAGTACTAAAAACATGAAAGTGAATGGAACACTGTATCCTAAAGGCACGTTTGTCGTCCCAATGAACCAGGCAAAACGCGGCCTGGCAAACGCCATGCTTTATAAAGGCGACAATGTATCCGACTGGGCGGCGATGTACGACCCAATTGTCGTAAATTTCCCGGCCCTGCGCGGATTTGATATTCATGAAGTACGACAGGCTGGTGCCTTTGATAAACACACGGTTGAAGTTGAAAATGTAACCTCTCCAACCGGCCAAATCACCGGCAAGACACCTAAACAAGTGCTGGCAAATACTAATAATGACACCATTAAACTCGTAAATGAGCTGCTGAAAAATGGAGCAGTGGTCGAAAAAGCAACCGAAACGAAAGCCGGCGTAAATAAAGGCGACTTTATTGTCAGCACAAAAGATCTGCAGGCTTATGGCAAGGATTATTATTTCGAAGCGAAATCACTTGGTACTTCCAATGCTATTAAAACAGAAAAGCTGTCCCAGCCGAAGGTTGCTGTAACAGGCTCTTCACAGCTGCGTTTCTCCGTCAAGGAACTAGGTTTCAACATCGTGGACCAAGCGGATGCGGATGTCATTATCAGTGACAACGGAACATTTAATGTGAATAACCTGTCCGGCAAAGACTATGTAGGAATCGGCTTGAACGCATTAAATGCTGTAAAGAACAGCGGCGCGCTGGCTGGATTTGATTTCGCCCGCACGAGCAATGGCCATGAAGGACTTTTAAAGGCAAAGGTGAACGACCATGTGCTGACATCCGGTTATGAGGCGAATGAGCTGCTTTACACAACCAATGGAGCATGGATTACATCACTTCCTGCTGAAGCAGAAGTACTGGCAACGATCAGCGGCAGTGATGATTTCTATGTTGCCGGCTGGTGGCCTGGCCATGAACAGGCAAAAGGTAAGACTCTTGCCTTCACGCAAAACTTTGAAGATTCCAGCATCACCCTTTTTGCCAATGATTTGGCCTTCCGTGCCCACACGCAATACAGCTACCGCTTCCTTGCCAACTCCATCTATGCTTCCGTTGGCACCGAAGTGGAGAAGAAAGGCAAAGGAAAAGGCAAACTGAAGGACAAAAAAGGAAAACCCCAGAATAATAAAATAGAAAAATCCTTCTTTGAAAAAGGCAGGGACCGTGAATAAATAGAAGGCCTTGCTTTTACAAAAAAAGTACCGCTCTCAACCAAAAGAGGTGCCCGTCCCCAGGACGAGCACCTCTTAACCTTGGTCAGCCCTTTGCTGCTAAAACTTCTGTTTCTTCTTCCTTGCTTCCCGAAACTATTTTTTTCAGCATATCCTCCGTTAAGTCCAATGGCTTTAGGTTTGCTTTCTCCAGCAATCTTCTCGTGTTGTCATCAAAAAATTCTATAGCCCTTTCCCAGTATGGGTAAAAAACGCTTATAGGTTCGTTAAATCTGGTTTCCTCAGCTGTGAGTTCCCCCTGATAGCTGGTTGGGACGACTTCAACATTCCACATATCAAGAGAGCTCCTGATCATATCACAGATTTGCTGATTGGTTGGAGGGTTGGAATTGGTTATATGATAAATCGTCTTGTCTTCGGCATGTTCCAGAGCCGCACTTAATACCTTTACCACATAATCAACTGGAACAAAGTTCTGGGGAATTTCTGGATTGCAGAGGAACCTAAAGTTTTTTTGAGGGGATTTCTGTCTATCCATCCTTCTTTTGAGCAGATCAAAACTCCTAATGATCCCATACAAAGCAAAAGCCGAATCTGCCTCTCCCGTCCTTGAATCGCCAATAATGATGGATGGACGAAAGATACTCACATTGAAAAAATCTTTATACTGGAAAGCCAGATGCTCGGCCTGACACTTGCTTTCTTCATAATAATTGTTGTAAGGAAGGTCAACTGAATGCAATTCCTCTCTTGCTTCAGACTTTTTGCCGAGCGTATAGGCAGTGCTTACGTGGAAGAAATGATTGGCCTTCAGCCTCCTCGCAAGCTCCAATATATTTTTTGTTCCCTCATAATTAATCTTGAACGTTTTTTCCTTATCTTCTCTATGAAAAGAAAGAAAGGCTGCCATATGATAGACCGCATGAATGTTTTGCGTTAAGGATTGTATCGTGTCCTCCGCAATCCCTGCATGATCCCGGGTAATATCTCCTTCTACCAGATGTAAATGTTCACGGAGATGGAACGGTGTTGAAGCAACGAGATTCTCCGCTTTTTTTTGATTCCGTACAAGGGCATATACATCATGGCCATCCTCAAGCAGGCTCAGCGTTAATTGTTTCCCGACAAATCCTGTGGAACCAGTTAATAATATTTTCATTGCCACTCTCCTATATCATTATTCTTTCTACCAATACCCTACTTTAGTTATATTATCTTTTCAAATACTAACATATGGGATTAATTTTAAAGACAAAAAAATAGCGCCAGGCTACAAAGCCTGACGCTATCTTAATGCACTATTCAGCGATTTCCTGTATCCCCACAGCTCGTCCCAGTCGATTGGAAGCTCCTCTAAATCCCAAAAACGATCATTTTTCCTGTGCACGGTCAAATGGCCATCTTCATACCGCATGAAAGTAATCGTCCCGGAATGGGCAAAGTCATGGGCTGCTAGATAATGCTTTTCGCCGTCGAACTCGGCGAACTCCACAAAGCGCTCTTTCAGTTTTTCAATATCGGCTTTTCTGCGAATAACCAATAGAAACACCTCCTGAATACTTATATTCGTTACAACTTGCACAATCCCTTTTATTTTATCAAAGGAACTTTGAATCTTCAAAATACTCCCCTTCCAGTGACACCTCCCTGTAAGAACTCCAGCCCCTACCACTCCCGCAACTGTTTTCATCTCCGTTCTTCCGGGTAAAAATGCTACTGTACCCTATATGCTAAACAGGGACCATAATTAGACAGGAGGAGCGATCATGCCTTATAAAACGTTGAATGACCTTCCTGATGCCGTAAAAGACAACCTGCCCCACCATGCACAGGAGATTTTCAAGGAAGCCTTTAACTCTGCAAGTGAAGAATATAAGGAAGAAGAGACAGCTTTCAAGGTGGCATGGAGTGCCGTCAAGAATAAATACGAAAAAGACGGCGATGGAAACTGGGTGGAAAGAGAAGATGATTGAACAGGGAACCGCCAGGACTACTAAGTTCTGGCGGTTTTTTCAGAAAGAAGGCCGCCCCCTCATAGGCAGGGCCAAAGCAAAAAACGCACAAGTCATCATTCCTGTGCGTACTACCTATTTTTATTGGAATGAACGGTCTGTAAAACTAGACAACTTCCTTAAGTTGAGCTTTTTGCTTCAGCAGCCGTAATTTCTGATTTTTGGTTAAGCGGTTCCAAAATCTTACCTTGAATACCATATCAAGACCTCCCAATATAGGTATTTTGTTTCAAGCTTTTTCAACATTTATATTAGAAAAACAGGGGAAATTTCCCCATTTTTTTTATTAACTGTTTGTATTTTTTATTGTAACAAGGAATCTCTCTAGAGGGAATTTCATTAAGTCGACCTCATACTCCCTTTTTTTACAAAATCCGCATGAATTCACCCTATTAATATGAACCTATGATAAATCTCCTATATATTCCTCCCTTTTCATGTCGAAATATCAATTATAAAAAATGAATATTTATGTCAATTTGGTGAACGTAATTGGTCTCCCCGTTCGACACTTGCCAAATGTAATTCTACCTATATCTACAAGGAAAACCTCATTTAGTGTAGAATTAGTTTTATATGGATTATTTGGGGGTTGCTTGGAAGTTGAAAATTTTAATTGTGGAAGATGAGGTCAGAATCAGTAAGCTATTAAAGATTTACCTGGAACGGGAACACTATATGGTGGATATTGCTGATAATGGGAACGACGGGTTGATTCAGGCTTTGAATGAACATTACGATCTCATCATTTTAGATATTTTAATGCCTGGCAAAGATGGATTCAAGGTGCTTGAAGAACTTAGAAAAGAAAAAGACACGCCTGCCATCATGCTTTCAGCAAAGGCCGAGCAAAAAGACCAATTACAGAGTTTAAACCTTGGAGCAAACGATTTTATCGCAAAGCCTTTCAGCCCAGGGGCTGTCGTATCAAAAGTGAAAGAAATCTTGTCGCCAGTTCAATAGAGTTTTTGAGTACAAATTTCACCATACAATTAGCAATGCTATTAGCATAAAAGTTAGTTAATAATACAAGAAAAGCAGGATATATCTCCTGCTTTTTCTTCTTCAAATATGGAATTATTCAATATCACTTGAGTATTTTTCTGGCAATAACTCCAGTACGTTGCACTTACCTAATTTTCCGTTATATGAAATGATGACGTCTGTATTTTTTCCATAATCACTAATTAACTCCCGACACATCCCACAGGGGGCAACCACCCAACATTTTTCTATGTCTTCGTGTGGATGTGGGTGAGCCACTGCCACGATTGTTTCAAATTCGTGTTCCCCTTCGGAAATAGACTTACCAATTGCCATTGCTTCCCCGCAAACCGTTATTCTTCCTACATTCGCTTCAACGTGAACTGCTGAAAAAATTTTCCCGGTAGTTGTTCTAACTGCTGAACCAATATGGTGTCTTCCATATTTATAATTCTTTTCTATTACTCTTTCTGCAGACTTAATCAATTCATAATCTCTGTCTTCTAAAGGTCTTACTTTTAACACCATAATACTCCTCCTTAATCGGTCACTTCTGTTTGCTTATTAAATAGGTTCACTCAAATTTGGGATGTACTTCCAAATATATTATACAACCGACCCCCATGACCATTCCACGCTGCTCTTTTTTTCTGCCGCACCTAGGAGTATCTCTTTCTGTTATCAGAATATCAACGAATTGTAACCTAATTACCCCCGAGTTGAAAACTAAGTATGCGATAATGACTCTTTCAGAACGTGTTATATCAGTCTGGGTGGTGCAAAGAGTGACAAAGACAAGAAAAAGGAAAATGAGAATTCGCTGGGGAAGGGTCTTCGGCGCTTTTCTTCTCATAGGAATTTTTATGATTGGCCTCTTTACTGTATTTCAATCCATTCAAGGAACAGTAAAAAAGTTAAGCCAGCCAACAGAATTAGTTAAAGCAAATGATTCTCCTGATAAAGGGGAAAAGAAGATGGAAGCAGTAAATGTTCTATTATTAGGAAGTGATTCGCGCGGTGAGGAAGACTCGCGGACAGACACGATTATGGTGGCCCATTATGATCCGGAAACGAATGATGTAAAGCTGATATCCCTCATGCGCGATATGTATGTTTTCATCCCTGAACATGGCCAGCAAAAATTGAATGCCGCTTATACATATGGAGGTACGGAGCTGTTAAGGGAAACCATTCAATTGAATTTCGGGCTCGATATCGACCGATATGCGGTTGTCGATTTTAAAGGGTTCGAAAAAGCAGTCGACCTTCTCGTTCCGGATGGGATTGAAGTAGACATACCGTACGAGATGTCTGATGGGATTGGAATGACGCTTGAGCCAGGCACACAAAGACTTAATGGCAAAGAACTGCTGGGTTATGTCCGTTTTCGCCAGGACCGTTTAAGCGATTTTGGACGAGTGGAAAGACAGCAGGAAGTTGTCTCGAAATTAAAGGAAGAAGCGGCAGGTCTCCATAGTGTTGTAAAAATACCGCAGCTTTTGGATCTCTTGGATACATATATTGAAACAAACATTGAAACATCCACACTATTAACAATGGGAAAAGATATATTGGCAAATGAAGGCGGAGATATCGAAACATTGCGCCTACCGGAAGAAGGCAGCTTTGAGAATAAAAGCTATGATGGGATTGGCGATGTGCTGGAAGTGGATTTCAAGCAAAATAAGATTGCCCTAAATCAGTTTTTGAAGAATTAATTCTTTTTTATAAAAAGCGAAAAGCACCTGCGTGAGGTGCTTTTTGTTTTACATCAACTGCATGGTCGTGATGCAGGTGCCATCTTCGGCAAAAGTAGAAAACTCGGACTCTACTGTTTTTCCCTCATGAGAAATTTTTATCACAAATGATTTATCACGAGGCAGCCATAAGTCGAAAAATCCATTGGACAGGGATTCCACCTTTTCATCCAGAACGACATTGCCTTCACTGTCCTCGATATATACATCAAATTCTTTTTCCACCAATTCTCCTTGACAACCTGTCAAGCTATGATTCATTCAGGGGTGGGTTTCATTGATGTAGGGGGCAATGGAAACAAAGAATTCATCTTCTGGCAGTTTATAGACCCGCTCATTTTGGCTGCTGTCCTGGACAATCAGCTCCTGCGAGGTAATTGACGCCGTTTCATCTTCCAAGTTTGCGGCACTATAATTCTGCACCAACTGCTTGATATCCACCGTTTCGTCAGCTTGGGCAGGAGTTTCTTCCTTTGCACTCTCTTCTCCGCCGCAAGCAGCGAGCATCATCGCAGCCAGGACAGAAACCGCGAAAGCTTTCCATTTCAACTGGTTTCACCACCTTGTTGTCTTTCATAAAGAATTATACCATTTCTGCATGTGGCGAACAGCTTATTGGCAGGGTTGCCACAATATCTACATAAATACCGTCAGAATAAAGAAAATTGTTATTTCTTCAGCTTCCTTTGGTTTGAAATGTTCAATTTATTTCCATAATGGATAAAGCGCAGAAATGGATTTCTGTTAAAACATTTTTAGAGGTGATTGTATGACGATGCAGCGCACGTTTATCATGGTGAAGCCTGATGGAGTGAACCGGGGCTTGATTGGGGAAATCATCAAACGCTTTGAGCAAAAAGGGTTTGCCTTACTGAACGCAGAGCTTATGACCATTGACCGCTCCAAAGCGGAATATCATTATATGGAACATCAGGAAAAGCCGTTTTTTGGCGAGCTAGTCGATTTCATTACATCCGGACCTGTTTTCGCTATGGTATGGGAAGGTGAAAATATCATTGAAGTCTCCCGTCTGATGATCGGCAAGACAAGTCCGGCGGAAGCCATGCCAGGCACCATCCGCGGCGACTTCGCCTTTTGCAAGGAAGAAAATGTCATCCATGGCTCCGATTCCCTGCAAAGTGCGGAACGGGAAATCGAAAATTTCTTCGGCCTGCTGAAGAGACACAGATTAGAAGACGACTTCCCGTTTGAAGACCGGAAATCAGTGTAAAAAGATCCCCTTGGCGATTAAAGCCAAGGGGATTTTTTGGGGTGGAGACGATGTTTGGACCTGATCGCCGGTTTTCTATGGGGAGTTGTCCGAATGATGGGGTTATTCGGAAAGGATTGCCGGTTTTATTTCAAGACTTGTCCGAATCAAGCTCGCTTTCGGACTCCAACCCCGGCTTTCACATCAGTCTTGTCCGAATCAAGCCCGCTTTCGGACTCCACACCCGGCTTTCACACCAGACCGGTCCGAATCCATCCGTCTATTGAACAACTTCTTCGCCCTGATAGATCCTGAATGCCGGCACAACTGTATCGGAGACGATTTCCTTCCCTTTTTCGCGGATGAAGTCCAGCTTATAATAGGACTCAAATCGTTGGCTGATTTCGGTTTTCACCAATTCAGGCGGCGTGACGACGATGAACTGGAACTTCAGTTTTTCGGCAACGGCGAAAATCGGATCGAGCACGTGGGCCGAGGCCGCCTGGCCGAACGGATTATCACAGACTAAAGGAACCCAGCTTTGGTTGCTTTCGCCTTTAACCGACAAGAGCATCATCATCATGACCATCCGGGCTGACAGCTTTTGCCCGCCGCTGCCGTCCGATTTCGTCCTCGAGCCTTGGTTGATGGTCTGCCAGGTGGAATAATGCTCGCGCTGCGGCTTTCCGTACATGAATGCATTATCTGTCCGCATATTGTAGACAAGCAGCTCTGGATATCGATTCCGGAGTGAAACGAACAGGATTTGTTCATCGCTGATCAGCTGTTTGATTTCCTGGTCAAGCTCCCGATTCTGGTCGTCAATGGTGTCATATTTCCTGGTGATCTTATTGATCGCCGACACAAAGTGCTGCTTCAGCAGCGGCTCGATGTCTTCCGCCTTTTTCGGCAGGATATCTTCTTTAAGCTGGACAAGCGGGAAAGTGCCCCGTTCGTTTTTCAGCTTCATTTTCGCAATCATGGAGCGGATTCCCTCGGAAATGCCCATCACCTTCATGCTGGCACGGCTGGCCCAGAAGTTCTGCGCCTTCTCAGCCCTTTCCTTGTCGCGCTCAAGCTGCTCCAGGCCGCTTTGCGAGAAACGCTTCATGTTTTTCACAACGCTTTGGATATGGTGGTAATGCCTCGTATCCATATGGTCCAGTGTTGTTAAGACTTCATTTTTAAAGCGAACCTCCCAATCCTTGCCCTCGATCATGAGCTTTAGATTGCGCAATGATTGCTCGATTTTCGCATGCTTTTCCTGGCCTTCTTCCTGGATGGCCTGATGTTCCCCGCACCACGATAGAATGCTTTGCTTCCCTTGACTCCGGATTGTCTCCAAATCATCGTCTGTAAAAGGAGCTGCTTCCTCTTTGAGGATAACCGATAAAGTCAGCAGATCCCCCTCATAGCCGGTGATTTTCGACTCTGTCTCTTTTTGTTCTGTTTCGGTCTGCTTGATTTCGTCTTTTGCTATTTTCTGCTGGTCTTTAATCTCGACGGCTTTGATTTCCAGGTCAAGATCTTTCCATTCTTCAGGCTTTCTTTCATGCTTGGCGACTTTCTTGGCTGACTTTTCACGCTGCCCCTTGGCAAGTTCGAGGGACGTTTCCGCCACGGTCACCTTCGTGCCCTGTTCCCGTTCTTCTTTCTCCGCTGCCTTTGTTTCCTTTTGGGCGGTTTGCAGCATGTTTTCCAGCATGGAAATTGGCTCTTCGGGTTCCGGAGCGTCCTTCCAGTCCTCATTATGAGTATGGAGCTTTTTCTCCAGCTTTTTCTGCTGCTTTTGTTCTCCTTCAATTTTCGCCTGAATCACGAGCAATTCCCTTGCCTGTTCCTCCTTGGACTTCTGCAGCTGCTTAAGCTCTTCGACGCTTCCAATGAGCTCTGATAGTACATTGGACGACAAGCGCGGCCCTTCTTCGGAAAGCTCTGCTTTTTCACCGGATGGAAAAGCTGCTTCTTTTATAAAATAAGAAATTTCCTTGATGCTTTGCTCGGCAGCATGCTTCCACTCCAAGTATGTTTCATTCCAGCTTGTCTGCGTTTCAACGATATTTTCATATTCCGCATTGATTTCCGCCTGCTGGGCGCCCAGGGCATCCTTTTGTTTCTCTTTCTCTGCTTTCACCCGCTTGTTTTCCTGATGAAGAGCCTTTTCCTTTTCAAAAGCCTCCAGGGTTTGGACATCCTTCGTCAGCTTTTCGATTTTGCGGGTTGTTTTTTCCCGCTGCTCTTTAAGCTCCAGCTGCCATTCTTTTTCTTTGTCTGCCTGGGCGTTGATTTCCCGCGATTTGGCTTTTGTTGAGAAAAGCAATGTTTGCTCCTCAATGACTGCTTTTTCTATCTCACTCGAAAGCTCCCTTGATAAAAAACGGTCGATTTCTTTCAACACCCCTCGAAGGGAGTTTTCTGTTTTCTCCATTTCAACAAGAGTCTCTTTCTTGTCTTCTATGAGTTTCGCAATCTTTATTTTCCACTGTGTGAACGTATTTTTCTCATGAAGCAGCTCTTTTTCTGTTCCGTTCATGACCACAAAGGAAGAGGGATGCTGCTCCCTGTTCATTTCCTCGCGCATGAAAATCGGTACAGGGCTTTTATACATTCTGCCTGAGAGAACCTGCACATTGATTTTTTGCCATTGATGCTGATTCACGACCAAGCCATATGGAAGAAGCGGATGGGCCATAAGGGTATTCGCCAAATCCTCCGGGCTAAGCGATTGAAGGAATTGCGTTCCGTAAAAAACATCAATGCCAGTTTTTTCATCGATCCATTCCTTTAATTCCTTTAAATCATTATTGGCAATCCAGAAGGGCTCGTCATTCAGGGAATCATCAAGCTGTGTTTCCCACAGCTCTTTTTTCAGCGCTTCAGCCTGCTGGCGGTTATGGTCAAGCATTTCCTCAAGCTTCAGGCTGTATTTCGACAAGAGCGAGCGGGTGAATGATGTACTTGCATCATCGAGCAAACCGTGAAGCTTGTCGGCCAGCCTTGTTTCCCGTTGCTTCTGCTCTTCGCCGGCCGACTTCAACTCGTTTATTTTTTCTTCACAATGCTGAATCGACTGGACCAGCGTCCCCTTTGCCGATGCCAGTTCCGTCTGCTTTTCACTTGACGCTTTCTCTTTTGCCTGCAGGTCTTCAAGCTTTGCCTTCTTATCTTCAATCTGTTTCGAGAGGCTGTCGACAAAGCCCTTGAAATCATAGGTTAAGCGGTCGCCAAACTCCTCGGTCAGCGCCGCTTCCTTCGATTCAAAAGCATGCATTTGGGTATAAAGAAAGTCAATTTCCGTCCCCAGCTGGGCAATCTCCTGTGTTTTATGCTTATCCTGGCGCGACAGCTCCTTGGCCTTTTTCTTTAAGAACTTCTGGTAGCCAAAATGCTTCTTCACATCTTCCTGAATGACTTCGAAGGATTGGTTCCATTGGCCGGCGGCTTCCTCCCTGATTTCCTCCATCCTCTCATTCACTTGCTCCAGGCCGCTGTTTTGTTCCAGTTTTTCTGCCTGCTGCGCAAGAGCGGTGATGCTGCTTTCGTTTTCGCTCCACTCTTTTAATAAAGCTTGAAAGACAAGTTGTTCCTTCCGTTCCTGTTTCTCCAGTGCGATTTTTTGCAGGGAGGCATGCTTTTGGCTTTCTTCTGACAGCTTCTTCTCCCAATCCATGACCTCTCTATGCGCTTTGGCATACTCAAGGTTGTCTTTTTGAAAGCGAAGGTCTGCCTGCTTTTCCACAAGCTTTTCCATCTCTTTTCCCAGCGAAATCAGCTTTTCTTCTTCATACTGCTTCAAATGCTGGAGCGCGCCCAGGAGCTGCCTGCCTTCCTTCATGCTTGCCTCGACGATTTCCTTGTGCTGGACTCCCTTGGCAAGGTGATCCTCAAATGGAACAATGTCCTCGAGAAACTCTTTATGAGCCTGCTCCCGCTTTAGCAATACCGGCAGGTCCTTTGCGATGCTGGCCTGGCTCTTGAAGATCTCGACAAGGTCGTTCTTTTGGTGCTCTGTCCGGTGCAGGACCTGGCTGACAGTCGGAATGATCCGCTTCTGGAACAGGGAATGGTCATCCTCCGCCCCTTCGAAATATTTCCCAACACCGCCTTCATCCTTGTTGATGTCCTTCAGGATATCCCAGTCTTTACGGTCGATGCCGTATGTATCAAGGATGCGGTAGTGCTTTTTCGTGTCGCGGTAGACATCGTAGCCATTCCACTTCAAATAGTCCTTAAGGCTTTCTGTTTCAGCGACCTCCTCGTTTTCAAAGAGCGGGATATGCTCCAGAGCCGCCTCTTCCCTCTTTTCAAATTCACGGGTATAAAAGGTGATATTCGGAAGGATTTTCGCTTCCTGCTCGAGTGTCCTGCTTTCACTCCCGCTTTCCTCACTCATCGAGATCCTCTGTTCGGCCGAGAACATTCCCCCGGTGACGAGATGGCGGCGGTCGGACCCGTCCAGTTCCCACTGTATGACCACATGGAAGGTGTAGGGGATAAACTGCTCTTTATGGTTAAAAAAGAACTGCTGGTAATAACGGTTATTTTGTTTTCCCCACGATGTTCCAGGCTTCAGGATTTGGAAGATGGTCTGCAGGAACACTCCTTTTCCGCCTCCATTCATCATCGCAATGAGGCCATTCGTCGAGGTCTCGTCATTATGGAAGTTGAAAGTGGTGTCTTTGTATTGCTTTTGCATGCCATCATACTTGAGGCCGACGATTCTAATTCGATGGATTTTCGGCATGCTCCCCCTCCTCTGGTGTTACTAGTTTCTTAAATAATTCATAGCGATCATAATCATGGTAAAGATATTCAATGCGTTCAAAAAGCTCCTGGCGCGGGATGGCCTTTGGAATATCAGCCTGATCGAGCACATAGATCAGCCCCTCTGTTTCCAGTAATTTCATCGCGCTCGCAATCAAGCCGATTCTCGTCCTTCTGTTTCCTTTTTTAAGACCGTAGTCCTCGGTGTCCACCTCCATGTACTTCCAGGCGGTCACCACTTCCTTCGTGTCAATCTTCTGTTCCTCGCCAAAGCCAGGCTGATTTTTAAGGATGCTGTCCCAATTCATGATCAGGTCATTGACTTGCCGCTCCAGGGTGTAAAAAGAGATTCCTTCCCGCTTTGTGCGGATTTTTGCAGCCTGGTTGCGATCGATACCCGCCAGGAATGACATGATAATCACGCTGATCAGATGGAAGTGCTTCTTTGTTTCGATTTGTTTATGCTTATCCTTCATATGGGTAAAATTCGTTGCAAACACAGACCCGGTTGGCTGGACCACCAATTGGATCCGTTTTGGCGACTCAATGATATATGTACCAGATTCGTCTGCCAATAGCAGCACGGTCTGCCTCACTTCCGGGTCAAAATAGATCTGGAAGTGTTCGCTGTTTTCATCGATGACTTTCTCTTTTAAGAGTGTAAAATAGACAGCCGACGCTTTTTTGATGCTTTCTGCATTCATCCTCTCTCCTCCTGAACACATATTTTAAAAGGGGTGATTTTCATTTGGTGCCAGAGGAAAGGCTCTGCTTCGGAATCAAACTGCGTAAAGAGCTTTAGGCCTTCAAACATCTGGAATTGCGGATATTCCATCATCAGTTTAAACAGAAGGATTTCCCGCTCATCGCTTAATGTTTCTTCCTTTCGGTGCAGCACCTGGACCTTCAGCGGCTTTTTATCAAACATCATCCATAAGTCGATGCTCTCACATTCCTCAAACCACAAATCCTGAACTTCCATTGGCAGCTCTGCCAGCTTCGTCAGGGAAAACTCCCCGTACGTCTGCAAATACTGGAACACATAGCTCCATGCCTTGACGACGGAATCCCAATTGGTCACCCTTTGAACGGGAGCACGGTCTTCGGTCTCCTCCTCGGTGACCACATCGGCCGGCTCCTGTTCGTTGAATTCCTGCTCGCCCCAAATCCAGTCCAGCGGTAGAATAAATTCATTTTTAGGCGAGAACAAAGGAGACAGGACCTTTTCAACTGTATCAAGGGAGTGGGCTCCTTCCTTCATCAGCCAGTTTTCATAGTAATGCTCCCGAAACGACACAAGGCTGTTTTCCCAGAACAGGGAAGGATTCTCTGCTTTCAGTTTGATCTCATACGAGATATTCTGAATGACCAGCTTGGCAAAGCGGTCATGCAGCTGCCTTGTATGGCTGATTTTCTCCTGCAGGATTGCCAATTCCCTTTGGATAAAATCCTCTTCATTCCGCTGTTTTGTTTTTTCAATCATGCTCAGAATGGTACGGAAGTGGGTCTTTTCTTCCTCAAACTGCTTTTCGATTTCCTCCCGGTTATCGGCCCTTTGCATCCCTTCTTCCACCAGCAGGATTTTGGGGTTGTTGATCATTTCCTTTTGGAAGGTGAACTCATTAGCCATCAGGCGATTCACGCGTGAAATAAGATGGTCCAGGTTCCGGGTCGCTTTGCGGAAGTTCCCATTCTTAATCAGCTGCATACTGTAAAGCTGTTCAATCGTAATCGAGAATTCCTCCGCCATCTCCCGGCTCATGAAAATCATTTCCTGGGCTACATCCGTCAGCTTATAGACAATCGGGCTTCCCATTTCCAAATTTGTATAAAGCTCATCCATGGTCACATACCTGAACACCTGCGTCTCCCAGGATTGCCGTATTTCATCATAATATAAAGCTTCAAACGGCTTGCTGTACTCTTCCTTTCCCTGGTACAGCAGCCCGCTCGTGATCCGGTCCATCTGCTTGTCGTCTGCCAGCAGCTTCATTTGCTTGATTGTATCTTCTACGATATAGCGGATGTCCGATTTGCGGCGCTGGTCATCATCATTCAATTCGCGGTAAAAAATGGTGAGCAGCACCTGCATGAGGATGGTCTGGAGATGAGGCTTCAGCTCGCCCACTTCCATTCCCCTCCCAAGCTCAAACAGGGGATTCAAGCGCTGCATCCGCTGGGCAAAGCCTTCCCAAGATTCGTTCACATCCATCTCCTCCATGTTTCGATTGTCAACACTTCCTGCGGGATCCGTTTGTTTTCCTCCCACAATTGCAGGAGCAGAGCTTGCTCTTCTTCTGTAAACCACTGGAAGAAGTCATCGCGATATCGGAGATTTTGAATCTGGCCGCCTTTTTGCTCATTGCTTTGCTCCCGGCATTCAAGCATCTTGCGGTAAATTTTCAAGGCTGGCTGGATGCAGCATTCACTGTATTTTTCCATGAGCCTGATAAGGATGCTATATCCCGCAGCATCGAGATCTCCTGCATAATAAAATAGATAAGGCTTCGGCGGAAACATCCGGAAGAAAAACGAAAAGCTTCGTTCAATTTTGGATCCTTCTCCATAAATGATCAGTTCGGGTTCATAATCAAGCTGTTTGTCTTCCAATAATTGAATGGAAGTATGGAAGAATGATAGATTTTCGACAATCAAAACGCGCTGGATATCCTTGATCTCTTTCCCCTGTTTCATCCAAAAGACAAACGGCTCCCCGTATTTTACGATTTTAAGCTGCTCTTCCGAAACTCCAATTCTGGATAAAAAACCCTTTCCCTCAGGAAAGCGGTCGCCGTCCAACAGGAACTTTTCATGGCCGAACAGCTCCAGGCTCCGTTCTTCGAGTGACACGATCGCGCGCTCCTGGCTTGATTGGAGGAACATATATACATTCCGTATCCTGGTCCATTCTTCTTCGGTCTGCCACTCGGGATGCCGCTCATAAAAGGAAAAATCAAACACATCGCTTAATTTCATCATTTCAAGGCGATTCCATTTAGCTTCCTGGACTTTTATATTCACCCAGTAATATAAAGGCAGTCCTGGTGTTCTGCCATTGTATTGATTATTTTGGATTGGTATCAGGATGCCCTCTTCCTGCAGGTTCTGGACCGCAGCATAAAAGTGCGAATATCCGTCCATCTCAAAATAGTTATCCAACAGTCTGCGAAGCTGGAATTCCAAATCATTTATATTTATTTTCTTTTTCTGTTTAGGGTGCTGGATATCGGCTATGAATCCTCTCACCCTGGTTTCAATGATATTGATTGTACTCACCTGCTTACCGTTCTTCATGTTGATCCTTCAAACAACAAATTTCGACATCCTTCTATTATAAACCAGGTGGGGGGTGGTTTGGTAATTGAAGTTTTATGTAAAAGGCACAATCAAAGACAAGCTGTTAGGGCGAATTCCGGGGGATACCGGAGACTTTCTTCCTATCGGAATCTATAACAAAAAATGGAATATTAGGAAATATTAATCTATTAAAATTTCCCCTCTCGAAATATAATGGTCTGTAAATATAGAGGAGGGATTAGATGAAAAAGACAAGATGGCTAAAATCCGTGGCTTTGTTGACGATGATTTCTATTACTCTATCATCGTTCAGCTACTCCAGCCCAGTGGAGGGAGCAAAGCCCAATCAAGAAGCACTTATTGAGACTCGAAAATCCCAGCCTGTTTATTCTTACCAGGATGCAATTCGGGAAACGGTTTTTGTGGAATCGACCCTGGACTCGGACGATAACGGAATAGCAGACCGGATTGCGGTAGACATCATCCGCCCGAAGGAAACCGAGGGTGGGCTGAAAGTCCCGGTCATCATGGACGCCAGCCCTTACTACGAAAGTCTTGGAAGAGGAAATGAAAGCGAAGTGAAGGACAGGGATAAGGATGGCCATAATGAGATGTTCCCACTGTTTTATGACAATTACTTTGTCCCAAGGGGCTATGCAGTCGCCCTCCCTGAGATGGTCGGCACAAACCAGTCAGATGGATGCCCGACAACTGGAGGATATGAAGAAATCGAAAGCATCCGGGTGGTTATTGACTGGATGAACGGCAGAGCAAAAGCGTGGGACAAGAATAACCAGGAAGTAAGGGCCGATTGGACAACCGGAAATGTCGGCATGATTGGCAAATCTTATGATGGCACACTTGCCAATGGAGTCGCAGCAACTGGTGTTGAAGGCTTAAAAACAATCGTTCCGATTGGGGCCATCAGCAGCTGGTATAACTACTACCGCTACGAGGGACTTACATATTACAATAACGGACCAGGTGGCTTGGCGAGCCGAGTCGTAAGCAGTTCACGCAAAGAAGCGTGCCAGCCTGTTTTCGACCGCCTCAACAGCGAAGCGGATGACCCATCAGGAGATTATAACGAGTTTTGGGATGAAAGAAACTATGTGAAAGATGTAAAAAATGTGAAAGCAAGTGTCTTTGCCGTGCATGGCCTAAATGACTACAATGTAAAAATGAATCACCTGGCCGACTGGTGGACCGCCCTTGCCAAAGAAGATGTTCCAAGGAAGCTGTGGCTGACCCAGACCGGGCATGTGGATCCGTTTGATTTCCGCAGGGCAGAGTGGGTGGATACGCTGCACCGCTGGTTCGACTACTGGCTGCTTGATATCGAAAACGGCATTATGGATGAGCCTGCCGTTGATATAGAAAGAGGAGCAGGCGCATGGGAAACGCAATCTTCCTGGCCTGACAAAGCGGCAAAAGAAGTAAAAATCCGTTTGGCACCAGGTGAAAGTGACCAGACAAATGGCACCCTGACCACTGGTCCTGTAAAAGGCAATTTCTCGCAAACGTTTACCGACAATCCGCAGCAGACCGAAAGAGAAATGGTTACCAATGAAACCACCGTTAAAAGCGACCGTCTCGCCTTCCTGTCAGAGCCTTTATCAGAGGATGTCCGGCTCAGCGGCGTTCCGGAAATCTCTCTCCGGGCAAAAGTTGATAAAGAAGACTCGAACCTATCTGTTTATATTGTGGACTACGGAACAGACACCCGAATCAATCATGAAAGCAGAGGAGAAGGCATTCAAACGCTCGAAACCGAAAGCTGCTGGGGTGATAGCACGGAAACAGACGACGCCTGCTACAAAGACACCGTCATCACCACACATACCGCTCCTTATGAAGTCGTCACAAGAGGTTGGTTTGACCCGCAAAACTGGAAAACAATCGAAAAGGATGACCCTTTAAAACCTGGAAAAAGCTATAAATTTGAGTGGACTGCCCTGCCTGAGGATTATGTCTTTAAAGCGGGCCACCGCATCGGCGTGATCATCGTCGGAAGCGACCGAAGTCGCACCCTTCCTTCCAACACAGGAGCAACGTTTGAAGTAGAGCTTGGCCAAAGCTACATCAGCCTTCCAATCGTAAACGGGAAAAAAGCTGTAGGTTTCTAAGGGGAAAGGATTTCATTGAAGAAAGGCCAAATCGATGACGATTTGGCCTTTTTCCTATGAATGTTGAGAGGGGTCAGGCACCATTTAGTTCGTTAATACTTTACTGTAGTGAGGGTCAGGCACCGTTTAGTTCGTTAACACTTTACTGTATTAAGGGTCAGGCACCGTTTAGTTCGTTAACACTTTACTGTAGTGAGGGTCAGGCACCGTTTAGTTCGTTAGCACTTTACTGTAGTGAGGGTCAGGCACTAATTTACAGATATAATGCTAGTACTCGGTTTAAACGCCGTGTCATGGTCCATTTAATGCTAGTACTCGCATTAAATCCGCTGCTATAAACCTAGTACTGGCATTATCTCTGCGCTTACCAGCATTAAATCGTCACTCACCAGCATTATATTAACCCTAACCAGCATTAAAATTATATTTAATACTAGTACTCGTATTAAGTTTATTTTTTAATACGAGTACTCGCATTATCTGATACGCACATGGGTATGCCAAATTAAATAGTTCAGCAAAAAGACTGCAGGCAAGCCCGATTTTCACCGGGTTTGCCTGCAGTCTGGTTGCTAAGCTTTATTACATCTAATTTATTGAACGTTAGACAGAACTTCCTTAAAGTTCTTGACCACATTTTCTACCGTAAATCCATACTCCTTCAGCAGTTTGGAAGCAGGAGCAGATGCGCCAAATTGATCGATCGCGATGACTCTTCCATGATCTCCCGTATACTCTCTCCAGCCAATGGATGAGCCCATTTCAACCGCAAGACGGGCTTTCATACCTTTTGGAAGGACTTCCTGCTTGTATTCAACCGGCTGTTTCTCAAAACGGTCCCAGCTTGGCATGCTGATGACAGAAACAGAAATGCCTTCTTCTTCAAGCTGCTTTTGGGCAGCCAAAGCAAGGGATACCTCAGAACCTGTCGCAAGGAGCAAACCTTGTGTCTCGCCTTTTGACTCTGACACAACATAGGCACCTTTTTTCACGCCTTCGTAAACGGCTTCCTGGTCCATATCCAATGTTGGCAAATCCTGGCGGGTCAGGACCAATGCGGTCGGAGTGTCTGTGCTTTCAATCGCCAAACGCCATGCCGCAGCCGTTTCCTTCGCATCTCCAGGACGGAGGACGGATAGACCTGGCATTGCACGAAGGGAAGCCAGTTGTTCTACCGGTTCATGTGTAGGGCCGTCTTCACCGACTGCAATGCTGTCATGGGTGAATACATATGTAACCGGAAGCTTCATCAGCGCAGCAAGGCGGATTGCCGGGCGCAAGTAGTCGGAGAAGACGAAGAACGTAGCGCCAAAGACCTTCACGCCGCCATGCAGCGCCATGCCGTTAAGAGCCGCTCCCATCGCGAATTCGCGCACACCGAACCAGATGTTGCGTCCTGCATAGCTGTCAATATAGTAATTCTTTTCAGAAGCAATCAACGTTTTGTTGGATCCGGCCAAGTCGGCGGAACCTCCAACCAAATAAGGAATCGCTTCAGCCGCTGCATTCAATGTTTTGCCTGAAGAAGCACGCGTCGCCATCGCTCCGCCTTCAGGGAAGGCTGGCAATGATTTTTCCCAGTTCTCCGGCAGCTCCCCGTTCATTGCTGCCTCAAGCTGGCTGGCCAGTTCCGGATAGGCATTTTTATAGCTTGCATACAATTCATTCCAGGCGTTTTCCTTTTCCTTGCCTTGGTCCTGGAATTGCTGGCTGTATTCCCTCACTTCTTCCGGTACGAAAAATGGCTCTTCATGTTCCCATTCGTACGTCGCCTTCGTCAGCGCGATTTCTTCCTGTCCAAGTGGTGCTCCATGTGAATCAGACTTCCCGGATTTATTAGGAGACCCGTATCCGATAACGGTCTTCACCTCGATAAGGGTTGGGCGTTTTACATCAGCTTTCGCTTCTTGCAGCGCCTTTTGGATTGATTCGATGTCGTTTCCATCTTCTACGCGGATGACTTGCCAGCCATATGCTTTAAACCTGTCCTCCACACTCTCTGAGAATGACAGATGCAATTCCCCATCCAGTGAAATATCATTGGAATCATATAATACAACCAGACGTCCAAGTTCAAGATGACCCGCGAGAGAAGCTGCTTCAGCAGAAACTCCTTCCATCAGATCGCCATCGCCGCAGATGCTGTACGTATAATGATCAACAATGTCAAAGCCATCCTTATTGTACGTTTCGGCCAGATGCCTTTCCGCCATCGCCATTCCGACTGCCATCGCAATCCCCTGGCCAAGCGGTCCTGTCGTTGCCTCTACCCCTGGTGTATGTCCAAATTCAGGATGTCCTGGGGTCCTGCTTCCCCACTGGCGGAAGCTCTTTAAATCTTCCATTGTCACATCGTAGCCGAACAGATGCAGCATGCTGTACAAAAGCATGGAGCCATGTCCCGCAGATAGAACAAAACGGTCACGGTTCAGCCAATTTGGGTTTGCCGGATTATGGTTCATTTCTTTTGCCCAGAGTGTATAGGCCATCGGCGCTGCACCCATTGGCATTCCCGGGTGGCCGGAGTTCGCTTTTTCAATTCCGTCAATGGATAATGTCCGAATCGTATTAATCGCTAACTGATCAAGTTGTGTTTCCTTGGCTAATGTCTTCATTATAAAATTTCCTCTCCCCAGAAATTCAGATCAGGCTGTGACCAGATCGTTAAAATTGTTTTTCTATCTCTTTCGCCAGCTTTATATAGTTGCTGTAAATGGCTTTGTAGGTTAAGCTGTTTTCCTGATTAGGGACGATTGGCTCACTCATTGGAATGTTCTTTTTTATCTCTTCAAAGGAGCTTACGGTACCAGTTGCGACCAAAGCAGTCCATGCTGCTCCCCATGCTGCACTATGATGGGTTTCCGAGACATAGATATCCGCTTCAAATACATCGGCCATCATTTGCAGCCAAAGAGGGGAACGCGCCAGGCCGCCATTCACATAAAGCCTTTTCGTTTCGCCAGCCGACCTTTCCAGCGCCTCGCCTATCTGGTGAAGGTTGAAGGTAACTCCCTCGAGAACGGCACGGATAAAATGTTCCCGTTTATGGGTAATGCTAATTCCATAAAAATTCCCTTTAGCCCGCTGGTTCCAGACTGGAGCTCTTTCCCCATTCAAATAAGGCAGGAAAAGAAGGCCTTCCGCACCGGGAGCAACCTTTTCCGCTTCCCTTAAAAATTCAGTGAAGCTCCCCTGATAGTTGAACAGATCCTTCAGCCATTGCAAGGCGATGCCTCCATTGTTCGTTGGCCCTCCAATGATCGCCGTGTCAGCCGTAAAGGAATAACAGAAGGTTTCCTGGCTCTCGTCAATTTTAATTTCTTTGGTCAGCTGCCTGATGGCACCGCTTGTACCAACGGACACCGCAACTTCCCCGGGAAGGATGGCTCCAATGCCGAGGTTGGCCAATTGGCCATCTGCTGCGCCCATTACGAAAGGCATATCAGGGTCAATGCCCATTTGTTCTGCAATGTCGGCTCTTATTCCTGTCAACACCTGTGTAGGCGGAACAATTTCCGAAAGCTGCTCGCGGCGGATACCCGTAAGTTCAAGCAATTCCGGCTCCCAATCCAGTGTTGCAGGATTGAATAGACCTGTTGCTGAAGCCATGGAATAATCGATCATTCTCTGGCTGAACCAGCAAAGCAGCAAATATTCCTTAATGGACATGAAGGATGCCGCTTTGAGATACGGTTCATAATTGTTTTCTTTCATCCACAATAATTTTGCGAAGGGTGTCATTGGATGAATCGGTGTTCCTGTTTTTGCATATACAGTGTCGCCGATTGTTTTCTTTATCGTTTCCGCCTGGGCCTGGCTTCTGCCATCCGCCCAAATCACCGCAGGAGAGATAGGTTCTCCATTCTGGTTCACACAAATAAGCGAGTGCATTGCCGCAGAAAAACCGAGAGAAATAATCTCCCCTTTCTGGATGCCCGCCAGCCCGATCGCTTCCCTTACCGCGAGGACCGCAGAGCGTTCAATTTCAACCGGATCCTGTTCGGACCAGCCTGGCTGGGGATAAGCGAAAGTGTTCAATTTCTCCACTTCAGAAATCACTTTGCCTTTTAAGTTGAATACGCACGCTTTTACACTTGTCGTACCTAAATCAAGTCCAATTACAAACTCTTTTGACATCTACATCTTCCTTTACAGATACCAATACTTCCTGTTTGGTTTATTCCTGATCTTTTAAATAAAAGGCTTTGGAGCTGCCCAAAGCCTTTATTTATGTTGATTTGCTGTTAAATAGTCATGCTTCCAAATCCGCCATCGACGCGGATCATGGCGCCTGTCACAAAGCTTGAAGCCTTGTCTGATGCAAGCCAAACGGTTGCCCCTTTGAGCTCTTCCGCTTCTCCAAAGCGCTGCATTGGTGTATGGCTCATGATGGATGCAATTCTTTCCTTATCAAGGATTTTTCGGTTTTGTTCTGCCGGGAAGAACCCTGGAATAATCGCGTTCACCCGGATGCCTTGAGTGGCGAATTCACGTGCCAGGAACTGGGTCACACTGTTCAGCCCTGCTTTTGAAACGGAATACGTGAACACTCTTGAAAGAGGAGTCGTTGATGAAACGGAAGAAATATTGATGATGCTTCCTTTCCGCTCCTGCTCAATCATCTTCTTGGCGAAAATCTGGCAGGTTAAGACGATTCCCTTCAAGTTGATGTCCATGATTTTATCGTACTCATCCATGTCAAGTTCAAAAAATGGTGTAGCACTGTTAGTGCCCGGTGCATTTAAAAGGATGTCCCAGCCGCCAGACCACTGTTCGATCTCATTCGCAGCCTGAAGAAGGGAGTCCTTTGAGCTTACATCTGCTGAAAATGCTTTTGCTTCTCCGCCTGCCGCTTCAATTTCCTTGACAACCTCTTCTGCTTTTTCCAGGTTGCGTCCAACAATCGCTACCTTTGCGCCGTGCTCTGCCAGGCCTTTGGCCATTGCTGAACCCAATACTCCATTTCCGCCAATCGCTACTGCTGTTTTTCCAGTCAAGTCGAATAAATTTGCCATGTTCCTGCTCCCCCTAGGTTTTTAAAATAAATTTTCGTTTTCATTAAAAGGAAATTCGTATAAATCCGATACCTGTTCCATGTTTGGATGCTTCGCGACATAGTCCAGCAGAGGCTCGGAAACCTCAATTTCGCCAATCACCAAGGTGTTTTTGATCCGTACCAGCTTAACCTTTGTGAAATCCAAAATATTGCATGTCTTGATTGCTGCCTGTATCGCCTGTTTATCGGTAGGCAAAGTGGTCGCGATTTTAGTAGGAGACACAACGGTTGACGTCAAGCCATTGGCATAGGTTCCTTCCAAGTCCATTTTGTCTACAAGACGCTGTGTCGTAAAATCGGCGGTCCCGACTCCATTGGCATTTCCCTCTGATTCCGATGTGACATCGAGTACGACCATCTTATTCACATCAGGTCCTCCGGAAGCATATGGGGTTGGGTAACGGCCGGTGATATTCGGATCCGCTCCATCGCCGCTGATGTTTTTGCCGATTTCATCAATGACTAGGACATCCAGTTGATCAAAGAACAGCTTCGGCAAAAGTTCCTTTGCCTTTGCCTGCAGCCCCGGCTCTTTTTCAATTACGTCTTCAGGTGTCAGCACTTCGGCAATCGCTACTTTATCGAAAGCATTTTCAACTGTGGCCACACCAAAAAGCATCGGCTTTTTCTCCATGATCATTTTCGCCATTGCAGGAACATTTTCCGCCATATACTTAAAGCCTAACTGGTGGCAGGCTTCGGCACCCTTTTGTTTTCCCAGCCCGATGCTGATCATTTTCATCATGCCGCTTTCAACTGGACCGCGGAAGGCTGTATGCGGTTTCACCCTGTTGATGACGACAAACGCATCTGCTTCATAGGCGTACTTATCGATATAAACTGGCAGCCCGTTAGGCAGTTTGCCAAGTTCAACGACTTCCATTGAGGAGCGGATTTCACATCCGACGCTTTCCTCCGTCACTCCGAGATGCGCCAATACTTCCCGCTGCCCTTCTGCCGTCGCTCCTCCATGGCTTCCCATGCTAGGGACGATGAAAGGCTTTGCGCCCAAATCTTTTAAAAATTGAACCGTTACGGCAGTGATTTCCACGAGACGGTCAAGTCCCCTGCTTCCGACTGCAACCGCAATTTCCATACCCGGTTTTACTGTTTGTTTAATATGCTCCTGCTGTAATTTTTCATTTAATACTTGCCCAAGATCCTCAATTTTACTGTCATCAAACTTCACTTTGACCTTTGCCATTCGAGGTACCGGGATGTTTTTAACCAATTCCTGAAGAATACCCATATCTGCTTCACTCCTTTTCATCCATTCATGCTTCAAAAGGGAATATTCCGTGAAAGCATTACTCATTTTCTAGTCTATCCTTTTTCAATGACAAAATATATTAATTTGTTGATTCAATAGCCGTTTTATTAATTTGTTTATCAAACTAATTAATTAACTGTCTTCATCATAGCATTATCCCTATAGTACGTCAATATATGAAAACCAGCCTTATTCCTTCAAAAAAATAGAGACAAAAACGCACCCTGACAAGGTCCGTTCATGCCTCTATCCATAAAATTCATCCAAGAAGGAAATGCTTATTCCATCCAGTTTGTATGGAAAACTCCTTCTTTGTCCACACGCTGATACGTATGGGCGCCAAAGTAATCACGCTGTGCCTGCAGGAGGTTTGCCGGAAGTGTTTCAGTCCGGTAGCTGTCAAAGTAAGCAATTGCGCTCGCGAAAGAAGGCACCGGAATACCATTTTCGATGGCCAGGGAAACAACTTTACGCAATGCATCCTGATAGCCTTGGACAATTTCCTTAAAGTAAGGATCCAGCAGCAGGTTTGCCAATTCAGGATCACGATCGTAGGCATCCTTGATTTTCTGCAGGAATTGAGCACGGATGATGCAGCCGCCGCGGAAAATCATGGCGATATCCCCGTAGTTCAGGTTCCAGTCATATTCTTCGGATGCGGCACGCATTTGAGCAAATCCTTGGGCATATGAACAAATCTTGCTCATATATAGAGCTTTGCGGACAGCTTCAACCAACTCTTCCTTCTTGCCTTCAAAGCGTTTTGCTTCCGGTCCTTCAAGGGTCTTGCTCGCTTTGACACGCTCATCTTTCATTGCGGAAATAAAGCGCGCAAATACAGATTCAGTGATGATTGGCAGCGGAACGCCCAGGTCAAGAGCATTTTGGCTAGTCCATTTTCCTGTTCCTTTTTGGCCGGCAGTGTCAAGAATGACATCAACCAAAGGTTTGCCGGTTTCTTCGTCCACTTTTGTAAAGATATCCGCTGTAATTTCAATCAGGTAGCTGTCAAGCTCTCCCTTATTCCACTCTGCGAATACTTCATGAAGTTCCTGCGCCTCCATGCCAAGCACATGTTTCATGATGAAGTAAGCCTCGCAGATTAATTGCATGTCGCCATACTCGATGCCATTGTGAACCATTTTCACGTAATGTCCGGCACCATTCGGCCCGATGTATGTGCAGCACGCATCTCCTTCGACTTTTGCCGAAATGGCTTCCAGGATTGGCTTTACAAGCTCATAGGCCTCTTTCTTGCCTCCTGGCATAATGGAAGGTCCTTTCAGGGCTCCTTCTTCTCCGCCGGAAACACCTGTGCCAATGAAATGGAATCCTGCACTCGCCAATTCCTTATTGCGCCGGATTGTGTCCTGGAAGAATGTATTACCGCCATCGATCAGGATATCGCCTTCTTCAAGATAAGGCTTCAGCGATTCGATTGTCGCATCGGTCGCAGCTCCCGCTTTAACCATCAATAAGATCTTTCGTGGTTTTTCCAGAGACTGGACAAATTCTTCAACGGTACGTGCACCGACAAAGTTCTTTCCCTTCGCCTCTTTCTCCAGAAATTCTTCCGTCTTTTCATAGGAACGATTGAAAACCGCTACGGAATAGCCACGGCTCTCAATATTTAATGCCAGGTTTTTTCCCATTACTGCTAATCCAACCACACCAATTTGCTGTTTAGACATTAAGATCCCTCTCGCTTTCATATATTCAAGTGTAAAATAACCTAGCCTTTTATCAAGGAAGGGAATAACTGCGGCAGGGCCATCAAAGGCCCTTACCTTTCATTATCGCTGCAAGAAATACTTTTCAGCGTTGTAATAGCCGATGTTTTCAACCATTTTCTCAAGGAATCCGAAATCATCCGGAACCAGTCCTCTTTCCACCCATTCTCCGAGGATATTGCAAAGGATGCGGCGGAAATAGTCATGACGGGCATAGGATAGGAAACTGCGTGAATCGGTGAGCATCCCGATAAAGTGGCTTAATAGGCCGACGTTTGCCAGATCCTTCATTTGCCTTTCCATTCCATCAATGTGGTCAAGGAACCACCATCCGGAACCAAACTGGATTTTCCCTGGAACTCCCTCTTCATAGAAATTCCCCATCATGCCGGCCAGAACCTGATTGTCCTTTTGGTTCAAGTTGAACAAGACCGTTCTCGGAAGTGCGTCCTGCAGGTCAAGCGCATCAAGGAACCGGGAAACCCCTTCAGCAAAATTGATTTCTGCCGGGGAATCGAAACCTGTATCAGGGCCAATCTTATTTTTCATTTTAGTATTGTTGTTTCTCATTGCGCCCATATGGAGCTGCATGACCCACTCTTTTTCCGCATACATTTTTCCAAGTTCGGTTAACAGGAATGCCTTGTAAAGAGTCACTTCCTCTTCTGTAAGCTCGGAGCCGCTTAGGCGTTTTGCAAAGAGAGGTTCAATTTCTTCCTTTGTTGTCTGAACATAATCCATCTTTTGGATGTCATGGTCGGATGCACGGCCGCCATGTTCATGAAAGTAATCGACGCGCTGCTGTAAAGCTTGTAAAAACGTGTCTAGAGTATCTACTTTTATTCCCGATACTCCGGATAATTTCTGGATCCAGCCTTCAAAGGTTGGGCGCTCAATGAACAGTGCTCCATCCGGACGGAAGGTTGGTGCAATTCTTGCAGTAAAGCTTTCGTCATTCTTCAATAATTGATGGTATTCCAGCGTTGAAACGGGATCATCGGTTGTGCCGATAAATTTCACATTGGATCTCTCAATGAATGCTCTTGGTTTAAAATCAGGCTGTTTCAGCTTTTCATTGCACTCATCGTAGATTTCACGAGCGGTTTCCGGGCTCAATCTTTTCTCAATTCCGAAGAACATTTTAAGTTCCATATGCGTCCAGTGGTAAAGCGGATTTCCGATCAAGTGCGGAACCGTCTCTGCCCAGGCTGAGAACTTTTCCCAGTCCGATGCATCACCGGTAAGGAAGCGCTCGCCAATGCCATGCATGCGCATAGCGCGCCATTTATAATGGTCGCCGCCAAGCCAAAGCTTGGTGATATTTTCATAAGGCTTATTTTCCCATACTTCTTTTGGGTCTAAGTGGCAATGAAAGTCAAAAATCGGCAGCCCGACAATTGCGTTTTCATAAAGTCTGACGGCTGTATCTGTATTAAGCATGAAACGATCGTCTAAGAATGCTTTCATCTTATTCCCTCCCAGATCTTTTTCTGTAAACCTTTTCAAATTTTACCCTAAAAAATAATTATTATAATTTGTTTAATAAACAAATTAATTACATATATAATTTATCATTTCTATTATGTTTCGTCAATGAAGATATTATGAACAAATAGACTTTAAAATCGTTCTTGTTGCCTGCTTTCATATTACCATAATGGCAATGGTATAGAAGTGGTTTTTTGAAAAAATTGAGAGGCAGCTGGGGAAGCTGCCTCTCTCATGTTTTTCTATTAAAACCAATCACCATATCCTAATTTTCTTAGGTTTTCAGCGGATGTTTCCAGGCAGTCAAATGGATCGCGTCCATAAACATCATCCTGTTCAACAAGGAAGTATTCAGCACCGCTTTCCAGTCCTGCTTCGATAATAGCCTTGATATTCAGGTTGCCTTCGCCAACTTCAGCAAACTCAATGGTGTTTGTGAAAGCCTGGAAGAACTTCGCCATATCTTTCTGAAAGTCCACATCACTTAAGTCCATTTGGCCGATGCGGTAGTCTTTCAGGTGCAATAAGGAAACACGATTCTTATATTGTTTAATAAACTCCACCGGATTTTCGCCAGCTCGCTGGATCCAATGCACATCCAGCTCAAAGCCAAGCTTGGCAGTATTGTTTTTGATCAAGTCCAGCAGGTATTCCCCGCCGAATTTTTGGAACTCCAAATGGTGGGTATGATAGTACAGCTCAATGTCTTCTCCGGCCAATTTCTCTGCCATCGCTTCCGCTCTTTCAATAAAGCCCATGATCTTATCTTTATCATCCATAAGATGCAAAGGCATCATGCCGATTCGCAGGTAACGGCAATCAAGGGCTTTGCAATCGCTCACAATCTTTTCGTAATCAGCTGTCAAAGTCTCCCCTGGTGCGCCGGGCAGCATCGGCTCCAATGCAGCAGACAAGGCAGCAATTTTAATGCCAAAGTCTTCACTCGCTTTTTTTAGCTCAGCGACATTCTCAGATGTCATCGGAATTTGGGAAACCTCAACCGCCCTATATCCGAGGTCATGGATCTTTCTCATTGTTTCATATACGCCTATTTCCTCAACCTTGCCTTTAAGCATCATCATCTGTACGCCAATTTGTCCCTTTTTCATGCTAACGCCTCCCACTTGATTTTTTCTTTGCTTGCTGATGACATCCGGATGGCATCAATGATTTTTATGGAAATCAGTGCATCTTTGGCATGGACATAGTCATCCGAATCATTTTCTATACAGGAATAGAAGTGGTTGATTAACTTCGCATGGCTTGCTCCATAGTAAAACTTGCTCCCCGGAAGCTTTGTATCTTCGATGATTTCTTCCTTTTTGCCATCGTCGTTTACTTTTGTCAGGATGCTGTCTTTAATGGTGAATTTCCCTTTTTCAAAAACGGCCTGGAGCTCGACACTCGAATTGATCCCATTGGCATTTGTTGCATAAAACAAACCAGTTGCACCGTTTTTAAAGGTAAAATGTGCTGTTGCGGTGTCTTCAACCTCAATCCCATAATCCAGTAACTGATCAATGGATCCGCGAAGTGAATCAATTTCTCCTCCAAGCAATTGAATCAAGTCCAATGTATGGAGTGCCTGATTGATCATCACACCTCCGCCGGCTGTTGCCATCTTCCCGCGCCATGGTTTTACGTCATAATAAGCCTTTGGGCGGTGCCATGCCACCAGTCCTTTGACTCCAACCAGATTGCCGTATTCTCCGCTCGCCGCCAGTTCTTGCAGTGTCTCAAATGTCTCATTATATCGATTTTGGTGGCAGACACCTATTTTTATATCGGAATGATTTTCTTCCAGCTTCACGAGTTCCAAAGCCTCTTCCGCATTTAACCCAAGCGGCTTTTCGAGGAACACATTGACCCCTTTTTCGACACATGCCTTCGTAACCGGATAATGCAGATGGTGAGGCAGACAATTGTGGACACAGTCCAGTGCTTCGGTTTCCAGCATTTTTTCATAGCTGGTATAAAAGCGCACCCCTGGTATACGGTCCTTTAACGTTTCATCGATATCACATACAGCCACTAATTCAACATTCGGGTTTGCCTGTATAGCAGGTATATGAATATTGGAAATATCCCCTAATCCAATCACCGCTGCTCTTAGCATAATCCCATCTCCTTTAGATGAGGCAAGAGGCCTGTCCTTCCTGTCCATTGCAATAGTCAGGCGACAGGCCTCCAATTAAGGCCTCACAATGTATATTATTTAATAGGATTCTTTTTTTCTTCTTCTATTTTTTTGTTTAATTCAGCCAGGAATTGTTCCTCATCAATTGGCAGCTCCACTTCTTTTCCAAGCCAGCTTGAAAGATGGATCGCATTTGCCAAGGCCACGCCATGGATGCCGTCACTTCCTGGTGCGATTAAAGGAGTTCCGTCCAAAATGTTTGCCGCGAAGTTTTCGAGAACGGAAATATGCTGGGCACCCCATACACTTTCAAATTCGATGACTTCTTCTGTATAGATGTCGGATGTGTCTCCACCCATGAAAAGGTTCATAATATCCATCATGTTCATCGTTTTGTTCATTTCTGGTTCAGGCTTCACAAGACGCTTAATGGTGATTTTCTTGCTGTCATCCACGATGATCTTTCCGTTGTCACCCATGATTTCCAAGCGGTCAGTACCGACAACATCATGTGTCGCGGTAATAAACACACCTGTCGCTCCATTGCCATAATCAAGCATTGCTGTTACTTCATCTTCTACCGCGATATTTCTTTGGAAGCCATACTTAACATTGGAGTAAACCTTTTTAGGCATTCCGCAAATCCATTGAAGCAGGTCGATTTGGTGTGGCGCCTGATTAACGAGGACACCGCCTCCCTCACCTTCCCAGGTGGCTCTCCATGCGCTTTGGTCATAATATCCTTGTGGTCTCCACCATGTTGTGATGATCCAGTTTGTTCTGCGGATTTTCCCGATTTCCCCATTATCGATCATTTCTTTTAGTTTTTGATAAAGCGGGTTGGTACGCTGGTTGAAAAACACGCCATATGTTAATTCTGGTTTTGTAGCAGCAAAGTCATTTAATTCTTTCACCTGCTTTGTATAAACACCAGCCGGTTTTTCAAGCAGTACATGAACATCTCTCTTTAATGCTTCGATTCCCATCTCAGGATGGAGATAGTGTGGAACGGTTGTGACGACTGCGTCCACGTTGCCGCTTTCAAGCATCTCAATATAATTGTCGTAGAATGGCACGTCCGGATATTTTTCCGCACACATTTCTTTCTTCGCAGGGTCGATGTCGCAAATCGCCCCAATCACCATGTTTTTCACTTTGCCTTCCGAGATGAATCCTGCGTATGTTCCACCTTGTGCTCCAATACCGATAATTCCCAGTCTAACTTGGTTCATTTTTATTTCTCCTCACTTTCGATTTTTTCTAATATATCCAACAAAGCTTCATATTGAAGTTTGTATGCACTTTCGCCATCCAAACCTTTGTTGTCCTTAATCACTTCAGATGCATCTTCTAGTTCCAAATCCTTCAAAGAGTCGAATAAAACTAAATGAGGCTCAAGTGTCAGGAAGCCTTTGTAGCCGCTTTTGATAAATTGCGAAAGAAGTTCAGGGATCTTGCCTTCCCCAGTGCCGCAGACAACATTCTGGCTATCCGTTGAAACGGCATCCTTGATATGGATATAGACAATTTCCTCTCTCAGCAAATCATAGCAAGCCTGTGTGTCCTCGCCACACTGCACAAAGTTCGCGAAATCAAAGATCCCTTTAAAAGATGGCGAGCCAACCTCTGTCAATATTTCATGGCAGCGGCGGCCAATGTCTCCGAAAATATCCTTTTCATTTTCGTGGACCAAAATGACCTTATATTGCTGAGCGATTTCCGCAAATTGCTTCAGCTTGTCAATGACCTCTTCCTTGTAGGAATCCGCCTCCTCCCCCTTTGGGATATAAAAGCTGAAGATCCTGATATACTGGCAATCTAATAGATTCGCAATCTGGCAAAGCGTGTCCAGCATTTTCTTTTGCTTTTCAAAACCTTCCTGGTCATTGATAAATACTTTTCCAATCGGGGATCCAATGGACGAAACCTTCACATTAGCCTTTTGGAGGCGGGGAAGCACTTCCTCTTTTATTTCTTCAACTGAAAAATCTCCAATATTTTTACCATCAATCCCTCTTAAGGAGAGGTATTCCATGCCTAATTTCGAAACAACTTCAAGCTGTGTATTAAAGTCTGATGAAATCTCATCAGAAAAACCGGAAATGTGAAGATCCTGGTTCATCTTGATCAATTCCTCCTTATCCATATACTTTAATTCGTGATTGCCGATATTCTTTTGCGGTAACACCGACTTTCTCACGAAAATAGCGGCTAAAATGCGAGACGCTTTCAAAACCACATTCATGGGCAATCTCTTTTAGTGGTTTATCCGGCTGGATTTCAAGTAAATACTTTACCTGGTTCAAACGGCATCCCATCACATATTCCATAATCGTAAAGCCCGTCATTTCCTTAAATACATGTGCTGCATACGACTTGCTAAGATTAAGGGCTTCTGCGATGGTTTGGATGCTTAACTTATTCATGTAATTTTTTTGAATATACTCTGCAATGTTTTCAGCATGCTCTGCCTTGTCCATTTTTTTACCGGTCATTTTTATCGAGTGATGCTGACCTAGGCGATGAACAATAATCAATACTTGCAGAAGCAAAACTTTCATTTCCGTGATGGCATGCTGATTTTTTTCCGGTGAAGTTCTTTTAATCTCAGCAAGCCGGCTGACTACGGCTTCCAAATACTTGAGCTCTGGATTTTCTTTCGTTCTAATCAAACAATGATGAAGCTTTTCAAACGCTTCCAGCAGATACATGCTTCCCATCCCGGCCAGGATGTCTTTTATCCAGTGCGGGGAAAAATGAATATGGCTGCGGACATAATCACTGTTTTTTTCGATATTTGGCTTGTGAAGCGTTTTCCCATCCAGCAATAAAATATCGCCTGGCTCCAGATCATAAATATGGTTATGGACGATATATCTGCAGGACCCGCCATGGAAAATGTAGATTTCATATTCCTGATGGGAATGGAACTCCGCAACATATTCGGTCAAGCCGTGCAATCGATAATTAACCAATAATGTTTCATCCAAGTGAAAATCACCCTTTCAATGAAACTACCTACATTTTAGATGAATAAACAGCAAAATTCATTACCTGTCACTGCCGTCTTTTTCACAAAAATGTTCTGAGAGTGCTTTTTTTACCAGACATTCAGATAATTACCTGTATATAAAAAAGGGATATCGCTATCCCTTTATCCACCCGCACCATTACTTTTCTCCTGATGCGTCCGGAAGTGTGATTTGATTTTTCTCAACAAGTACGTTTTTAACCTCAGCAATTTCTGCTTGAATCTGGGCCATATACTTATCATCCAATTTGTAGAATTTCATTGCGATTAGCGATGCAATCCAGCCAAGCATAGGAACTCCAATATGGAAGAATAATGCAAGAGCAAACAGCCCGGTTGTCAATGGCGTATCCACTTCCGGGAACACCGTGGTAAAGCCGATACCAGCCAGCATCAATCCCACGATTGTGGACGCTAAAGATGAAATTAGCTTATCGACAAAGGAGAAGATGGTTCCAATCATGCCTGGTACATATCTTCCCGTAATATGCGTTTCATAGTCGGATGTATCCGCAATCATCGGAATGACCAAGTTCCCTGTCAAGCCCATGAAAGCATATCCTCCTGTGTAGAAAACCAAGAACGCGATGGTTGCAAGACCCATATTGGATAGAGAAATGGAGGTTGGATCATTAATCACCAGGAATAAAACCAGCAGCAGGGTAAATGAAATCAATGCACCCCAGGTCGCTCCAACAAATGTCCTTTTCAATCCTTTATTACGGGCAATTCCTACACCAATATACGTTAAAATCAATGTTGGAATAATGGTAATCATCGAAACGGTTCCACTTAGAGCATAATCCMCGATCAAAATTCCAAAAAACATCACAGGAACAACAGGCTGTCTTAAAACTTGGCCTGCGAGTTTATCGGTAGCAGCGGCGATGACCAGCATTTGCAATGGACGATTCCTTTTAATGACCGGCCAGTAGTCACGGAACGACGTCTTGACTGACTTTTCCGCGAAACCAAAGTATTGTGTACGGTCCTTTTCCCATATTGCGATTACAGCAAGAACAGTAAAAATGGCCCCTGCGATAATGACAACGGTATTGAACTCTGTGAAGAATCCCTGGTTAAAGCCGCCATGTTTCGGCTGCAAATAAGAAGCAATATAAAACTGTCCGCCTACAAATAAAATCGTATTATATGTTGCATCAAACGCCGAGAACACCGGACGCTGTTTTGGATCATTGGTTAAAACAGTCTGGGCCGCTTTTGTCACAGCCGTCTGGAAGGTGTAACCGATAATATGGATCCCATAGACTAAGATAAAGAACGGAAGACGCATTCCTTCAGGGACCAAATGGGTCAGGTTGAAAAGTGCCAGGACCGTAATGATTAAAATACTGTTTCCCAAAACCATATATGGCCTAAACTTCCCAAACTTCGTATTGGTTTTATCAATCACATAACCGATGATTGGATCGGTAATTCCATCAAACAACCTCATTGCGGTCAATATATAACTAATTGTAACTACCGCAACCCCTGCAATACCTGTGGCATAGTACGAAATAAAACCCATCGCGAACATATACAAGTTCGTTGCCGTATTGTTTAATGCGAAAAAACCAATTTGCCACAATTTAGACCGATTTACAAATTCATTTTGGTTAGCTTGTACTTCAGTCATTTAATTCCCCTCCTGTTGAAACTGCTTACATCTCCTTGTAAAAAAATTCACCCATCCGTTTCTCTTGTTCAACCTGTTCATATCTTGGCTTTTATAGCCTCTACTTATTAGGCCTAATTACAACGCTTTCATTTTTAGTAATTAATTTGTTTACCTTACAAATTAAAGATATCATCATGATTCCCTACGTCAACAATTTGAAACCGATATCCCGACATGTAATAACTAGTGTGAACAAGGCGTAAACTTTGCCAGCCTGGCATGCGCCGGTGAACAAATGCACAATGAAATGACCCTTCTATATAGGAAATGGCGAAATCATGAGCAAAAAAGAGTTGCTTGCGTTTTCATGCAGGATGTTTCCGTTTTCCTGGCCGATGTTCCCGTTTTCACCCACATTGTTAAATTATGACTTCCCTGCCATAATCAAAGTAACAATAGGAAGGGGGCTAAAGCACTTTGATGAAAAAGGTCATTGAATCTTTTAAAGAAGGCTTGCTTATGTACTCAAACTCGCAATATGGAGATGTAAACTGGCAAGCGAAAAGAAATGAAACGGTTTTAACTGAAAGCAAACCAGTCAACAAGAAGAATGTATGTGCAACAAAAAAACTAAATATGGCCAACTAACCGATTCTCTCATACATGGAAAATCGGTTTTTTATTTTTTATGTTCCTTAATTCAAACAGAAACGGAAACTGGTAAATCCTCCCTAAAGATTTGACAAGATAACAAAACGGTCGATACTATGGTATTACCATCTTATTTCCGACTAATAAAATAGGAAAATATTCTATACATATTTTGTGTATTTTGCAATTAACGATAATAGATTGGGGTTTTTTAACTGTGAAGAGTCAGTATAAAGAAGCAGTTTGGACAAAAGATTTTATAATGCTTTCATCAGCCAGCTTCTTCTTGGCGATGGTTTTTTATCTGCTGATGGTCACAATTGCTGTCTATTCAGTGGAAACCTTTGATGCTTCAACTGGCCAGGCTGGCGTTGCTTCTGGGATTTTTATCGTTGGTGTTCTTATTGGCCGATTGTATATTGGGCGTAAGTATAATGACTATAATACGAAACTCATTCTTGTGATTAGCGGGATTACAATAATAGCCAGCATCTTACTTTACTTTATTCAATGGAATATTTCGTTTTTATTCCTAACACGGCTTATCCATGGAATAACCTTTGGGGTTGCGGCGAACACTCTGGCTGCCATTATTGCTGTCGTGCTGCCTCCTTCCCGAAGAGGAGAAGGAATCGGTTATTTTACGATGAGCATGACTTTGGCTGCCGCCATTGGGCCGTTCATCGGCGTTTTGATGTCCAAAACGGCAAACCACTTTGCAATTTTCTCTCTATGTCTCTTCCTTGGCCTAATATCGCTCGTCTTCATATTATTCTCAAACATTCCGTCACTTAAAGTAAAGAAAAGGCCTGGTATTCAAAAGATCAGCTGGACACAGTTCCTGGAACCAAGCGCGATACCGATTTCCATCGTCATTATGGGGATTTCCTTTTGTTATGGAAGTGTCCTATCCTTTATTAACCTTTATGCTTCCGAAGTTCATTTAGTCGAAGCTGCCAGTTTCTTTTTCCTCGTTTATGCCCTTGCCATTCTTTTCTCCCGGCCCATCACTGGCAGATTAGTCGATTCCAAAGGTGCTAATTTTGTTATGTATCCATGTATCGTCTTGCTGGCAGCCGGGATGTTCGTCTTAAGCATAGCCAGCACAAGCTTCTTATTATTATTGGCCGCAGGACTCATTGGAATGGGTTACGGCAATATCCAATCCMCCCTCCAAGCCGTAGCCGTTAAAGTGGCACCTCCAGGACAGATTGGTTTAGCGACATCCACTTATTATATCGGGATGGATGCAGCAAACGGAGTCAGCCCAGCTCTTTTGGGGCTCATTATACCGTTCCTCGGCTTCCAGCAGATGTACCTGTCATTAGCGGTTTTCGCCATGCTTATGGCTGTTCTCTATTATTTTGTGTATGGACGGAAAGAATCTATGAAAATAGCGTCTGTGAATAAGAAAGCATCCGTGGAGCATTAGACTAGTGAACTGCCCAACTGGTCATGTTTCTTATTATGAAAAAGCAAAGCCAGAACATCGCTGTTCTGGCTTTTGCTTTTTATTTTAATATCCCTTGCTCTTCATAATAACGCTTTGCTCCTTCATGCAACGGGATATCGGCAAGCTCTGTTACGGCTTCTTCAATTTTCATTTGCTGGACGATTGAATGTGATGACTCAAGCTTGTCTATATTTTCCCAGAAAACCTTTGTCATTTGATAAATCGTTTCTTCATCAACAGATGCATCCGCCATTAACATCATCTTGATGGCAAGTGTATCAATACCTTCTTCTTGACCTTCATAGGTTCCAGCTGGGATCGTCATCTCAGAATACCAAGGATACTCCTCCATTAATTGCTTGCGGATTTCTGGTTCAATGCCAATCAACTCGCCATCAGCTGTTGAAGTCATTTCCGTTACCGCAGCAGTTGGCAGGCCCGCCTGGATTAAGGCTCCATCAATTTGCTTATTTCTCATTAAATCAATCGCTTCTGTGAATCCAACAAAGTTGGCATCAATTCCGTCTGGATAGTTGATGCCATAAGCCGGAAGAATAATGCTTGATTCTACTTCAGGCGTGCTTCCTGTCGTTCCCGGGGCAAACTTCTTTCCTTTCAAGTCGCTAATCGACTCAATGCCTGACCCTTTACGAACCACAAATTGATTGGGGTTATAATAAAGGCCCGCTACAATCCGAACGTCATCATATTTGCGGTCCTTGAACCCTCTTTCTCCGTTATAGGCTTCCCAGATAATCCCGGAAGTAGCAAAGGAAATATGCGCTTCTCCTGCCTTCATCTGGTTCAGATTGTCCACTCCTCCATTTGAAGCTTGGGCATTTACACGCAACCCCTCAATCTCCGTTCCCCAAAGGTTCGCCATCGCTGAACCTAACGGGTAGATGGTCCCGGTTGTCGATGCTGTTGGAAAATTTAAATTTTGTACTTTTCCGCCATTTGAGGCGCTTTCTCCTCCACATGCGCCCAGCACGAGAACCGTACTAAGCAAACACAGGAATAATACATAGTTTTTTTTCTTCCCGAACATTTACTAACCTCTCCTTTTTCTATCGAAAATAGTAACTATATAGGCTGACTCCTGTCAGTTGGAGCTATTTTTCCTTTCGAGACCCACTGCCAAGCTATAACGATACCTAATAATCCAATGCCAATATAGTCTGTTAAACTGCCTGGCGTAATCATCAAAATCCCAACTACCGCTAACAATATCCTTTGAATTGGATTAGCTTTCATCAATAGCCATCCCTGCAGCCCAGCTGCAAGAGAGACACATCCAATGATGGCAGTAATGGCTGGGATGAAACTCTCGGAATATGGATTGGCACCAAGCAGCAAGGCTGGATTGAAAATAAAGAAAAACGGCAGGATGAAACCAGTCAATCCAAGCTTAACAGCTGTCAGGGAAACTTGATTCTGGTTGGTACCCGCAATTCCCGCGGCAACATAGGAAGCGAGAGCCACGGGCGGTGTGATATTTGACAGACAAGCATATATGAGCACAAACATATGGGCGGCAAGCGGTGAAACATCCAGGTTGATCAATACTGGCGCACCTACTGTCGCAACAATGATATACGCGGCCACACCCGGGACACCCATGCCCAAAATAATACTCATAAGCATCACCAGTAAACCAGCAATAAGTAAACTATCATTGGTATAGTTCATCACCGCATAGCCAAAATTCAGTCCAAGACCTGTTAAGGAAACAGTACCAATGATGACACCAATCACGGCACAGGCCACAGCCACCCCCACTGCACCTTTGGCACCTTCTTCAAGTGCCAGGATGATTTCCTTTAGTCCCATTCTTGTTTCCTTGCGAAGCCAGCTTGCTGCTACACATGCTATGATGGAAAAGACAGCGGCATATAATGGGGTATAGCCCATGAACAGCATCCCCATTAAAACCACTAATGGAAGAGACAGATGCCCTTGTTTCTTTATAACATCCATCGCTTTAGGAATATTTTCTTTCGAAAGACCTTTTAGACCTAAGCGTCTCGCCTCAAAATGTACAACCATAATCAAAGTTAAATAATAAAGAATCGCAGGAATGATGGCAGCCACCAGAACAACCGTGTAGGAAACTCCTAAATATTCGGCCATCACAAACCCTGCTGCCCCCATGATAGGCGGAGCGAACTGGCCGCCAGTTGAAGCAACTGCTTCCACAGCCGCGGCAAAACGAGGCTTATACCCATTTTTTTTCATAAGCGGAATGGTAATAGTCCCAGTAGTGGCCACATTGGCTAAGGCACTTCCATTGATCATTCCCATTAAACTGCTGGCGATTACAGCTACCTTCGCTGGTCCGCCTGGAGAGCGTCCAGCAATGGTTAAGGCAAAATCATTAATAAATTGGCTAAACCCGCTCCTGCTTAAAAATGCACCAAATAAGATAAACAGGAAAACAAATGTAGCAGATACCCCAATGGCAATCCCGAAAACTCCTTCGCTTCCGTAAAATAAATAATCAATTACACGATTGACGCTAAAGCCCCCATGTCCAAAGATTCCGGGAACGAATGAACCCAGGAAATTATACAGCAAAAAAAATAAAGCTAAGATAGCTAGATTGCCGACCACCCGGCGCGCAGCTTCAAAAATCATCAGGATGCCAATCGCACCAAATATATAATCAGGAAGTAATAAATATCCTCCCCTAAGGACAATCGTTTGATAGGAAACCAGTAAATAACCAGTTGATACAATGCTTAACAGGATACAAATAAGATCCAATCCAGGCGGGTATTTAAGAGTCCGCTTGCCTTTTTTTGATGCAGGATAAAGCAGGAAAGTAACAACAAGCAGAAACATCATATGCCATGCTCTTAATGTAATCGCATCAAAAACGCCTGAACCTGCGGCAAATAGTTGAAAGATTGACCAAATGACTGCAATACCTGTAAGTACCTTTGCTGCTTTTCCAATATATGTACGAACACGGAACTCACTGTCCACCTTCTCTAATTCCATTTCGGTGTTCAAAGAACCACCTCCTCGTTTTTTTAATATAAAAATATTTTTGATGATTATAAAATATATTAGTTTAGTTTCTTTAACACGTCAACACGTAGAAGCGCGAAAAAATTCACCTCAAGCTACTTCTTGTCGAACTTGGGTAATAGCTTCAAGGAAAATATTTAATCCCTGCCAGCAGGTTTCAAATTGGGAGGCCTTTAACATTTGTCTAATTTGTGGATACTAATAACTTTTTTGGGGATAATCCTTCATTTAATATTGAAACCTACTTATACCCTGTATAGTATATAGATGTAAACAATCCCCTTAATTTTAGGGATTATCCACACACTAAAATACCCATACAGGTATTAAAAGAAAAGAGGAGGAAATACCATGGCTAAAAAGATTGTAATCGTAGGTGGAGTTGCAGGTGGGGCTACAGCCGCTGCAAGACTAAGAAGATTGGATGAGACATCATCCATCATTCTAATTGAGCGAGGTGAACACATATCCTTTGCAAACTGTGGTCTGCCCTACTATATCGGCGAGACGATCAAGGACAGGCAAAAGCTTTTAGTCCAGACGGTTGAAGGAATGAGCAAAAAATTTAACCTTGATATCCGGAACCTGACGGAAGTAATCGGCATCAATCGCGATCAAAAAACGGTCACAGTAAAAAATCTTCAATCCAATGAGGTTTATGAAGAAAATTACGACAGTTTGATTTTATCCCCTGGTGCAAAACCGGTTGTTCCGCCAATTGATGGGCTTTCGGAAGCAAACAACACCTTTACGTTAAGAAATATTCCGGATACAGATAAAATCAAATCATTCATCGATAAGAAGCACCCTCAAAAAGCTGTCGTAATCGGGGGCGGGTTCATTGGGCTGGAAATGGCTGAAAACCTTGCGGAGCGCGGCATCGAAGTGACAGTTGTGGAACTTGGAAAGCAGGTAATGGCTCCGCTTGATTATGAAATGGCCTCCCTTATTCACTCCCATCTCGCAGAAAAAGGCGTTAACCTGATTCTGGAGGATGGAGTAAAAGCTTTTAAACAAAATGGGAGTATCATTGAACTGGAGAGTGGATTGCAAATTTGCACCGACATGGCGATTTTATCAATCGGGGTCAGCCCTGAGAATAAGCTTGCAGTCATGGCCGGCCTGGAGGTAGGCCAGCGCGGCGGGATTCTCGTGAATGATTATCTGCAAACGAATGATCCGGATATTTACGCCATTGGAGATGCAATTGAAGTCAAAGACTTTATCAATGGAAATGCAGCCATGATTCCGTTAGCAGGACCAGCGAACCGCCAGGGTAGAATTGCAGCCAATAATGTATATGGCAAGCAGGAAAAATATAAAGGAACACTTGGCACCTCCATTGCAAAAGTATATGACCTAACGGCTGCCGCTACTGGTATGAACGAAAAACAGCTGAAACAGCTGGGCAAGGACTATCAGGCAGTCCATATTCATCCAAGCTCCCATGCCGGCTACTATCCAGGAGCTGCGCCTATTGCTTTAAAATTGCTCTTCAGCCCGGAGACAGGAAGCATCTATGGAGCTCAGGCTGTCGGCGAAGATGGCGTCGATAAACGGATTGATGTCATTGCAACGGCCATTAAAGGAGGGTTAACGGTCCATGATTTAACCGAAGTGGAATTATCCTACGCTCCTCCCTTCTCTTCTGCAAAAGATCCAGTCAACATGGCAGGCTATGTTGCCGCCAACATCATGGACGGAGATGTTGAAACCGTGCAGTGGGATGAGATTGACTTAATCGTCGAGAATGGCGGGCTGCTGATTGATGTCCGCGAGCCGATTGAAAGAGCCAGGGGATTCATTAAGGGTTCAATTAATATCCCGCTGGGAGAAATAAGGGACCGCCTGCCCGAAATTCCTAAAGATCAAACGGTCTTTGTCTCTTGCCAGGTGGGATTGAGAGGCTATCTGGCTTCCAGGATCCTAAAGGAAAATGGGTATAGAGTGAAAAACCTGGATGGAGGCTGGAAGACCTACTCTAGTGCCATCCCAAAAAGGTGAATAAACTACAAAGGCTTGCTGGTGGACAGCAAGCCTTTAACTTTAACTACAAAACGTTTTTATCTCAACTTTAATACTTCTTTCGTTTCAGGTATAGAATACCCGCTGACCCTAAAACCCTTTTTCCGTAAAATGCGAATCCCGATGTTTTTTTCTATTGTATCTGATGCAACCACATGAAGAACATCGCCATTAATTTCTGCATAATGCCTGTGGAGGTAGGCAACTGGAAGATTAATTGCCCCTTCAACAGGATCATTATACGATACATTGAAATCTCTTATATCAATTACCTTTACGTTAGCGGTGTTAATCTTATTACAATCTGTATGATAAATTCCCGGAACAGGGAAATATCTTTTATACAGGAAGACTGCCAAGGATAGTATAAATAAAATTTTCATCTTCATCCTCCTTTATACCCGCCAATTTTATACCCATGCGGGTACATAGTCAACGAGTAAGCTCCGCTGGGATTTTGGTTATTTATGGTAAATTAAAAGTGGTTTTTACCTGCGTCATTCTATTGGTGTCCTCTGCGGTTTCAAGATAAAAAGCCCATTTTCTTAAATAGCAAAAGAAAATGAGCCCTCTTTATAAATGTATGCAGCAAGCTTTATTCCTGTTGTTCGCTTTAGACTGTCTTTTCAATACAGTGTATTAAACGGTTTTCAATGTCCATGGCCATCTCTTTTAATTGATTATTATCGAGCATGGAGATAAGTGCTGTCGGTTTCGGCATGCCAATCTTGGTGACTCCATTGTCGTTATATACGACGATCTTACAAGGGAGAAAATATCCGACTAGTTTATTTTCTTTAAGTACGCGCTCGGCTTCCTTCGGATTGCATACCTCCAGGACAAAGAATGGGTCCTCCAGGCTAAATCCCTTTTCTTCAAGCTTTTCTTTAATGTTAAAAGTCCAAAGCACACCAAATGATTCATTTTTCAAATTAGCTTCCAAATATTTATTGGTCTCGACTGTATAATGAAAGTCCAACATTCGTCATCCTTTCCTATAAACTTAACATATAAGGGCATTATTAAAGGTACCCTCGCTTTTAAGATTTAATCCTGCATTATCCTTCCACAAAACGTATCGTTTATAAAATATCCATCCAAATTTTTATAGCTGTTGCCAGAATCAAAACTGCTAAAACGACCTGAAGAATTTTTGTATTCATCTTTTTCCCTGCCATTGCCCCTAATGGTGACGCAATCAAGCTTGCGACAACCATTATGGCTGCAGGCCCATAATCCACTTGGCCCGTCGTAATTTTGCCGACGGTAGCTCCGATTGAAGAGATGAAAGTGATCGCCAAAGAAGAAGCAATGGTCATCCTTGTAGGTATTTTCAATACCACGAGCATGATTGGCACCAACAAAAATGCTCCTGCGGCACCAACAATACCTGCCCCAATCCCCACAATCAGCGATAGTACAGCTGCAAGCCATTTATTGAATTTCACCTGATCCAGCGGAATATCATCCAGTCCCTTTTTGGGAATGAACATCATCACCGCTGCTGTTAAGGCGAGGATCCCATAAATCAAGTTGATGCCTGCTTCCGACATCAGCTTTGATCCAAATCCGCCAATAAAGCTGCCGACTAAAATGCTGGCTCCCATGTAGGCAATTAATGATTTATTTAAATAACCACCTTTCCGGTAGGCCCAGACTCCGCCAATTGTTGCAAAAAATACTTGCACTGCGCTAATGCCTGAAACCTCATGGGCACTGAAGGCAGCCAGGCCAAACAATGGAGGGATATAGAGAAGCATCGGGTATTTAATGATGGACCCGCCAATCCCGAGCATCCCTGAAATATAAGAACCGATAAACCCAATAAGAAAAATAGTGATAATAAATTCGAGTTCCATGGTTGTCTCACTCTCCTAAAAAAAAGGGAACCATGCTGGTTCCCCTCTATACAATTATTAGCCTTTTTTAATCCAGAATTTCAGGACATCACTTTCTTCTTCGTGCTTAACAAACTCATGTCCGCCTGATTCTGCCCAGGCAGCAAGGTCATTCTTTGCCCCTTTGTCTGTTGCATGGATTTCCAGCACCTGGCCGGATTCAAGCTCAGCCATCGCTTTCTTCGTCTTTACAATCGGCATTGGGCATGCCAGGCCTTTCGCATCTAATACTTTGTTTGCTTCCATTATTACAGCCTCCTAAAAAGTTTAAAGTTTTAATTATTAGCGGACCGCACAGCGGTTTGGCCCTATTTCCATTTCGCGCTGTTTTTCAGTATCCGGGCTGATTTTACCCATATTCGTTTCACGGATTTCCTGGTAGGCATTTGGCTGCGGCGGCAGGTTTTCCGTTACAAGCTTCCTGAATTCATTTTCATCCTCGATATTCAATCCATGGTTCTTGGCAAACAATACTCCAAGCTTCTCGGCAACACTTCCATCTTCATTCAGCTCATCAATGATCATAAAGTGTGCAGGCAGCACGATCAATTCCTCGGATAGCTCCCGGTAACGGGAATACAGGCTTTCGCGCAGATCGCCAACCCAGTCTTCAGCCAATCCGGCCAAATCAGGTCTGCCGATTGAATCAATGAAGAGAATATCCCCTGAAAGCAGGAATTGGTTATCAACTACGAAGGATGTAGATCCAATCGTGTGCCCTGGGGAGTATAAAGAGTGAATATTGATTTTCGTTTCCCCAATGCTCACATCCTTTCCGCCTTCAAGCGGTTCATAGGCAAAGGTTACTTCTGTCGCATCTTTTGGAGGCAGCCAGTAAGTCGCATTTGTCTTCTCGGAAATCACCCGGCCGCCGGAGATGTGGTCGGCATGAAGATGGGTATCAAATACATGGGTAATCTTCGCATTCTTGCTTTTGGCAAAATCAAGGTAAATGTCTGTCATACGGGTAGCGTCAATAAGGGCCGCCTCGCCATTTGACAGGACCATATAGGAAAGGCAGCCTTTGCCGATCCGGACAAACTGGTAAAGCTCTCCGCCATCTTTCAGATTTCCAACCTTCACAGGCTCCAAATGTTCGCTCCAGGCTTTCATACCGCCTTGCAGATAGGAAACATCAAGTCCGGCATCAGACAGCATTTCCGCTACCATTATCGATGAACCTTCTTTTGCACAGACAACCAGGACTTCCTGTTCTGCAGGAATGCTGTCCATGATTCCTTCTACTCCATCAAGAAGTTCGAAGTACGGGATATTGAGATATTGAAAGTTCTCTCCTTCAATTTTCCAATCCTGAAAATCACTTTCGTTTCGGACATCTAAAACAAACAGTTTTTCTTTATTAAAAACCTTCTTTGTCACTTCTTTTGAAGTCATTGCTTTAATAGCCACTTATCTTACCTCCCAGGGTATATAATAGGTTAAAAAATTTAAGAACATTTTACTTAGTTATACTATCCGTGCTGCCGTTCCACGCGCTCATGCCAGGAAGGACATTCGTTACTTTGCTGAATCCGTTTTGGGCCAGCTTTTGTGCAGCCAGGTCACTGCGGCTGCCAGTACGGCAAATCACAAAAATCTCATCTTCTTTATTAATCTCTGCAAGCCGCGCTTCCAGCTCACCCATCGGAATGTTGATGGCATTTGGAATATGATTAAACGCATATTCCGCTTCTTCCCTTACATCCAGGACCACAATCGAATCATTTAGTTTGCTCTCCAGCTCTTTGTTCGTTGCTGTGACAGGATGCTTTCTTTCTTCTGTATCTTCGCTGGATGATTTACGAAGATAATGCTTCAGGACCCCGCCTTCTTCAATTGTGCCCAAGTATTGATGCCCAGTGCTTTCCGCCCACGCTTTAAGGTCTGCTTTTGAACCTTTATCGGTTGCCTGGACCTCCACAACCTGGCCTGCTTCCACACTGTTCATTGCTTTTTTGGTTTTGACGATTGGCATCGGACAAGCCAGGCCTTTTGCATCCAATACTATATCCGTTTTTAAAGATTCCATTATGATTCCTCCATTTTACCCATCAGGGTATATTTTAGTGTTAAAAAATTATTCAGTCGGCCCTTCCCATGCCAGCATTCCGCCAGCCATATTGATGATGTTATACCCATGGCTGTCCAGCAGCTGGCACGCACGGCCGCTTCTGCCTCCTGAACGGCAAACCATAATATATTCCTTTGATTTATCCAATTCATGCATGCGGAACTCCAATAGGCCCAGGGGGATATGGACAGCACCAGGGATTATTCCTGCAGCCACCTCATCTGCTTCCCGCACATCAACTATGTATAGTGGCTTATCTTGTTTCAATAATGCCTCTACTTCTTTGGCAGTTAGTTGTTTCATGCTTATTCCTCCTAAGGTCTCCAAGCGCTTACTCCGCCCTTGACATTCGTAATCTGGGTGAAGCCCAATTTCTTTAACTCCTTGCTCGCTTTCATGCTTCTCATGCCGCTTTGGCAAATGACGACGACTTCCTTATCTTTTGCCAGCTCTTTAGACTTTTGGGATAGCTGATGAAGTGGAACGTTTTTAAAGCCCCTGATATGATTCCTGTTAAACTCAACAGTAGTCCGGACATCGATGAACTGCTTTTGCTTGTCATTCAGTTCGTTTTTAAGTTCAGACGCTGAAATATTCCTGATTCCTTTTACAGGCACAAAACGTATCAACACAAACAGCAAGAGCAAGGCGAATATTGCATAATTAAGGTAATCCATATCCTATTCTCCCTCCTTGGGTCTAGATAAACAGGTTCACATTGCCATCCTCGGCATCTGCAAGGTAGGCCGCGACTCCTGCATATTCAATGTTGTCCAGGAGTTCTTCCTGCTTAAGACCAAGGAGGTCCATAGTCATTGTGCAGGCTACAAGTTTAACATCCTGCTCTTGAGCCATCTCTATCAGTTGAGGAAGAGACATGGCATTATGCTTTTTCATGACATTCTTAATCATCTTCGGGCCAAATCCTGCAAAATTCATTTTTGACAGCCCCATTTTATCAGCACCTTTGGGCATCATTTTGGCAAACATTTTTTCTATGAATCCTTTTTCAACCTCAATCTCTTCTTCTTTCCTTAAAGCATTCAACCCCCAGAAGGTATGAAAGATGGTTACCTCGTGGTCATAGGCTGCTGCACCATTGGCAATGATGTACGCCGCCATCGCTTTATCATAATCACCGCTAAATAATACGATCGTTGTTCTTTTCTTTTCCGTCATGATGATCCTCCCTTAACAAAATTACCTTTACCCCTACGGGTATAAAGTTAACAAAAAGATAAAAGGGTGTCAACCCCTTTGTTTTACCTGCTTTTGACTAACAGATTTACCGCTTCCTTTATCAAATCGTCCGTTTGCTGCTCTCCCTGAACATCTGCTTTACGCACACATTCCACTAAATTGGAACTTACCACTAAGCCAATTGAACGGTCAATGGCTGATCTCGCGGCGGACAATTGAGTAATCACATCTTTACAGTCATTGCCTTCTTCCATCATGCGCAATATTCCTCTGAGCTGGCCTTCAATCCTTTTTACACGATTTTTCATCTGGCCATTATATTCCATCCAAACCCCTCCATTCTATGGCTCTATTTTTTTACAAAGCTTTTCGCTTGTTTGGTTTCGTTCATTGCAAGTTTCATATTATACCCCACAAGGTATTTTGTCAACCCTAAAAAGTGAAAAAATAGGAAGAGAATTTAACTACGTGGAGAATTTCAAACAAAAAAATCCCGTTGGGACTTTCCCCCAAGGGATTTATTAGAAAACCCGCTTCAACTGTTCCAGAGTTCTAGACAGTACGTAATTTTTAGTATCTCAAAGTCCTGTGTAGTCCTACAGAATGAGTTTAATGAAATTTAACTATACCTATCTGGGTTTATTGAGTGGAGCCTTATAATAAATGCTGGAATAAACCCGTTATATAGGATAGTCCTTTTATACTGAATGATTTAACCCAGCTTACTTTACCTGGTTTTAAGTTTGGGTCCTCTATATACGACCCATCCTTTGCTACCTTTAAGCTCTTTTTAAAATACTGGTTCATTTCTTTTTCGAGACTCTCGGTAAATTCCACGCTATCAATAACGACCATAGACTCAGTATTTAAAAAAGTCGACCTGGAATCCATATTAAATGCTCCAATGGAACTCAATCGATTATCAAAGATAAATGTTTTGGCATGTATGGAGTCACGTCCTTGATATTCCAATACATTCACACCCTTTTTTGCCATCCCGTTAATATGTTTAATATGTCCTGAATAGGCCATAACATTTGCTGTCGTTGCTAAAGAGTTCGTTAAAATCGTTATCTTTTCGGGAGGTACTTGTAACGTATCCATATAAGGAAGCATAGGTTTCGTTGGAATAACGTATGGGCTTTGAATGACTATGGACTTTTTCGAATTCTTCATGAGATTCGTTAATTCATACCAAGCCCAAGGTTCTTTATTAAATCTTTGTATAGGATTATGAATAAAGGTGATATTTTTAGTAGGAAGGGACATTTTCACCCACTCATAATAACTAGCAAATAATTTTTTATCCGTTTTTCTCAAATTTTCCAGTTTCTGTTTTAATTGTTGATTGGCTTCTTTTGCTTTCTTTTGTTGGTTTGTGGATAGCTTTTTAAAAGGAACTTGTGTAATGGGATGGTCCCAGACTTGATTAAAGTAGCCTTCCATTTGATGCAAAACACTGCCTTCCTTTGACTTGGGATCCGTATTAATGATTAGAACATCTCGGTCATTCGTAGGGGATTTTTGACCTTCTTCAATAAAATATCGATCCCCGATATTTCTGCCCCCGATAATTGCATACTTATGATCGATAATAAGTAATTTATCATGGAGTCGATTATTCCATGTCCAAGGCAGTAAAGGATTTAATGGTTCATAAAATTTAATTTCGATATTTGGATGATGGATTAAGGCGTATTGAACATCTTTCAGACTAAATCTAAGGCCATGAAAAATTCCATCTAAAAGGATCCTTACCTTTACTCCACGATCGGCCGCATCCAATATCATTCCTAACATTAAATCAGTAATATATCCTTTATGAATCGCATAATAGGAGACATCAATAGATTCCTGTGCATTTGCCATTAAGTTCACACGTGCAAGACCTGAAAACATTTTTTCTTCCAGTAGAATCACACGATCCTGTGACGCCTCATTTCCATAGAATCTTTCCACTTTATGCTGTTCCTTATAAGTGCTACTAACCTGCGGATGGTTATCTTTAAAAATAACGACGCCAAATATGGTAGCATACATTAGATAAAAAATGAGAATAACAATAGCCGTTTTCCAAACCTTTTTTATCGGATTTACCTCCTTTCTACCACCTCTAAAGCCCCCCTAATTGTTGATAGTTTGTCCAAATTTATTTACATTACAAATCCCAGAACAATAAATAACAATATAAGTTAAATTAGAGATAGAAAACGTGTAAATCGTGCAAAAACGATCATATAATAACTTCTCTTCCAAAGGGGAAACTTGGGTTATCCCTAAAGCATACGCTACAACCGAACCACCAATAGAGATTTACCAAATAGCGGCAATAGCGGGGTACAGAATTTGATATCACTCTACCCTATTAAGATTCGATATTCGGAATTAGAAAAAGCCCTATCCGACTGTTGGTTGGATAGGGCCTCGTATATTAATTCAGTTTGTAATGTTCATTTATTTGTAAAGTGATACCTTCAATTTCAAAGGCAATGGCACTTTTGGGGCACCAAGACAATAAAAAAAACCGAGTGCACCCGGTCTCCTGCTTTATGTATTAAGGTAAATAGCCTTGATATGACTGGGTTGGCGGGACTGCGTGGGAATCGAACCCACCTGACCTGGCACGCAGGTCACAAGCGGTTTTGAAGACCGTGGAGGACACCAGTACCCCATCCAGCCCCGTATTAGTTAATGACATATTCTATTATAATTCGACACTGGCTTTTTTTCAAGGTCTTTGAATTTTACACTATGTATAAGTTGGCTTGTCTTACGAGGCGGTAAGATACTATAATAAAAGAAGAGATTTTGTAAGATGAAGGTGAAATGGAATGTTAACTGGCTGGTTTTTATGGTTTATTTTAATATGGATTGTTATTTTCGCGGGTTCGATGGCGATTGGCGGCTTCTTTATGTTCCGCAAGTTCTTGAAGAAAATGCCGAAAGAAGACGGCAAGTCGGATATGGATTGGGAAGAACATTATGTGAAAGAGACCCGGGATTTATGGCCTGATGACCAAAAAGCGTTTCTGGAGGATTTGGTCAGTCCGGTGCCTGAACTGTTCCGTGACGTTGCCCGGCAAAAGATTGCCGGCAAGATCGGGGAGCTTGCACTGAAGGAGAAAGTTTCGAAAATTACGCCGGACCTGGTCATCCGTGGCTATATATTGGCCACTCCGAAACGGGACCACAAGTTTTTGCGCAAAAAACTGTCTGAGAACAAAATCAACATCACCCCATATGAACATTTGTTTTAGGCTGCTTCAAATTGGAAGCAGCTTTTTTCAATTTCCCCCTACCCAAATCATATTTTCACCTGTATAATAGAAACTACTTTTAAATATGAAGATGTTTTCTAGGGTTCCGCAAACACTGTTTGGTCTGGTCCGAGAGAAGACACACAGCTTTGCTGTGCCACGGAGGGACAAAAGCCCGGGAGATTCTGTTTTTGATAACAGTCTCCGGGGCTTTTTTGTGTTTCAGGGCAATCTATGAATAGGAGTGAATAGTATGAACCCGAATTGGATTAAAGTTTTCGTTGCTGCGTTTTTTGAGGTAATCTGGGTGATTGGCTTAAAACATTCGGACAGTCTGCTTGACTGGGCGGGAACAGTCGTGGCGATCATTATCAGTTTTTATGGGCTGATTTCAGCTGGAAAAGGTCTGCCTGTAGGTACCCTTTATGCGGTCTTTGTCGGCTTGGGCACGGCCGGGACCGTCGCAGTGGATATCCTCTTCTTTGGCGATCCGTTTAAAATCGAGAAAATCCTTTTGATTATACTTTTGCTGGCTGGTGTGATTGGGCTGAAGCTTGTCACAGATGAACAGCAGGAAAAAGGAGGAGAAGCGTAATGGCCTGGATTTCTTTACTGGCAGCTGGATTGTTTGAAATGGCGGGCGTCGCGATGATGAACAAATTTCACCAGGACAAGAAATGGAGTTCGATCATCCTTTTAATCCTATCTTTTGGGGCCAGCTTTATTTTCCTTTCGGTCGCGATGGAAACCTTGCCAATGGGCACTGCCTACGCCATCTGGACAGGAATCGGCGCTTCCGGAGGCGCCATCATTGGCATGCTGTTCTACGGAGAATCGAAGGACTGGCGGCGGATTCTGTTTATCGCCATGGTATTAAGCTCCGCAGTCGGCTTGAAGCTTGTTTCTTAGTTTTACTAAAAAAATCCCCTGCAGCCAGGGGATTTTTTTATACCAAATTGGGTTCAATTGATTCATGCAGCTCACGGTGAAGCTTTTTATATTCAAGATACATGGCAATCCGCCATGGAACAATCATGCCAAAGGCCAGAATCCAGAACATGCCTCCTAGCTCTCCTACATCAATCGTCGCACTCAGCACCATTTTGGCAATGATCCTGACAGCGAGCAGTCCCACGAGGATATAGATGAAAGCTTTGGAACGCTTAAGATATATATCCTGATTCCGAATTTCGAATTTTGAGGTTCGAATGAGCAGGATGGAAAACAGCATGCCAATGGCGAGGGCTTCCATCACTTGGAGAAAGCTGACACGAAACATAGGGAAAATGAACATGAGCGCCCCTGTGCTCATAAAAATCGGAGGCAGGATGATTTTCTTGGCGGAGGCCGGTTTCTTGGCGGCTTTCATCCTGACAATCATGGCAAGCGTTCCCATCCCGATGGCCCCAATAGTCGATAATAAAACGTAGTCCATATCTTTCATCCCTTTTATTGAATTAACACTATCATTAAATAGGAAACAGACTTAATTATAATGGAGCATGGCCATTTAAGCAACCTGCCCTAAATGGCCTGAGCAAGGGTACGTTAAAAACCCGTAAACCCGCCGAACATTGGCGAAAGAAACGCAATGATCTTGGTCATCCAGTCAAAAAACAGGACAACCCCCATAAGGATCATGATATAACCGCCAACTTTCATGATTTTCACATTATTCTTTCTGATCCACTGCATTTTTCCAACATAGAAAGAGAGAATAAAGAAAGGTACAGCAAAGCCGAGAATATAAGCGATCATGTACAGCATGCCAGAGCCTGGATTGGAGCCGGCAAGCAGGATGACCGATGCAAGGATGGGACCAGTGCACGGGGTCCAGCCGGCCGCGAATGCCATCCCGATCAACACGGAACCAAAATAGCCTGCAGGGCGGTTCTTAAATTCAATCCGGCGGTCAGACATCAGCCATTTTGGCTGGAAGACCCCAACAACCATCAAACCGAAAATCACGATGAAAATGGCCCCTAGCTGGCGAATCAGATCATTGTATTGGCTGAATATCTGCCCGATGAACGAGGTGGCAAATCCCAAGGCGATAAAGATGATTGAAAAACCCACTAAAAAGAAAAGCGTGTGCAGCATGCTGCGCTTTTGAAGCATCGCATTTTCACTCTTGATTTCCCCCACCGACATCCCGGTAATATAGGAAAGGAATGCTGGATACAGCGGCAGGCAGCATGGAGAGATGAAGCTGAGGAAACCGGCTGCAAGCGCAAGCAATACATTTACGTCTGTCATATTAACATCTCCTGTTTATACATCAATACGTATTCATTCTATCAAATCTATACAGCAAATGATATGAAACGGTCTGTGAACAATTTATTAATAATGAATATGTTGGCAAATAAATTCCAAGCAGGTTTTTTTGAAATCCACTGGGAATTCGATTATACTAGAATTTGTCTTTGAAATTTTTGCAAGATTTATAAGCTATTTACATATCCGAGGCAGGTCCTCAGAAAGGGTGCCCCATGAAGAAACAAGAACTAAGCAATGAGATTGAAAAGAAACGGGAAGAGCTCATCCGTGTGGCATCCACAAACGGACTGAGCTCCTCAAAAGCCATTCGGTGCAGCCAGGAACTTGATCACTTGCTGAACACCTATAACAGTAGATTTATAAAAAAAGTTAATCTCCATTAAAAACAGCTGTCTCCTATACGGATGACAGCTGTTTTTATTTATATGGTAATTATCGGGGCAAAGACTCCTGCTCTTTTCCTATTGGCTGACGGCATCTTCAAGCCGTTCAACCGAGCCATTTTGCAGCAGGTACATCTTATGGTAAAGACCTTGCTGGGCAAGCAGCTCCTGGTGTGTTCCTCTCTCGACAATCTCTCCATGATGAAGGACAAGAATTAGGTCTGCATCCTGGATAGTGGACAACCGGTGGGCGATGGCAATCGTCGTCCGGCCCTGGCGCATTTTGGCTAGCGCTGTCTGGATGGCTTCTTCCGTCTCCGTGTCGATATTGGCGGTGGCCTCGTCGAGAATCAGTATTTTGGGATTTGTCGCAATGGTTCGCGCGAAGGCAATCAATTGGCGCTGTCCGCTTGAAAATGTCGAGCCCCGCTCTACCACTCTCTGTTCATATCCGTCTTCAAGTTTTGAAATGAAGGTATCCGTCTGGACAAATTTTGCAGCTTCCTCGATTTCCTCATCACTCATAGCCTCATTGTGGAGGCGGATATTGTCTTTTATACTGCCGTAAAATAGGAATGGGTCCTGGAGCACGAGCCCCATCCTGTTGCGCAATTCATCAATGGGATAATCTTTAATGGATTTTCCGTCAATTTTTATTTCGCCGCGCTCAAACTCATAAAACCGCATTAGCAGATTGATGATGGAGCTTTTTCCGCTTCCGGTGTGGCCGACAAGCGCAACGGTCTGGCCTGGCAGCGCCGTAAATTCGATGTTTTTTAGAACATCCCGTTTTCCGTCATAGGAAAAGCTCAAATTGCGGACTTCAATTTTTCCTTGTTCTATTTTATTGCTGCTCTTTTCGGGCTGGGCTGGAGCCAGGTCGCTTTCATCAAGCAGCTTGAATACCCGTGATGCAGCCACAATGGCCTGCTGGTACATGGACAGCCGCATCATCATATTGTTGACCGGCTCGAAAAAACGGTCAAGATAATTGATAAAAGCGTAAAGTACTCCGATTTCCACCGGGCTATCAAATGAGCTGATTCCAAAGAAGCTGAGGACGATAATCAAGGCGACCATATAGACAAGATCGACGGCCGGGCGAAGCAGCAATCCATCCGCCTTGATATTCCTCATGCCTGCCTTGTAATGCTTTTCATTAATATCGCCAAATTCTTTCCGCAGGCGCTGTTCCTGCCGGAAAACCTGGATGATTGGCATTCCTTGCAGCGATTCGCTCAGCTTGGCATTCAACTGGCTGAGCCGTTCCCGCATATCCTGATAAAATTTCGAGCTGACCTTCCGGTAGATGGTCATGATCATCATAATCAACGGAAACACAACCAGGCAAAACAGGGCCAGTTTTACATTGAGAATGAACATCGCCACAAATATTCCAATAAGAAGGAAGCCGCTCTGGATAAATGTCGCGATGACACTGACGAACATATCCTTGATTGCCTCCGTATCATTGGTCACCCTTGAAACAAGCGACCCTGCCGGGGTTCTGTCAAAATAACGAAGCCCAAGTGCCTGCACCTTTGAAAAGACATCAATCCGCAGCTGTTGGATGATTTTCAAGGCAATCTCCTGAAATTTGTACAGCTGGAGATAGGATACAATTACATTGAGGACCTGGATTCCCATATACGCAGCCCCTAACAGCAGAAGCGGCTCGAATGGAAAATTCCCGGCTCGCAGATAGTCATCGATAAAAATTTTCACCAGAATGGGACCGGTCACATCGCCAATCGTTGTCAGCAGCAAGAGGCCGAACGCAATCAATAGCGTTTTTATATGCGGTCTGGCGTAGCCAAGCAGCCTTTTCAGGACCGCACGCTGCTGTTTAGAGGTTAATGCCGTCATTTTCTCCATTTTCCTATCCCCCTTGCTCGACCAGCTCTTCAAGCTGCTGGCGCAGGTACATATCTTTATACCAGCCGCCGTTCTCCATAAGTTCCTGATGGGAACCTCGCTCAACAATCTCGCCGGCATCCAGCACAATGATCAGGTCCGCGTGCTGGATTGCGCTAAGGCGGTGAGCCGTTATAATAGTAGTCTTTCCATCGCGGTTCTCTTTGAGTGCCGCCAGAATTTCTTCCTCTGTTTTCGCATCCACCGCAGACAGGGAATCATCCAGGATTAAAATCTCCGGGTTCAACAATAGGGCGCGCGCAATCGATATCCGCTGCTTTTGTCCGCCCGAAAGGCTGACCCCCCGTTCACCAACAACCGTTTCATATCCGTCGGTAAACTGCAGGATATCTTCATGAATGTGGGCGATCCGCGCCGCTTCTTGAATGGTCTCCTCCGAAGAGTCCGGCTTGGCGAACGCGATGTTTTCAGACACTGTTGACGAGAACAGGAAATGATCCTGCGGAACATAACCGACTGCTTCCCGCAATTTATCCAGTTTATAATCCTGAAGGGATTTTCCCGCGATTTTAATTTCTCCCTGATAGCCTTCAAATTCGCGGATCAGCAGCTTGAGCAAGCTGGTCTTACCTGCTCCCGTTTTTCCGACGATTCCAAGTGTTGCCCCTTTTGGGAGGGTGAAATGGATATTCTTCAGGACCGGCTCAGGCTCGCCTGGATAGGCGAACGTTTTGATGCTGTATGAAATATCTCCTGCCGGGACGATATCTAGCGCCTCTTCCTTGTCCACGATATCAGGCTTTTCAGCAAGAAGGAAATTAACCCGTTCAAGGGAAGCACGGCCGCGTTCCACAATATTAAACAGCCAGCCAAAGGCAAGCATCGGCCAGATCAGCAGCCCGAGATAGGTGGTAAACGACACAAGCTCCCCAATGGTTAATTCGCCATTGATCACAAAGCGCGCACCAAAGGCCAGGGATAGAAAAAACGAAATCCCAATCACGATGGAAATGGTCGGGTCAAACAAAGCATCGACTTTGGCAACGGCAATGTTCTTCTGGACCACCTCCTCCGATTGACGGCGGAAATCTTCAATATCCTCCTTTTCCTGGCCAAATGTTTTAATTACTTTGATTCCGGTAATGCTTTCCTGCGTTTTATCGTTTAAGGTTGAGAAAGCTTCCTGCGCCTTGTGGAATCGGGCATGGAGCATCTCGCCATACCACCAAGTCAAAATCACCATGAGCGGCATCGGGATAAGCGCAATCAGCGTGAGCTTCCAGCTGATGGTGGCGGCCATGGCGATAATGACAAAGCCGCCTGTGGCAAGGGAATCGACGAGCGTCAAGACCCCCACTCCCGCTGTCTGCTGGATGGCCTGCAAATCATTCGTCGCATGAGCCATTAGGTCCCCTGTTCGCCTCTTCTGGTAAAAAGAAGGAGACATATTGGTGAAATGGGCATAAAGCCTGTTCCGCAGCAGCCTGGACAGTTTCACTGCCGAACCAAATATCAGGATGCGCCAGTAGTAGCGCAGTATGTACATTCCAAGACCCACGCCAGCCAGAATTACTACCCACATCAGCAGCCCCGAGGCTGTTAACGTGCGGGTTTCAATGGCATCGACAATGACACCGATCACCCTTGGGGGAACCAGCTGCATCAGAGCAACAATGGACAGCATGAAAATCCCTGTAATATAAGCCTTCTTCTCCGTTTTAAAAAACCACATTAAATCTAAAAAAACCCTCATTTTTCCATCCCCCAGCAATGACTCGCTAAATTGCTTCATTATTTTACCAAAGATTCACAAAATAAGGAAGATTGATTTCCCTGCAGTACTACGACAGGCCCTGGTTCCGTTTTAAGTATCGCTGTGGCCTAGGTAGTGATAATGCGTTTCCTATGCCTTCAATGTTACCCGCTTTTGGTTTTAGGGTATTTTTCGGGCACATTGAACCCTTCATCGTTACCCAAATACCGATCACAAGGCTTTTTCGGGCACAATGAACCCTTCATCGTTACCCAAATCCCGATCACAAGGCTTTTTCGGGCACATTGAACCCTTCATCGTTACCCAAATCCCGATCACAAGGCTTTTTCGGGCACATTGAACCCTTCATCGTTACCCAAAACCCGTTCATTAAGCTTTTTTGGGCACATTGAACTCTCCATCGTTACCCAAATCCCGATCACAAGGCTTTTTCGGGCACATTGAACTAACACCTATTCTTAATTCCAGTACTGAAAACCTCACTATGCCATTCCATAAGAAAAAGCACCCCTGCGAGTGCTTGTCCTTTTTATTATTTGCCTTGCTGCTTGTTCATAGCTGACATCATTTGGTTGATTTTCTTTTGTGATGGTTTCATGCCCATCTGCATCATCATCATTTTAAGCATTTGCTCATTGATTGGCGGATTTTTCTTCAAATAGCTCATCATATATCTGCGAGCAATGAAAAACCCTAGCGCTACACCGGCAATCAATGCCAGGATACCGACTAGAATGACATCCCACATAACCCATTTCCTCCTTCGTGTTGTCTAACATACAGTGTACTAAACCACACGTTATTATACAATATTCGCGTGATTTTTTCTCCTGTTTTTCAGACAAACTTTCTTTCTTTGATGGGCTTCAGCCAGCCATAACGGCTGCTCGAAATGTCCACGGCCAGAAAAGAGGTTTCATTTTTACGAAGGACCTCAAAGAAAATGGTCTCGGCTTCCAAATCCCCCGACGATTCAATCGTCAGGGAGCGCTCATTGACCTTAATGCTTGCCAGGCTCTTGGGGTTGTTTTTCTCCAGATAATAGATGCCCTGTTCAGCCCGAAAGCCGCTCATCCTAGAAAGCTGCTGATGAAGGAGCTGGTGGATCCTCAGCACTGGAATTGGCTTTGTGACAAAGTTGACTTGTTTGGAGATGATCTTGCGCATGTCCCCTCTTGCACTCTTATAGTCCTTGAATAGCTGGTAAAACGTTCGTTCCCTGCCATAGAAATGCCGTGCAAATTCCTCTTCGATTAAGTAAAGCTGATAGGACCTCACTCGATCCCCTCCTCTTTAGACAAGCTTTCTTTCATTATAAAAAAGATAACCATTGGCCATTGTCTAAAGGTGCAAAAAATACCGACTAATTTTGTCGAATTCAAAATATTGTTATTTTTATTATAAACTTTCTTAATGTCGCTGTCACGAAAAAAGGGCACGCCGACCATTTTGTCAATCTTTTTTTACATGATTTCATTCCGGGTTGTGGACACTACTATGTATAAAAGAGTAAGTAGATCGATTGCAGGTTAGCAATTTTAAATAACGATAAAGAATTGCGAGGTATTGCCCGTATGAATGACAAAACGCAAATACCGTTAACAGCAGCAGAAATGTCCACTTTATGGACTCAATATATCAACGATACCCTTGCGAGCTGTGTCGGAAATTATTTTTTGGAGAAGGTCGAAGATGAAGAAGTTCGCCCTATCATAATCATGTCCTTAGACATTGCCGCAAGAAATCTTTCCATCATGAAGGATTTGTTTAACAAAGAGAATTTTCCCATTCCACTTGGTTTTACAAACGAAGATGTCATTCCCAAAGCCCCAAGACTCTTTACCGATTCATTTGTCCTGATGTACTTGCGTCAAATGTCGATCTTGGCAATGGCAGCGAATTCGGCGGCACTCGGAGTGGTTACCCGGGCTGATGTGGTGGATTTCCATAAATCGGTCCTAACTGCCAGTGTAAAGTTACAGGATGTAACGAGAGAGCTAATGTTAAAACAAGGTACATATATCAGGCCTCCTGTTTTGCCAATCCCCGACAAGGTTGATTTCGTTGAAAAACAACAGTTTCTTTCCGGTTTCTTTGGTCCCAAAAGGGCGCTTACTTCCACGGAGGTAACTCACTTATTCCTAAATATCCAAACCAACTCGATTGGCAAGGCCTTAATAACCGGGCTTGCTCAAGTGGCAGAAAGAGAGGATATCAAACAATATTTATTGAGGGGCAAGCAGCTTGCCACTAAACATGTGAAAATATTCGGCAATTTTTTAATTAAAGAGGATTTGCCAGCACCAATGAGCTGGGAAACAGCGGTTACCGATTCTACAGCCAAAGTATTTTCCGATAAGCTGATTCTGTTCCATGTACTTGGGATGATTGCTGCTGGTGTCGGCAACTATGGCATGGCAATGGCAGCGAGCCCGAGAAGGGATCTTGCTGCACAGTATGCCTCCCTGATACCTGAAATCAGTTTTTATGCGGAGGATGGGGCCAACCTGTTGATCAAGCATGGCTGGATGGAAGAGCCTCCCCAGGCTGAAGACCGAAACAAGCTGATTACCGAATAATTGACAAAAAAAGCTCCCGGACGCAGGGGAGCTTTTTCTAATGAAAAAGGGAATGAAGCAGCTGGCTGCCCATTCCCGTTTTTGAAAATTAGTTTTGCAATAATGCTTTGAAGCGGGCAACGACATTCTCAACAGAGAATCCGTATTCTTCCAGGACTTTTTCGCCAGGGGCAGATGCACCAAACTGGTCAATCGCCAGAACATCGCCTTCATCGCCGACATATTTGTGCCAGCCAAGCGAAGCAGCCATTTCAATGCCAAGGCGTTTCTTGACCGACTTCGGAATAACAGATTCCTTATATTCCTTTGATTGCTTTTCAAAGCGGTCCCAGGAAGGCATGCTCACAACGGATACCTGAATTCCTTCTCCTGCAAGTGCTTCCTGCGCCTGTACAGCGAGGCCGACTTCAGATCCGGCAGCAAGCAGGATTCCATCAGCGGTATCCTTTTGTGCTGGAGAAATCACATAAGCACCTCGTGAAACTCCCTCATAGGCGTTCTTGTCTGTATCCTTGATGGTCGGCAGGTTTTGGCGAGTCAACACAAGAGCAGTTGGTGTGCTTGTGGATTCAACCGCAAGCCTCCATGCTGCAGATGTTTCATTGCCATCAGCCGGACGGATGACAGAAAGATTCGGCATCGCACGCAAAGCTGGAAGCTGTTCGACTGGTTCATGAGTCGGTCCGTCTTCTCCAACGGCAATGCTGTCATGTGTAAAGACATACGTCACTGGCACACCCATTAATGCTGCAAGTCGAATGGCTGGACGCAGATAGTCGGAGAATACAAAGAATGTTCCCCCGAATACCTTCAAGCCGCCGTGAAGCGCCATCCCGTTCATTGCTGCACCCATCGCAAATTCACGGACGCCGAACCAGATGTTACGACCTTCATATGAACCTGGGAAGAAATCTCCGGATCCTTTAATCATCGTTTTGTTCGATCCTGCAAGGTCTGCAGATCCGCCAATGAAGAAAGGAATGGATTGTGCAACGGCATTCAATGCTTCGCCGGATGATGCACGGCTTGCCAGGCTTTTTCCTTCTTCGTAAACAGGAAGTGTCTGCTCCCATCCTTCAGGAAGTTCGCCTTTAAGCGCACTTTCCAGCTGGGAAGCCAGTTCAGGGTACTCTGACTTGTATTGTTCAAACATGTCATTCCATTCTTGCTCGACAGACTGCCCTCTTTCAACAATATGCTTATTGAAATGCTCATAAACTTCTTCCGGCACATGGAAGTCTTCTTCGAATGTCCATTTGTAAGCTTCCTTTGTAAGCTTCATTTCAGCTTCGCCAAGCGGGGCACCATGGACATCGGATTTTCCGGAAAGGTTTGGAGATCCGTAACCAATGATTGTTTTAACTTCGATCATTGTAGGACGGTCAAGATCGGTCTTTGCCTCTTCAAGGGCTCTTGCGATTTCCTCGAGGTCGTTTCCGTCCTCAACACGGATGTACTGCCAGCCATACGCTTTAAAACGGTCGGCAACACTTTCGGAGAACGATTTGTTCAGTTCCCCATCCAAGGAAATATCGTTTGAATCATACAGGACAACCAAACGTCCAAGTTTCAGGTGTGCAGCAAGAGAAGCCGCTTCTGCGGAAACACCTTCCATCAGGTCGCCATCTCCACAAATGCTGTATGTAAAGTGGTTAACAATCTCATAATTATCCTTGTTATAAACCGCCGCAAGGTGACGCTCTGCCATCGCCATGCCCACTGCCATTGCTACACCTTGTCCAAGCGGACCAGTTGTAGCTTCTACACCTGCAGTGTGGCCATACTCAGGATGTCCTGGAGTCTTGCTTCCCCACTGTCGGAATTGCTTGATCTCCTCCATCGGAAGGTCGTAGCCGGAAAGATGGAGCAGGCTGTATAACAGCATGGAGCCATGCCCCGCAGACAATACGAAGCGGTCACGATTGAACCATTCAGGATTCTTCGGATTATGATTCATGAAACGGGTCCAAAGAGTATAAGCCATAGGAGCGGCACCCATTGGCATCCCTGGATGACCGGAATTAGCCTTTTCAATCGCATCGATTGAAAGCGTACGAATCGAGTCAATGGATAGCATGTCAATTTTGTCGTACATCAAAAACATCCTTTCTGTATGAGCGTTCTACCCTTTTTATATTATAGTGACCTGCATTTTAATTCAACAAATAGCCGCATAAGACGGCAAAAAAAAACAGCTTTTTCTTATTTTGGCACAATGCGGCTGTATTATGTAAGGAATAATCCTATTCCCTGTGCAGACGGGAACTAACCAGGAAAATTACACCACGCCTTTGCGTCAACACCTCTTATTAGCGTAAATCCTGCCGGCTGACTTCTCACTGTTTACGTTAATAAGCCTTATTGGCGAAATTTTTGCCGGGTATCTATCCGCTTTTTGCGTTAATAGAGCCCATTACCGTAATTTCTATTGCCTATCTTCCTCTTTTTGCGTTAATAAGCCTTATTGGCGTAAATTCTCCCCGCTGCCTTTTACTTTTTTTCGTCAATAAGCCCTATTGGCGCAATTTTCCCCTCTGCCTTCTCACTTTTTTAGTCAATAACCCTATTAGCGCAATTTTCCCCTCTGCCTTCTCACTTTTTTAGTCAATAACCCTATTAGCGCAATTTCTCCTGGCTGCCTTTCACTTTTTGCGTAAATTATAATTTCCTGGCAACGACAAAAAAGCTGCAAGCTATTTAATTGCCTGCAGCCTTTTAAAACGTATGGATCAATGAAGCTTATTTTTATTTCTCTCCTGCTTAATTTTTTCTGGTGTAACATCGTTTCCAAGCTGGTCAACGATGGTGACACCTTTTAGCATATTAAGCATGGAGGATCTGAAAGTTTTAAGGTATTCAGCCCTTAAAGCGGTTTGTTCCTTTGCTTCCTCTGCCGTAAGCTTGGACGTCTTTGCCTTTTTGGCCAGTTCATTGATTCTCGCAAGTTTTTGTTTGGAAAGCATAAGAAGCTCCTTTTTAATTTAATACGATAGAAAATATCCTACTAAAAAATAGCCCCTTTTACAAGAGATGCGCTCTTATTCCTGCTGCTTATTAGCATATTCCTGAAATCTCCGGTGAACGGTTGCCTTGGAGACCTGATACCCAAATCCCCTTAGGGTCGCTGCTATTTCAGCAAAGGTCAGCCCGTTGCCCCGGAGTCTGACTATTTCCGCCAAGGGGGCTTCCTTCCGCTCCCGCCCGGAGTTTTCCCCCTGGTTCTTTAAGTTCCGCTCCGGTTTGTATCCATGTTCTATCGCCCGGTTCATTCCCCGTTTAATTTTGATATTGTGGATCTTCCGCTGGTACTCTTCCACCATGGAGACAATTTGCAGAACCATGGAATCGGATTCGGAAAGCTGCAGCTCGCCATGATGGGATATGCTGTATAGCTTTACATCCTCTTTGACGATACAGTGCAAAAGGGCAATCTTTGCATTTCCCCTCCCAAGACGCGTTTCATCCTGTATGAGTACGACTTTAACTTGCTTATCCTTTATAGTTGAAAGAAGCTCAAGGATTCCTTCACGTTCAAGGTCGTAGCCGCTGGCCTGTTCCTTTATGACCTTTACGACTTCAAGCCCCCTGCTGGCTGCAAGTGCTGTCAGTTCTTCCTCCTGGCGCGCCAGAGAGGTTTCCTGTGTTTCTTTCGTTGTGCTTACCCGGCAATAGATTACTGCTTTCATATTTCCACCCTAACTATAAACATATTATCAGTCTGCCTGGGCGATCTGAGTGGAATCGAAGCTTTCGGTTATGATTGGAACAATAAGTTCTTCTCCCGCAAGGATTCTGCCGCCGATGATTCCATTTTCCTTCTCGACCCAGGATATAAATTCGTGTTTGGAGAGATTATGGCCGTCTGACAAATCTTCTGCAAGCTCCCACAAGGATTCGCCTTCTTTTACTGTAACTGTTATGTATTCTTCCTCATCGGATAGATGTCCGGCCATGACCGCCGAGAATATTAGACTTACGGCAAATAAAACCAAAACATAAGAATATCTTTCCCATACTTTTTTCATCGTATTGTCCACCTCGCGAATATATGTTCGTTTTTTTGTTATTTTTATTATAGGGCGAACATTTGTTTCTTGTCAATAAAAATTCGAACTTATGTTTGTACCATGCGAACATACGTGTTATAATCAGTTTAAGAGATTACAGACGAGGTGCGTGAATATGACAAAACTATCGAAAAGGCAGCAAGATATCCTGGGCTTTATCAAGGAAGAAGTTAAGAAAAAAGGCTATCCGCCTTCCGTACGTGAAATCGGGGAAGCAGTTGGCCTGGCTTCCAGTTCCACTGTTCACGGCCATCTGGCCAGGCTCGAAAGCAAAGGGCTAATCCGCCGCGATCCAACAAAACCGCGTGCAATTGAAATTCTGGAAATCGAGCCTGATGCGCATATTCCGAAATACAATGTCATCAATGTCCCCGTGGTTGGTAAGGTTACGGCCGGACAGCCGATCACCGCCATTGAAAACGTTGAAGAATACTTCCCGCTTCCGGACAGGCTTGTTCCTTCCGACGAGCAGGTATTCATGCTAGAAGTAATGGGAGACAGCATGATTGATGCAGGCATCCTTGACGGCGATTATGTGATCGTCAAACAGCAGCAGACAGCCAATAATGGCGACATTGTTGTAGCGATGACGGAAGAGGATGAAGCAACTGTGAAACGATTTTTCAAGGAGCAGGATTTTATCCGTCTCCAGCCGGAAAATCCAACCCTGGACCCAATCATTCTTCGCCATGTATCGATTCTTGGAAAAGTCATTGGCGTATATCGCCACATGCATTAAATAATCGCGAGTCTGCCGGATTGCAGCCGCCAGCAATGTCGCATTACCAAGGCAAACGGACTTCTCGGCCGTTTGCCTTTCCATTTCCAGTAATGTTACAAAATGAAACAACTACATTTCAGCCACCTTACAATTGGAAGATTAATACCCAATAAGGGTATAATATAGTATTTTCGAACTATTTTAAATTTATTGAAAATTCGGTATAATAGCACATTTCACTATTATTCTATTTGCAATATAATTATAGTACAACATGATTAACCTAAGGTCGCTCCATCCCTATTACGACTTTAGGAGAGTGATAAAATGTTGACTGACATTCTTTTCGCCGTAATCATTGGAGGTTTTGTCGGAATGGCGGCCCATGTACGAAAAAAAGGAAAGATCGTCATGCCGCGCAGGACGAAGAAATTCATTTATCTCGGTTTTCTGGAAGAAGTGCTGACCGGGTCCATCGCGGCCCTGTTGCTGGTCGTCTCTTCCGGTGCCGGGTCCACACTCAGGGTTGTGTTTGTTTCCATCATTGCAGGTTTTGGAGGAGATGCGATATTAAGAGGACTGGAGTTTCTGCGGAATGATAAAACCTCCTGAAGAAATCAAAATAAAATGCCCCATGCCGGACCCCCTGGTTTTAGAAGATTGCTTCACTTTTGTCAAGCAGCTTCCTGTGCTTGATTTTCTTTTGTCCAGCCGATTCCCCTACAGTTCATTCTTCCCCAAAAAAGAAAAACCCCTGATACCAATGGTATCAAGGGTTCACTTCCATTAATACATCTGCAAGTACTGCTCTCGCTCCCATGGATGTACTTGGGTACGGAACATATCCCACTCGATTTCCTTTGCTTCGATGAAATGCTCCAGGATGTGCCCGCCGAGCGCATCGCAAATGACTTCGTCTTTTTTCAGCTCTTCAAGAGCGGCTGCCAATGTTGGCGGCAGGTCGGTAATACCTTCCTCAGTACGTTCCTCTTTGTCCATGACATAGATATTGCGGTCAACCGGAGCCGGAGGAGTCAGCTGGTTTTTGATTCCGTCCAATCCAGCCTTCAGCAATACGGCCATCGCCAAATATGGGTTTGCTGCCGGGTCTACGCTTCGCACCTCCACACGCGTGCTCAAGCCGCGGGAAGAAGGAATGCGGATCAGCGGTGAACGATTTCTTGCTGACCAGGCAATGTAGCAAGGCGCTTCGTAACCAGGTACAAGACGCTTGTAGGAGTTCACGGTCGGATTGGCTACGGCTGTAAAGCCTGCTGCGTGCTTAAGGGTCCCAGCAATGAACTGGTAAGCCGTTTCACTTAGCTGAAGCTTTTCATCCGATGTATCGTAGAAAGCATTCTCGCCGTTACGGAATAATGACATGTTGCAGTGCATTCCCGAACCACTCACGCCGAACAGCGGTTTTGGCATGAATGTCGCATGCAGGCCATGCTTGCGGGCAATGGTTTTTACAACAAGCTTAAAGGTTTGGATATTGTCGCAGGCTGTAAGCGCATCTGCATATTTAAAGTCGATTTCATGCTGTCCTGGAGCCACTTCATGGTGGGATGCTTCAATTTCAAAGCCCATTTCTTCCAGCTCAAGCACGATATCGCGGCGGCAGTTTTCACCAAGGTCTGTTGGCGCAAGGTCGAAATATCCGCCATTGTCATTTAATTCAAGAGTAGGCTCACCGTTCACATCAAGCTTGAACAGGAAGAATTCGGGCTCTGGCCCAAGGTTGAAATTGGTGAAGCCGAGCTCCTCCATTTCTTTTAAAATTCGCTTCAGGTTGCTGCGCGGGTCACCTTCGAAAGGCGTTCCGTCAGCGTTCCGGATATCACAGATCAAGCGGGCAACCTTCCCTTTTTCAGCGGTCCAAGGGAACACTACCCAGGTATCCAAATCAGGAATCAGGTACATATCGGATTCTTCAATCCGTACGAAACCTTCAATGGAAGATCCGTCGAACATCATTTTGTTGTCCAATGCCTTTTCAAGCTGGCTTACCGGGATCTCCACGTTTTTAATCGTACCGAGAATATCGGTGAATTGTAAACGAATGAACTTAACATTATCTTCCTTCGCTAAACGGAATATGTCTTCTTTTGTAAACTTTGCCATGCTTTCATCTCCCTATGGATAATTAATGGAATCTCGAATTGTCCCCATGCCCGCCATTTCGGTGGAAACGGCCGGCGCGAAGGATCTCTTTGCGGAGGAGCCTCCGTAATTCAGCATCTGATGGCTCGCTGAGGGCTTTTTTCGCTTGTTTGCCTTCATTCGCCTTCATGGCGGCCTGCTGCTGTTTGACGCTGTAAATCTGCTTAATTCCTGCGAGATTGACGCCCTGATCAATGAGATCTTTAATTTCCAGAAGCTTGTCAATATCGTTTAAGGAAAAGAGACGTTTATTGCCTTCAGTCCTTGCTGGAGAAATCAAGCCGTGCTCTTCATAATATCGGATCTGCCTCGCCGACAGGTCCGTCAGCTTCATGACAACCCCGATGGAAAACAGCGGCATATTTCGGCGAATCTCACTTCCGCCCATTTGATTTCTCCTCCCTTCCTTGTTGATAATTTTATTATATGTAATGTTAGCTAACATGTCAATTCGATGTTAGATTATCTTACACGAAAAATAACAAAAAAACAGGACAAGCTTCTTGAAATTGTCCTGTAGTATATTCACTTATTTTATAAGGATTAAACCTTTTTGAATTAAATTGTCCAACGCCGTGCATATCGCGGCCTTTACATGGGAATAGGTCAGCCCGCCCTGAATATAGGCAGCATAAGGCGGCCGGGTTGGGCCATCGGCTGTCAGCTCGATGCTGGCTCCCTGGATAAAGGTGCCGGCTGCCATGATGACATCATCTTCATACCCGGGCATATAGGCTGGATATGGTGTCACATGAGAGTTGATCGGGGAGGCAAACTGAATGGCCTGGCAGAAGGCCACCATCTTTTCACGGTCGTTGAACACAACCGACTGAATGAGATCCGTACGCTCCGCATCCCATTTTGGCGACGAATCCATCCCAAACTGTTCAAGCAGCGCAGCTGTAAAAACCGCCCCTTTCAATGCCTGGCCGACAATATGTGGCGCCATGAAGAATCCCTGGTACATTTCCTGAAGAGTATATAATGACGCACCTGCCTCGGCACCGATGCCGGGTGAAGTCATCCTGTACGAACACGCCTCGACAAGGTCCCGCCTGCCCACGAGGTATCCCCCGGTCTTTGCGAGCCCTCCGCCAGGATTCTTGATCAGCGACCCGGCCATTAAATCTGCTTCCACATGGCATGGTTCCCTGTCTTCCACAAATTCGCCATAGCAGTTATCAACAAATACAACCACATCAGATTTGATTCCTTTTACAATCCGAACCATTTCGCCAATCTCGGCAACCGTGAAAGACGGTCGTGTCGCATAGCCTTTGGAACGCTGGATGCCAATCATTCTTGTTTTATCCGTGATTTTCTCCCGGACAGCGGCCCAATCGATTCCGCCGCTTTCGGTAAGGGACACGGAGTTATAGGAAATGCCAAATTCCTTCAACGATCCGTTGCCCGTCCCGCGGATGCCGACGATTTCCTCAAGTGTGTCGTATGGTTTGCCCGTAATATATAAAAGCTCGTCCCCGGGGCGAAGAACGCCGAACAGGGCGATTGATATCGCATGAGTTCCGGAAATGATTTGGGATCTTACGAGTCCCGCTTCTCCGCCAAACACATCGGCATAGATTTTTTCCAATGTATCCCGGCCGATATCATCATAACCATAACCGGTTGAGGGCATGAAATGCGAATCGCTGACTTTGTGCTCCTGGAAACTCTTTAAAACCCGGAACTGATTCTCATCAATCCGTTCATCTATTTTCCGGTGTATCCCGGCGATTTTTTCTTCAACCTGCTGCACAATGGGCTGCAGGGTTTCACCTGATGCTAAATGCTTAAACATGGTGCGCTCCTTATCTCACTGTATATTTCGTTAGCTGTCCTGTTATTTGGTGGTCTTTCAGGGCGTATCCCCGGCAGACATACCCTTCCTGTTCCTCAGAAAAAGAAAGCTCCCGCAAAATCGTCTCATTTTTCAGCTGGGACAGCAGCTTGCCTTCTCCAGAAGGAATCAGGACATGGAAAGGCTCCATTCCTTCAATGATGGTTTGTTCAATCTTTTGTTTTAGGCTTGAGCGGTCTTCTTCCTCATAAGCGCTGATAAAAGCTGTCTCGGATTTGGCCACCGGGACAAAATCGGGGTGCGCAATATCCCGCTTGTTATAGACCGTAATCTGGGGAATCTGATTGACTTCAAGCTCTTCCAGCAATTTGTTGACGGTTTTCTCATGGGAAAAATAATCCTGGTTGGACATGTCGACCACATGCAAAAGCAAATCCGCTTCCTTCACTTCTTCCAGGGTTGAGCGGAATGCGGCAATCAAAGTGGTTGGGAGGTCCTGGATAAACCCTACCGTATCCGTCAGCAGCACCGAAAAGCCGCTTGGAAGAATCACTTTCCTTGTCATTGGATCCAATGTGGCAAACAGCTGATTTTCTTCAAAGGAATCTGCCTCGGTCAGCCGATTGAAAAGCGTTGATTTTCCGGCATTCGTATAACCTACCAGCGCAATCTGGAAGGCCTTGTTTTTTTTGCGGCGCTCACGGTACCGGTCACGATGCTGGACAATAATCTCCAGCTGGCCTTTGATATCATCAATGCGGCGCCGGATATGCCGGCGGTCGGATTCCAGCTTTGTTTCCCCCGGCCCTCTCGTCCCAATACCGGCTCCGAGCCTTGAAAGAGCCGTTCCCTGGCCCATAAGCCTTGGAAGCAAATACTGGAGCTGGGCGAGCTCTACCTGAAGTTTCCCTTCCTTGGAACGCGCCCTTCTGGCAAAGATATCAAGAATCAGCTGGGTCCGGTCAATGATGCGGACTTCAAGCTCGCGTGAAAGATTCCGGATCTGACTCGGCGACAGCTCGTCATTAAAAATAATTAGGTCGGCCTCAAACTCCTCTACAAGCGTTTTCAGTTCCTCTACTTTTCCTTTTCCTATGTATGTGGACGGATGGATGCGGTCCCTTTTTTGGACGACGGAAATAAGAACAGTGCCCTGAGCTGTCTCTGTCAGGGAAGCAAGCTCTTCCATGCTATATTGGAAACGCAAGTCGTCCTCCAGGGTTGTCTGGCACCCTACCAGGATTGCCTTTTCAGAAGCTGTTTTAGGTTCCAAAATAATTCCCCCTTTCTTCTTATGTATTCTGTACCCATCATACCAAAAAATATCACCAAGCTAAAATTTCAGTATTTTTGGTTATAGCGCGAAGCTGGGCAGTTATCTGCAAAAAAGATTCCGCACAGGGCGGAACCTTTCTTTAAGCTTCATTTAATATAAGGTCATTGCTTCTTAAGGTCATCAATTCATGTCGGTCGTACTGGTTGGTAAGCAGCAGCCGCATGGCTTGTGTGCGAATGGACTTTTCAATGATGTTCCTGATATAGCGCCCGTTCGAAAAACCGGTAGGCCCGAAGCTTGATTTTACCCACGCCAAATGTTCGCGAAGCCTTCTTTCCGCTTCATGGCTTAGGGTATATTCCCTTTCAATCAGCATTTTTTTGCCTATTTCCATTAGCTGGTCAATATTATAGTCTGGAAAGTCGATGACTAGCGGAAATCGCGAATGCAGTCCCGGGTTAAGGGTTAGAAAATAATCCATTTCCCGTGAGTAGCCGGCAAGGATGAGGATGAATTCATGCTGTTTGTCTTCCATATGCTTGACGAGCGTATCGATCGCCTCTTTCCCGAAGTCCTTTTCTCCGCCTCGTCCAAGAGAATAGGCTTCGTCAATGAACAGGATTCCTCCCAGCGCCTTCTTTACGAGGTCCCGTGTTTTTTGCGCTGTATGCCCGATGTATTCACCAACCAGGTCCGCCCTTTCCGCCTCAATCAAATGCCCTTTAGACAGCACATTCATTTTTTGAAAAAGCTTGCCGATCAGCCTGGCAACTGTCGTTTTTCCTGTGCCCGGGTTTCCCTTGAACATCATATGAAGGGCTTGCCGGCCGGCCTTCAGGCCCATTTCCTCCCTTTTTTTGTTCACATAGATCCAGGCATATATTTCTTTTATCATTTTTTTCATTTCTTCCATTCCAACCAGTGTGCCGAGCTCATCTTCGATTTCTTTTAAAGCCGCATGCTGGGCTGGGCTAGGTTTGGCCGCCATCTTTGGTTCGGGAGCTTCCTTCGGTGCTGCTTTCCGTTTCTGGGCATTGAGAACAATGCTGATTTGGCCGTTATTATTCATTCGCATCGGCTGGTCCAAAGCTTTTCACCTCTATTCTAAAACACAATGTACTCGTGATGCCTTTGCGATAAAAGCCTTTCTTCCATTAGCCGCAAAGACAAAGGAATGCGGCCTCTCCATGCAGGCTGTCATCTTTTTCCGGTTTCGGGAAATAACCGTATATCTATATGTATTCCTATCGCTTACGATTCATTAAAACGATTTTAAAAAAGCTGCAAAAGGAAGACATTAAAAAAAGCCCGCCATTGCCGGCAGGCTTCTTATGGAAATATGTCGATTGATTATTGTTGCGGATCAAGGTCAATCTGGACATTTTTTTGCGGCGCGAACGTAGAAATCGCATGTTTATAAACAAGCTGCTGCTTTCCCTCGGTTTCAAATAAAACCGTAAAATTGTCAAAGCCTTTGATTTGGCCGCGGAGCTGGAAGCCATTCAATAAAAAGACCGTGACATTTGTGTTATCCTTTCGCAGCTGGTTTAGATACTGGTCCTGAATGTTAATTTGTTTCATTGCAGATCCTCCTTTTTATCTCTATCCTTATGTATTCGCCTTTATTTGGAGCTTTCCTTCAACATAGCTGGAAATTTCGGCAATTTTTTTTTCTGCCTCTGCTCCGTCTATCGGCATGGTAAACCATTCCACATTCATTTTGTTTCGAAACCACGTCAGCTGCCTTTTGGCATAGCGACGGGAATTCTGCTTTAAATTTTCAATAGCATCCTTAAGGCTCACCTTGCCATCCAGATAATCATACAACTCTTTATAACCGATTGCCTGGATGCTTTGGCAGTCCCTTAACCCCTTGGCATACAACGATTTTACCTCATCCAGCAGCCCTTCCTCCATCATCAGGTCCACCCGCATGTTGATTCGTTCATAAAGCCGTTCGCGGTCCATCGTAAGCCCTACCAGGCATGTATCGTATAAAAGTTCCGCATCCTGCTGTTCCTGATACTCTGTCATCGACTTCCCGGTGCAATGGTGGATTTCAAGTGCACGGATGACGCGGCGGACATTATTCGGATGGATTCGTTCCGCGCTGTCCGGATCCACCTCCCAAAGCTGTGCATGCACCGCCTCTGCACCTTTTTCGTCAGCCGTTCTTTCAAGCTCCAAACGGAAATCCGGATCGGATGGCACGTCGGAAAATTGGTAATCGTAAATCACCGACTGGATATACAATCCTGTTCCCCCAACGATCATCGGCAGTTTGCCGCGGCTGGTAATTTCGGTGATTTTTTCGCGGACCAGCTGCTGAAATTCTGCTGCTGAAAAAGAATCATCGGGATTTTTGATATCTATAAGATGGTGGGGTATTCCCTGCATCTCACTTTTTGTAATTTTGGCGGTTCCGATGTCCATCCCTTTATAAATCTGCATGGAGTCGCCGCTGATAATCTCGCCATTGAACCTGGCCGCGAGCTCGATGCTCGTTTTCGTTTTGCCGACGGCCGTCGGGCCAATCAGGACCAGCAGCTTTTGTTTTTTATCCAAATTCTTCACACTGCCTTTATGTTTATATCATCTATTGTAACCCTGAAAGCAGTTGAACATCAAAATATTATACCCGCAATGCTAATTGCCCATTCCTTTCTTCCTTATTTTTTTCCAAACTCATCCGTAATTTTGCTTTATTTACCACTGTTTTTACAATTGGTTAACGATTCGATAACAATCGACACCCCACCCCCTGATTCGTGTTAATTTTTATAGAAGATTATATAGTGATAACTTAATAATAAGGAAAATGGGTGAAAAATAATGATCTCACAAGCTGAAATTGGTATCGACCTAGGAACGGCTAATACACTTGTTTATAGTAAAAATAAAGGCATTGCTCTTAACGAACCATCCGTTGTGGCCATTGATACGGATAGCAAGAAAGTTGTGGCTATCGGCCATGAAGCGAAAGAAATGATCGGGAAGACACCCGAAAAAATCATTGCCATCCGTCCGCTGAGAGATGGCGTCATCGCGGATTTTGATATCACCACAGACATGCTTTCCCAGGTGATGAAAAAGGCGGCTAAAACGGGGGGCTTTTCTTTGCGCAAGCCCAATGTGGTTGTCTGCACCCCTTCAGGCTCAACCAGCGCCGAGCGCCGTGCCATTCTTGAAGCAGTCCGCAATGCCGGAGCCCGCAAGGTACATATCATTGAAGAGCCCGTTGCTGCTGCAATTGGAGCAGGCCTTCCTGTTGATGAACCTGTAGCCAATGTGGTCGTTGATATCGGCGGAGGCACAACGGAAGTAGCCATCATATCCTACGGAGGCGTTGTTGCCTGCCATTCCATCCGCATTGGCGGTGATAGGTTTGATGAGCACATCATTCAGTATGTACGGAAAGCTTATAATGTTTTGATTGGTGAGAGGACAGCGGAAAGGATCAAAATGGAGATTGGTTATGCTCCTATCGAGCATGAGCAGCTTGAGATGGAAGTCCGCGGCCGAGACCTTGTAACCGGGCTGCCAAGCACCATCACTCTAAACTCCTATGAAATTAGCGACTGCCTGAAGGAATCAATGCTTCAAGTTTTGGAGACTATCAGGAAAACACTTGAAGACTGCCCTGCCGAACTAAGCGGCGACATCGTCGACCGGGGTGTCATCCTCACAGGCGGCGGATCCCTGCTTAATGGCATGCAGGACTGGCTCAGCAAGGAAATCGTCGTCCCTGTACATCTCGCACAGAATCCTCTGGAATCGGTGGCAGTAGGTACGGGACAGGCCTTGAAGTATATCCACAAATTGCAGCCGCTGGCGAAATAGCTGCTATTCAAAAAGCCCTGCCTTAGGGTATCGGCCTTTTCATTCATAATCACAACATCAAAAAAGCGCATCCGGCTTCGGATGCGCTTTTTTTACATAACCCTCTTGAACATTTTCTCCATCTCGTAAGTGGAGTAATGGATGATGATTGGACGGCCGTGCGGACAGGTGAATGGGTCGGATGATCGTCTAAGTTCGTCCAGCAATGATTGGATCTCATCGTTGCGCAGATGGCGGTTGGCCTTGATGGAGCCTTTGCAGCTCATCAGGATTGCCGCTTCCTCACGCAATTTCTTGACATCCACCCTTTTCATCGACAAGAGCTGCTCGATCATCTCTTCGATCAGTTCTTTCTCCTCACCGCGCGGAAACCACTGCGGATGGGAGCGGACAATATAGCTGTTATGCCCGAAGGATTCAAGGAAGACTCCCACCTTCTCGAGTTCATGAAGGTACTCATCAATCCGGATGCAGTCATCAGGTGAATACTCGAAAGTCAGCGGCACGAGCATATCCTGAAGCTCACTTGCCACCTGGCCGACCTTCTCGCGGAAATATTCATACTTGATCCGTTCCTGGGCGGCATGCTGGTCAATGATATACAAGCCGCGGTCATTTTGCGCCAATATATAGGTTCCATGCATTTGGCCAATCGGATAGAGAGGCGGTACCCGTGATGAGACAGCTTCACTGTCCCCCACTTGCGGCTTTGGCACCGCAAATGATTCGTTTTCTAGGCAGACCTCTGCTCTTCTGTCTTCCTCATGCAATCCATTCATCCGAACCGGTCTTACATCACCTTGTTCCAGCATTTTGTCGCCAGTCCCATTTGAAGGAATACCCTCGGACAGATTCTCCTCCAATGCCCGTTCACGGACTTCCAGCCTGCCGCTGGGCCAACCGCCAGGAGCAGGGACTTCGGCCTTTGTTGCCTCAGGAAGGTCCTGCTCCCAGGCAGGTTCCTCAGCAGCATCACGCGTGGCAGGCCCTGTCGCCTGCTCTTCCAAGCCGCTGCCGGTCCATGCATCCCCCTTGTTCAAGCCTTGCCGCCAATCAGGCAGGTGCTCGAGCTCTAGGAAGGTCTGCTCCGACTTGGGCTTTTCGGCTTTTTTGGAGACGAAACCGGCCGGAATCAATTCCTTTGTCTTAAATACATTTTTAATCGCTTCCGTGACAAGCTGGTTCAGTTCCTGCTCCTTGCTCAAGCGGACCTCCATTTTGGAAGGATGCACATTGACATCCACCAGCAGGGGATCCATTTGGATATCGAGGAGTGCAACTGGGTAGCGCCCGATCGGAAGCAATGTATGATAGCCTTCCTGGATGGCTTTTGCCAACGCATAATTTTTAATGAACCGGCCATTGATCATTGTGGAGATATAGTTCCTCGAGGCCCTGGTGACTTCAGGCAGGGTGATCCAGCCGCTGATTTTATAATCAAGGGATTCTGCGGAAATTTCCACCATGCTTTTCACCATATTCATGCCATAGATGGCGGCAAGAACCTGTCTTGGATCGCCATTTCCATTCGTGTTCAAAAGCTTGCGCCCATTGTGCACAAGCCTGAGCGACACTTCGGGATGCGCAAGGGAGATGCGGTTGACCACATCAGTGATATTCCCAAGCTCCGTATGGATCGTCTTCATATATTTAAGGCGGGCCGGGGTGTTGAAAAACAGGTCGGTAACGGTAATGTCGGTCCCTTTGCGGCTGTCGGCCTTTTCAACACTAACGACCTTTCCGCCCTCTATCAGCACCTTTGTTCCGGCATCCTGCCCCGTTGACGTCTTCATTTCGAGGCGGGAGACGGAAGCAATGCTTGGCAGTGCCTCACCGCGGAAACCTAACGTCCTGATCCGGAAGAGGTCGTTTTCATCCTTGATTTTGCTTGTAGCATGACGCTGAAAGGCGGCAAGGACATCGTCCTCCTCAATGCCGTCCCCATTGTCAGTAATCCTGATCTTTGCCATGCCCGCTTCTTCAATCTCGATTTCCACGACCGTACTTCCGGCGTCTATCGCGTTTTCCACCAATTCCTTTACAACCGAAGCCGGGCGTTCGACGACCTCTCCAGCCGCAATTTTGTTCGAAAGTGCATCATCAAGCTGCCTAATTTTCCCCATCTTCTCCCCCTCCGTAAAAGTATCGTAAGGTTAATTCCTCAGTTTTCGCTGTAAATCGTACAGCATGTTCATCGCCTGCAGCGGTGTCATATCAAGAATATCAAGTTCATTCAGCTTATCGAGAACACGTTTTTCCTTCTTGCTTGCCGCGGAGTGTTTCACTGGCGGTACCTCTTCAAAGAAGGAAAGCTGGGCTTCTTCCTCGCTCTTTTCAATAGCTTGCTGAAGTGCAGGTTCAGCTTCCTTTACAGCTGCGGGCGTGGATATTGGTCCGGCCAAGCCGTCCTTAAAGGAACCGGCTAGTTCGCCAGTTCTCCGGCCGCCTGTGGAAGCCATCGGACTGGATGACTGCTGAGATGCAGTGTCTGTCTTATCCTTGTTTTCAAGTGCCTCAAGTATTTCCGCTGCGCGGACGATGAGCTCGGCAGGCAGTTCCGCCAGCTGCGCGACATGGATTCCGTAGCTCTTATCTGCGGCCCCTTCCTTGATTTTATGAAGGAACACGACTTTGCCGTTTTGTTCAATGGCTGAAACATGGATGTTCTTGAGCTTGCCCAGTTCCTGGTCCAGGGCCGTCAGCTCGTGGTAGTGTGTAGAAAATAAAGTTTTCGCGCCAATTTTATCATGGATATACTCGATAATGGCCTGGGCAAGTGCCATGCCGTCATAAGTGGACGTTCCGCGGCCGATTTCATCAAATAGAATCAGGCTGTTTTCAGTCGCATTCGCAATCGCATTGTTGGCTTCAAGCATTTCAACCATAAAAGTACTCTGCCCGGAAATCAAATCGTCTGCTGCCCCAATCCTGGTAAATACCTGGTCAAAGACAGGCAATATCGCTTCTGATGCTGGTACAAAACAGCCAATCTGAGCCATGATCGCCGTCAAGGCAATCTGTCTCATATAGGTGCTTTTACCAGACATGTTCGGACCTGTAATCAGCAGAAGTTCCCGTTCGCTGTCCATATAACAGTCATTTGGCACGTATTCCTGGGCAGACATCACTTTTTCAACAACAGGATGGCGGCCGTCCTTCAGGAGGATTTTCCGCTCCTCCGTAAATGCCGGTTTCACATAATGCCGCTGCTCGCTCAGCTCAGCAAAGCTTGTCAAAACATCCAGCTCGCTGACCGCCTTGGAGAGGGCCTGCAATCTTGGAATGAATTCTTTCACCGTTTCCCGGATGTTGACAAAAATGTCGTATTCCAGCTCAACAATCTTTTCTTCCGCCTGTAAAATCAAATCCTCTTTCTCTTTCAATTCCGGAGTGATAAAACGCTCGGCATTCGAGAGAGTCTGCTTCCGCTCATATTGGCCTTCCTGAAGAAGATGCAGGTTGGCCTTTGTGACTTCGATATAATAGCCAAACACACGGTTATAGCCGATTTTCAAAGATTTGATGCCCGTCTTTTCCCGCTCTTGGCGTTCGAGACTGGCAATCCACGTTTTTCCGTTACGGCTGGCATCACGGTACTGGTCAAGCTGCCCATCATAGCCATCGCGGATGATATTGCCCTCTTTAACAGAAATAGGCGGGTTTTCGACCAACGCCTGCTCAAGCAGGTCTGTAACCTCTTCGCAGGGATCCAGCTTCTCGGCAAGACGGTCTGCCGCCTCTGCCCCCATCGTATTCAGCGTCTTCTTTAAGACAGGAACCTGCATCAGGGATTTCTTGAGCTGTACCAGGTCTCGGGCATTGACATTGCCAAAGGCCACCCTTCCGGCGAGCCGCTCCAAATCGTAGACCTCTTTCAGCTTTTCACGGATTTCATGACGCTCAAAAAAGTGGGAGATAAACAGCTCCACCACTTCCTGCCGGCTTTGTATTCCCTGGATGCTGATAAGCGGGCGGTTGATCCACTGTTTGAGCATCCGGCCCCCCATCGCCGTTTTTGTTTCATCCAGGAGCCAAAGAAGCGACCCTTTTTTCGCTGTGGAACGAATTGTTTCCGTCAGTTCCAGATTTCGCTTTGAAAAGAAGTCAATTTTCATATATTGCTGGATTTCATAAAATGTGACAGGCTGCAGATGATCGAGGTTCCGTTTTTGCGTCCGGTGAAGATAGTTAAACAGCCTGGCTGCAGAAAGTTTTGCGTCTTCTTTATCCAAGCCCTCAAGAAGATTCGTATAGGCTTCGCTTACCTCTGTATTATCTTCATAAGAGATTGCGAGGACAGACCGCTCTGCCAGCCTTTTCTGAAGCTCGTCCGGGGTGGAAGAATCAAGTACCACTTCCTTTGAACCGGACAAGGACAGTTCGTTCAGCACATCATCAAAATTCCCGGCGAGCAGTGTCACCCGGCTTTCCCCGGTCGAAAGGTCGCTGCAGGCAAACCCATATGTACCGCCCTCGAAAGCGGAAACAGATGCAATGAAGTTATTCTCCTTATCATTCAGGCCCCGTCCTTCCATGAGAGTTCCCGGTGTTATCAGCTGAACAACTTCACGGCGGACAACCCCTTTTGCTGCCTTGGGATCTTCCGTCTGCTCGCAAATGGCGACCTTGTACCCTTTTTGGATGAGCTGTTCAATGTACCCCTGCGCAGAATGGTAAGGCACCCCGCACATTGGAATTCTCTCCGTCCCGCCGCCGTCACGGCTGGTCAGCGTGATTTCCAATTCCTGCGATGCCTTTATTGCGTCTTCAAAAAACATTTCATAAAAATCGCCAAGGCGAAAGAATAAAAAGGCATCCTGGTAATCTGCCTTTATCTGTAAATATTGCAACATCATCGGCGTATAAGCAGCCATTCATAAGTCCCCCAAAAACATGTTTGATCCTTTTCTAAAAATCTATTATATCATACAAGACACGGTTCTTCAGTGGGGGTTTTCTCCATTCGGGGGGCCGACAGCTTTCCAGTTGGCGTAAAATTCCCGCCTGCTTTCAAACGAAAAAGGCCAAGCAGAGGTTCTTGGCCATCCTTAATGAAATTTCACCTTTGATATTCCCACCGCGTAAAAAACCACACTGAAGCCCAGCAGGATGAACGCCGATTTGACAAGGGTGGCAGAATGGAGGCTTCCGCTGATGATTTCGCGCAATCCGAGCATCATCCAGCTTTGCGGAACCGCTTTCGCTATTTGCTGCATAAATACTGGAACAACCTCAAGAGGCCAGTATACACCGCCAAGCATACAGGTGCTGACAATGAGAACAGTATTGAGCGCTCCCGCCTGCTGGCTAGTTTTCACCAATCCTGCTATCATAAGTCCAAAGCCCGAAATCAGGATAATAATCAGCGATGCAAATGGGATGAAATACAGTAAATTCCCCCATATTGCATGAAAGAAGAGAGTCATAATCACCATTAAAACGGCTAATTGAATCCATCCCATTAAAAAGTAGGAGAGCAAATATCCCCCGAGAATTTGAGTCTGTGACACAGGAGTGACCAGCAGCCGCTGCCAAGTGCCGGCTTTTCTCTCGTCAAGAATGGAGGAGGCGGCACCCGATATGCCAAACATCATAAACATCAGGACAAAGCCGATAGTCATCAGACTGACAGCTTCCCGCTGTGCACCCTCTCTCTGGATAACCTTCTTCTGGAGATGGACTCCTTCCCTTTCTCCGATTCTTTCCAGTAAAAGGGCAGCAGATCCGCTTTCCATATTTTCGCTCCATTCAAATGAAGCGACCGCCGTTCTGCCCGCTCCTTCGAGGAAAGGCAGGAGCGTGAAATACTCCTGTGACTTGCGCTGGCTGATCACCTCGAACAAACGCTGTTTCTGTTTGATTCTGGTTTCCATGTCTCCATGTATTCTGACGGCGGCAATCGCTTCCTGCGCCTTCACGCGCTGGGCAGCCTCATTTATCGTTGTTTCTTCCCATGTGTATTGATGATTGTCCTTTAGCAAATTGACCATTTGCCGGCTGTTGGCATCCTTTCCTGCCACAACCAGGACAATCGGTTTGGAAGAATTCCCTTCTCCGGACATATTTCCAAAAATGATGCTGAAAACAAGCGGCATAATAAACATTAAAATGATTCCCGCCGGGGATTTGAGCATCGTTTTCATATGAAGCATGGCAATTGCAAACACTTTAGGCATAAGACTTCCTCCTCCCTGCTGCAAGTCTTAGCCAGGCAGCCAAAAGGAACAGGCAGCCTATGAGGAACAATGCAGCGGCCTCTCCTGCCACATCCCTTAAACCTTCGCCAGACATCAAGTCGAGAAAGCTTTGCAAAGCAAGCGCATTGGGAAAAACCCGCATCACTGAGTTGACCCAATCCGGGAACATATACAGAGGCACCATGCTGCCTCCTGCAGCGGCAAGAATCTGCGTTCCAAGCATTCCTCCAGCGCTGAAGGCTTTTTCGGTATTGGCCAGCGAACCGAAGAGGATGCCAAGACCGCAGGCACTAAATACAAACGCAAATCCAATCAGGATCACGCCCGCAAGCGAGTTTCCCCAGTGCACACCAAACAGCACACTTGTGCCGAGAATAATGACCCCAAGCTGGAGTACTGACAATAACAACAGTCCAAGCAGCTTTCCCAGGAGATACTGGGAGTAAGTCAGCCGGGTAACCAGCAGGCGTCGGTATACTTCCTGCTCTTTCTCTTCAATCATGCTTCCGACACCGGTTACCACGGTCATGAGCAGGAACATTACTCCCATACCGGCCGCATAATACTGGAACGACCCAACTTGAGAGCGGTCAGACTCGACACCCACTTCCTCAATAACCGGAAATACATTGCTCTCTTCCATGTTTAAGAAATTTTCCGGCTGAAAAGGTTCTCCTCTTTTTGCCGACTCTTCAGCAGCGAATTTCATGCCCTCCGCCTGGACGGCTGACTGACGGGAAAATTGCTGCACCACATTCTCCACAATCATTGCAGGAAACTCATTCCCCGGAGCCGAAATAATTTCAAGCGAAACGGCTTTTCCTGCCATTAAGCTTTCGGAAAAGGCGGCAGGCAGAATCAAACCTGCTGCAGCCCTCTTTTCTTCCAGCTCGACCAACACTTCCTCATGACTGAAGTTTTTGACGGTAATTTCTTTTCCCATCATCTCAGTAAAAACTGCTTTTTCGAGATACCCGCCCATCAGCCCTTCATCTTGGTTGACGATCCCAAGAGTAAAAACTGGAACATCAGCATCGCCTTCCGAGAACATGTTTCCGAATGCTGCTCCTAAAATACCGATTAACAAAACTGGCATAAATACGAGTGTCAACAGCGCTTTTTTATCGCGAACCATTAGCAGCGCATCTTTTGCTGCCAGCCACCAATACCCCATCCCTCTCCCTCCTTAATCGCGCAGGCTTCTGCCAGTCAAATGCAGAAAGACACTTTCAAGATTAGGCTCGATGATTTCAACTCCCTTTATCGCCAAGCCAAGGCTTGTCACATGCTGTATCAGCCCGGCAAGGACCAGCTGGGGGTCCTTGTGGAAAATCGTGATCTGCAGAGGATTCATGACAATATCAGCCTGGTCAATGCCAGCGAGCTGCCCGGCATCAAGCACAATCCCCTCTGCAGGGGAGGCAAGATCCAGGTTGATCCGCGACCGGTCGCCAATGGTCTCCCGCAGCTCCGGGATGGTTCCACTCGTAATAAATACGCCATGATCCATAATTCCGACCCTCTGGCAAAGATATTGGACCTCTTCCATGTAGTGGCTTGTATAGATGACGGTCATCCCTTTCTGGTTCAGCTGCTTTACCGTCTCCAAAATATGCGAACGTGACTGCGGGTCAATTCCGACTGTAGGTTCATCCATGATCAAGAGATGCGGTTTATGCATAATGGCTGCGCCAATATTCACCCTGCGCTTCATTCCTCCCGAAAAGGTACCCACCTTGTCTTTCGCCCGGTCCTTAAGGCCGATTAGTTCTAGGATATCTGACACCCGGTGCTCGAGCTCGGCTCCTGTCACTCCATACATCCTCCCCCAAAATTTCAGGTTCTCTGCCGCACTCATGGCAGGATAGAGGGCAATTTCCTGCGGAACGATGCCAATCATGCTTTGTGCCTTCTTTGGGTTTTTAACCATATCAAATCCATCGATAAAAATCTGCCCGGATGTAGGCGGAAATAAGCCGGTGATCATTTGGATTGTGGTCGTTTTTCCTGCCCCATTAGGGCCCAGCAGACCGAAGGCTTCTCCTTTTTCCACGGAAAAGGCAACTTTTTTAACTGCCTCCAAATCCTTGAATTTCTTCGTCAAACCTTTTACGACGAGCAGCTCCATCCCTCTCTCCCCTTTTTAGATCTATGTACCTACCACTACTATATCAAGTATGTTTACTCTTTTTGTGAAGTATGTGTGAATTTTCGGAAAATATTTTACACTTTCTCCTATATTATATACACCGGTGTAACCTCTTTCTTAAAAACGGCAAAAAAAAACTAGGAAGCACAACCTTCCTAGTTTTATCCTATTCCTCTTCGCCAAGCAGGAATTCCGGATTCAAATCTTCGAATTCTTCGTCATCGACATCAAAGCCCCAGTCATCGTCGCAGTCCTCGCATCCATCAGGATTGATGGCGACGCACACTTTTGTTTCGCCAATCACTTCTGTCAGGAATTCTCTCTCCACATGGACAATAATTTTATTGCCATTCGGGGAAATGACTGCTTCAATGCAGTTCGGCTGCTGCAAGACTTGAACAAGGACTTCATGGTCATCCAGGCAATCAGGGTCACGGTACTTCAACTTGATGACATCGCAATACGTCACTTTTTCTGTTACAACTTCAGTTCTCGTATTATCATCAAAAGAGTACCAGCAGTTGATCTCATATGAACCGTTGACCTCAACTGTTTTTCCGGACTTTTTCGCCTTATATTTGTGGTTTATGACCCAGCATCCAAGAATGCTGCATGGATCGTGCGGTGGGCAGATCGTATGATTGGACTGGGTAAACTTACGTCCTTTCGCTACGACGGCTTTCGTGATAATCTCTCTGTATTCTCCCATTGCGAGCGAACCCTCCTCAATCTTTTTCACTTCATCCTATGCGGGACAGTAGTCTAGTGTGCGCGAGATTTATCTGTCTCCCGTGTATCAATCAAGGCATATAACATGATATGCCTATAGCCCTGAAAGGTTCCGGAGGAGATCGTCGAGGAGAGCTGTTTTACCAGTTGAAGCTTCTAAAACCACAGAAAGGCAATGAGTTGGCAAAGAAGCAAAAAAGGCGCCAGGGCCTTCCCGAATAGGTAGGTTCCTGACACCTTACTGTGCATATTAATGACTGCAGCTGCCGCCTTTGGCAAGGGCTGCACCTGTTTCGCCGCGAAGGACGTCGCCACCAGTAGTGCGGAGAATCTCATCTGTTACCGTGTTGGAGATGGTAGAAGCTACAATTTGCAGCAAGTCATTGACATCAAGCTGGGATTCCTTAAACTCCTGGACAACCGGAATTTCATCCAGTTCCGCTTCCAGCTTGGCAATCTTCTCTTCCGTTTTCTTTAGGGCTTCTTCTTTGCCATAATGCTTGTAATTAACGGCCTGCTTTTGCAGTCCTTTAATGGAAGAAATCAGCATGCTGACTTTCTCGTTTTCATGGATATGCGCCTCTGCACGTTTGAAGAAATCAACTTCTTCTGTCTCAGCAATCATTTGCGCAAGCTCTTTTGCACGTTCCATAATATCGTCTTTTGTATAATTCGCCATCCTATTTCACCTCAACCGATTCTAGTTCTTCGACCATTTCCCCGTTTAACGACCATGTTTTTGCATCCGTGATTTTAACTTTGACAATCTTGCCAATCGCTGTTTTCGGACCAACAAAGTTTACCAGCTTGCTCTTGCTTGTATAACCTGCCAGAACATCCGGGTTGTTTTTGCTTTCTCCTTCAACCAGCACTTCAACCGTTTGGCCCTTATATTTTTTTAGTGCCTCAGCAGACAATTCGTTTACAAGAGCATTTAAGCGCTGAAGACGTTCTTTTTTCACTTCCATAGGTACATTATCCTGCATTTTCGCAGCAGGCGTTCCTTCCCTAGGCGAATAGATGAAGGTATAAGCCGACTCATAGCCAACCTCCCTGTATAGGGAGAGAGTTTCTTCAAATTGCTCATCTGTTTCGTTCGGATATCCAACAATGATATCTGTAGTGAGCGCCACATCCGGAATCGCCGCTTTAATTTTTCTGACCAGTTCAAGATACTGTTCACGTGTGTATTTACGGGCCATGATTTTTAGGACATCCGTTGAGCCTGACTGGACAGGAAGATGGATGTGGTTCATCAAATTGCCGCCTTTGGCCAGAACCTCGATCAGGTGGTCGTCGAAATCACGCGGATGGCTGGTTGTGAAACGTATTCTTGGGATATCAATCTTGCGGATTTCATCCATCAAATCGCCAAGGCCGTATTTGCGGTCCGTGAAGTCCTTGCCATACGCATTGACATTTTGGCCGAGCAGGGTAATTTCCTGATAGCCTTGCGCTGCGAGCTGGCGGACTTCATGGATGATTTCTTCCGGACGGCGGCTCCTCTCTTTCCCTCGTGTATACGGAACGATGCAGTAGGTACAGAATTTGTCGCAGCCGTACATAATGTTGACCCATCCCTTGATATTGCCACGGCGGACTTTTGGAAGGTTTTCAATGACATCGCCTTCCTTGGACCATACTTCGATGACCATTTCCTTCGACATATACGCTTCATGCAGGATATTTGGGAGACGGTGGATATTATGGGTCCCAAATATCATGTCCACTTGTGTATAGGTCTTGAGGATTTTATTGACAACGGACTCTTCCTGGGACATGCAGCCGCACACTCCAAGAAGCAAGTCCGGCTTCTGGGTTTTCAAGTGCTTCAAATGGCCAAGTTCGCCAAACACTTTGTTTTCCGCGTTTTCGCGGATGGCACATGTATTTAAAAGAATGACATTGGCATCATCCACTGAATCTGTCGGTTCATAGCCAAGGGCCATGAAAATTCCAGCCATAACCTCGGTATCATGCTCGTTCATCTGGCAGCCGTAGGTTCTGATATAGAACTTCCTGCCATTCCCCAAGCCCCTGAATTCCTCGGAGATTTGGAAATCATCGTGGTATTTTACTTCTTCCTTGCCGCGTTTCTTTGCATCCTTTAAAGAAGGCGGAACAAAAACAGTTTCGAAGTACTTGCTATAATCCTTGGCGGATTTTTTGTCCGATGGATTGGCATTTTGTACTTGCTGGCCTTCAAGGCGCTGATTTTCATTCATCGTTTGATCTCCTTTCGCGAGCTGTTCTTCAAGATCACAGTTCAATAAAACTTTAAACATACAATTAATAATTATAAACGTTAAGGGGCATACAAACAATAACCCATGTCACAGTTCCAGCTATCACCTGAAAAAAACCCTTGATAGGCAGGCCCTTCCTCCTTGCCCCTGTTTTACTTTGGCATCAAGACAAAGCCCCAATCAGAAGATTGGGGCTTTACAGCTTAAACAAATTCCGCTGTCAATTTATCGAAGTATTCCTGGTCAAGCGTAAGGTCCGCATGGGCAAGCGGCGCTTCAGAATAGCCATTGATCATTTCCTGATAGGATTTGCGCTCGGTATTCTGGTAGATCAACCCGGTAACAAGTCCATCATGCTTCATCAATGTCTGCATCGCCGTTTCGCGGCTGGATGGGTCATACCCTTCGACATCGCTTAGCTTTGTCAGGTTTTCCTTGAACCAGTCATATGTGTTGACCTTGTTATACGTTACACATGGGCTGAATACGTTGATCAGAGAGAAACCTTTATGCTTGATTCCTGCTTCAATCAGCGCCGTCAAATCCTTAAGGTCCGTTGAGAAGCTTTGGGCGACGAAGGTTGCGCCTGCCGTAAGAGCCATTTCCATTGGGGAAATCGCCTGCTCAATCGAACCTTGCGGAGTGGATTTTGTTTTAAAACCAGCCGCCGAACGCGGAGAGGTCTGTCCTTTTGTAAGACCGTAAATCTGGTTATCCATTACAATATAAGTTATATCGATGTTCCGGCGTATCGCATGGATGGTATGTCCCATTCCAATCGCGAACCCGTCACCATCTCCTCCGGAAGCAATTACTGTCAAATCGCGGTTGGCCATTTTGACACCTTGAGCGATTGGCAGGGAGCGGCCATGGATTCCATGGAACCCATAGGAATTGATATATCCTGAAATACGGCCGGAACAGCCGATTCCGGAAACTACAGCCAAATTCTCGGGCTCAAGCCCGACATTGGCCGCTGCCCGCTGCATGGCGGCCTGTACGGAGAAGTCGCCGCAGCCTGGGCACCAGTTAGGTTTTACATTATTACGAAAATCTTTAAAAGTGGCCATTTAGAACAACTCCTTGCATTTCGTGTGGATTTCATGCGGCAAGAAAGGATTTCCGTCGTACTTTAGGATTTTGTTGATCTTCCCATGGCTTCCGACGTTCATCTTCAGGATGTTTGCCAGCTGACCCGTTGCATTGTTTTCAATGACGGCAACCTTTTTAGCCGATTGGACAAGCGGAAGGATTTCATCAACCGGGAATGGATGGATCAAACGAACTTGAGCATGGTTTACTTTAACTCCATCTTGCTCTAGTCGCCCCATTGCTTCCTCAATCGTGCCTCTTGTCGAGTTGAAACCAACGATCAGAAGGTCTGCTTCCTCATGCGGAGCGTTCTTATGAACTGGATTATTAAATTTGATATTTTCAATCTTGCGCATGCGCTTATCCATCTGTGCGATGCGGTTGGCTGCAGATTCGGAAGGTTTTCCTGTCTCTTCATGCTCAACTCCGGTCACATGATGGATGCCATTCTTCATTCCAGGAATCACGCGCGGTGACACACCATCTTCTGTTACTTCATAGCGCTTGAAGTATCCTTTATTTTCAATTTCAGGAAGGTCTTCTGACTGCAGTTTTCCGCGGCGGATTTCCACCTTGTCAAATTCAAGCGGCTCAACTGTCTGTTTTCCTAGTGAAAGCTGAAGGTCAGTAAGTACGATGACAGGGCACTGGTATTCCTCTGCAAGGTTGAAGGCTTCAGCCGTATCATAGAACGCTTCCTGGACCGTGCTTGGCGCCATGACGATCTTTGGAATTTCACCATGTGTTCCATAAATCATCGCCATAAGATCGGATTGTTCCTGTTTTGTCGGCAATCCAGTTGAAGGGCCCCCGCGCTGAGTATCTACAATAACCAAAGGAGTTTCCGTAATCCCGGAAAGGCCAATAGCTTCCATCTTAAGAGATAAACCAGGGCCAGCAGAAGCAGTAAGGGCACGGACACCGCCGTAGTTTGCACCAATCGCCATTGTGACAGCAGCAATTTCATCCTCTGTCTGAATGACAGTGCCGCCAACTGCAGGAAGCTTTTTGATCAGATATTCCATGATTTCCGAAGCCGGGGTAATTGGGTAGGCAGCCATAAAACGGCAGCCTCCAGCCATGGCGCCAAGAGCGATTGCATCGTTTCCGATCATGAACAAACGCTTCTGGCCATCTGCCTTGTCAAGCTGCATAGCTCCAACCTTCTCACCAAGCTTTTCTTTCATATGATCATAGCCAGCCTGAATAGCCTCCATATTCTTGTCGACAACCTGCTGACCTTTGCGTCCAAAGATTTCCTGTACTACTTCTTCGAATACTTTAATATCAAGGTCCAGAACAGCGCTTGTAGCACCGATGGCAACCATGTTTTTCATTAGAGATGTGCCAAGCTCGGTTGCGATTTCCGTAAATGGAACCGCATACAAAGAAGCCTGCGTATCTTCCGGCTTTTTAGGGTCGAATTTCGTGTCTGCCATGATGACGCCATTTTCGTGAAGCTCTTTGTAATTCACATCAATGGTTTCTTGGTCAAAAGCAACAAGGATGTCCAAATCATCGGAAATGGAACGGACCTGCGTTGTGCTGACACGGATTTTGTTATTTGTGTGTCCACCTTTAATCCTTGAAGAAAAATGGCGGTATCCATACAAATAGTAGCCAAGCCGGTTTAATGCAATCGAAAAAATCTCTCCAGTACTTTCTATTCCTTCTCCCTGCTGTCCTCCAACTTTCCATGAAAGTTGATTGATCATCTCTTACACCCCTTTAGGTACGAAAAAAATATGTAATTATGTTTCTTTCATAAATTGTAGCACTTTTCCAAGTAAATCACTAGAATTACCCAACATTTCCTGTATTAAAACCTCTACTTGGACCAATACTAAACGCTTTCAATTCTAGACCTATGCACCAAAAATTGCAACCCTTTCAAGGGAAATATTGACCAAAATACGTATATTTTTTTATTTTTTAGATTTGTCTTTAAAAATACTGTTTACACAAAGAGCTGTACGTTAAAAACCGTAATTTTGCTATCATTTTTTACCTGGAAGCAGCCAACTTGTGAAACCCTTGCCTTTAAGTTATTATTTCAAAATAACAATTTCTCTGCAGCCCGGTGAGCAGCGGCTCCGTGCTTTTGGGCACAAAAAAACCATTCGAAAGCGAACTGCAAACGAATGGTTTTTACTTTGTGATGTTCCCCGCAGACTATCTGGGCTCAATAATCAGCTTGATGGCGGTTCGTTCTTCCCCATCAATCAGAATATCGGTAAAGGCCGGGATGCAAATCAAATCGACTCCGCTAGGCGCTACAAATCCTCTTGCGATCGCTACTGCCTTGACAGCCTGATTCAATGCACCCGCACCGATTGCCTGGATTTCGGCTGCCCCTCTTTCACGCAGCACTCCAGCAAGCGCACCAGCTACAGAATTAGGATTAGATTTTGCTGAAACTTTTAATATTTCCATTCCTAGCTCCTCCTTATTTTCTCCCCAAACCCGAATGCAAGCTCACACCCAGGATAAGTTTGTTCCACTCTACTATATTCATGGACTTGCGCCTGTATGCAGCACAGGTCTAAAAAAGGAGAAGGAGGACAAAAGAATTGCAAGCCTCGCAAAAGTATCTTCCTGAACTATGTTTCTCTACAGACTACCCAAAAAACGGATGATCATCGCTAATGAGCACTCTTTGGATCTTCTTTGCTTTTCCTGTCTTACTGTCCAGGTCTATGATGGCCCCTGACAGCTGGTCTCGGCCTGTTTCACTCACTTCGAACCTTACAGGCAACGAAGTTAGGAATCGCTTCATAACAGCCTCTCTTTCCATTCCCAGGATGCCCTCATAAGGACCGGTCATCCCCACATCGGAAAGATAGGCCGTCCCTTCAGGCAAAATGCGTTCATCTGCTGTCTGGACGTGGGTGTGCGTTCCCACCACTGCCGTTACCCTGCCGTCCAAATACCAGCCCATCGCCTGCTTTTCACTTGTCGCCTCTGCATGGAAATCAACAAATATGATGGGCGTGCGCTTTCTGGCTTCCTCAATCAGTTCATCCGCTTTTTTAAATGGACAGTCAATCGGGGGCAGAAACGTTCTGCCCTGCAGATTGATAATCGCCACTTCATCCTGATTCACTTTTAAGTAGACAATTCCCTTTCCGGGAACCTCTTCCGGAAAATTCGCTGGACGGACAAGATATTTGGCATCATCAATAAAATCAAAAATCTCCTTCTTATCCCAAGCATGGTTCCCGAGCGTGACAGCCTGAGCCCCCCATTCAAGAAACTGCCGGTAAATTTTCTCGTTGATGCCCTTGCCGCTCGCGGCGTTTTCGCCATTGATGATGGTAATGGTCGGCCGGTACTTCTCTTTCAGCTTTGACAAGTATTGCTTTACCATATCCCGGCCTGGGGACCCAACAACATCCCCGATAAATAAAATCCTCATTATTCCCACCCTATCTATTTAGGTTATTTAAATGATACCTCTTCTTTAAGGTGCACATTCTTCCAAAATTAAAAAAGCGGTGCAAATGCACCGCTTTATTTTGCATACTCAACTGCCCGTGTCTCGCGAATGACAGTGACTTTGATATGGCCTGGATAATCGAGTTCATCCTCAATTTTTTTGCGGATATCCCGTGCCAGGCGGTGGGCCTGGAGATCATCAATTTGGTCTGGCTTGACCATGATCCGTATTTCGCGGCCTGCCTGAATGGCAAATGATTTCTCCACACCTTCATAGGATTCGGAGATTTCTTCCAGTCGTTCCAGACGGCGAATATAGTTTTCAAGCGCTTCACTGCGGGCACCTGGACGCGCAGCTGATAAGGCATCAGCAGCAGCCACCAGGACAGCAATGATGGAAGTCGGCTCAGTATCACCATGATGGGAGGCAATGCTGTTGATGACAACAGGATGCTCCTTGTACTTGGTCGCAAGCTCTACACCGATTTCAACATGGCTGCCTTCAACCTCATGGTCAATTGCTTTGCCGATGTCATGCAATAAGCCTGCACGCCTCGCAAGGGTCTCATCCTCACCTAGCTCGGCAGCCAGGAGGCCTGAGAGCTGGGCGACTTCCATGGAGTGTTTGAGGACATTTTGCCCATAGCTTGTACGATATTTCAAACGTCCAAGTATTTTGATCAAATCAGGATGCAGACCGTGGACACCCACTTCGAAAGTCGTTTGTTCACCGACTTCACGGATATGCTCATCCACTTCACGTCGCGCTTTTTCAACCATTTCCTCGATTCTTGCAGGGTGGATACGTCCATCCTGAACAAGCTTTTCAAGTGCGAGCCTTGCCGTTTCCCGGCGGATTGGGTCGAAACCGGAAAGAATAACGGCTTCTGGCGTATCATCGATAATCAAGTCGATTCCAGTCAGTGTTTCCAGTGTCCGGATGTTCCGTCCCTCACGCCCGATGATACGTCCCTTCATCTCGTCATTAGGAAGATTGACAACGGAAACTGTTGTTTCAGCAACATGGTCCGCTGCGCAGCGCTGGATAGCCAGGGATAATAGCTCCTTCGCTTTCTTATCAGACTCTTCCTTCGCCCTGTTTTCGTTTTCTTTAATCATGACAGCGATGTCGTGAGCAAGCTCTTGCTCTGTACGTTCTAAAATGATGGATTTTGCTTCTTCACGCGTTAAGCTAGAGATTCGCTCTAACTCGGATTGCTGTGCGCGTACCATCTCGTCCACTTTGCTTTCCATTTTTTCAATATGCTGTTGTCTTTGGGTCAGAGAGTCATCTTTCTTCTCCAAAAGGATTTCGCGTTTATTCAACGATTCATCCTTCCGGTCAAGATTCTCCTCCTTTTGCAGTAAACGATTTTCTTGTTTTTGAAGTTCATTTCTTCGCTCGCGAACTTCACGTTCAGCTTCCGTGCGAAGTTTGTGAATGTCATCCTTTGCTTCAAGCAGGGCCTCTTTTTTCAATGCCTCCGCATCCCGCTTAGCATCTTCAAGAATCTGTTCTGCCGCATTTTTTGCCCCGGCAATCTTTGCTTCTGCAACGGATTTTCGATAAAAATAGCCAACAACTGCACCGATGATTAGGCCAAGCAAAATGGAGATGATTATTATGAATTCCATCATTTTCACCTCCTCTTGCTATGAACTTTTGTTACGTTTTTTAAAGTGTCGGCATGTATATTGTCAACTAACATCAACATACAGCGCAATGGCTTTTAAACGTTTTTATTACTATAAAAAGTAAAAATATACATTTTTAATTGTAAAGCTGCCTATTTTCATTGTCAAGGGTTTGTCAGATGATAGCGGCAGTTTCACTTCCAGGAGAATCCAACTTATGTACAAGAAAAGCAAAGCCGGCGTTCGGCTTTGCTTTTTTCCAGAATTAAAGCTCAAATTCTTCCTGATCTTTTTCGTCCTCATTCTCCGTAATCACTTTTTCGCCGTCAAGGGCGTAATGATCACGAATCTTCTGCTGAATTTCCAGAAGAAGGGAAGGGTTCTCTTTCAGGAACAGCTTCGCGTTCTCACGCCCCTGGCCAACACGCTCATTATTATAAGAATACCAGGAACCGCTCTTCTGGACGATGTCCAGTTCGGAAGCCATATCAATGATTTCGCCTTCCTTGGAGATGCCTTCCCCGTACATGATATCCACTTCAGCAACACGGAATGGAGGTGCAACCTTGTTTTTGACGACCTTGATTTTGGTCTTGTTTCCGACTATTTCATTGCCCTGCTTTAATGATTCCGCACGGCGCACTTCAAGACGGACACTGGAATAGAATTTCAGCGCGCGGCCGCCAGGCGTTGTCTCGGGGTTTCCAAACATAACCCCAATCTTCTCACGAATCTGGTTAATGAAGATGGCAATGGTCTTGGATTTGTTGGTGGCACCGGACAGCTTGCGCAGCGCCTGTGACATCAGACGGGCCTGGAGACCAACGTGTGAGTCTCCCATTTCCCCTTCAATCTCCGCTTTAGGAACAAGTGCAGCTACCGAGTCGACAACCAAAATGTCAACGGCTCCGCTTCGGACAAGTGCTTCCGCAATTTCCAAAGCCTGTTCGCCTGTATCCGGCTGGGAGAGCAGCAACTCATCAATATTGACACCCAGCTTTTCAGCATAAACAGGATCAAGTGCGTGCTCGGCATCAATGAACGCTGCCTGGCCACCCTGGGCCTGGATTTCGGCAATGGCATGCAGGGCAACAGTCGTTTTACCCGAACTCTCCGGACCGTAAATTTCAATGACACGGCCGCGTGGGTAACCGCCGATTCCCAATGCAACATCCAATGCAAGCGAACCGCTCGGGGAAGTCGATACCCTGCGTTCTGCCTGCTCACCCAGCTTCATAATTGAGCCTTTACCAAATTGTTTTTCTATTTGCTTTAACGCCATTTCTAAAGCAGCTTGACGATCGCTCACTCAATTTCCTCCTTTATTATAAAAACGGTCTGGCTATATACCAGAACGAAAAACTATTAAATCACTATCATTAATATACCTGTTTTTTTTCCGTTTGTCGAGCAAAAAGTCGAACATCCATTCGTTTATTTTGGATGGTAAGTTTTTGGTGAAATTGGATTTTTCGATTGAATTTTAAGAGAATTCCCTGTATTGCTATCCTTTGAAACTAGCTTTTTGGTTATTGTCTGATTATTCTTGGGGTGCATTGAAGGAGGGATAAAGAGGGATGGAGGACCTCTTTCACTTCTATCCCTGCCAAAATGGGCCTCCATCCCCTCCACGGAGGACGCCTTCCAGCCATATTACCTATTAATGCCCCACCATCACCAAATAGCAACCTCTTTTACAGTGATCCTCCATAAAAATATCCCCGGCTCCTACCGGGAGCCAGGGATATTTGCAAGTTCTTCTATTCGGCTTTCAATGCCTGGATCAGCAGGCTGGCGCCGTGTTTGACGGTGCGTATCCGGTTAATTTCGCGGGTGCCTGCAAGAATCAGTTTCTCGGCAAGCGCGGGCTGTCCCTTTATAAAGAGACCGACGAAGACCGTACCCGGCGGGTGGCCTTCAAGGGCATCAGGCCCCGCAACACCGGTAAAACTGATGCCTGCATCTGCGCCAAGAAGGCTGGCAGCATTCTCGGCAAGCTCGCGGGCACATTCAGCACTGACTGCTCCGTGTTCCGCAAGCGTCTCCTCACGAGCGTGCACCAGCTTCACTTTCGCTTCATTCGAGTAACACACCATCCCGCCTTTAAACACGGAGCTTGCGCCTGGAATCGCGGTCAGCTGTTCCTGGAACAAACCTCCTGTCAGGCTCTCTGCCGCAGCGACTGTCAGGTTCTTTTCTTTTAAAAGCTTGAAAAGCTCTTTCATGAGCGAGGTATCATCATAGCCGTAGAAAAATTGGCCCACCCGGCTGAGGATTTCCGCCTCAACCTCATCAATCAGCTGAATAGCTCCTTCTTCCGTGCCATTTCCAGCAGTCAGGCGGATGGTCACCTCGGATTCGCCGGCGAGCGGTGCAATGGTTGGATTGCTCTGCGCCTCGATTAAATCCTCGAGCTGCGCTTCAAGGGCAGCCTCGCCGATTCCGAAGAAGCGCAGCACCCGGGAGACGATTTTTGCCTGGGAGTCCATTTTTTCGGCAATAGCAGGGATGCCATATTTGGCAAACATCGGCTCCATTTCGAATGGAGGACCGGGAAGAAGCATGTAATGATGCCCGGCGGCAGCCAGGAACATCCCTGGCGCCATTCCATTCTCGTTAGGCAGCACCTGTGAGCCTTTAAGGACAAGCGCCTGCTTGCGGTTGTTCTCTGTCATCTTCCGGTTTGACCTGCTGAAATAGGATTGTATCGACTGCATAGCCGACTCGTCCATTTCCAGGGAAGTTTCCAGGTGTTTTGCGATTGTTTCCTTGGTCAGGTCATCCTTGGTCGGACCGAGTCCGCCTGTAAAAATGATCAGGCTCGACCGCTCTTCGGCAATCTCAAGCGCCCTTTTTAAACGGTCGGGATTGTCTCCAACCACTGTATGGTGATAAACGTTCACACCAATCGCCGCCAGCTGCGCTGACAAGAAACGGGCGTTTGTATTGGTGATTTGACCCAGCAGCAGCTCGGAGCCGACTGCAATGATTTCTGCATTCATTTTTCCACCCGCCTAATAAGCCATTATTTGGAGTTCTTGAAAACTGCTTTATTTTTAATAAAATAATCCCAGCCTGACCATACCGTAAAGAACATGGCGACCCACAGGGCAATATCGTCAAACGGCAAGGAAATCATTTCAAAAATGATGTTGTGGAGCAGCAGGGCGGAAATCGCGATGATCTGCGTCCATGTTTTAATTTTGCCAAGATTGTTGGCCGCGACCACTTCCCCGCCTTCTGCCAGAATGGCCCGCAGACCGGTAACGGCGAATTCCCTGAAGATGATGACAATGACAATCCAGGAGGGAGCCATGTTCAATTCCACAAGGACGATCAGTGCCGCAGACACAAGCAGTTTATCAGCGAGAGGATCCAGGAATTTCCCCAGGTTCGTTACTAGATTATATTTACGGGCATAATAGCCGTCCACCCAATCAGTAGTCGAGGCGAAAATGAAAATCAGCGCCCCGGCCAAATGGGTTACCGGCATGGTTGCTCCCAGGAAAGTGACTTCTCCCCAATCCAAAGGGGCAAGCATCACAATCAGAAAAATAGGGATAAGAAGAATTCTCGATACAGTAATTTTATTAGGTATATTCATTTGACATCCTCCAAACAAAATATGTCTGCGCCATGATGGTTTTCCATTGCGAGAACTTGAGAAAAGCGCAAGCGCCTTGGTCAGCCCCGACAAGCATAAGACGCTACAGAATAGAAGGCTCTTTGCCTTCAATTCTGGAGTGGCTTATGACCTCGAGGGGCTAGGCGCTGGAGCTGGACAGTAATCTAAGTTTAGAAATTTATCCTTATTTATGAAGCAAGCGAAAAAATAGTCACCTAAAGCGATGACTATTATTCGCCTTTAATATAACGGATTGTAATATCCTGCCTTGTGCTGTCCGACGGGAACTCCAGTTTTTCGCCATTGACCAGTATCTCCGTATCCGGTACGAATCCTACGACCACCGTGGCTTCGGGCTGGTCCGTGAAATCGAATTCCTTGCTGTCTGTTCCGTCCGATTTTAAGGTGCCCTGGAAGACGGATTTGCCCTCACCATTGCGGATGTCTACCCAGGTTGCGCCAGTTGAATTCACGGTCAGCTCGAACTTATCGGCATTTTTAAGTTCGTATGTGGCCTGTCTGCCGCTGGTATTGGCGACAGAGAGTTCCTGGGCCGGCTGTTCTTCTTCGGCAGCTTCTTCATTTTCTGCATTTTCTTCAGTTCCTGGCTCTTCGTCATTTGCGGCCTCTTCTTCCGCTCCGCCATCTTCGCCGTTATCATTGGTGCCTGCATTCTCCGGCTCTTCGATGATGACAGGATTGTTGCCCTCGGAACCTGATTCGTCCCCTCCGCCTCCGGCCTTTTGGACGACAAGGTACCAAACGAAGACGACAAAGGCGGCCAGGGCAATGCCGACCAGTACTTTCGGAAGCAAATCCAGAACCTTGGACTTTCCAGGGGACATGCTTTTCCGGGACTGCACGCGTGAAAGCTGTTCCGGCAGGTCATCACTATATGTAGCAGGGATCTCGTCCTTATATTGTTCAAATATTTCTTCCGGATCCAGGCCTACTGCCTCAGCGTATTGCTTAATAAATGCCCTGACGTAAAATTTGCCGGGCATCATCGAATAGTTGCCTTCTTCAATTCCGATGAGATATCGCTTCTGGATTTTGGTCAAGTCTTGAAGCTGTTCCAGGCTAAGCCCTCTCGCTTCTCTTGCTTCTTTTAAACGGACTCCTAATTCTGTCACGATAACACCTTCCAATACAATTAAAAATCGAACCCTCCGAAATCCGAATCCGTAAACATATGGTTTTGCTGGACCATATCGTACACTATTTCCTCGCCCTGTTCGTGTCGGAGCTCGATAATATAATCAAAATCATTGATTGTATATTCCGTATTCTGCACAAATATATCGGGATGCTCCACCACCTTGACGGATGGCATGCGCATGATTTCCCTGACAAGCTGCCAATGGCGCTCATTGGCCCGGCGCGTCGAAACGATTCCATCGATGATATAAAGGTTGTCTGTATGATACTCATCATCAATCAGCTGGTTGCGGATTGTCTGCTTGAGCAGGGTGGAGGAAACGAACAGCCACCGTTTGTTGGCACAGACACTGGCAGCCACCACAGACTCTGTTTTGCCCACCCTGGGCATGCCTCTGATGCCAATCAGCTTGTGTCCTTCCTGCTTAAACAATTCTGCCATAAAATCGACCAGGAGTCCAAGCTCATCCCGTACAAAGCGGAAAGTTTTTTTATCATCCGCATCTCTTTGGATATAACGGCCATGGCGGACCGCCATTCGATCGCGAAGTTTTGGTTCGCGCAGTTTAATTACCTTTATGGTATCCATTGTATTTAGGATTGACTCCAGCCTGACGATTTGTTCATCATTTTTCGCAAGGATCAATAAACCCCGGCGTCCTTCGTCAATTCCATTGATGGTAACGATGTTGATGGCAAGCATCCCGAGGAGCGAAGAGATGTCGCCCAGCAAGCCAGGACGGTTAATCTGAATTTCATACTCTAAATACCACTCTTTCTTCTCCATCAAAACCCTCCATCCCGTTTTTGTCCAGCCAGGCTTGTCCCCGGCTTCCAGCCGTATTCTTTGTTTCTATAATATATGATTTTATTGGAAGATGAAAGAAAAAGGAACAGAAAAGCGAAGGCGCCTTGTTCAGCTCCGACAGGCATAAGACGCACCTGAATAGAAGGCGTTCTCTGCCTTCATTTCAGGGGTGGCTTATGACCCGAGGAGCTAGGCGCCGCAGCTGGACAAGAAAAGCGAAGGAGCCTTGTTCAGCTCCGACAGGCATGTCGAGAAGGCAGTAAGGCGGCTTGTTGCCTAAAAAACCTAAAAAAAGAGAGGCACTCAGCCCCTCTCCTTCTATTGGGTTTTACTCAGCCATTATTTTGGACTAGCTTGACCATCATATTGGCAATTGCATGCTGCTCTTCGGGACTGGCCACAGACCAAAGATCAGCAAGAACCTTTTCCTGCTCGTTCTTCGGGTCCACATTTTGAGCCAGATAATCCCCAACCTGGTACGCAATATCGGAGATGACGCCATTGCTCATTCCCTGGTTTTGCGCCTGGTCAAGACGGCTGCCCAAAAATTCTTTCCATTGTCCCCAGTTATCCAAAACAGACATAGTTTGAACCTCCTTTTAAAGTGTTCAAAAATAGTGTGCTTTAGCTGGGGGGAAAATATACACAGCCACAAAATCGTAAAAAATGCTTTTGGCAGAAAGTAATCCTAAACATGCCAGCCGCCATTGATGGAAAGGGTCTGGCCGGTTATGTACCCAGCCTGCCCGGAAAGCAAAAACAGGGTTCCATTGGCAATATCCTCGGGCAGGCCGAGGCGTGACAGCGGAATCGCTTCTTTCAGTACGGCAAGCTCATCCGGAGAAAAATCCGACAGCATCGGGGTTTCGATTGCACCTGGGGCAATGGCATTCACCCTGATTCCAGAGGGGGCAAGCTCTTTGCTTAACGCCTTGACGAAGGCCAGCTGCGCTCCCTTCGCTGTTGAATAGGCCACCTCATAGGCTGCGCCTGTCTGTCCCCAAATTGAAGAAATGACTATGATGCTGCCGCTTTTTTTTGACAGCATTTTAGGCAGCAGCTCTTTTGTCAGCAGCATAGGCGATGTCACATGCACCTGCAGCAGCCTCTCCACATCGGTTTCTTCTAGGTCCTGCAGCAAGCCATATAGTGCATTCCCTGCATTATGGATAATTGCATCCAGGCTATAGATTTGCGAAGCGAGCATTTTGTAGCCTCCGCGGTCTGACAGGTCCGCCTGCACAGGGATATACTCCCCGCCAAACCCCTCTAGCCGCTGGATCAAGCTTCGAGCCCCATGATAATTGGAGTTGTAATGCAAGTAAAGCGAATATCCCTCCTCCGCCAGCCTGAAGGCAATGGCCTGGCCAATCGCTCCGCTCGCACCGGTTATGAGTACAAATTTTTTCATCTTCTCTCCCCTGTTTCATTAAAAAAACGCCGGCTTTTGAACCGGCGCCTTCATACTTATTTTTTAGGGACTACCTGGCAGACCGTAAACCTCTTTTCATCGATAAAGCTGGAGGCAGCCTGCCTGATGTCGTCCAATTTTATGCTTTCAAGCATCGGGACAACATCGAACAAGTCCATTTCATTAAAGGCATAGCGGGTAAACTGGTTGGCAATATATTCAGGCGAATTGATGGCCCTCAGGAAATTCCCGATTTTCTTCTTTGTTGCCCTGCCAAGGTTTTCTTCGGTGAAATTGGTGCCTGCTTTGGCATCAAGCAGCATGCCTGTCAGCTTCTCGGCAAGCTTCCCGGCATCAGGCGTATCGCCTCCGACCATGGCGAAGCCAAAACCCTGCTCCTGGGTGTAATCATAGGAGAAGGAATCATCAACCAGGCCCTCGCTATATAGCTCCGAGTAATGACGGGAACTTTTGCCGAACAAAATATCCAGCATAAGATTTATGGAGAGCTCCCATTTCAGCATCTCCTTGCCCGTCATCTCCCCAGGGGGTGCCTTGATTCCAACGAGACATTTTGAAGTCTGGACATTCATTTCCAATACCTGCTTCTTTTGTGCCACTTCCTCGATTTCCAACTCAAAACGGCGCTGGATTTCGGGTTTATCCGTATATTCCTTTTTACTTTGGTTTTCTTTAATCTGCTTCATGACCTCATTGGGATCAACTGGCCCGACAACAAACAGCAGCATATTGCTTGGGTGGTAGAACGTTTCATAACATTCATACAGCATGTCTTTTGTGATATGCGAAATCGACTCGATCGTCCCTGCAATATCGATGCGGACCGGATGCTCTTTGTACATGTTTTCGATGGCGCCGAAATAGAGGCGCCAGTCCGGATTGTCGTCATACATGGTAATTTCCTGCCCAATGATGCCCTTTTCCTTCTCGACCGTCTTTTCGGTAAAATAAGGCTCCTGGACAAAATCCATCAGCGTCTCAAGGTTCTGCTCCACCTGGGACGTGCTTGAGAATAAGTAGGCAGTCCGGGTGAACGATGTGAAGGCATTGGCGGACGCACCCTGCCGGCTGAATTGCTGGAAAACGTCGCCGTCTTCCTTTTCAAAAAGCTTGTGCTCGAGGAAGTGGGCAATTCCATCCGGGACCTTCACATACTCTTCTTTCCCAAAGGGCTTGAAATGGTTATCAATCGAACCATACTTTGTCGTAAAAGTTGCATATGTCTTGTTAAAGCCTTTTTTCGGAAGGATATAGACATCAAGGCCATTCCCCAATTTTTCATAATAAAGTTCTTCCTGCAGCTGTTCAAAAGCAATTTTCTCCATTATTTCCCCGCCTCCATTCCGGTTAAAAAGTAAATGGTATCGAGGTTGACCTTGTTGGCAACGGCGATAATGTCTTCTTTTGTGGCCTGCTGCATGCTTTGCATCCATTGATCGAGCGGCACATGGGTCTTTGAGACCACGTTATGGTAGATGACCTCCACAATTCCMCTCGCGGTATCAAGGGTTTCGAGCATTTGATTTTCAATCACCGCTTTAGTCTGCTGAATTTCTTCTTCGCTGAAGTCTCCCGATTTCATCGCTTCCATTTGTTCCTTAATAATGTCGACAGCAAGTTCGAAATTTTCAAATTCAATGCCTGACATGACCATCATTAGCCCTTTATGGCTTTCAAGCCGGCTCGCCACATAATAGGCCAGGCTGTTTTGTTCCCGGACATGGTGAAAAAGCTTGGAATGGGAAAAGCCGCCATAGATGCCGTTGAAAACCTGAAGGGCATAATAGTCTTTGTCGCCATATTTTACATTCGTCCTGAACCCGATGTTCAGCTTTCCCTGCTTGATGTCCTGCTGCTCTTTCACCACTTTTTCTTCATTCCGGATACCTGACAGCAAGTTGGCCTCAAGCGGAGTCCTTGGAGCAAAGTCAAAAAGCGACGCCGCGGCTGCTTCCACTTCTGCTTCAGCAACATCCCCTATCACATATAAATCCAGTTCATCCTCGGCAAACGCCTGCTGGTAGTAGCTGTATAAATCCTTGGCGGTGATGTTGTCTACGTCATCAAGTTCACCGTTGACGTGAAGAGCATAAGGCTCCCCGGCACACATCTCCTGGACCAGGCGGTGGCTGGAGTAGCGCATTTTATCATCATAGACAGAGTGAATCCTTTGTTTCAGCGTCCGCTTTTCGTTTTCCACTGTCTCGCTGTCAAATGACCCATTTTTAGCCAGCGGGTTTAGAAGGATATCAGCCAGAAGCTCCAGTCCCTTGGCAAGCAACGGAGTCGGGTCACTGAGGAACTTCTCATTGGCAATTTCAATGGAAAAGGACAGAATCTGGTATTCCCCTTTTTTGGCAACATCGACAAATAAATTGGCACCATACAAATCATCAAGATAAGAACGCAGCTTTTCAGTTGTAGGATAGGCGGCTGTACTGCTTTGCAGGACATGCGGCATCAGCGCACGCTTTGTCACCCCTTCCTTGTTCAGCGGCGCTTTCATCTTCCATACAATGGTGTTGGTCTTGAATTTATCGCTTTTGACAATATGAAGCTTGTAGCCATTCATTTCTTTTACTGCTTCCGAAATCACTCCCATGAGCGTCCTCCTTTTTACCATGCCTTCGATCAAGGCCGTCATCCTCCTTACGGGAGGTACATCTGGCCGGCTTTAGGCACCAGCACAGAATCCATTCTTTTGTTCATCTTATGTATGACAATGAAATGTTATATTTTTATCTTTGCCTTTGGCAAAAAATCCTATTCTCACTATACCTTCCAGTTTCAGTACTTTACAAATAATAAGGGTTAAAAATAAAAACTCCCTGTGAGGGAATTTTTTTATTTGGGAATAGGCCTCTCCTATAAGGGAATTAAGTGTCAAAATAGTACGTGATTTTTGTGCTACACCCTGGCTGCTGCCATCTCCCTTAAAGCGATTTCACTCCGGTTGATATAAAATGAACCATTATCAAACAAGGCCCGATTTTTGCCCTGGCTCTTCGCAGTGTATAAAAGCTGGTCGGCACTGTACAAAAGCTGGTCAGCCGAGTCATAAGGCCGCTTATATGCTGCCCCGAAGCTCATTGTAACTTTGAGGCTTCCCGACGGTCCATCCGGCTGGTCAAGCCGGTCATAGAGTTTTTGAAAAAAATCCTTCAGGCCTTCTTCCCCAAGGTCCGGCAGCAGAAAAGTGAATTCTTCACCGCCGTAGCGAAAGGCCTGCCCACCGTAGTTGCCAGCCAGCTCCCTGAACAAACCGCCAATCCCTTTCAGCACTTCATCTCCCATCATATGTCCATAGAGATCATTCACGCACTTAAAATAATCGATGTCCCCAATAACCAGGATGAACGGCTTATTCCCTGCAGCATGTATCCTCAGCTGCTCCTGGAAGAAACGATGGTTATAGAGGCCTGTTAAGTAATCGGTAATCATTTGCTCATGAAGAAATTCTTTTTGTCTAATGTGCTTCCGCTCCCGGATGACAATCATGGAACCAAGCAGGCCGACAATCCAGATAAAACAAAGGTTTACGAAAAAATGGAACAGAAGATCAAAAGGATGCACTGGCTCGAACCACAAAACGGCACAATATCCGGCGCTGATTGCGAGAGAGGAGAGGATTGCCCCTTTGGTACGCCAGTAGATGGTCGCATGCATGATGATTAGGAAGGCAATCGGAAAGAGAGGGCTCGCTACCCCACCCGATAGGACAAGCAGCCAAATAAAGGCCACAAAGTCGAACAAAATCCCGGTTTTAGCGATGACTGGAAAGTAGGCCTTTTCCTCGGAGAGACGATAAAGAGCCATTTGGGCAATCGCCATATAACCAATCGACATTGCCAGCAAATAAGGAAAGGTGGCATGGCTGAAGGCGAGACGCTCTGATAAAGGCGGAAAGTAAAACATTAGAACAGCGGCAACGGCAAAAACCCATCTCAGATAAGAAAAAATTCTCTCCGTCTCAAAATCGTCCATATACAAGGATAGCTTCATAATTTATGACCTCATATCCAACTGTTATATTTAGCCATTTTTATTTTATCATAAATGTAAACGATAATTTTAACAAAATATCTAATTTTTCGTGGAATTTTGAGCATTCCACCATATAGGATAGTTTTTTTAAAAAGGGGGTTCAAACACAGGATTTGGGGTATAAGAAAATAGCCTGGGCCAAAGCCCAGGCTGATTCGGTTTACATTATCTTTTTCCTGAATCAAATGTTTCACCGGCTGCTTTAGGTGCCTGCGATGATTTCGAAAACACAACCAATGCAATAAGCGTGACAATATACGGGAAGGTTTTCAACAGAATTGGCGGGAAGACAGCCAGTTCAGGGATAACCTGGGAAACGTTGGCGATGGTGCTGGCAAATCCAAAAAAGAAGGTTGCTGCAAGAATCCCCAAAGGTCTCCATTGTCCAAAAATCAAGGATGCAAGCGCCAGGAATCCTAGTCCCGAAACCGTACCGGTAAATTCACCAGCATAGGTCACAATGATCAGTGCTCCGCCCAAACCGGAAAAAGCACCCGAAATCAAAACGCCGCTGTAGCGGATTCTTCTAACATTTACCCCGGCAGCTTCTGCAGCTTGGGGATATTCCCCGCAGGACCTTAATCGCAATCCAAATTTTGTTTTATACAACACAAAAGCGCTGATAATCAGGACGAGTAAAATAAACCAGGTGGTTGGATACGTCTTTGTAAAGAATAGATCTCCGATAATGGGAATGGAGGATAAAACCGGAATATCGGACGGCGAAAATCCGCTCGTGATCCGAATGTTTCCGCTCCCTGTAATATTTCGCGCAAGGAAGACCGTCAAGGCTGTGGCAATCAGGTTGATCGCTGTTCCGCTGATGATCTGGTTGGCGCTTAAGTTGATGCTGGCAAAAGCATGCAGAACCGAGAACAAAAGTCCTGCCAATGCAGCCATAATCAGTCCTGCCCACAATACCATGGTGTGATTGGACCATACTCCCTGGAGATAATAAATTGTCAGGGCGCCCGAGAAAGCGCCAATGACCATCAGCCCTTCGAGTCCAATATTGACAATACCGCTTCGCTCACTAAACAGGCCGCCTAACGCTGTAATCAGAAGAGGAATGGTAAATATGATCGCATAAGGAAATATCTGCTCAATGATTGTCCACATCTTTGGATTCCCCCTTCTTGACATTAGGGACAACTACATCCTGCCCTTTTGAAGCTGGCTTCCAGAACTTGCGCAGAAAGCGCTCGATCAGGATGCTTGTAGCAGCGAAATATATGATGATTGCAATGATGGTATTGGCCAGTTCAGGTGGAATTTCAGTCATCGCATTCATGAAGCCTGTACCGGAGTAAAGGATTCCGAAAAGGATGGCGGCAAAGAATACTCCTATCGGCGTGTTCGCACCAAGCAGGGCAACGGCAATTCCATCGTACCCCTGGGTTGGCAGGATCCCGATCTGGATGCTGGATGCATTTCCTGTATACAAAGCAACCCCGCCGATTCCGGCAAGACCTCCCGAAATAAGCATGGAAAGAATAATATTCCGATTGACCCTCATCCCTGCGTACTCGGCTGCAAACCTGTTGAATCCAACTGCTTTTAATTCATATCCGAGCGTTGTCTTATTGATGATAAAGGCAATAATGATAGTTGCGATGACAGCCAGGAACAAACCAAGATTGATATAGGAACCATCAAACATGTCCGACAGGAATGGAGTTCTTAAAGTGGCCGATTCCGGAAGCTTCCTTGATTCGGTTTCAAGGAAATCCCCCTTGAAGTAGCCCGGAACCACATAATAAACCGTCCAGTAGGCAATCCAGTTCATCATGATGGTGGATACTACCTCGTGAACATTGAACCTGGCTTTAAGCAATCCGGGAATAAAGGCCCATAGGGCACCGCCAATGAGGCCTGCCAGAACCATTACGAGCAGCAGCACCGGCCTTGAAAAATCATAAGTCAAACCAATTGCCGTGGCAAGAAGGCCGCCGATCAGCATTTGGCCGGAAGCTCCGATATTAAACAGTCCAGTACGGAATGCAAAGGCTACGGAAAGGCCGGTAAAAACCAATGGAGTGGCTGTTGCCAATGTATTCCCGATTCGCTCGATATTTTTAAGGGACCCTTGGAAAAGGTAAGAATAGCCCTCAACAGGATTGCTTCCGATAAAAAGCATCAGAATTCCGCCCGCTATAAGTCCCAGTATAATGGCGATTATTGATACGATGGTATTCCTCATACGTTTCTCTCCTTGCCTACGCCTGCCATCATAAGTCCTACTTCATTTTCGTTTGTTTCGGAGGCCTTCACTTCACCAACAAGCTCCCCATTGTTCACGATGGCAATCCGGTCTGATAGTTGCAGTACCTCATCCAGTTCCAGTGATACGAGAAGGACGGCTTTGCCTTTATCACGGTGCTCTATTAATCTTCTATGAATGTACTCAATTGACCCCACATCCAATCCCCGGGTTGGCTGGACGGCAATCAGCAAATCAGGATCCAGCTCCAGTTCCCTGCCGATAATGGCCTTCTGCTGGTTTCCGCCTGACAGGGTCCTGGCAATGGAAGCGGCTCCTTCCCCGGAACGGACATCAAAGTTTTGCAGGATGTTTTTTGCGTACTTCCGGATTGCCGGCATATTCAGCAACCCATATTGGGAGAATGGCTGTTTATTATAAACTTCCAATACCATATTCGACTCCATCGTATAATCAAGAACAAGCCCGCGCTTCTGGCGATCTTCCGGGATATGTCCCAATCCCTTTTGGATGCGGTTCTTGATTGGAAGATTGGTAATCTCTTCCCCTTTCAGAAAAATCTTTCCGGCCTCTACCTTCCGCAGTCCTGTAATGGCTTCGACGAGCTCCGATTGGCCGTTCCCGTCAACTCCGGCGATGCCCAGGATTTCCCCTTTTCTCACTTCAAGCGAGACATCTTTTACGCCCAGTACTTTACGGTTATTTTTAACAGAAACTCCATCTATTTTAAGTACAACATCACTTGGTGTACTTTCTTTCTTATCCACTTTAAAAGAAACGTGGCGGCCAACCATCATTTCAGCTAGGCTTGCTTCACTGGCCTCGGCAACATTCACGGTCCCGATGGACTTGCCTCGGCGTATAACTGTACAACGGTCTGCAACAGCTTTGATTTCCTTTAGCTTATGAGTGATAATAATAATCGATTTTCCTTCTTTGATCAGGTTTTTCATAATTTTCATTAATTCCTTGATTTCAACTGGTGTCAATACAGCAGTCGGTTCATCGAAAATCAGGACCTCTGCTTCGCGGTAAAGCATTTTCATAATTTCAACTCTTTGCTGCATACCGACGGAGATATCCTCAATCTTTGCGTGCGGATCTACGTTCAAGCCGTAGTGCTTCGATAATTCCGCAATCTTTTTCGCCGCTGAATCAATATCCAGCACCATGCCCTTTACAGGCTCACTGCCCAAAATTATATTTTCTGTAACCGTAAAATTGTCTACAAGCTTAAAATGCTGGTGAACCATGCCAATCCCAAGCCGGTTGGCAACGTTTGGATTTGTGATGCGGACTTCTTTTCCATCAACCTTGATCACACCTTTTTCAGGCTGATACATTCCAAACAAAACGCCCATCAAGGTGGATTTTCCTGCTCCGTTCTCTCCCAAAAGTGCGTGGATTTCCCCCTTTCTCAACGACAGGGAAATATTATCATTCGCTACGATACCCGGAAATTCTTTTCGGATATTCAGCATCTCAACAACATAACTCATAGCAGCACTCACCTTTTATATAGACTCAATATTCCCTTCATGCATAGGGAGTCCCTTATCACGATCGAATGACGAGAAGATTGCAGTAAGAAAACTGGTTTTCCTGTGCTTCTATTCCATTGATTGATAGAAAAAGAGACGGATAGAAAACCGTCTCTTATATGCACTGGTTACTTCAACAGGTCGCCTTGTTCGCCGGATACTTTGATTTCATCCGATTTAATTTTTTCGTATACTTCCTTCACCTTGCTGACAGTATCTTCGCTTAGGTTAGGATTTTCTTCAGGCAAACCGATTCCATCGTTTTTCGCATCGAAAGTCAATGTTTCGCCGCCCGGGAATTTTCCATCAAGCTCTTGCTGAATCATGTCAAATGCAACTTGGTCAAGCTTCTTCATGGCAGAAGTCAGGATAACAGATTTATCGCCTTCATAGATTCCATCCTCATACTGGTCAACGTCAACACCGACGATCCACACTTCTTCCCCGCCCTTCGCACGGGTTTTTGCTTCGTTGATCGCTCCCACACCTACACCGCCAGCTGCCGTAAAGATGACTTTAACGCCGCGGTCATACATTTGCGCAGCGATTTGTCCGCCGGCAGCCGTATTGTCGAAAGATCCTTGGTAGATTACGTTTTCAGCCTTGATTGAAACGTTTGTATCGAGGTTTTCATTGGCATACTTAAGGCCTTGCTGGAAGCCCCAGTTGAACTTTTGTACAGCAGGGATTTCCATACCGCCGATAAAGCCTGCTTCGCCTTCCTTCATTTCAAGGGCAGCAGCTACACCAGCAAGGAAACCAGATTCATGCTCTGCAAAGAACACGGCAACTGTATTATCTTTTACAACTGGCTTAAAGTCTCCGGAATGCGGGTTTCCGTCAAGAATGACAAATTTGGCATCTTCATATCGGTCCTGGGCTTGAAAGATAGCTGTTTCAAATTTAAAGCCTGGAGCAACAATGAACTTATAATCTGCATCGTATAAGTTTCCAATTTCCTTTAAATACTCAGCTTCTGTTGTACCAGCAGGTTTAAGGTATTTAGTAGTCACGCCAAGCTCGTCTTCAGCCTTTTTAATCCCTTCCCATGTACCTTGGTTAAAGGATTTGTCATCGATTGTACCGGCATCGGTAACCATACCTACTCTCAGGTCGGCTTTGCTTCMTTCACCTTCGCCATTAGTACCTTCGTCACCATTTCCGCCGCATGCAGCCAGGATGGTGCTTGCTGCCAAAAGCAATGACAAGACTAAACCAGATTTACGTTTTTTCAAGGTTTGTACCCCCTAAGGATTTTGTTCGATTTAGTAGAAATGGAAGAAATCAACAGGGTAACGCTTTCACACTCGGAAAAAAATTAAATCCTTTTCCTCAGGACATGAAAGCTGAACTTATCGGCTTTGAAGTAATTGACAGAATATAGGATTGGCACATCCATTTCATCAAAATGCATCTGCTTCAGGACAAGCAGTGCAGTTTCCGGCTCACATTCGAGGATAGGCGAAATCTTATCATGATAGCCAATTGGTTCGATTTGTGCAACCGCGTACGCAATTTTGCGCGCCGACCCTTCTTCAAGCATTCTAAAGATTGATTCCTTTTCATAGGATATCAAGTCGGGCAAAATATTGAATGGGATTTTGTCGACACAATAGACGACCGGCTCCCCATTGGCCGTGCGCACACGCTCAATCACAATCATTTCCTCATCCTGTGAACACCTGAAACGGCGCACATCTTCCTCTGTCGGCCCAGTAACTGTTGAATCAAGAAAGACGGTCCCAGGTTTCATTCCAGCCTGTTCAATCATGTTCGTCACACTGTTCAGCTGCTCAATGCCCGATGTAAACAGCGGTTTTGAATTCACAAAAGTCCCAACCCCATGCCGGCGAATGATTACGTTCTCTTCTTCGAGTATCCGCAATGCTTCCCTCAGGGTTGCCCTGCTTACACCCAGCTGCTTGGCAAGATCGAATTCAGAAGGCAGTTTTTCTCTTTCTTTATAAACTCCATCCTGGATATCCTGCTTGAGCCGATCAATCACTTGCAAGTAAAGGTGACGATTATCTGATTTGATTGACATGGACAATTCCTCCAACCTTTTCTTTCCAGACATCAGACTTCTGATGTATTACATTCCTACTAATCGAAATTAATATATCATTTTTTTATTTATAAATAAATAGACTTTCAACATTTTGTCGAAAAAAGGGAACAAGAACCTTGATAGGGCCATTTTATCCTCTCCTTTTTATTTATTTTTGATATAATAATAGGATGTATGCGCTTTCAACGGTATGTCCTAAATCACTCACCACAAGACTTTTGACCTATAAAAAAAAGCGCAGTCACCTTGCTCGTTAAGGCGCTTGCGCTTTTCTTGTCATGAACTGGCTTCTTCATTTTTCGAGACGAGCACGGTGCGTGGTTTGCTTCCCTCGTATGGACCGACAATGCCCCTTTGCTCCATTTCATCAATCAGGCGTGCTGCCCGGGAGTATCCAATCCTGAACCTGCGCTGGAGCATCGACACAGACGCAGTTTGCATTTCAATGATCAGCTCGACTGCATCGTCATACAAGTCGTCATCCACTTCTCCCGTTTTCTCAGGGATATCCTCAGGAATCATCTCATCCTGGTATTGCGCCTTTTGCTGGCCAATCACGAAATCGACTACCTCCTCCACTTCTTCATCAGATAAATATGCCCCCTGCACACGGACAGGCTTCGATGCACCGACAGGAAGGAACAGCATGTCGCCGCGGCCGAGAAGCTTTTCGGCACCGCCCATATCGAGAATCGTTCTTGAATCGGTTGCCGATGAAACCGCAAACGCGATCCGCGATGGAATATTGGCTTTAATGACACCGGTAATGACATCAACGGAAGGACGCTGTGTGGCTATGATCAAGTGAATCCCCGCGGCACGGGCCATCTGGGCCAATCTTGTTATCGAATCTTCGACATCGGATGAGGCGACCATCATCAGGTCGGCAAGCTCATCAACGATGACGACAATGTATGGCAGCAAAGGCTGATTGGCTTCTTCTTCGGCATTATGCCTTCTTACGTACTCATTGTATCCTTCAATATTCCTTGTTCCCGTATGGGAGAATAGTTCATACCGGCGCTCCATCTCGCTGACAACCTTTTTCAGCGCCTGGGAAGCTTTCTTGGGCTCTGTAACCACCGGGGCGAGCAGATGGGGAATTCCGTTATACACATTCAGCTCGACCATTTTAGGGTCAATCATCATCAGTTTCACTTCATGAGGTTTTGCCTTCATGAGAATGCTTGTAATAATACCGTTGATGCACACACTCTTCCCGCTGCCCGTAGCTCCGGCTACAAGCAGGTGGGGCATCCTGTTCAGTTCGGCAAGCACTGCTTCACCGGTAATATCCCGGCCAAGGCCGATTTGCAGCTTGGCACCCGGTTTATTCTGATGTCTGGCTTCAAGTACTTCTCTTAAGGATACCATTGCCACTTCCGAATTTGGCACTTCAATCCCGATTGCCGATTTGCCGGGAATCGGCGCCTCAATCCGGATATCCTTTGCAGCCAGCGCAAGGGCCAAATCATCCTGAAGACTTACAATCCGGCTTACCTTTACACCTACATCGGGATGGACCTCGTATTTTGTTACGGCTGGACCAAGATGAACCTGTGTGACCCGTGCCTTAACGCCAAAACTTTGGAACGTGCGCTCGAGCTTTGCCGCATTCGCATGGATTAATTCGTATTCCCCGCTCTGGTCTGTTTTATTGGAGAGCTTGAGCAGGTTTACAGGCGGCAGCTCATAGGCGGCATTTTCCACTTCCGTGAAAGCAATTGGAGGCACATTTTCTTCCTCCTCCACACCATCCACGCTTTTGCCACCCTGTTTTTTGGACTTGCTCTTCTCTCCGGCCTCTGCCTGGCTCTTCTCAAGCTGAGCAGCGGCCAACGCCGATTCCTTATCCTCTTGTTCAGGATAGGCCCGTTCCGCAAAGCTGGAAATGATTGGTTCAGAGGGTTCGTATGTTTCCTGGTCAGTCCCTGGCTGGGCCGGGGAAGCAGGAGCAGATGGGGCTGCGGCTTTCTCCTGCTGTTCGATTTTCTTCGCTTCCATCCGCTCGGCTTTTTTCCGGCTCTGATTTTCCTGCCACATCTTCATGTCCTCAATGAATGCTTTCCACTGTCTTGCAATGAAAGATCCTGTCCCGGTGATCATCTTTCCGGCTGCATCTCCGAAAGTCCGGCCCGTGATAAGGGTGATTCCAATCAGGATGGCCAGAAAAGCAATCAGCTGGGAGCCTGCCGCATCAAACAGGAAATAGAACATCGCAAACAGAACCGCGCCGATCATTCCGCCGCCAAGGTCTACTGTGCTTGTTTCCCCTTTGGCTTCCATCCTGAACAGTTCCCATGTATTCGCAATCACACTTGCATTCTCAAATTTTCCCCCATTTGAAAGCAGTTCAAAAAGAGTTACATGGCTGAGCAAAAGAATTGCCCCAATTATCAAGTATGTACCAAAAAGCTTGATTTGCAGCAGAAAGGGCAGCTGTCGTTTCCACATTACATAAACGCTGAAAACGACAAGTCCAATAAGGCCGAGCATGTACCACTCGCCCATGAAGAAACGGAAAAATAAGACGGCCGCCTTTCCGACTGCACCCATTTCTGCCATGGCGATGATGGCCAGGGCAAGCAGGATCAGGCCGCTTAGCTCATATTTCAACGTAGTCTTGATATTGTCGTTTTTGCGGCTCTTTTGCCGTCTTTTCTTTTTTGCCATTCTATCACCTAACAATCTAGTCTTCATTCATCATGAACAATACAGTATCCCCAGGAAGAAAAGAAGCAGCCTTGCTCGGCTGCTGTTCATGGAATTTGTCCTTATTATACCATAATGGCCTGTAAGGTTGCCCAAACATTCGTTCTACAGGAACGAAATTTTTGTTCCTGGTGCACAATCCGGCTTGAGGAAATGGGACGGGTCGGTGCTAAGGATGCGAACGATGCGGTAACTCCCCCCATCTGCCATCTCGGCAAGAACGGGGACACCATTATAATTCATCATGAGCGGAGAAGCGTTCTCTTGGTTTTCAGCCGGGAAAATCATTTCCTCAGGCATCATCGTATATAAAATCATTGTACCATCCCTTCCTGGGACTGCTTTCTAAGGTCAATCAGCTCATTCAGTTTGGCCATGGCCTGGCCAATTCCGCCCACTTCATTGATTAGTCCTGTTTCCACTGCATCAGCACCGACTACATTTGTTCCAATATCCCTGGTCAGGTTTCCTTTTGCGAACATGAGCTCCTTAAAGGTTTCCTCTGCAATATTCGAATTCTTAGTGACAAACTTAATCACTCTTTCCTGCATCTTGTCGAGATATTCAAAGGTTTGCGGCACCCCAATGACAAGGCCGGTAAGCCTGATGGGATGAATTGTCATCGTGGCTGTTTCGGCAATATAGGAATAGTCGCAGGAGACAGCAATCGGAACGCCAATTGAATGGCCTCCCCCCAGGACAATGGAAACAGATGGCTTGGATAAGGAAGCAATCATCTCTGAGATGGCCAAACCTGCTTCCACATCGCCTCCCACTGTATTCAAAATCACCATCAGGCCTTCGATATTCGGATTTTGCTCAATGGCGACGAGCTGGGGAATCAAATGTTCATATTTGGTTGTTTTATTGTGTGGAGGCAGCTGGACATGCCCCTCAATTTGTCCCACAATGGTCAGGCAGTGAATTTTGCTGTCCTGCGAAAGCTGTGGCACATTCGTCTGGCCAAGCTGCTGTATTTTTTCAAGCAGGGATGAAGGTTTTTCATCCTTTTGCCCTTCATGTTTGTCCGGATTACTTTCGTTCATACGCATCCATTTTTACCCCCTGTAGACATGATGACTTTAGTATGGACTTTTTTGGGAGGAATCATGAGCGCAAAAGAAAAGACAGCTGAAGGGAATCTTGAACGGGTTTGCGGGTGTTCATTTGAAAAGATTGAGTGATTTTTTTATTCTTTGCTGATGACTTGTACAGGCGGGGGAAGGGTGGGAGGAATTATAGACGGAGAAATTCCGGTTAAGGTAAATAACAGGGGCTAAAGAAGCAATAATAAGCGGATAAATTCCGATTAACTGTTCAATTAAAAGCTAAATCTAGTGGTTTTTATGAGCATAAGCGGAAAAACTCCTTTTATATCCCGGGAAATATCTGTATTTCCCAATTTAAGCGGAATTCTTACGCTTATTTTTCACCCGCCCAGTAAATGCGACGTTCTAAACTAAATTTTGCATAAAAAATGCTTGGAGATGCCTCCAAGCATTTTTGTTTATTAAAATAAATCCGGGGTCTCTTTCCGCTTTAACAGGGGCTGGCTTATGCCTTCACTTCCATAAGAATCGGCATAATCATTGGCCTGCGCTTTGTTTTATCATACAAATGGCGGCTTAGGCCCTCCCTCATGTCCTGCTTGAGGCCAGCCCAGTCAAAGGAATCCCTGGATATTACCTTTTCAACAATCTCCTTGACGAGGATTTCGGAATCCTTCATCAGTTTTTCCGATTCCCGTACATAGACAAAGCCGCGGGAGATGATTTCAGGGCCCGCCGCAATCTTGCGTTCCGCTTTGTTGAGCGTAACGACCACAATTAGGACGCCATCCTGGGAAAGAAGCTTCCTGTCCCTGAGGACGATGTTTCCAACGTCTCCTACACCAATACCGTCGATCAGGACGTTTCCGGCAGTTACACGTTCCGTTGAACGGATTTTTTCCGGGGTAATTTCGATGACACTCCCGCGGTCAGGTATGATGATGTGGCTGTCGGGAATGCCGCACTCCTTGGCAATATGGCTGTGCGCCTTTAGCATTTTATACTCCCCGTGCACCGGAATGAAGTATTTTGGTTTCATCAGATTAATCATGAACTTAAGCTCTTCCCGGCTTCCATGGCTTGATACATCCACAATCCTCTTGCCCGCGTATACATCCGCTCCTGCACGGAACAGCATATCAATCGTCTTGTTCAGAAAGACCTCGCTCGAGCTGAGCGGTGAAACAGGAATCAGGACGGTATCCCCTTTTTGGATATTGACTTGTGGATGGGTCTGCCTGGCCATTTTTTGGAGAGCTTCAATTGGCTCTCCCTGATTGCCGGCAATTAAAACAACAATCTCATCATCAGGAAGATGTTTAAGCTCCGTAACCGAGCATATAAGTTCTTCATCCACCTCAAGGTACCCAAGGTTCCTTGAGATTTCGACGGTCCGCTTAAGGCTTTTGCCGACCATCGCTACTTTTCTCCTGCTGTCACGTGCACTGTTAAAGATATGCTGCAGACGGCTTAGGTCAGTAGCGAAACAAGAGGCAATCAGCCGGCCTTTCGCCTTGTAGAAAAGATCATAATACTCGCGGGCAACGACCGCTTCGGAAATCGTATACCCTGGCTTCTCTGCTTCCGTGCTGTCAGAAAGGAGGCAGAGGACGCCCTTGTCTCCAATATTGGCCATTTTTCCGACTTCAGGCTGGTAGTGCTTTGCTGCGGCCTGGTCGAATTTAAAGTCGCCTGTATGCACGATCGCCCCCTCCGAGGTGTGGATGCATACCCCAACCGAATCTGGAATGCTGTGGTTGGTTTTAAAAAAGGTAACGGCAACGGCATCGAATTTCAGGCGTGAACCTGAATGGATTTCCCTGAAATCAACTTTGCCGCTGTGTTCCTGCTCTTTCATCTTCTCCCTGGCCAAAGCCAGAGTGAGCTTGGTTCCATAAACCGGAACTTGAATTTGCTTAAGCACATAAGAAAGTGCCCCAATATGGTCTTCATGTCCATGAGTCAAAAATATCGCTTTTACTCTGTCTTTATTCTCTGCCAAATAAGATATGTCAGGAATGACAATATCAATTCCGAGCATCTCATCTTCTGGCAGCATCAAACCGGCATCAACAATGAAGATATCTCCGTCCACTTCTGTAAGATACATATTTTTGCCGGTTTCTCCTACACCGCCCAGAGCGATCACTCTGATGCTCTCATTTTTTCTAGTATTCAATTTTAAGCTTCCTCCTAAGTTGAATTGGGCCGTCCATGACCAGTTATAGTTATTATACTTGAAGGAAGAAATGGTTTACAACTTAAATCGCCCAGCGTAGTGCAAACCTGCCTGCAAATATACTTGTTGGAGAGTACACCAGTTGACTGTTGATACCGTGTCAGTGCCCCTTTTTCAATCGGTGCGGTGAAAATTGGTACTGACGCGACCTCTCAGGACCCCTTTTTCCATCACAGCGCCCAAAATGGGTTCTGACACGACCTCTCAGTGCCCCTTTTTCCATCACAGCGCCCAAAATGGGTTCTGACTCGACCTCTCAGTGCCCCTTTTTCCATCATAACGCCCAAAATGGGTTCTGACGCGACCTCTCAGTGCCCCTTTTTCCATCATAACGCCCAAAATGGGTTCTGACGCGACCTCTCAGTGCCCCTTTTTCCATCATAACGCCCAAAATGGGTTCTGACGCGACCTCTCAGTGCCCCTTTTTCCATCATAACGCCCAAAATGGGTTCTGACGCGACCTCTCAGTGCCCTTTTTCCAAGCACAGCCGCCAAAATGGTATCTGACAAGCCGGCTCAGTGCCCTTTTCCAATCACAACTGCAAAATGGTATCTGACGGGTCACACCCCTCATAAAAAAACAACCAGCCAACACTGGCTGGTTGCTTCCTCGCGTTTTTTACTTTCCTAATAATTTCATGAGCGCTGACCGTTCTTGTTCATTAAGGGGAACAAGCGGGAGCCTTACTCCGCCGACATCCATTCCCTGCAGCTGGAGAGCTGTTTTTACGGGGGAAGGACTTGGTGCGGCGAAAAGTCCCAGCATTAGCGGCAGCAGCTTTTGATGGAGCTGTGCGGCTTCCTGATGGCGGCCTTCCAAAAATGCCTGAACCATTTCCTGCATCTCATTTCCAATTACATGCGCAGCCACCGAGACGACTCCGACTCCCCCAATCGAGAGAACTGGCAGCGTCATGCCGTCATCTCCGCTGTACAGGAGAAAGTCATCCGGGGTATTGGCGATGATTTTCGTCATTGCATTCAGGTCGCCGCTGGCTTCCTTCACACAAACGATGTTCGGGATTTCAGCGAGTCGGATGATGGTTTCGGGCTGGATGTTGACGACCGAACGACCAGGAATATTATACACCATCACAGGCAGATCCGTGCTTTCAGCCACTGCCTTGAAATGCTGGTAAAGACCTTCCTGGCTGGGTTTATTATAGTACGGGGCTACGATCATGATGCCGTCGACGCCCAGCTGGGCAGCTTTTTTCGTGAGCTCGATTGTTGCATAAGTGTTATTGCTGCCTGTTCCTGCGATGACAGGCACGCGCTTGTCAGCGACTTTGACTACATGGCTGAACAAGGCGATTTTTTCTTCTTTTGACAAGGTAGGAGACTCGCCGGTAGTCCCTGCGACAACAATCGATTCTGTCCCGTTCTCAATCAAATGGTTGACAAGCTGTGTCGTCTTTGAAAAATCGACATGTCCCTTGCTGTCAAATGGCGTGACCATAGCGGTCGAGATGCGTCCAAAACGGACCATGTTCCCCACTCCTTTATTGGTTGTGTTCGTATGGCTGGGCCTCTTCCAGCTGGAAGGCATCGTGCAGGGCGTTGACTGCCAGTACAAGATCTTCTTCCTTGACAAGGACCCAGATGGTCGTATGGCTGTCAGCGGACTGCAAAATGCGAATGCCTTTTTCGGAAAGAGCGGTCACAATTTTTGAGGTAMCCCCCGGCACGCCCGCCATTCCGGCTCCAACAACCGAAACCTTTGCACAATTGCGCTCAATCTGCGGCTCGTGTCCAAGTGTTCTCAATACGTCCAAAGCCCGTTCCGTCATCTCTGCGCTAACCGTATAAACGACGCCATTCGGTGAAATATTGATAAAATCCACTGAGATATTTTCATTGGCCATCGCTTTGAATACTTCACTTTGAAGGTTGTACTGATCCTTCCTGGCGAAGACTTTGACCTGGGTGACACTGGCCATATGGGCGATTCCTGTTACCGGACGCTCCTTGATGTCGCTGCCTTTGTTTTGCTTCATGCCGGCAGTGACAAGGGTTCCCAGGCTGTCGGAATAGGTGGAACGGATGCGGATTGGCACCTTGGCCTGCATCGCAATCTCCACGGCCCGCGGATGGATGACTTTGGCACCCTGGTAGGCCATGTTGCAAACTTCTGTATACGTGACGACCGAGAGGGGCCGCGCATTTTCGGCTATCCTCGGGTCTGCGGTCATGATTCCTTCCACATCTGTAAAGATATCAATGAATTCGGCATTAAGCGCCGCACCCAGGGCCGCTGCAGAAGTATCGCTTCCGCCCCTGCCTATTGTGGTCACGTCCCCGTTTGGTGCTGCTCCCTGGAATCCGGCAACAACGGCAACATCCACGGATTCCAACTCCTTCAAGAGCCGATCGCATTGCATCTCAAGGATCTTGGCACCTGTATGTTCCCCATTGGTCAAAAATCCAGCCTGGGCTCCGGTCAATGCCGTAGCCCTGATCCCTTCCCGATGAAGGGCATCCGTAAATACAACGCTGGAGATGATTTCTCCGCAGGAAAGCAGCAGATCTACTTCCCTGGGCTTTAAACCTCCTGTAGTGCCGCCAACAAGGGAAAGAAGGGTATCCGTTGCATAGGGCTCCCCTTTCCTTCCCATTGCCGAAACGACGACCACTGCCTTATTTCCGTCTTCAATGGCTTGTTTTATATGCTTAATCGCATGGAACCGGCTCTGTTCATCGCGAACCGATGTTCCGCCAAACTTCTGGACGACTATTTTCATTTTAACACCTCTGGAATTGCTCTCTGTTTCTGAAACCGAGAGTATGGACTGCATTGTTTATTATTTTACCAAACCAAGCTCGATCAGTGTTTCAGCAATCTGGACAGAGTTCCAGGCGGCTCCTTTTAGCAGGTTATCGGAAACAACCCACATATGGAATCCTTTTTCATTGTCAAGATCTTTGCGGACCCTGCCGACAAATACATCATTTTTTCCTACACAATATGCAGGCATTGGGTAGATTTGCTGGGACGGGTCATCCTGGAGAACAACTCCGGGAGCTTCTGCCAGCAAGGTCTTGATGTCAGCCGCGCTGACCCCATCGGTATCGAGCTCAAAATAAACGGACTCGGAATGGCCTGTGCCAACCGGCAGGCGGACACAGGTTGCTGCTACTTCCAGCTCCGGATGACGCATGATTTTCTTTGTTTCATTGATCATTTTCATTTCTTCAAATGTAAATCCGTTCTCTTCAAACTTATCAATTTGCGGAATGGCATTGAAGGCAATCTGATAGTGTTTATCGAGGGAGCCAACCGGAAGGATGTTCGCCTCGGCTTCCTTGCCTTCGAGGATGGCGCGCGTTTGTTCTTCCATTTCGGAAACAGCTGCTGCTCCTGCACCGGAAACGGCTTGATAAGTGGAAACGATGACTTTTTTCAGTCCGAATTTTTGGCGGAGCGGCTCGAGTGCCACAACCATCTGGATTGTCGAACAATTTGGGTTGGCAATGATGCCATTATGGTTCTTCAGGTCATCAGCATTGACTTCCGGGACGACTAGCGGTACATCCTGAGCCATGCGGAACGCGCTAGTATTATCCACCACAATGGCCCCGCGTTTAACAGCTTCAGGTGCAAGCACTTTGGAAATACTGCCGCCTGCACTAAAAAGGGCAATGTCTACACCTTCAAAACTTTCAGGCTTCGCTTCTTCTATCGTAACTTCCTGTCCATTAAAAACAGCCTTTTTCCCTGCTGAGCGGGCGGAGGACAGCAAAGTTATTTTTGAGATTGGAAAACTGCGGCTTTCCAAAGTTTGAATCATCTGCTGGCCAACAGCTCCGGTTGCGCCAACTACTGCTACGTGGAATCCTCTTTCTTGCGGCATTACTAAGTTCCCCTTCCAAATATAATTTAAACCGGCTGCTGCCGGGCCAATATAAGCTTTAGCGGCAGACCCATTCTCTTGGTTGTCCAGCTGCGGCTCCTAGCCCCTCGAGACGCTTGTCTGGCGTTGCCTCCTAGGAGCTCGGGTCGTAAGCCATAATTCTTCAGAAGGCAAACAACGCCTTCTTGCGAATTCTGTCTTACGCCTATCGCTTCTGAACAGTCGGCTCCGCTTTTCTAGTTCAGACCGACCGATGAAGTCAAAGAACGACTTCMCCTGCCAGTCCTCCAGCGCTGGTCGGCGCTAAGCAGTCGCCTCCGCTTCCAAAATTATTCTGCCGCTTTGATAGTTTCATTTATTTTATCATATTCACTGGTGAAGGAAAGAGGATTTTATTCTATTAACGTGGAAAAGAGTTATTCTTTGTCGAGGAATCTTTCCACAATGACCGGCTGAAGCTGGCGGCCGTTCATCGCAGCTAAAATCGTATCCCTCGTCATTCCCATTCTTGCCACCATTGAATTGGGTTTATTTTCAGGATCATCCTGGCCGAATGGAATAAAATAAACATGCTTTGTAGCCATCAGCCTCATGAGGTTTACACCATTCAATCCGAGTGCATCATTTGTGGAAATGCCCAGGACGACAGGCTTTTGGTTCCTCAGCGTGGCTTTTGCGGCCATCAGAACCGGCGAATCATTCATCGCGTTGGCAAACTTGCTCATGGAGACTCCCGTCATAGGGGAAATGACCATGCAGTCGAGCGGCTGTTTCGGTCCGAGCGGCTCAGCTTTCACGATTGAATTAATGACGTTATTGCCTGTCAACTCTTCAATTCGCTTCACCCAGTCTTCGCCGTTGCCGAACCTTGTATCAGTAGATTGGACCGTATAGGAAACGACCGGGACCACTTCTGCTCCCTCTTTAACCAGCTTTTCGATTTCAGGAAATACAGCATCGTAGGTACAATGGGAACCCGTCAGCCCAAAACCGATTCTTTTTCCTTTTAAGCTCATGTTTTAGTCTCCCTTCCTGTTATTGATATCTTCATCAAGCAGTTGGACGAGGACATTTGCAAGAATTTGCCCGGCGGTCTTAGGTGCAACAATTCCCGGCAGGCCGGGAGCCAGCAGTGCCTTGATACCCCTTTTCTCGGCATAGCGGAAATCAGTACCGCCCGGCTTGGAAGCCAGGTCAATGATAAGGGTATGGGCTGGCATTTTTGAAATCACCGATGCTGTCACAATCTGGGTCGGGATCGTATTAATACAGATATCGATGTCCTTCACTTCGGCCGCCAGATCATTAAGGTGGAAAGGAGCAAGCCCCATTTCTGTAATCCGCGCTAAATGCTCGCTTTTCCTTGCTCCGACCTTTACCTTTGCTCCCAGGGCATGGAATGTCCGGGCTACACTCACTCCCACCCTCCCAAGGCCCAGGACGGCCACACGGGAACCATGAATGGTAAAATCGGTATGCTGAATCACCATCATGATCGTTCCTTCGACTGTTGGAATCGAATTGTAGATGGCCACATCATCCCGTTCAAACAATTGAACAAGCTTCTTGTTCGCTTCCTTGGTAATACCGTCCAGATATGAATTGCTGATTCCCGAGTAAATGACTGCATGGGAAGGCAGAGTATCCAGCATTTCTTTTGTCAGCACCACCTTCTCGCTTGAAAAGACCGTTTCAACCTGGCCTTCAAGATTGGTGCCGGGTACTGGCAATATAAGTGCATCCTGCACTGAGAAATCTATTTCAGAAATTTTTTCTTTTGATGCTCCTGTAAAAGCGTGATCCAATTGCTCAAAGCCTATCAGTGACAGTTTGGCATCGAGCTCGGTCAGCTTCCGGATAATCTCCAGCTGCCTGGCATCACCGCCAATCACAGCGATCTGCATTCCTGTCAGCATGAGAATAATCACCTTCTTTTTATTAGTACAACAGGATATTGAACTACTTCCACATCATATGTTACAGACGCCCGCAGTGTGAGTTTTCCTGATAAAAATGGTCGGAGGAGAGGGGTATAAGGAAAATAAAAAAAAGCCGGCACAGGCGCCAGCCTAATCTTCTTCCGGTATGTCGATAATCACCATGTCAGCCCCAATTTTTTTGATATGCCGCCATGGCACCCGCATTTCCCCGCCCTGCCTTTTAAGGCCAAACCATTTCAGCGAAGGAATGACCAGAGCTTCCACCTGCCCGGTCCGTTCATTGATCTCCAGGTCCGTCTGTCCCAGCACGCCAAGGCGCTCTGCTTTTTTGACATCGACAATTTCCTTGCCGCCCAATTCGCTAAGCCGCATTCCTGCCCCTCCTTTCGGTGTCCCATTACACTATATGTATTAGAAGGCAGGATTAGAGTAGCTCAAAGAAAAAAACCTGTCACAGAGTGACAGGTTTTTTTCTTGAAAACTAAGCATGAACTTCAACAATTGGATAGATGTCCAGCTCCAGCGCCTAGCCAGTTTTCATCCTTGAATAGCTTCCGTGAGTATCTTGCGATAAGCGGAGCTTTGAGCAGCTCGAGGTCATAAGCCACTCCAGAATTGAAGGCAAAGAACGCCTTCTATTCTGGAGCGTCTTATGCTGGTCGGGGCTGAGCACTAAGGGAAAGCTTCCTAGAATAAGCATCACAGGAACAATCCGCTTTTAGATTGTTCCGAAGGCGCTTCCGCTTTTCTTATATTCCTTTTGGCAGATTGCCATCGGGACTGATGAGCGCAATTGAATATCGATCGGTAAAGATTTTATTGGCCAGTCCGTCAACGCTTAGCTTTGAAACCTCGTCAATCTGCTGGACAATTTCATCAAGTGAACGATGGCGTCCAAGCATCAGCTCATTTTTGCCATTCCGGCTCATGCGGCTGTTCGTGCTTTCCAGGCTGAGCATCAGGCTGCCCTTCAGCTGCTCCTTGCTGTTGTTCAGTTCCTTATCGGTGATTCCCTCCTGACGCAGCTTGGCAAGGGTCTCCTGGACCGTTTCAAACAGCACATCAAGCTGCTTGGCCCCGGTGCCGCCATAAATGGTGACTACACCGCTGTCCTTGTAGGCGGAGTGATAGGAAAAAACGGAATATGCGAGACCCCGCTGCTCCCTGACATCCTGGAACAAACGGCTGCTCATGCTGCCTCCAAGGACATTGTTAAGGACAATCAGGCTGTAGATATCTTCATGTCCAATTTTCAGGCCTTCGAAGCCGATGCAAAGGTGCGCTTGTTCTGTCTCCTTTTTGCGGGAAACCTGGTTGGCATGGAAAGATGGAGCGTGGTACTCGATACCTTCTTCTCCTGCTTCATAGGAGCCAAACAGCTTTTCAACATTGGAAATAAACGCTTCCGGCACATTGCCCGCTACTGAAATGACCACATTTCCCGGAGTATACGTGTTATGCATATATTCGTTTAACGTATCGCTGGTAAACGTATTCAATGTTTCCTCCGTACCGAGGATCGGATAACCGAGAGAATGGTCATTGTAAATGGCTTTGCTAAGCAAATCATGAACGATATCATCAGGTGTGTCTTCATACATCTTGATTTCTTCATAAACGACATTCTTTTCCTTATTCAATTCACCTGTTTCAAATGTCGAGTTGAAAAACATATCTGCAAGCACTTCCAGCGCAAACTGAGAGTGGTTATCGAGAACCTTTGCGTAATAGCAGGTATATTCTTTTGATGTAAAGGCATTAACCTGTCCGCCAATACTGTCAAAAGACTCTGCGATTTCTTTTGCCGACCTGGTTTTTGTTCCCTTGAAGAACATATGCTCCAGGAAGTGGGATATCCCATTATTCTCTGGTGTTTCATTCCGTGATCCCGTGCCAATCCATACACCAATGGCAACCGACCGGACAGTGGGAATTTGTTCAAGTACGATTCGTACTCCATTTTGGCATGTATATTTCTTAATCAAATAAATTCCTCCTCTGGAAAAGAGCTGCAAAATAACTATACCTGCAATATCTTAGTATATTTCATTTTTGTTACTTTTTCCAAATTTACGGTTTTATTTCATATTTCTATCAATTTTTCAAAATTCGCTTTTCACTCAGCATTTCCGTAACCGTGCCAATTTCAAGGTTTCTGGCTTTAATTTCAGTGATCAGTCGGTCCAGGGCCTTGGCTGTCGAGTCAGTAGGGTGCATGAGAATCATCGCTCCATTGTGGAGTTTTCCGTTAACCCGCGATATTAATACCTCTGGTGATGGTTTTTGCCAGTCGATTGTATCTACGCTCCACATTACCGTACCAAGTCTATGGGCAGCTGCAATTTTGACAACCTCCTCTTTATAGGAGCCGCTCGGCGGAGCAAACCATTTGGGCATCTTTCCAGTTGTTGCTTCGATCACGTCATTTGTCTTCGCAATTTCCTCATTAATTTTAGCAGGGGAGAGACTCTTCATATCCGGGTGGGTGAAAGAATGGTTGCCAACATCGTGGCCGGCGTCGGCGATCATTTTGGCAAGGTCCGGATTGTTCTTGACCCATCTTCCCTCAAGGAAAAAATCAGCCTTTACATGATGTCTTTTTAATATGGCTAGCATATCGGAAAGATACTCATTTCCCCAGGCCACATTGATAATGAAGCTGACCATCGGCTTTTCAGGGTGGCCCTTGTAAATGGCAGCCGGGGGCAAATCGGAGAGGTGGACCTTTGGGCTGACCTCTTCAAAAACAAGCAGCTCGCGTGAAAATTCACCATCCTTTTTCATCTTGCTGTATGACTTCGCGACATCGACCTTCAAGCCATTATAGCCAGGAATAGCTTTCCATACCGGATCGATTTTTGCATCTTCCGGCTTTACTTCGTATTGGGGCGCTTTTGTTTCTATTTCCCTATAAAGCGGATTCTCATGCACAGATACCGCTGCAGAATTGGTTTTTAAATGCGACAGGTACTTATGGGTAAAAGAATTGCTTGCCAAAAACCACGCGCCGATGAGGAACGCGGTGAGTAAAATGAATTTTTTCATATGTTCATGCCCTCCCTTAGTAACAAAATATGTACCGGGAGGACAAGGTAGAACAATGCAGCTTTTTTTAATCCAATGTATCCTCTTATAAAATTAAACAAGCCGGGAATACACCCGGCTTGAACAAACTTACCTTTATTTATTTTGCTCTTCTTTTTCGCGCTGCTCTTTTAAAATCGCCTTGCGGCTTAGGTTGACGCGTCCCTGGCGGTCGATTTCGGTTACTTTGACCAAAAGCTCGTCGCCAATCTTGACTACGTCTTCCACTTTGCCTACGCGTTCTTCAGCCAACTCGGAAATATGGACAAGTCCGTCCTTGCCATTGAAGATTTCAACGAAGGCGCCGAATTTTTCAATACGTTTTACCTTCCCAAGATAGGTCTGGCCCACTTCAACCTCACGGACAATATCTTCGATGATCTTTTTGGCCTTTTGATTCATCTCGGCATCAACTGAAGCGATAAAGACGGTTCCATCCTGTTCAATATCGATTTTAACGCCTGTTTCTTCGATGATCTTATTGATTTGCTTACCGCTTGGCCCAATAACATCACGGATTTTATCCGGATTGATCGTCATGGTCAGAATCTTAGGAGCATACTTGGAAAGCTGCTCACGCGGCTCTGCGATGGTTGCAAGCATGGATTCAAGAATCTGCATGCGCCCTTTCTTCGCCTGCTGAAGAGCTTCTTCCAAAATCTCGCGGGAAAGGCCTTCAATCTTGATGTCCATTTGCAGGGCAGTAACACCTTTCGCTGTACCTGCCACTTTAAAGTCCATATCGCCAAGATGGTCTTCCATCCCCTGGATATCGGTCAGAATTGTATAATGATCACCGGACTTCACTAGACCCATTGCAATTCCGGCAACCGGTGCCTTAAGAGGCACACCTGCATCCATCATTGCCAGGGTGCTGGCACAGATACTCGCCTGGGAAGTGGAACCATTGGATTCAAGCACTTCAGAAACTAGGCGGATGGTATAAGGAAATTCCTTTTCGGAAGGAATGACGACTTCAAGAGCACGTTCACCCAATGCACCGTGTCCAATTTCGCGGCGGCCAGGTCCGCGGATCGGTCCTGTTTCCCCGACGCTGAACAGCGGGAAGTTGTAATGGTGCATGAAACGCTTTTCCTCTTCCAGTCCAAGACCGTCAAGGATCTGAACATCTCCCATGGCGCCAAGCGTACAGATGCTCAATGCCTGGGTTTGTCCCCTTGTAAACAATCCGGAGCCGTGCGTGCGCGGCAGAAGGCCGACTTCAGAGGACAGCGGGCGGATTTCCTCGGCACCGCGGCCATCAGGACGGACCTTTTCTTCCGTAATCAAACGGCGCACTTCACCTTTGACAATTTTATCAAGAATCTGCTTGACCTGTTTCAGGTCAGACTCTTCACTCTCTTCTTCTTCGTACTTGGCAACGACGCGGTTTTTAACTTCCTTAATGGCATCTTCGCGTGCATGCTTTTCCTTTACCTGGATTGCGGATATCATGTCCTGCTCACACAGTTCACGAATTTCCGCTTCGAGATCTTTATCCAGCTCGTATAATTGGATTTCCATTTTTTCTTTGCCGACTTTGGCAGCGATTTCTTCCTGGAATGCGATCAAACGCTTGATCTCGTCATGTCCAAACATGATCGCTTCAAGCATGACTTCCTCTGGCACTTCCTCCGCACCGGCTTCCACCATGTTAATGGCATCCTTTGTGCCGGCAACCGTCAGATGCATATCGCTCTTTTCCGTTTCTTCGACAGTGGGATTGATAATGAATTTGCCGTCGACCCGGCCGACGATCACACCTGCAATCGGGCCTCCAAACGGAATGTCCGATACGGACAGCGCCAAGGAAGACCCCAGCATGGCAGCCATTTCCGAAGGACAATCCTGATCCACACTCATGACAATGGAGATGACCTGGACATCATTTCGGAATCCGTCTGCAAATAGCGGGCGGATTGGACGGTCGATCAAGCGGCTGGCAAGAATGGCCTTTTCACTTGGGCGCCCTTCCCTTTTGATAAACCCTCCAGGGATTTTCCCAACAGCATATAGACGCTCTTCATAGTTGACAGTCAGCGGGAAAAAATCCAGATTCTTTGGTTCTTTTGATGCCGTAGCTGTGCTGAGTACGGCTGTATCGCCATACCTCACGAGGACCGCGCCGTTCGCCTGCTTTGCCAGCTGGCCGATTTCAACACTTAGTTTACGGCCGGCCCAGTCAATTGAAAACTCTTGTTTTTCCTGTTCCATTTATTAAGCCCCTCTCTTACCTAAATCCTATTGGCAGCCAATCAAATATCCTTTTCAGCTGCAAGCATTCTGTATAGCATCAGTATTAAAACTGTCCTATTCAAACTTTACCTGTCTCAAAAAAATTAAAACATCGTTTGCCTCGGGGGCCATCCAGCCTGTCCCGAGGAAATGCCTCATTATTTATTATGTACCGAAAAAACCATCTCTAATAAGCAATAAAGGTTATGTAAGTAATTTTATACTTAATTTAGTTTATTACACAATAAAAAAGCGGGAAAAAATCCCGCTTTTGTAAAAATTATCGACGCAAACCAAGCCTGTTGATTAGTTCACGGTAACGTGAAACGTCTTTGTTGCGAAGGTAAGTCAAAAGGTTACGACGCTTACCTACCATTTTTAGAAGACCGCGACGAGAGTGGTGGTCTTTCTTGTGAACGCGCAAGTGCTCGTTCAATGTGTTGATTTCTTCAGTCAGGACAGCGATTTGAACTTCTGGAGATCCAGTGTCATTTTCATGAACTTTGAACTCGCTGATCAGTTCGTTTTTACGTTCTTTAGTGATTGCCATCCGGGTTCACCTCCTATAATATATCCCCTGTTACCGAGCAAGCGTCGGTGACTCGACTTGCCAAGCAAAGGTTCATTTTTGGTACGTCTTTTAGAATACAACTTTTCGCGGTAAAAAGCAAGTCTAGCGAAGAGAATTTTCAAAGTAGCTTTTGGCTTCCTCCTTATCCTTGCCGATTTGTTCCACAAGCTGGTCAATGCCTGCGAATTTTCTTTCGGATCGGATGCGGAGGTGCCACTCGACCATCACCTGTTCCCCATAGATGTCCTCATTGAAATCGAAAATATAGACCTCAACGCTTGGCCTGCTGGCTTTCTCATCCTTGAACGTCGGCTTGTAGCCAAGATTGCAGACCCCTTTATGCCAATTGCCCTTAACCTTGATCCTAACGGCATATACACCAATTGGCGGCAGGATGTAGTCACCATATACGTCCACATTGGCGGTTGGAAAGCCGATGGTGCGCCCTCGCTTATCTCCGTGGACCACCGTGCCGAAAGTGGTATACCAGCGGCCTAGATGGCCGGGAATCTTGTCCATTTCTCCTGCCTTGAGGTGGGTGCGGATTGCTGTGGAGCTGATTTTTTCCCCGCTGGAGGAAAGTTTTGGAACGACCGTATAATCAAACTGGCCCCTGGAATGGAACTGGATGGTTTCCATTGTCCCTTTTCCCATTTTGCCGTATGTAAAGTCAAAACCTGCAACCGCCTGTTTCGCATTCAAGCCAATCACATAGCCGTCAATGAATTCCTGCGGGAGCAGTCCCGCAAACTCATGAGTAAAATGGACAATAAAAAGGTAATCGACACCTAGCTGTTCGATAATCGCAACCTTTTCCTCGAGCGGGGTAATGTATTCGAGATGCTTGATGCTCTTGCCCAGGACCACGGATGGATGGGGGTCGAACGTCATTACCGCACTTTTGAGGCCATTTTCTTCTGCCGTTTCGATGGCGGACTTAATGACTTCCTGATGTCCAAGGTGGACGCCGTCAAAATAGCCCATCGCCAAAGCCAGCGGCGGGAAATCTTCTCTTTTATATGAATGAGGATGGTTCAGTTTAATCAATTCCATGATGCTCACCTTTTCCGACAAAGCCTGTATAAACAGCGTTTTACTCATTCCGTAGGACTTTATCCGGCTTAAGCAGGCCTGGTTTGCGCGGGTGCTTGCGGTAAATGGCCAAAACGGTCCCATTTGCCAAACCTACAGCAATTGGCCCGTCTTCGGCAGCCAGTTCTTCAGGAATATCCAATAAAGCGCCATTTTTCACTTTCCCTGCTACTTTATCACTTATTTGATATTTGGGCAAATAGGAAATCCCGTCCTCAAGGGGCCTGAGCGCCTGCTGAATTTCACCTTTCCCCATCAATTCCTCGACTTCCTCGAATGTCAGGCAGTCCTCAAGCTCCATGCCTGCTGACTGTATCCTTTGAAGCCATGACATATGCGCCGGATAACCGAGCTGCTCCCCAATCATCACCGCCAGCGTCCTGATATAGGTTCCTTTGCTGCAGGCGACCCGGAAGCGGAACGAAATGTTCTTTCCCGTGAAAACTTGCCGGTCATCAAGCAGTTCAATCCTGTAGATGGTTACGTTCCTTGTCGGGCGCTCCACTTCAATTCCCTGGCGCGCATATTCATAGAGCCTTTTGCCTGCTACCTTGACGGCAGAAAACATCGGCGGAGTCTGTTGAATTTCTCCTGTAAGGCTTTCAAGCACTTTCAGGATTTCCTCCCGGGAAAAATCCCGGTCAACATCCTTCGCCTCTATTGTTTCCCCCGATGAGTCCTCCGTCGTTGTTGAGAAGCCAAGCGTCACTTCCCCTTCGTATGCCTTTCCGGCGTCTGTTATGTATTCCGCAACCTTTGTCGCCCTGCCGATACAGATTGGCAAGACACCGGTCACGTCCGGGTCGAGCGTCCCTGTATGGCCAATCCTCTTCATTTTTAAAATCTTGCGCAGCCGGAATACACAATCATGGGACGTCATTCCCGCTGGCTTGTATAATGGCAGAATGCCTTCCAACTCGTTCACCTTCCTGTCGCATGGGTTCAGAACTTTTACACTGAAAAAAATGGATAGACATAATGTCTATCCATCTATTCCTTATCCTGATTTTCACTTTCCTTATCTTCATTCTGGACCTGATGAAGCAGCGTTTCAATCCGGTTGCCGTAATCGATCGACTGGTCGAACTCGAAGGTAATCTCCGGTGTTTTCCGGAGTCGGATCCGCTGCCCGATTTCCGTGCGGATAAACCCTTTCGCCTTTGCTAGCGCCTTTAGGGTATTTTCCTTCTGCACGTCATCGCCCAAAACGGAGATAAACACTTTTGCCTGCTGGAGATCTCCTGTCACTTCGACATCCGTTACCGTGACGAACCCGATGCGCGGGTCCTTGATCTTGCGCCCGATAATATCGCCAAGTTCTTTTTTCATTTGTTCTCCAACACGATTGACTCTATGGGCCATGTTTGATCACCTCGTCCTCTTAAAGCCACTCTATTTCTGTAATGGTTCGTTCAATCTCTGGAAACGAATCAATCATCTTAAGGGCGTTCTGCAACTCCCTCTCGGTTGCCTGCCTTGCAGCGGAAACCGCCACAATGGCGATTTTTGTCCGCTGCCAGACATCCTGGTAATCGACCTCTGAAACGGAAACATTGTACCTTTGTTTCAGTCTTGCAATGATGCGCTGCAGGACAGCCCGCTTTTCTTTTAAGGAATGGGCGTCATAAATGATACACTCGCAGGCAGCGAGCCCTACAATCATTAACGTTCCACTTCTTCCATGATATATGCTTCAATTACATCGCCTTCTTTAAGATCATTGAAGTTTTTGATTGTAATTCCGCACTCATATCCCTGGCTGACTTCTTTCGCATCATCTTTGAAACGCTTCAGGGCATCGACTTCCCCTTCAAAAATCACGATGCCGTCGCGGATCAGGCGGACGCCGCTGTCACGGGTGATTTTCCCATCTGTGACATATGAACCTGCAATGGTACCAATTTTTGATACTTTGAAGGTCTGGCGGACTTCAGCCTGCCCAATGACTTTTTCCTGGTAAACAGGGTCAAGCATTCCTTTCATCGCTGACTCAATTTCTTCAATGACCTTGTAGATGATCCTGTGAAGACGGATATCCACTTCTTCTGATTCTGCCGCACGTTTCGCATTCGTGTCAGGACGGACGTTGAATCCGATGACAATGGCGTTGGAGGCAGCCGCAAGGGTAATATCGGACTCATTGATGGCGCCAGCGCCAGTATGGATGATCCTCACATTGACTCCTTCAACATCCAGTTTCTGAAGGGCTGCAGCGACAGCCTCCACTGAACCTTGAACGTCGGCCTTAACAATAAGGTTTAAGTCTTTCATTTCCCCTTGTTTCAAATGTTCAAACAGGTTATCGAGACTGATTCTTGCTTTCTCGCTGCGCTGTGCCTGGACAGCCTGGCTTGAACGTGCTTCCCCAATTTGGCGTGCTGTCTTTTCATCCTCAAACACGACAAAGCGGTCTCCGGCAAGCGGTACGTCATTCAATCCAGTAATTTCTACCGGTGTGGACGGTCCTGCTTCCTTTACCCTGCGGCCAAGATCGTTAACCATAGCACGCACACGCCCGAATGTATTTCCGACCACAATCGGGTCTCCGACCTTCAGCGTTCCGTTTTGGACTAAAAGCGTTGCAACAGAACCGCGGCCTTTATCCAATTGAGCTTCAATGACGGTACCAACCGCCGGGCGGTCAGGATTGGCTTTATACTCTTCCACTTCGCTGACAAGCAGTATCATTTCGAGCAGGCTGTCAATTCCTTCCCCCTTCAAGGCGGAGATTGGAACGAAGATGGTGTCGCCGCCCCAAGCTTCCGGAACAAGTCCGTGCTCAGTGAGTTCCTGCATAACACGGTCAGGATTGGCCGACTCTTTATCCATCTTGTTTATTGCCACAATGATAGGCACTTCTGCTGCTTTCGCATGGTTAATCGCTTCAACCGTCTGCGGCATGACACCGTCATCAGCTGCAACTACCAGGATGGTAATATCAGTGATCTTCGCACCACGTGCACGCATGGTGGTGAATGCAGCGTGGCCTGGTGTATCAAGGAACGTGATTTTCTTGCCGTTTTCGACTACCTGGTAGGCCCCGATATGCTGAGTGATCCCGCCGGCTTCCCCTGCCGTCACCTTAGTGTGGCGAATGGCATCAAGCGTAGACGTTTTTCCGTGGTCAACATGACCCATAATCGTTACAACTGGCGGACGCTCGCTCAACTTCTCATCTTCGTCAATTGTAAAATAGACTTCAAGGTCGGTTGTATCAACTAGGACCTCTTCCTCGACTTCAACACCGTAATCCGCACAAATCAATTCAATTGCGTCTTTATCAAGATCCTGGTTGATGGTTGCCATCACGCCAAGCATAAACAGCTTTTTGATAAGCTCGGATGGTTCCCTGTGAAGCTTTTTAGCAAGCTCGCCAACTGTCAGTGATTCGCTGAACGTAATTTTGGCTGGAAGTTCTCTTTCTTTTTTAATTTGTGGCTGGGTTGCGTGGGATTGATTTTGTTTACCACGGTTGTTATTCTGCCGGGATTTATTGTTGTTGCGATTATTGTTGCGGTTGTTCCCGGGCTTGCCGCCTTGGCCCCCTGATCGTTGCTGACCCTGGCCGCCTGAGCGCTGCTGGCCTTGGCCTGAACGCTGCTGACCCTGGCCGCTTGGGCGCTGCTGTTGGCCTTGACCCGATGGGCGTTGCTGACCTTGTCCTGATTGTCTCTGCTGGCCCTGGCCTGCCGATCTCTGCTGGCCCTGACCGCTTGGACGCTGCTGGCCCTGGCCGCTTGGACGCTGCTGGCCCTGGCCGCTTGGACGCTGTTGACCCTGGCCTGATGGGCGTTGTTGGCCTTGACCGCCTGAGCGCTGTTGGCCTTGGCCGCTTGGACGCTGTTGGCCCTGGCCGCTTGGGCGCTGTTGACCCTGGCCGCTTGGGCGCTGTTGGCCCTGGCCGCTTGGGCGCTGTTGGCCCTGGCCGCTTGGGCGCTGCTGGCCCTGGCCGCTTGGGCGCTGCTGGCCTGAATTTTGGCTGCTCTGTGTTCTCTGCTGCTGTGGTTGTTTGTCGTTCCCCTTATTATAAATGGCGTCTAGTCTCCTTACAGTTTCACTTTCCATTGCTGTCATATGGTTTGAAACTTCTATGTTCATTTCTTTTAATTTTGTAATTACATCTTTACTTGATACATTATGCTTTTTGGCATATTCGTACACTCGTGTTTTGCTCATATTTTCACCCCCGCTAGAATTAATCGAGCAACGTCAACAGTTTCCTGGCAAACCCATCATCCAATAGGGCTACTACCACACGGGCGTCTTTGCCGATTGACTGGCCGAGCTTGTACCGGTCATCGACCAACTTGTATGGAACCTTATAGGAATTACACTTATCTGTAATCTTCTTATGAGTATTGGCAGATGCATCCTTGGACAATAAAACGAGTTTTGCCCTGCCGCTACGGATTTCTTTTACGGCCAGTTCTTCACCTGAAATGATTTTACGTGCTCGATTGGCTAAGCCAAGCAATGACATCCACTGATCATTCATCAGATTGGTCGTTTCTCCTTTTCGATAAGGTCAAGAAGCTCATCGTAAATCGATTCTTCTACATCTGCCTCCAAATGTTTTGGAAGAATGCCTTTTTTCTTTGCCAGGAGGACCGCTTCCTTTTCCTTGGAAAGATAAGCGCCGCGGCCTGATTTCTTGCCGGTAGGGTCGATGGACACTTCACCTTCTTTAGAGCGAACGACACGAATGAGCTCCTTTTTTGGCCTCATTTCGCCAGTTGCAACACATTTTCGCATCGGAATTTTTTTTCGGCTGTTCATGCTCATCTACCTCTTCCCTTTAATCCTGGTCTTCTTCAAAGAAATTTTCTTCTTCTTCGTATCCATTCAAAAGCCCGCCATCTTCGCGAGGATAAATCCCTGCTTCACGAGCGTCTGTTTCCGACTTGATATCAATTTTCCACCCGGTAAGCTTGGCAGCAAGCCTTGCATTCTGCCCGCGCTTGCCAATGGCAAGGGATAACTGATAGTCGGGTACGATGACGGTTGTCGCTTTTTCCTCTTCATTCACGATCACATCAAGCACCTTCGAGGGGCTTAAGGCATTGGCAACAAAGATGACCGGATCGTCGGACCATTTCACGATATCGATCTTTTCACCTTTCAGCTCGTTGACCACTGCCTGGACCCTTGTTCCTTTAGGGCCGACGCAGGAACCAACCGGGTCCACTTCAGCGTTGTCGGAATGAACGGAGATCTTGGAACGGTCCCCTGCTTCGCGGGCAACAGACTTGATTTCGACTGTACCGTCGTAAATTTCAGGAACTTCAATTTCGAACAATCTTTTTAAAAGTCCAGGGTGCGTTCTGGAAACGAAGATTTGTGGACCTTTGGTGGTCTTTTCAACCTTGGTAATGAAGACCTTGATCCGGTCATGAGGCTTGTAGCTCTMATTTGGCATTTGCTCGTTCACAGGCAAAATCGCCTCGATTTTACCCAGGCTGACATAAATAAACTTGGCATCCAGTCTTTGGACGATACCAGTCATAATGTCTTCCTCACGATCAATAAATTCGGAGTAAATAATGCCGCGTTCCGCTTCACGCACCCGCTGGGTAACCACCTGCTTCGCTGTCTGGGCGGCTATCCTGCCAAAGTCCTTTGGTGTAACTTCGAGTTCGACTACATCCTCAACCGCATAGTTGGGATTCAGGCGCTGGGCATCTTCAAGGGAAATCTCCAGGCGGGGATCAAATACTTCCTCGACCACTTCTTTTCTTGCAAAAACCCGCATGGAACCATTTGCAAGATTCAAGTCGATGCGGACGTTTTGAGCCTGGTTAAAATTACGCCGGTATGCTGAGACTAACGCTGCTTCAATCGCTTCAATCAAAACATCCCTTGATATGCCTTTCTCCTTTTCAAGCACTGTCAGAGCATCCAACAATTCACTGCTCATGAGATTTAAATCCCCCTTCAATTATCTATCATTAGTTCTAATAAGGCTAAGGCTGTTCCTTCTGCCGGCAGGTTATCAGAATGTGACCGCCAAACGGGCGCTGGCAATTTTGGTGTATGGAATGGCAATTTCCTTTTTGCGGGTTTTAATCTTAATCTCGACTTTCACCGTTTCACCGTCAAATGCAGTCAAAAGCCCTTCAAAGGTTTTCTCGTCATCAATAGGTTCATATGTTTTGATAAATACGTTTTTCCCGATTGCCTTGTGAAAATCCTTTTCCTTTTTCAGCGGACGCTCGGCTCCAGGCGAGGAAACCTCCAGGAAGTAGTTATGCGGGATCGGATCGATGGCATCAAGCTTCTCGCTCAGCCGCTCGCTGACCAAACCACATTCTTCAATGTCGACACCGTTATCTTTGTCAATGTACACGCGAAGGAACCAGTTCTTGCCTTCCTTCACATATTCTATATCAACCAATTCCAGTCCGAGATCCGTCACAATCGGCGTCACAAGGCCCTCGATCGTCTCTATCACTTTGCTCACTTTTATCCCTCCTTTTGTGGAATGGGTGCTTTCTCCGGTATTCAAATTCCTCCGAAAAGGGCATAACAAACACGAAAGAGTGGGTTTCCCCACTCTTGTCTGCCAGAGTTATCCTTAGTATTTCCAATAAAAATATAACATAACCAGAATTTTAATGCAAATAAGGAAAGGCGGAGGGGCCTGGGCAGCCCCGACAGGCGCTGGAGG
>NZ_LIGG01000001.1:2251281-2282286 GCF_001273925.1 Bacillus sp. FJAT-27251 | reverse complement strand
GCGATTGAAACGTGCAGAGGCGCTATTTTCAATCGATGAAGGTTATTGACGCAATTTCTATTGGCCGCGCTCTCTTTTTTACGCCAACGAAGCCTATTAACGCAATTTCCCAGGCCGCGCTCTCTTTTTTTGCGCCAAGGAAGGCTATTAACGCAATTCCGTCCTGTCACTCTCTCCCTTTTTACGCCAACCAAGCCTATTAACGCAATTTCCCGGGCTGCTCTCTCTTTTTTTGCGCCAATGAAGGCTATTAACGCAATTCCGTCCTGTCACTCTCTCTCTTTTTACGCCAACGACCGCCATTAACGCAATTCTGTCCAGTTACACTCTATCTTTTTACGCCATCGGCCGCTATTAACGCAATTTCCCCGTTCGCTCTCTCCCTTTTTACGTCAATGAAGCCTATTACACAATTTCCTCCAGCACACTCGTTATCCGTTTCTACCGACCAATTTAAAAAGAGAGGCCCACGCATGAGCCTCTCAATACTTTTAAAATTAGAACAATGACAGCTGGTTCTGGTCTGGCAGTGCTTCCAGGCAGCCGTGGTTGTCCAAAAACTCAATGATGGTCTTGGACACTTTCCCGCGCTGCTGGAGGTCTTCCTTGGAAAGGAATTCCCCTTCCTGGCGAGCCTTTACGATGTTGATTGCCGCGTTTGTACCCAATCCCGGGATGGAATTGAACGGCGGGATGAGCGAATCGCCATCGATAATGAAGTCTGTCGCACTTGAACGGTAAAGATCCACCTTCTTGAAGGAGAAGCCCCGCTCACACATTTCGAGTGCCAATTCAAGAACCGTCATCAAGTTCTTTTCCTTGGTTGAAGCATCCAGCCCTTTTGCGTTGATTTCTTCAACCTTGGCCCTGATGCTCTGCGATCCGCGAACCATTGCGTCGACATCAAAGTCCTCCGCCCGTACCGTGAAATAGGCTGCATAATACAGGAGCGGATGGTGCACTTTAAAATAAGCAATCCTGACAGCCATTAAAACATAAGCTGCGGCGTGGGCTTTAGGAAACATGTATTTTATCTTTTTGCAGGAATCGATATACCATTCAGGCACCTTGTTCTTGCGCATTTCTTCTTCCATCTCATCGCTCAGGCCTTTACCTTTACGGACCGATTCCATGATTTTAAAGGCAAATGATGGTTCGAGGCCCTGGTAGATCAGGTAGACCATGATATCGTCACGGCAGCCGATTACTTCGCTAAGCGTACAGACGTTGTTGTGGATCAGTTCCTGGGCATTTCCGAGCCAAACGTCGGTACCATGGGAAAGCCCGGAGATCTGCACGAGTTCCGAAAAGGTTGTCGGCTTTGTATCCTCAAGCATCTGGCGGACGAACCTTGTCCCGAATTCCGGGATGCCCAAAGATCCGGTTTTACTCATGATCTGCTCTTCTGTCACTCCAAGAGATTCGGTGTTTGAGAAAATTTTCATGACTTCCGGGTCGTCAGTCGGAATCGTCTTTGGATCGATGCCGCTCAGGTCCTGAAGCATCCTGATGACTGTTGGATCATCGTGCCCAAGAATATCAAGCTTTAGCAGGTTGTCATGGATGGAATGGAAGTCAAAGTGCGTTGTCCGCCATTCAGATGTCGCCGAATCGGCTGGGAATTGGATCGGCGAGAAATCATAGATATCCATATAGTCGGGGACAACGATGATTCCGCCAGGATGCTGCCCCGTCGTTCGTTTTACGCCGGTGCACCCTGCCACAAGACGGTCGGTTTCGGCACCGCGCATGTGCAGATTGTTATCATTCTGATAGCCTCTTACATACCCATAGGCCGTCTTTTCCGCTACGGTACCGATGGTTCCCGCACGGTAGACATTGTCCTCGCCAAAAAGCACCTTTGTATAATTGTGCGCCCTTGGCTGGTATTCACCGGAAAAGTTCAAATCGATGTCGGGCACCTTATCCCCCTTGAAACCAAGGAACGTTTCAAACGGAATGTCGTGGCCGTCTTTTTTATATTTGATTCCGCAATCAGGGCAATCCTTGTCAGGAAGGTCGAAACCGGAACCGACCGACCCGTCATTAAAGAACTCCGACTTTTTGCATTTTGGACAGACATAATGCGGCGGCAGCGGGTTCACCTCGGTAATCTCGGTCATCGTCGCAACGAACGAGGAGCCGACCGATCCCCTGGATCCAACAAGGTAGCCATCATCAAGCGACTTTTTAACAAGCTTGTGGGAAATAAGGTAAATAACCGCGAATCCGTGCCCGATGATACTCTTTAATTCTTTTTCAAGCCGGGCTTCGACGATTTCAGGCAGTTCATCCCCGTAGATGCTTCTTGCCATCGCATAGCTCATGTTGCGCATCTCATCATCTGCGCCATCGATTTTCGGAGTATACAGGTCGTCCTTGATCGGCTTGATCACATCAATCATATCGGCAATTTTATTGGAATTGGCCACAACAATTTCCTTCGCCTTTTCTGGCCCTAGGAATGAAAATGCATCAAGCATTTCATTCGTCGTCCTAAAATGCACATCCGGAAGCCGGTGGCGATTAAGCGGGTTGGCGCCGCCCTGTGAATTGACAAGGATTTTGCGGTATATCTTGTCATTTTCATTCAGGTAATGGACGTTTCCTGTCGCGACAACTGGAATATCGAGCTTTTCGCCGATTTTGACAATATTCGTGATGATGTGCTCGAGCGACCTTTCATCACGGACTAGTTCGAGCTCGATCAAATGGGCATAAACCTGCTTAGGCATGACCTCAAGATAATCGTAGAATGAAGCAGCTTCTTCCGCCTCTTCCTTCGACTTTTGCATCATCGTCTCAAAAACTTCGCCCTTGTCGCATCCCGATCCGATTAAAAGGCCTTCCCGGTGTTTTTCAAGGATGGACCTTGGAATGCGGGGCACCCTGTAGAAGTACTCCAGATGGGAGATCGAGACCAGCTTGAACAGATTTTTCAATCCTGTCTCGTTTTGCGCCAAAATCGTGCAGTGATGCGGACGTGCCCGTTGGTAGGCCTTTCCCTGCCCCATATAGTCATTCATCTGGTCATGGTACTGTATTCCCTTTTCCAGAGCATCCTTGAGCATTTTCATCAGAATGTACCCTGTTGCTTCCGCATCGTAAATGGCACGGTGATGCTGGGTAAGTTCGACATCCAGTTTCTTGGCCAGGTTATTCAAACGGTGGTTCTTCATATCCGGATACAGAAGCCGTCCAAGTTCAAGCGTATCAATAACCGGATTGGCTGATTTTCCAAGACCGATTTTCTTGTAGCCAGCATTTAAAAAGCCCATGTCAAATGATGCATTGTGGGCTACAAGGATGGAATCCCCGGTCCATTCATGGAAGCGCCGGAGGACATCGTCCACTTCGGGAGCATTTTCTACCATATCATCAGTAATCCCAGTCAGTTCGATAATGGTTGCTGACAGCCGGTGATGCGGATTGGCAAACGATTCAAACCGGTCAATGATTTCACCGTCTTTCACTTTAACGCCTGCAAGTTCGATAATGGTGTCATAGACAGCCGACAACCCGGTAGTCTCGACGTCAAAGACCACAAATGTGTCTTCCGCAAGCAGCCGGTGGGTCGAGTTGTAGGCGATTGGCACACCGTCGTCAACAAGATTGGCTTCAACGCCATACAGGATTTTGATATCGTTTTTCTTGCCTGCCCCGAATGCTTCAGGGAAGGATTGAGCTACAGCATGGTCGGTAATGGCGACAGCTTTATGTCCCCATTTTTTCGCCTGTGCTACGAGGGAACTGACACTGCTGACCGCATCCATCTGGCTCATCGGTGTATGGAGATGAAGTTCAACCCGTTTTTCGCCTTCCGGTGCAGTGTCCTGGCGAAGTTTTGGTTTGATTTCGTTCACATCATTTCCAATCATGACAAGGTCACGGACAAAGGTGTCGTTCTGGATGCTTCCCCGGACCTTCAGCCACATGCCTTTTGAGACGTGCTGGAAGATGGCTGCGTCTTCTTTGTCGCGGGAGAACATTTTAACCATGATCGAGCTTGTGTAATCGGTGATTTTAAATGTTAAAAGCGTTCGTCCGCTGCGAAGCTCTTTCGTCTCCGCATGGAATACATATCCCTCAACCGTCACGCGGCGTTCTTCATCCACAATTTCCTCGAGCCGGCGGAAATCGGCGTCATCCTTGATGGTCAACCCGATGGTAACCGGGCCATCCGGCAAGCCGTCACCCTGGTCTTTTTCCGCTTCTTTCTTCTGCATTTCCACCATCGCCATCAAAGCACGTTCCTGGTCTTCCTTTGCCTTCGCTTTTTGGAATTCTTCAAATTCCGTTGAAGATGCATTCTCCATTATTTCGGTTTCGATCGCCAAAACAGGAAAACCAAAAGACTGGAAAATATCGGCGATTAGGCCGGAATATTTCCGTTTGATAGTGAGGCCTTCCAATTCATTGCGGACATTCAGGATTAGTTTATTCCCTTGCAGCCTTGGGAGCTGCTCGTTTAACAGCTTAAGTAACGGAGGAGCAATGCCATCAATTTCCTGGATACAGTTCTTCCAGTAATCGTGGACAAGCTGCTCGCTGATGTTTTGCTCAAGCACATGGATTGTGTAGGAAACGGTCGCTATATGGGCGAATTTCTTCTCCAGCTGCGTTCTGAACCTTGTCAGCAGGCTGCAAGGGATAATCTTTTCGAACTGAAAGAAAAAATGCCATTTCTTCGACTTTTTTTCTATAGTCACCCGGTCAATCAGGGCATTATAGAAAAATTGAGCTTCAGCATCATCTGTCAGCTGAAGCTGCTGCAGAAGCACCTGGAAACTCTCTTTCTTTTTAGAGGAAAGATCTGTCATCATGTCCCTCCTATCTATTTGAAAATCATCCTGCGATTTTTTTAGCAACAGTTATTATAACATAAAATAGTAAGCAGATTGGCTTATAGCGGCGAGAAATACTAGGAAATGATTAGGAGTTGCGTTCCATAAAAACGGACATCCACCAAAGGGATGGATGCCCGCTTTTTCAATTGGTGAATCACTCACCTGTCCTTTATGCTTTTAAAAGTTTGGCAATGGTTTCTTCAAGCTGGTCGACATGTACTTCCTCCATGTCTCCCGTTTTCCGGGACTTCACTTCGACAATGCCTTCTGCGGCCTTTTTGCCGACGGTAATCCGAACTGGCAGGCCGATGAGATCGGAGTCGGCGAACTTGACACCCGGGCGCTCCTGGCGGTCATCGAACAGGACATCGTAACGTGCACCTTTCAGTTTACTGTACAGCTCGTCAGCCACTTGGGCCTGAGCGTTGTCCTTCATATTGACGGCAATCAAGTGCAGCTGGAACGGAGCGACCTCAGCCGGCCAGACAAGGCCTTTTTCATCATTGAACTGCTCGGCTACAGCAGCCATTACACGGGAAACACCAATTCCGTAGCAGCCCATGATCATCGGCTGGGTACGGCCGTTTTCATCAAGGTAAACAGCATTCATCGCTTCACTGTATCTTGTGCCAAGCTTGAAGATATGGCCTACTTCGATGCCCTTGGCAAACAAAATCTTTCCCTGTCCGTCCGGAGATGGATCTCCCTCCTGGATGAAACGGAGGTCGGCATACTGCCTGACGGCAAAGTCGCGGTCAGGGTTCACATTCACATAATGGTAATTCTCTTCGTTTGCCCCGCAAATACCATTGACGACAGCTGCTACGGCATGGTCGGCAACAACCTCTACATCCTTCACGCCGATTGGCCCAATCGAACCGACAGAACAGCCGAGAATCCGCTTTGTATCTTCGGCATCAGCAAGTTCGACCGTCGCTGCTCCAAGCAGGTTTTTAAGCTTAATGTCATTCACTTCATGGTCCCCGCGCACAAGGGCGAGCACATAGGAATCATCCACCTTGAACAGCAGGGATTTGATGCAGTCCTTCGCTTCTGCCTTCAGGAATCCCGATACCTCTTCGATGGTCTCCTGGTTTTCTGTAAGGACCTTGTCCAGCTCTTTTGCAGCCTCGTCCTTCCTCGGATATTCCATGGCTACAGGCGCCATTTCGATATTGGCTGCATAGCTGGAAGTATCGGAGTAGGCGATTGTGTCTTCGCCGATATCGGAAAGGACCATGAATTCATGAGTGTCCTTTCCTCCCATTGCGCCCGAATCCGCAATTACCGCACGGAAGTCAAGCCCGCAGCGCGAAAAGACATTTGAATAGGCTTTAAATAGCAGCTCGTACACAGTGTCAAGGCTTTCGTGGGACGAGTGGAATGAATAGGCATCCTTCATGATGAATTCGCGGCCGCGAAGCAATCCAAAACGGGGCCGTTTCTCATCCCGGAACTTCGTCTGGATTTGATAAAGAGTCAGCGGGAGACGCTTGTAGGATTTCACCTCATCGCGCACCAGGCTGGTAATCACTTCTTCATGGGTGGCCCCCAGGGCAAAATCGCGTTCATGACGGTCCTTCAGCCTCATCAGTTCAGGTCCGTACGTATACCACCTGCCAGATTCCTGCCATAGCTCTGCCTGCTGAAGGGCAGGCATTAATAGCTCCACTCCTCCGGCATTATCCATTTCCTCGCGAATAATGTTTTCGATTTTCTGCAGCGCTTTTTTGGCGAGCGGCATATAGGAGTACACTCCGCTTGTATTCTGGCGGATATATCCTGCCCTCAAAAGAAGCTGATGGCTCTTGATTTCAGCATCCGACGGTACTTCCCGCAGCGTCGGAATTAAGGTCATGCTTTGTTTCATCAGTTATACACCTCATCTTTAAAATAAAAAACGGCAAAAGAGAGAGACGATACCATCCCGGTGAGACCGGGATGGTATCGTGCAGCTTCCCTATAGGAAGAACCTTTGAATATCGTTCCAGGTGACCACAAGCATCAGCAGCATCAGCAGGGCAAATCCGATAAAGTGGACCATTCCTTCTTTGTGGCGGTCAATCGGCTTGCCTCTTACTGCCTCGACAGCGAAGAACATCAATCTTCCGCCATCAAGTGCCGGGATTGGCAGGAGGTTCATAATTCCAAGGTTGATGCTGAGCACCGCAGCCCATCTCATCAGATACCATACTCCGGATTGGGCGACAATGCTGGTCGATTCATAAATCCCGACCGGGCCGGAAAGGGCATCAATTGAAAATTGTCCTGTGATCAGCTTTCCTACTGATGTAATTATCAGCACGGTCCAGTTATAGGTCTCTTCAAACCCATAAACGACCGCTTTAAGCGGCGATTTTTCTACCGGACTGTAGACACCAATGATTCCGATGGTCTGGCCCTCAACTTCCCGTGCAGCCGGCGTCACCGGAATTTCCATTGTTTCTCCGCCCCGCTCGACAACAAATTCAAGATTTTCACCAGGGTTTTTCTGGATGATTTCAACCACATCTGTCCAGCTGGATATTTCGGAACCTTCGATGCTGTGGACAATGTCGCCTTCCTGCAGCCCCGCTTCAAGCGCTGAGCCATCCGGTGCGAGCTTTCCAAGCATTGGTTCATTTGAAGGCATGCCCTGGAATAATGCAATGATAATGAAAACCACAAGCGCCAGGATAAAATTGAACAACGGCCCGGCAAAGATGGCCATGGCCCTTTGGCCCAGAGTTTTTGAAGCAAATTGCCTGTCATAAGGAGCAATCTGGCTTTCCACCCCATTTTCAACTAGCACTGCTTCAGGGCTGATTTCAAATCTTTGCAGCTTTTCATCGTCACCATCTTCATAGCCATTGATGAACAGCTTGTGCTCAATGTCCGCCTGCTCAACCTCGATAATGCGGGCATCGGGATACTTGTCTTTATTGTTCAAGATGATTTTATCCACCTGATTATCCCTGTTAAACAGAAGGCCAATCCGGTACCCCGGCTTAATTTCCACCATTTCCGGGTCTTCGCCTGCCATCCTGACAAAACCGCCTATTGGCAGCAGCCGGATCGTGTAGGTCGTTTCGTTTTTCGTCGTGGAGAATACCTTTGGACCCATGCCGATGGCAAACTCGCGGCAAAGGATGCCGGCCCGCTTGGCAAAAATTAAATGGCCCAGCTCATGAAAGAATACGAGAGCGCCAAAAATGACGATAAAGGCAATGACTGTACTCATTAGATAACCACCTTTTTAAGGGATAAGGATGCTTACATCTTGTCTGGTTTTTTCATCAATGGCTGTTATGGTTTCCAAATCGGGATTAAGGATGTTCTCATGGGTATTAAGCATCTTTTCAATCAAATCCTCGATTTGAAGGAATGTGATCCGCCCTTCCAGGAAAGCAGCGACCGCCGCCTCATTGGCTGCATTCAAAACCGTAGGCATAGTCCCGCCGGCCCTGCCGGCATCAAAGGCAAACTTTAGGCAGCGGAACCGGTCCAAGTCCATCTGTGCAAAATGCAATTTCCCTATCTCCGCCAGATTCAGCCTCTTGCCTGATGGCAAAGGGAGACGGTCCGGAAAGGTAAGGGCATACTGGATTGGAACTCTCATATCCGGAGTTCCCAGCTGGGCGATGATGCTGGAGTCATGAAACTCGATCATGGAGTGGATGATGCTTTCCTTGTGAAGGAGCACCGAAATTTGGTCGTATGGCATGGAAAAAAGCCAATGTGCCTCAATCACCTCCAGCCCTTTGTTCATCATGGTAGCTGAATCAATCGTAATTTTTGCACCCATTGACCAGTTGGGGTGGTTCAAAGCCTCTGATACCGTCACTCCAACCAGTTCTTCCCTCGTACGGTCGCGGAAGCTTCCTCCCGAAGCCGTTAAAATCAACTGTTCAATATTTTTCTCCCTTTCACCTTGAAGAGCCTGATAAATGGCCGAGTGTTCACTGTCCACTGGCAGGATGGGCACTCCATGCTTTTTGGCAGCTTCCATAACAAGGTGTCCTGCTGTCACAAGTGTCTCTTTATTGGCAATCGCAATGGTTTTGCCTGCCTCAATGGCCTTTAGGGTTGGAGACAGTCCGACACTTCCAAGGACGGCATTCACAAGAATATCGGCGTTTGAATAAACAGCTGCCTCTTCAAGCCCTGTTGGTCCATAGCCGATTTTCAGGCCAGGGAATTCAGCCTTGAGCTTGTCGCTGTCGCCTTTTTCCTGCACCGACACGAATTCAGGCTGAAACTCGGTAACGGCCTTGCGGACAAGGTCAAGATTCCGGCCCGCTGACAAGCTGACAAGCTTAAACTCTGCAGGATGTTCTCTGATGATATCGAGCGTCTGGACCCCGATGGATCCGGTTGCTCCCAATAAACTGATTTTTTTCACTCATTTCACTCCTATTAATAACAAACCACAGTGCCTTTCACTGCGGATGAAGCCTTTTTCCCATTCTACAGCATATTCATGAAATGAAGCAGTGGCAGAACGAACAGCAGGCTGTCGAACCTGTCCAAAATTCCGCCATGGCCGGGAAGGATCCTTCCCGAGTCCTTGACATGGTAATGCCGTTTCATGGCTGATTCGACCAAGTCGCCAACCTGGCCGGAGATGGACAGCACTGCCGTTGCCAGCAGCAGGAGAAGCAACGGTATATTCATATCGGCAAATAAACCGAAGAGCAGACCGACAATCATGGCACATACAATTCCGCCAAAGAAGCCTTCCCGTGTTTTATTCGGGCTGATTTCCGGCCAAAGCTTATTCTTGCCGATGGCCCTGCCGATGAAATAGGCCCCTGAATCTGTCGCCCAGATCAGGAACAAGGAATAAAACACAAACGTCAAGCCATTATCACTGGCTCTTGTTTCAATGAAATAGTAAAAGCCTATCCCTACATAGAGGGTCGCCATTATGGAAAAGGCCACATCATCAAATGTAAACCGGTTTTTTGTTACCACGGTATAAGTGGAAAATAATAGCACCGCAAAAAGGGTAAGTTCAATTTTGCTGTAATTCATGTCTGCCAGGATTTCAAGATAATCGCTTGGAATAAGAAATATCCATAACAAAATTAGTGAAATGATGCCTGGTATTGACCATATTTTTATATTGCGCATTTTCAGTGCTTCGTACAGGCCAACAGATGCCAGCAGGTAAACCATCAGCACGAACGGCCAACCGCCAAAAAGGACGATTGGAAGAAAAATGGCTGCTGCAACGACCCCTGTTATAATTCTTTGCTTCATCTAATCAACACCTTTATTATACTCCTCCAAATCGCCGCTGGCGGCTTTGGAATACTTCGATGGCCTCGACAAAATGCTCCTCGCTGAAATCCGGCCACAATACATCAGTGAACCAAAACTCCGAGTAGGCAAGCTGCCAGAGCATAAAGTTGCTCAGACGGATTTCTCCGCTCGTTCGAATCAGCAGGTCTGGATCCGGCAGGGATGAGGTCATCAGATAAGAGGAAAAAGCCTCTTCATCCAGTTCGCCCACTTCCAGTTTGCCTTTATTGCAGTCATTTAAAACGTCCCTGACTGCATCCAGTATCTCTGCCCTGCTTCCATAATTCAGCGCAAAGTTCAAAGTCAGGCCGGTATTATCCTTGGTGTCCTTCATGGCCTTTTCGACCGCTCTCTGCGTATGGGGCGGCAATTTGTCCTTGTAGCCCATCATTGTTACTCTTACATTTTCTTCAACAAGTTCGGGAAGATAGGTGCCAAGAAATTCCTCGGGAAGCTTCATCAGGAAGTCCACTTCCCGTTTAGGCCGCTTCCAGTTCTCCGTCGAAAACGCATAGACTGTCAACGTTTTAACTCCGAGCTGACTGGCAAGCTTGGTGATTTTGCGAACGACTTTCATCCCTTCATGATGGCCTGCAATCCTCGGCAGCGATCTCTTTTGTGCCCATCTGCCGTTTCCATCCATAATGATTGCGATATGTGAAGGCGGTTCCTGTGACTTTACTTGCAGGATTCGTTCATTAAGGCTGGAAGCTTTATTCTGGGTCTTCCAGGGATTTAATTTGTTTAACATAAGACAGCTCCCCTAAGGTAGGATAAACGTGGCTCCAACAGGAAATAACAGGGAATGGCTGGCGCCCTGATTTCCGTATGTTCCTATCATACCAAAAATGAAAAAAGATATCTCTATAAATACTATGTAGACAGATTGCCAATCAGAATCTCCCATCCTGTCATGTTTTTCGGGCCTATGAAAAAACCCCCATTGCAAGGGGGCTTTTCATATTTCAATCTGGCTGTCAGAGTTAAACTTCCAGTAATTCCTTTTCTTTATCCTTCGTAATCTGGTCGATTTTATTAATGAATTCGTCCGTCAGCTTTTGAATGTCCTCGGAATAGCCGCGAAGAGCATCCTCGGTAATTTCACCGTTTTTCTCAAGCTTTTTAAGTTCGTCGTTGCCGTCACGGCGGATATTGCGGATGCCTACTTTGGCTTCTTCAGATTCTTTTTTCACTTGCTTAGCCAGTTCCCGGCGGCGCTCTTCTGTCAATTGAGGAATCGCCAGACGGATGATGGATCCATCACTTGTAGGATTGATGCCAAGATCCGATTTCATGATCGCTTTCTCAATTTCACCCAGGATGGATTTATCATAAGGCTGGATGACCAGAAGCCTTGCTTCCGGAACGGAAATACCAGCAAGCTGGTTAACAGGTGTAGGCGCTCCGTAATAATCAACAGTAATCCTGTCTAAAAGAGACGCGCTCGCGCGGCCTGCACGGATGCTTGCCAACTCGCGTGTGTAAGCCTGGATGGCTTTGCTCATTCTGTCCTTTGCTTTTTCAATGACTTGTTTTGGCATGGTTATTTCCCCCTCACAATAGTTCCGATTCTTTCACCCATAACAGCTCTCTTAATATTACCTTCCTCCATAATAGAGAATACAATCAATGGGATGTCGTTGTCCATACATAAGGAAGAAGCGGTGGAGTCCATGACAGCCAGGCCTTCCTTAATGACATCAAGGTAAGAAAGTTCATCATATTTCACAGCATCTTTATTGGTCCGGGGATCCGCTGAATAGACACCGTCGACATTGTTCTTGGCCATCAGAATCGCTTCGGCTTCAATTTCTGCCGCTCTTAAGGCTGCTGTTGTATCTGTTGAAAAATATGGGTTGCCGGTGCCAGCAGCAAAGATGACAACACGGGTTTTCTCAAGGTGGCGGATCGCACGTCTGCGGATGTATGGTTCGGCGACCTGCCGCATCTCAATGGACGTCTGAACACGCGTTTCCACACCTTCATGCTCAAGGCTGTCCTGAAGGGCAAGTGAATTCATGACGGTTGCCAGCATCCCCATATAATCCGCTGTTGCCCGGTCCATGCCCATCTCTTCCCCAATCTTGCCGCGCCAGATATTGCCGCCTCCAACTACAACCGCTACCTCGACACCAAGATCGGCAAGCTCCTTGACCTGGCTGGCTACATTCTTAATGACAGTAGGGTTGATGCCAAAGCCTTGTTCCCCTGCTAAAGCCTCTCCGCTTAACTTTAAGACAACACGTTTGTATTTTGGGCTGCTCATAGAAACCTCCATTTATGTAAAAAAGAATTTATTCCAAAAACAGGGAACACAAAGTGTTCCCTGATTTTTTCATTCACATTATTATTTCTTGTTTACCTGGTTCATTACTTCTTCAGCGAAGTTGTCTTCGCGCTTCTCGATTCCTTCGCCAACTTCATAGCGGACGAACTCACGGACAGTACCGCCTTTGGATTCAACAAACTGGCGTACTTTCTGATCCGGATTCTTTACGAACGACTGATCAAGAAGGCAGACGTCTTCAAAGTACTTGCCAAGGCGTCCTTCAACCATTTTCGCCACGATGTTTTCTGGCTTTCCTTCGTTCAGCGCCTGTTGAGTCAGAACCTGACGCTCGCGCTCAACTTCTTCCTGGGAAACCTCGTCACGGGAAACGTATTTAGGATTGATTGCCGCAATATGCATGGAAACATCCTTTGCAGCGGCTTCATCAGTAGTTCCTTCAAGGACAGTCAGGACCGCAATGCGTCCTCCCATATGAAGGTAGGCACCAAATGCATCGGCATCTGTTTTTGTTTTCACTTCGAAGCGGCGAAGGGAAAGCTTTTCACCAATTTTAGCGATTGCTGCATTGATGTGGGCTTCAACTGTTGCACCATTGTCCATTGTTTGGGCATTGGCTTCTTCAACATTTGCAGGCTTGTTTTTAAGGATATGAGCGCCAAGCTCTTTTACAAGGTTCTGGAAACCTTCGTTTTTTGCTACGAAATCTGTTTCGGAGTTGACTTCAAGGATGACAGCTTCGTTTCCTTCAACAACTACGGAAGCAAGCCCTTCAGCTGCAATGCGGTCGCCTTTCTTAGCTGCTTTCGCAATTCCCTTTTCACGAAGGAAGTCAATTGCTTTTTCCATGTCTCCATCTACTTCTTGAAGGGCTTTCTTGCAATCCATCATTCCAGCGCCAGTTTTTTCACGAAGTTCTTTAACCATTTGTGCTGTAATTGCCATATCGTTTATTCCTCCTTAATTTTTGTCGGTATGTACCTATTGCCTATTTTCTCATTAATTTAGAGATTTAAACTTTAAAAAAAGGTGATAAAGGGTATCCCTATATCACCTTTCCCCATTTCTAGCTTAAGCTTCTACAGGTTCTGCTGTTTCTTCGCCCTGTTTCGCTTCAAGAATCGCATCTGCCATTTTGCCTGTCAACAATTTAACCGCGCGGATTGCATCGTCGTTTGCAGGGATGACAACATCGATTTCATCTGGATCGCAGTTTGTATCAACGATACCAACGATTGGAATGTTCAGTTTGCGAGCTTCCGCAACTGCAATGCGCTCTTTGCGTGGGTCGATGATGAAAAGAGCATCAGGAAGGCTCTTCATATCTTTGATACCGCCCAGGAATTTTTCCAAGCGCTCTTGCTCTTTTCTTAATTGAACAACTTCTTTCTTCGGAAGAACTTCAAAAGTTCCGTCTTCTGACATTCTTTCGATATCTTTAAGGCGTGAAATACGCTTTTGGATGGTTTCGAAGTTTGTTAGTGTTCCGCCCAACCAGCGCTGGTTTACATAGTACATGCCAGAACGTTCTGCTTCTTCTTTCACAGAGTCCTGAGCTTGTTTCTTTGTACCAACGAAAAGAACAGTACCGCCTTCAGCAGCTAATTCTTTTACCCAGTTGTAAGCTTCCTCAACCTTCTTAACTGTCTTTTGAAGGTCGATGATGTAGATGCCGTTACGCTCAGTGAAGATGTATTTCTTCATCTTAGGGTTCCAGCGGCGAGTCTGGTGACCGAAATGTACACCAGCTTCAAGCAATTGCTTCATTGAAATGACTGACATGATTTTTCCTCCTAATGGTTTTTGTTTACCTCCGGCCATTTCCTCTTTGAGCGAAAACTGTTGGAACAGCACCATCCGTTCAAATCCATGACCGTGTGTATTAACACCGTTTAATACTATAGCACATGGGGAGACCACAATCAAGTCCTGGTTTGGAATTCTCCATAAGAAAAGCGCAAGCGCCTTGCTCAGCCCCGACAAGCGCTGGAGGGCCAGCTGATGAAGTCGTTCTTTGACTTCAACAGCTGGACCGAAGCGACTCGAGGGGCTAGGCGCTGGAGCTAGACAGTTATCTAAGTGCAGAAACTTTCTTATCCTGTAAAAAATCCTGTTCTGGGGAACAGGATTTCTTAAGCTCAACTTAATTAGCTTTCAGCTTTTCAAGCTCGAGCAGGAATTTGTCATTCAGGACCTTGATGTAGGTACCTTTCATTCCCAGTGAACGAGACTCGATGACCCCCGCGCTTTCCAGCTTGCGGAGCGCGTTTACAATCACGGAACGCGTGATGCCCACACGATCGGCAATCTTGGAAGCAACAAGCAAGCCTTCCTTGCCATTCAGCTCTTCAAAAATATGTTCAATCGCTTCAAGCTCGCTGTAGGAAAGGGAGCTGATCGCCATCTGTACGACAGCCTTGCTGCGTGCTTCTTCTTCGATTTCTTCCGCTTTTTCACGCAAAATCTCCATGCCGACAACTGTGGAGCTGTATTCAGCCAAAATCAGATCATCATCACGGAATGGCGCTTCAACGCGGCCTAGCAGCAGGGTTCCCAGACGCTCACCGCCTCCGATGATTGGAACAATGGTCGTCAAGCCATTCTTGAACAAGTCTTTGTTTTCAACCGGGAAGATGGTGTATTCACTTTCCACGTCCAGGTTTGAAGAGGTCTCGTGGATATTGAAAAGGCCTTGAGTATACTCTTCCGGGAACTGGCGGTCTTCAAGCATTTTTTTCATGCGCTCGTTTTCAATCTGCTGATTGATGGCAAAGCCAAGCAGCTTTCCGCGGCGGCTTACAATAAAGATATTTGCTTCAATGACCTCGGATAATGTCTCAGACATTTCCTTGAAATTTACCGGCTTTCCAGCAGCCTTTTGCAGCAATGCATTGATTTTTCTAGTTTTCGACAGTAAGTCCATTTAATTCTTCCTCCTATTTGCATAAACAAATCTACCATTTGTGTTGCATCTTATATCAGTGAATATTCCGGCAGTATGGTTCATTTTTTGTCTACCCATAACACCATGTGACAAAACAGAAGTTTACAGGATGAACCTGCTCAAATCCTTGTTGCGGGAAATCGCGCCGAGTTTCTCCTCCACATACTGCGGAGTGATCACAATCTTTTCCATTGTAATATCAGGAGCCTCAAAGCTTAAATCCTCAAGCAGTTTCTCAAGAATGGTGTGCAGCCTTCTCGCCCCAATATTGTCGGTATTCTGGTTCACCTCATACGCAACCTCGGCTATTTTACGTATAGCATCGTCAGAAAATTCAATTTGTATACCTTCTGTTTCCAATAATGCTTCATATTGTTTTGTGAGCGCATTATCAGGCTCCACAAGAATCCGGTAAAAATCGTCCACAGTGAGCTTGGTCAGTTCCACCCGAATTGGGAAGCGGCCCTGAAGTTCCGGTATTAAATCAGATGGCTTTGCCATATGGAAAGCACCTGCTGCAATGAACAGTACATGGTCAGTTTTGACCGGGCCATATTTTGTGACAACAGTTGAACCTTCCACGACCGGCAGTATATCACGCTGTACGCCTTCGCGGGAGACATCGGCCGATGAGCCGCCAGAACTTTTGCTGGCGATCTTGTCAATCTCGTCGATGAAGATGATTCCTGTCTGCTCAGCCCTGACAGTCGCCTCCTGGGCCACTTCGTCCATATCGATCAATTTTTGTGCTTCTTCATTTGCCAGCACCTTTCTAGCCTCTCTGACAGGAAGTTTCCGTTTTTTCCGTTTCTTCGGCATAAGGTTTCCAAGTGCGTCCTGCATGTTCATCCCCATCTGTTCCATGCCCGAGCCCTGGAGCATATCGAACATCGATGGAGTCTGTTCTTCCACTTCAACAGTCACAACCTCATTCTCGAGCTCGCCTTGCTGAAGCTTTAGCTCCACAGCCCTGCGACGGTCCCTTAGGTTCATGTCTTCCGTCGCTGAAGAGGTATCCTGCTCTGGCTGGGCCGCCCCGCCGAAAAGCATTTCCAGCGGGTTTTTATAATTGGCTGATTTCTTGGCTGAAGGGACGAGCAATTCGACCAGGCGCCGGTTGGCGTTCTCCTCCGCCCGTTCCTTTACATCCTGCATTTTTTCTTCCTTTACAAGACGGACAGACGTTTCAACCAAATCACGGACCATGGATTCAACATCACGGCCGACATAGCCGACCTCGGTGAATTTCGTAGCCTCAACCTTCACAAAAGGAGCCCTTACCATTTTTGCCATTCTTCTGGCAATTTCAGTCTTACCTACTCCTGTAGGTCCAATCATCAAAATGTTTTTCGGGGAGATTTCGTCCCTGATTTCTTCCGAAAGCAGACTTCGGCGATATCGGTTCCTCAAGGCTACCGCCACGGCCTTTTTGGCCTCTTTTTGCCCAATAATGTATTGGTCGAGCCGTTCAACAATTTGCCTTGGAGTCAGGTTATTTGTATTTTTCATACGTGCTGCTCCCCCCTATAATTCTTCCACGATAATATTGGAGTTCGTATAGACACAGATATCGGCTGCGATTTCAAGGGCACCCTTGGCTATTTCCCTAGCCGTCAGGTGCTCCGACGCATACCTTTTCAGCGACCTTCCGGCAGCAAGCGCATAATTCCCCCCGGATCCTATTGCCAGGATTCCATCGTCCGGTTCGATTACTTCCCCGGTGCCCGAAATCAGCAGCATATGCTCCTCGTTCATTACAATGAGCATCGCTTCAAGCTGTCTGAGCATCTTGTCGCCTCTCCATTGCTTGGCAAGTTCCACGGCGGCACGCTGAAGGCTTCCATTGTATTCCTCAAGCTTGGCTTCGAACATTTCAAATAAGGTAAAAGCATCTGCCACAGAGCCGGCAAAACCGGCGATCACTTTTCCATTAAACAACTTTCTCACCTTGCGTGCTGTGTGTTTCATCACAACAGCGTTGCCGAATGTAACCTGACCATCCCCAGACATAGCACTTTTTCCATTGTGCTTCACTGCAAAAATGGTCGTTGAATGAAATTGAGACATCCCGTTTCCCTCCTTACAGACTTATGCCCTAGGATGTGAGGACATATAGGTCCGCCTTAAGTGTTCATTGGTTACATGTGTGTATATCTGTGTTGAAGAAAGGAAGGCATGGCCTAGCAGCTCCTGGACCGTCCTCATATCTGCTCCGTTGTTAAGCAGATGGGTTGCGAATGTGTGCCGAAGCTTATGGGGGTGGATTTTCCCCTGCAGAGAGGAATTCTCAAACATCTTGTTCAAAATGCCCCGGACTCCCCGCGCTGTGAGCGGCCCGCCTCTGAAGTTGACGAACAAATAGCCATGATCCTCTTTATCACCGAGCAGTTCGTTTCTGGCGGATTGTATATAAGTTTGCAATTCATCATGAGCAAAACTTCCGAAAGGAACATATCTTTCTTTGTGCCCCTTTCCGTGAACAAGAACGGTCGACAGAAAAAAATCCAGATCGCTCAACCTGATTTTGCAGCATTCACTGACACGGATTCCAGTTCCATACAGCAATTCCAGCAGTGCTTTATTCCTCTTACCAAGCGGGGTTTCTGTTTCACAGGCGTCAAAAAGCAGCTCCAGTTCCTGTTCATAAAAGAATTCCGGAAGCCGTTTTTCAGCCTTGGGAAGGGAAACAAGCGCGAACGGGTTTTCGGCAACAAGCTTTTCACGGACAAGGAACCTGTAAAAACTCCGCAGACAGGAAATTTTGCTTGCGGCTGTTCTCCTTGCCAATTTTTTATCATACATCCTTGTTAAAAAAATCCTCACATCTCCGTACTGGACTTCCTCCAGACTTGAGATGGCTTGTTCAGCCATGAACATAAAAAAACCGGTAATGTCATGGTGGTATTGCTCAATGGTTGCTTGTGAGTAATTTTTTTCTATCTGCATATATTCGATAAATAATTTTAGAGCCTCGTTCTTGCCTACTTGCATAACCTGTCACCTCACATGGGCTACTAAATAGTACCACAATTCAGCAGCCCGCTGCAATAAAGTTTACAAATATTTCACAAAGTTCTGAATTGTTTCCAACGCTCGGTTCGCATGCTGTTCGTTTCGTTCTTGTTTTCCTTTGATTTTAACAGGCAGTTCAGGGAATAATCCGAAGTTGGCATTCATAGGCTGGAAGTTTTTAGAGTTTGTCGTCGTGATATAGCGTGACATGCTCCCCATGGCCGTTTCAGCTGGAAACTCCAACGGTTCTTCTCCTTTTACAAGCCTGGCAGCATTAATGCCGGCAATCAATCCGCTTGCGGCCGATTCGACATATCCCTCGACTCCAGTCATTTGCCCTGCAAAGAACAAATCTTCCCTGTTTTTGAATTGATAGGTAGCTTTTAGAACTTTAGGTGAATTGATGAACGTATTTCTGTGCATAACGCCGTATCGGACAATTTCCGCATTTTCAAGACCGGGGATCAGCCGGATGACTTCTTTCTGAGGGCCCCATTTCAAATGCGTTTGAAATCCGACAATGTTGTAAAGGGTTCCGGCAGCGTCATCCTGGCGCAGCTGGACAACGGCATAGGGACGCTTTCCTGTTTTCGGATCCTCGAGCCCGACTGGCTTCATTGGGCCGAAGAGCATCGTCTTCCTGCCCCGGTTTGCCATTACCTCGATCGGCATGCAGCCTTCAAAGAAAATTTCTTTCTCGAATTCTTTCAGGGGAACCGTTTCCGCAGAAGTCAGCGCTTCGTAAAAGCGGTCAAATTCTTCTTCTGTCATCGGGCAGTTGAGGTATGCTGCCTCACCCTTGTCATAACGGGACTTCAAATAGACTTTGTCCATATCAATGCTGTCTTTTTCAATGATTGGAGCAGCGGCATCATAAAAGTAAAGATATTCTTCCCCCGTTAGCTCCTTCAATCCAAGTGAGAGTGCTTCACTTGTCAGAGGGCCTGTTGCAATGATTGTTGGGCCTTCAGGAATTCCTGTCACCTCTTCATTGAAGACTGTCACATTCGGGTGGTTTTTCACCTGCTCGGTGACCCTGGCCGCAAAGTCATGACGATCCACCGCAAGGGCTCCGCCTGCAGGGACCGAACTTGCATCGGCTGAACCAATGATAACAGAGTCAAGCATCCTCATTTCTTCCTTCAAAACTCCCACTGCATTTGTAAGAGTATTGGCACGAAGAGAATTGCTGCAAACCAGTTCGGCAAATTTATCTGTATGGTGGGCCGGCGTCTGCCTCACTGGCCTCATCTCATATAAGTTCACTTTTATCCCGCGCTTGGCAAGCTGCCAGGCGGCTTCACTGCCGGCAAGTCCTGCACCAACAACGTTCACGATTTGTTCTGCCATTTTGTTTCCTCCAGTTGCTTCCATTATCTATATGCGATTGCTTGATTATCCCGCATTAACTGGCAGTAAGACCCCCACTTCTGGATTTCAGAGAGAAGCAATAATGATTCGTGGGGATCAACTGCCAGTAAAAGCCCGATTGGTGAAATAAGATTTTTCTTAGGGCTTCAGCCCTTAGAAAAATCAATCGGGCTACGCCCGGCTAACATTCAGTGGGGATGAAGCTCCCCCACTGAATGAAGTTTCACTTTATTTTGCCCTCAATAGTCCATTTTGCACTTTACATTACGAAAATAAAAGCAAAAAGTTTCAAGTTTGCAAAAAATGATTCTATCATAGTTTCCGCAAAAAGCAAAAGAGTGAGCTTATGCTCACCCTAACTTTGCTGCGCTTCCTTATAATCACATTCTGTACAGGAAACCTGAACGCCCTTTTTAAGCTTTTTCTCCACCATCAGGCTGTCACACTTCGGACAGCTGCGGGCGATAGGCTTATCCCAGGACAGGAACTCACAACCCGGAAAACGGTCACAGCCATAAAATATCCGCCGTTTTTTGCTTTTCCGTTCGATAATGTTCCCTTCCTTGCAATTCGGGCATTTTACGCCGATTTCCTTGACAATCGCTTTCGTATTGCGGCAATCCGGGAAGTTGCTGCATGCCATGAACTTGCCGTAGCGGCCCATTTTGAATACCATTTCATTGCCGCATTGCTCACAGTCTTCCCCGGCAGGTTCATCCTTGATTTCGATTTCCTGCATCTCTTTTTCTGCTATTTCGAGGTGCTTTTCAAAGTCCTGGTAAAACTCATCAATGATTTTGACCCAATTGACTTTGCCATCTTCCACGCTATCCAGGTCTTGTTCCATTTTTGCGGTAAACTCGACATCAAGAATATCCGGAAAGAATTCCACCATCAGCTCATGGACGATTTCTCCCAGTTCTGTCGGAACAAATCTTTTGTTGTCCAAGGCGACATAGCTCCGCTTTTGAATCGTATCCAGTGTTGGAGCATAGGTGGAAGGGCGGCCAATTCCCAGTTCTTCAAGCGTCCTGACAAGACGGGCCTCCGTATATCGCGGCGGCGGCTGGGTAAAGTGCTGTTTGGGCTCCATGTCCTTCTTAAGTACCTCATCGCCTTCTTTGAGGTCAGGCAGCAGCCTGTCTTTCTCTTCAACCTGGTCATCCGAACCTTCGACATACACCTTCATGAATCCTGGGAACTTTACTTTCGAGCCGGTCGCCCTGAAAATCACACCGGAGTTTTCGAGGTCCACGCTCATGGTATCCATGATCGCCGAGGCCATTTGGCTCGCCACAAACCTGTCCCAGATAAGCTTGTATAAACGAAGCTGGTCTCTCGATAAATATTCTTTCAGGCTGTTGGGCTCCTTCAGGACACTTGTTGGCCGGATGGCCTCGTGGGCATCCTGTGTATTTCCCTGTTTCTTTTCTTTCTTTCCTTCGCCCTTCAGATACTCTTTACCGTATTGACTAGTGATATAATTTGCCGCCTCAGCCTGTGCAACTTCGGAAACCCGCGTTGAATCCGTCCTCATATACGTAATCAAACCGACCGTTCCTTCTTTGCCGAGGTCAATTCCTTCATATAGCTGCTGTGCAAGCATCATCGTCTTTTTGGCCCTGAAATTCAGTTTTCGGGCTGCCTCCTGCTGGAGTGAGGATGTGATAAAGGCAGGGGAAGGGTGGCGCTTCCGCTCTTTTTTGACCACGGATGTAATCCTGAATTTATTGCCCTTCAGCTGCTGCATCACCTTTTTGACATCGTCTTCCGATTTCAGTTCTGCTTTTTTACCATCCATTCCATAAAAAGAGCCTTCAAACTTGCTTTTCCCCTTGAGGAACTCGGCTCCAATCGTCCAATATTCCTCGGGTTCAAATTTTTGGATTTCCCTTTCGCGCTCAATGATCAGCTTTAAGGCTACCGACTGGACACGGCCCGCGCTTAGGCCTTTTTTCACCTTTTTCCAAAGGATCGGGCTGATATTGTATCCGACAAGCCTGTCTAGTACGCGCCGCGCCTGCTGAGCATCCACAAGGGCCATATTGATCGGGCGGGGATGCTTGAATGATTCCTTGATTGCATCTTTAGTAATCTCGTTAAAAACGACGCGGCAATCGGAGTTAACATCCACATCAAGACTATGGGCCAAATGCCAGGCAATCGCTTCCCCTTCGCGGTCGGGGTCAGCTGCGAGAAAAATTTTCTTAGCTTTGCGGGCAGCCGATTTCAATTCTTTTAAAACCGGTCCTTTTCCGCGAATCGTAATATATTTTGGCTCGAATTGATGCTCTATATCGACTCCCATCTGGCTCTTCGGCAAATCCCTTACATGCCCCATGGAAGCTTTCACTTTATATTTTTTTCCCAAGTAACGCTCAATCGTTTTCGCTTTTGCTGGCGACTCAACGATGACTAAAAATTCCGACATCCAATTTGTCCTCCTTAAGAGGGAATAAAATTACACCTATTATTTAATATTAAGAACCCCATTGTCAATAAACAGGGAGAGTAACCGTTTTCAGTTTTTGTATTTGCCGCAAGGATTCTGTCAGGACAGGTGAAGAAGTAACGGCGCTTCCCAGTCGATGGGCTCCAGCCCATACGTCGCTGAACAGGCGCCTCCGCTTTTAATCTATCCAGCTCCAGCGCCTAGCGACTTGTGGGCTTCGCCAATCTCCCTACGATAAGTCAACATCGGATCGCTCCGCTCTCCGTGTTTCCTTTATCTCAGTCGATGGCTCCAGCCCATACGTCGCTGAACAGGCGCCTCCGCTTTTAAGTGTCCTGATGCACAATGTATAACAGTTTTTAATTTATTTCAACCATTTTGTAGCAGTTTTTCATAATTTAACTTTATTGGCCAAGGTATTTGGGCGGCTGCAAGTTGCTTGATATCCTTGCTTTTATCCTTTAAAAAGCTAAAAAATAATTTCTTCTATTATATCTTTTGGCTCCTTGACCAGTTTTGCCCCCATTTGAATTAATTCATTCGTCCCGGCCGATTTTGATTCAAAAATGCTCCCTGGAATCGCAAATACTTCCCTGCCTTCATTCAAGGCAAAATCCGCTGTAATGAAGGAGCCGCTCCGCTTTTTCGCCTCTACTACGAGGGTTCCTTTAGCAAGGCCGCTGATGATCCGGTTTCTCATCGGAAACTGCCATCTTTCAGGCCTGGTATATGGGGGATACTCTGACAGAAGCAAGTGGTGGTTCATCATATACTGGGCCAGCCCAAGGTTCTCTTTTGGGTATATATGCTCAAATCCTCCGGCTATGACACCTATCGTGCTTCCGCCATTCCTGATGGCCATCTGGTGGGCATAAGTGTCTATTCCCTTGGCGAGTCCGCTGATAATGACAGCACCGCTTTCAATCAACTGTGGAAACAAGGCGCCGATTGCCTTTTTCCCATAGTCACTGGCCTCTCGGCTGCCGACCACAGCAAGGGGGAATGCGCTTTTCAGCAGCCTGATTTCGCCCTTGGCAAACAGCATCCAGGGCGGCTGATATATGGATTTAAGGATTTCCGGGTAGTCGTCATCTAAAAAACTGATCAGGTGGATGCCATTTTTCTGATATTGCTCCAAAATCTGTTCCATCGGTAGTTGGTGCATGGCAACATCCGGGAACTTTTTCGATAGGGGATTTTCAGGTTTGAAGGAAAATGTGGTCAATTGGGGGTCGGCCTGAAGAATAAGCTGTACATTTTTCCAGCTCATCTGCTTGCAGTGCAGCAGGCAGGCAAGCCTTTTTTTAAGTTCATCCATTAACGGGGAACCTCCTGGAAAGTCATTTTTTTGAGGAAGGCAGTTTTGGGGGATAGGGGAAGGAATTGCAAACAGTCCCTCTAAAATGAGGGACTGTTTTTGCCTATGGTCTTAGTGTGTCTTGCATTTTTCATAAAGTCCTTGCTCTTTCAGGACTTCAATAAGAGTTTCTCCCATGACGGAAGGAGTTTCGGCAACTTTGATGCCGCATTCGTTCATGACACGGATTTTTTCGTCAGCCGTTCCTTTTCCGCCGGAAATGATGGCACCGGCATGGCCCATGCGCTTACCTGGAGGCGCCGTGCGTCCGCCGATGAAGCCGACAACAGGCTTGGTCATGTTCGCCTTTACCCACTCAGCCGCTTCTTCTTCTGCGGTACCGCCGATTTCACCAATCATGATTACAGCATAGGTATCGGGGTCTTCATTGAACGCTTTTAACACATCGATGAAGTTTGTGCCGTTTACAGGGTCGCCGCCGATTCCGACTGCTGTTGTCTGGCCGATTCCGGCCTGGGTAAGCTGGTGAACCGCTTCATAGGTCAAAGTTCCGGAGCGGGAAACAACACCAACATGGCCTTTCCTATGGATATACCCTGGCATGATTCCGATTTTGCACTCGTCAGCCGTGATTACGCCCGGGCAGTTAGGCCCTACAAGGCGCGTCTTCTTGCCTTCCATGTAGCGCTTTACTTTAACCATGTCCAAAACAGGGATATGTTCTGTAATACAAATGGCAAGGTCAAGCTCAGCATCTACCGCTTCCATGATCGCGTCTGCTGCGAATGGAGCTGGAACGTAGATGACGGAAGCCGTCGCTCCGGTAGCTTCTACCGCTTCCTGAACAGTGTTGAAAACGGGAACGCCTTCCACTTCCTGGCCGCCTTTGCCTGGAGTCGTCCCACCGACGATTTTTGTGCCATATTCTAGCATTTGCTTTGTATGGAAAAGGGCTGTTGAACCAGTGATCCCTTGTACGATTACTTTTGTATCTTTATTAATGAATACACTCATGACAACTATTCTCCTTCCTATCCTACTTAACTAGTGAAACGATCTTCTGTGCGCCGTCAGCCATGGATTCCGCAGCAACGATATTCAGTCCGGATTCATTCAGAATCTGTTTGCCCAGGTCGACATTCGTGCCTTCAAGACGAACAACGAGCGGCACCTCGAGGCCTACCTGCTTCGCAGCCTCAACAACGCCTGTAGCAATGACGTCACACTTCATGATTCCGCCAAAGATATTGACAAAAATGCCTTTCACATTCGGATCGGAAAGAATGATTTTAAACGCTTCGGTTACCTTTTCAGCTGTCGCGCCGCCCCCAACATCAAGGAAGTTGGCCGGCTCGCCGCCGTAATGCTTGACGATATCCATTGTGGACATGGCAAGGCCTGCACCGTTGACCATGCAGCCGATATTTCCATCAAGGGAGATGTAGCTCAGGTCATACTTGGAAGCTTCGATTTCCTTTGGATCTTCTTCTTCAAGGTCGCGCAATGCGAGAATGTCCTTCTGGCGATACAAAGCGTTCGCATCAAAGTTCAGCTTGGCATCAAGCGCCATGACCTTTCCATCGCCTGTTACAACAAGCGGGTTGATTTCCGCAATTGAACAATCCTTTTCAATATAAGCGTTATATAATCCCATCATGAATTTGACAGCCTGATTGACAAGCTCTTTCGGGATGTTGATATTGAATGCGATTCGGCGTGCCTGGAATGGAGTCAATCCGACAACAGGATCGATTTCTTCCTTGAAGATTTTTTCTGGCGTTTGTTCTGCCACTTCTTCAATCTCTGTTCCGCCTTCTTCTGAAGCCATCAGAACGACACGGGAAGTTGCACGGTCAAGAACAAGGCCCACATAGTATTCTTTCTTGATGTCGCAGCCTTCCTCGATCAACAGGCGCTTTACTTCCTTTCCTTCCGGGCCGGTTTGGTGAGTGACCAAGGTTTTGCCAAGGATTTCACTCGCATATGTACGGACTTCCTCAAGATTTTTAGCGACCTTTACACCGCCAGCCTTTCCACGTCCGCCGGCATGAATCTGCGCTTTGACTACACAAACTTCAGTTCCCAGTTCCTTGGCCGCTTCCACAGCCTCTTCCACCGTGAACGCTACTTTTCCATTTGGTACCGTTACCCCATACTGCCTGAGGACTTCTTTCCCCTGATACTCATGGATATTCATTTCCCATCCTCCTATCACTCGTAAAACGGAAGCGTTTTCGAGCAAAATTCATTTATGCTTTTTCTAGAAAAATAGACTGCGCTTTCATTGTATATAATGAAATATCCCTTGTCTAGCTTTATGATTTAAATATTTTGCCTTTTTAAAAATTGGGAAAAATCCTTGCAAAACAGGGATAAACAAAGAGAGCCGGGCATTGCGGGCCGGGCTCTCCTCTGGCATGATATGGTCTAATGGCAAATTACTGGTTTAATTTTACTATTCTCGTATATTTATTTGCCTGCCAATTTTACCGGGGCGAAGCTCATTCTGTGGATTGGAGTTGCCCCGTATTTTTTCAAAGCATCCAAATGGGCAGCAGTGCCGTAGCCCATATTGGAGGCAAATCCGTACTGGGGATAAACTCCATCAAGCTTCTTCATCATCCTGTCCCTTGTTACTTTCGCCACAATCGAGGCTGCCGCAATCGAGATGCTGCGTGCATCGCCTTTTATCAGGGATTCAGAAGGATAGGGAGTATCCAGCCGGACAGCATCAACAAGAAGATAATCAGGAGCCGACTGAATTTCAACGATTGCCTGAAGCATCGCTTTTTTCGAGGCCTCAAGAATATTGATCGCATCGATTTCCGCTGCCTCAATGACACCTATCCCTATCGCTTCCGCCTCTTGCTGGATTTTTTCAAAAAGCTCTTCCCTTTTTTGTTMATTCAGCTTCTTGGAATCATCCACTCCAGGCAAATAAAAATCCTCCGGAAGAATGACGGCTGCAGCCACTACAGGACCGGCAAGCGGCCCCCTGCCCACTTCGTCAATTCCGGCAATGGACTTGTAGCCCTGGCTTCTTAATCTTCGTTCAAACTGGGTCATTTCAATAAACTTCTTAAGAAGTTCCTGCTCTTTTTGCTGCTGCTTCTGCCATTTTTCCAGAAGCCGCTGAACACCAGCACGCTCATCCTTTTCAAGGCTGGCAATAAGCGTTTCATCTGCCTCTTCTGAAAAAAGCAGCTGCTGGATTTTTGCAATTGGCATCTTGTTCATGATGTACTCCTATATGTATTTTTCCCCATAAGGCTCCAGAAGAAAAGGCCCCTCGAAGGACCTTATTTCTCTGCAGGCCCCTCATTCGCCGCGAGATCGGCCGGCCGTTCAAACGAAAGCGCGCCAAGCTTCTCACCGCGGATTTCCCTGATTACCGTCTCGGCCACTTTATCATAATCAACTTCGCGCCCCTGCTTCAATCCCCGCGATAAGCCAATCTTGTCAAATAGCTCGACTACATCTTCCGGAACTTCTTCCACGCCAAACCTTTCCTTCAGGCGTACAGGATAATGTTCACCAAGGAATTTCAAGGCATATACTGCGACATCATCCAGGTTTAAAATAGCATCCTTGATCGCTCCTGTAACAGCAAGCTTCAAGCCTACTTCCTGGTCTTCAAACTTTGGCCAGAGGATCCCGGGGGTGTCGAGCAGCTCAAGTTCCTTGCCAACCTTGATCCATTGCTGGGCTTTCGTAACCCCAGGCATATTTCCGGTTTTGGCAATGTTTTTCCCATGCAGGCGGTTGATCAGCGTCGATTTGCCCGCGTTCGGTATCCCGACAATCATTGCCCGGATGGCCCTTGGCTTGATCCCTTTCGCCTCCATGCGGTCAAACTTTTCCCTAAGAAGCACCTTGGCTTCACTGACGACCTGCTTCAGTCCGGTGCCCGCCTGGGAATTGATGGCCAGAGCGCTGATTCCCTGTTTCTTAAAGAAAGTGATCCATTCGGCAGTAACCTCTTTATCGGCCATATCCGCTTTATTGAGAAGCACGATTCGCGGCTTGTGCTGAATAATTTCGTCGATCATCGGATTTCGTGAAGAATAGGGAATCCGCGCATCCACCAGTTCAAAAATAATATCTACAAGCTTAAGTTTCTCAGTGACTTCCCTCCTGGCCTTCGCCATATGGCCAGGGAACCATTGAATCGTCATGAAAGAAACCTCCTCTTACTAAAATAATAAAGCGCCTGCACGGGCCCCGTACGGGCCCATACAGGCGCTTCCCGTTTATCAATCCACTATACGGATATCTTGAATGGGCCAATAAATGATGCTGGTTTGGCCGAGTACTTCATCAAGAGGAACCGTCCCGATATGTCGGCTGTCCTTGCTGAAGCGGCGGTTATCCCCCATCACAAAGATGTGCCCCTCCGGCACGGTTTCCCTGCCGATCTTTTCTTCAAGCGTAAAAGGTTCCGTAAGCGGGCCATCGATTACCTGTTGCTTATAGTCTTCCAAATACGGCTCTTCATATGCTTTCCCGTTAACATAAAGAGTATCATCCTTATATTCAATATGGTCGCCGGGAAGCCCGATTACTCTCTTTATGTAATCCTTGTTTTCGGGCGCATGGAATACCACGATGTCAAACCGTTCCGGTTCCCCGATTTTATAGCTCAGCTTATTGACAATCATTCTGTCCTGATCATGAAGGGTGGGCATCATGGATAATCCGTCTACCACAATTGGCGCAAATAGAAAGTATCTGATTCCCGCTGCCAGCAAAACAGCAATGAACAGCGCTTTTACCCATTCCCATAATTCGTTTTTTTTCTGTGCCATACATTCCCCACCATTCTCAGAAAATCAAATCCCAATATAGCTTTATTTTACATAACTTGTTTCATATAAACACGATGGGAGTGTTTTTTTACATTAATTTCACTTTTTCATTATACCAGCTGAATGTGCGATATGAAAAAAGAGCTTGTAAAACAAGCTCTTTTCTGCATTCTTATTAGCGGATTTCCTTAATACGAGCTTTCTTACCACGCAGGTTGCGCAGGTAGTAAAGTTTCGCACGGCGGACTTTACCGCGGCGGATTACTTCAAGCTTCGCAATTTTTGGTGTGTGAACAGGGAATGTACGCTCAACGCCTACACCGTAAGAAATCTTACGAACTGTAAAAGTTTCGCTTATTCCACCACCACGACGCTTAATTACCACACCTTCGAAAATCTGGATACGTTCGCGAGTTCCCTCGACAACCTTAACGTGTACACGTACAGTATCACCAGGACGGAACGCAGGAAGATCAGTACGAAGTTGTTCTTTTGTAATTTCTGCAATTAGATTTTGCATCGTTTTCAACTCCTCCCACAAATGCTCTTGCATCTCGTGCAGCGGAACATCGTTATCAATGGCAATAGCCAGGCTAAAGCCACAAGAAGTATAATACCATATTGGGCGCTAGACTGCAATGACTTTTACTGCTGTTTTTTGATTTCCTCCAGCCATTTTCGCTGTTCCGGCGAAAGTTCTGCGGCATCCAGGAGGTCCGGCCTGCGGGAATAGGTTCGCCGCAGCGATTCTTTTGATCTCCATTCATCAATCAGTTTATGATTGCCTGACAGAAGGATGTCAGGGACCTTCATGCCGCGGAAATCGGCCGGCCTTGTATAATGAGGATGTTCAAGCAGTCCTGTGCTGAAGGAATCCTGAATATGGGACTCCTCGCTGCCGAGAACCCCTGGAAGCAGGCGGACAACGCTGTCGATGACCACCATCGCCCCGAGTTCACCGCCCGTCAGCACGTAATCGCCAATCGAGATTTCATCGGTGATAATATGCTCCCGGATCCTCTCATCATAGCCTTCATAATGGCCGCAGATAAAAATCAGATGTTCCTCACGCGCTAGTTCTTCCGCCTTTTTCTGCGTATAGCTTTCTCCCTGGGGACACATCAGGATGACGCGCGGCTTTTTGCTTTCCGCTTTATCGACGAGGTCGGTAACCGCATCAAAAATCGGCTGCGGTTTCAGGACCATCCCTGCTCCGCCTCCATAAGGATAATCGTCCACGGTCTGGTGGCGGTTATCAGCATAGTCGCGGAAATTGACAACATTATAAGAGACCGCTTGCTTTTCGGCTGCTTTTTTTAATATGGAGTGGCCAAGAACCCCCGGGAACATCTCCGGAAAAATAGACAGCACATCGATTTTCATCATGACAGCAGACCTTCCATCGGCTCAATAAGGATCACTTTTTCCTTGATATCTACTTTTTTGACAACATCTTCAATATATGGAATCAGTTTTTCCTTTTCTCTTCCTTTTTTGACTACCCAGACATCATTGGCTCCTGGAGAAAGAACTTCTGTCACCTTGCCGATTTCCTCGCCGTCCACTGTATAGACAAGGCAGCCAATAATATCCTGGACATAATATTCGCCTTCTTCCAATGTGCCACGCTGGCTTTCCGGAATCTTCAGGATGCCATCCCGGAACGGTTCAACATGGTTGACATTTTCATAGCCATCAAACGTAAGCAAATCAAAGTTTTTATGTTTGCGGTGGCTTTTGACAACGAGCTCCTTCGGCTCCTTTCTGCCCGGCATGAAAAGAAACAGGCTGTTCCCGACCTTGTACCGTTCTTCGGGAAAATCGGTCCGCGAAATGACTCTTACTTCACCGCGAATTCCATGGGTATTAACAATCTTCCCAACATTAAACCATTTTTCCATTTAGTTCACCTCTCACGTATTTCAACCACAACGCCATCTTTTACCACAACTGTTTTTTCAGCAAGAAAGTCGTCCCACAAATCGCCTTCTTGAATTTCAACAAGCGCCTGCAGTTCCGATTCTTTCAATTCGCTTCCTAACGGTAGAATATGTAATTGTTCGATATGAAACTCCAGCAGCTTGATTTTTTCTCCGCGGAGCCGAATTTCATTTTCGAACTGCCTTTTTAATATTTCAGGAGGATGCTTCTTTGATTTTTCCTGCTTCTTCCATTCGAATTTAAGCTGCTCACTTTCTTTTTGCAGCTGTTGTTTTTTTGTTCCATATTTATTAAGAAGCCGTTCCTTGCTAGTCTCTGTAAGTACCTGTTTGACAACAACCGTTTGAAGTACCTTCACAGCGATACCTCCAGTCCCCTTTTCTCAGGCCCGCCTGTCCCTCTTTGAGCCACAGACCCATTATATATGAAATGGCTGGGAAAAACCAAAAGCAGGGCAGGTAGTGGCGGGGCGGAAACTTGCTAAAAGCTGGCTATCGGGGTTCATTATGAAGATATTTTGGGGGCTGTCCAGTTGATTCTGGGGGCTGAGAGGTACTTTTAAGGTTGTCCAGTGAATCTGGGATTGGGAGTGTCTTCAATACACTTTTTTAGAGCTGGCGCGTTCGTTTTGGGTTTTGACCGACTCCACCAGTGCCTATTTTGGGGGTGTCCAGCCCATTTCGGGTACTGACACCCTTCATCAGTGCCTATTTTGAAGCTTGTCCTCTCATTTTGGGTACTGACA
>NZ_LIGG01000001.1:2105858-2250638 GCF_001273925.1 Bacillus sp. FJAT-27251 | reverse complement strand
CACTGACACCCTTCATCAGTGCCCTTCCTATAATGCCCCCAAGAAGGTACCCACGCTGCTCCTGGATGTCAGCTCCTGCAGCCACAAAAAAATGGAGGGGATTCCCCTCCATTTTTACGCTTAATTATTCAACAATCTCCAAAAAAATCTTTTTTTGCTGCGAAGCTCCTGCTGCATAGACGACTGTCCTGATAGCCTTGGCAACGCGCCCCTGTTTTCCGATCACCTTACCCATATCGCTCTTATTGACAGAGAGACGGTAGGTGACGCGATGATCATCTTCGGTGGAATCCACTTGGACATCTTCCGGAAAATCAACCAGTGGCTTTACGATTGTCTCAATTAATTCTTTCATGCTGATTACTTGCTAAGCTTAGCATTATGGAATTTTTCCATGATGCCCTGGTTCGAGAACAGGTTGCGAACTGTGTCAGATGGTTTCGCACCGTCTTGAAGCCATTTAAGAGCAAGCTCTTCGTTGATGTCCACGATTGCCGGCTGGGCAACTGGATTGTAAGTTCCGACTGTTTCGATGAAACGGCCGTCACGTGGAGAACGAGAATCAGCTACTACAATACGATAGAAAGGAGATTTTTTTGCTCCCATACGCTTTAAACGAATTTTAACTGCCATTTTATATAAGCACCTCCGAATAGTTTCACACAAGATAGAATAATAACAAATTCAATTTGGGTTGTAAAGGGTTTTTTCTTTACAGGTTAATTTTGGTGGTAAAAACACCTTAAAACGGGTTGAAAGGAAGCTTGAAACCGCCTTTTTTCTTCCCTTTTTGCTGCATGCCGGACATTTGCTTCATCATTTTTTTCATGTCTTCGAATTGTTTAAGCAGGCGGTTCACCTCGGGTACCGTTCGGCCGCTGCCTTTTGCAATTCGTTTGCGCCTGCTGGCGTTGATGATTTCCGGATGCTCTTTTTCCTGCTTCGTCATCGACTTGATGATCGCTTCAACGTGGGCGATTTGCTTTTCCTCAATTTGCACGTTGTTAAGGCCCTTGATTTTATTTGCTCCAGGCATCATTTTCAGAAGCTCGTCAAGCGGACCCATATTGCGGACCTGGCCAAGCTGCTCAAGAAAATCGTCCAGCGTGAAGGTAGCAGTCCGCATTTTCTTTTCAAGCTCTTTCGCCTTCTCTTCATCCACATTAGCCTGCGCCTTTTCGATAAGGGTGAGGACATCTCCCATGCCGAGAATGCGGGAAGCCATCCGCTCAGGGTGGAAAGATTCCAGCGCATCCAGCTTTTCACCGAGACCGACAAATTTGATCGGAGTATTGGTCACGGCACGAATCGATAAGGCAGCTCCGCCGCGGGTATCGCCATCAAGCTTGGTGAGCACAACGCCGGTAAGTCCCAGCTGCTCATTGAAGCTTTGGGCAACGTTCACCGCGTCCTGGCCAGTCATCGCGTCGACCACCAGGAAGATTTCATCAGGCTTTGACAGCTCCTTGATTTCCTTCAGCTCGTCCATCAGTTTTTCATCAACATGAAGACGGCCGGCGGTATCAATCAGGACATAATCATGATGATCTTCCTTCGCTTTTGCGATGGCCTGCTTGGCAATCTCAACAGGACTGACCTGGTCCCCAAGGGAGAAAACAGGCATGCTCAGCTGTTTGCCAAGAGTCTCGAGCTGCTTGATTGCGGCGGGACGGTAAATATCCGCCGCCACCAGCAATGGTTTGCGGTTGTATTTTTTTCGTAAAAGATTGGCAAGCTTGCCAGTGGTTGTCGTTTTACCGGCACCCTGGAGGCCGACCATCATGATGACAGTCGGCGGGCGGTTCGCAACGGCAATTTTGCTTTGTTCTCCGCCCATGAGCTCGGTAAGCTCTTCCTTAACAACCTTGATAACCTGCTGGCCCGGTGTCAGGCTCTTCATGACTTCCTGGCCAACGGAGCGTTCGCTTACCTTTTTGACAAAATCCTTTACTACTTTAAAGTTAACGTCAGCCTCAAGCAGGGCGAGACGGACCTCGCGCATCATTTCTTTTACATCCGCTTCGGAAACCTTGCCTTTTCCGCGGATTTTTTGCATCGTATTTTGCAGTCGGTCGGCTAATCCTTCAAATGCCATTGTTGCCGCCTCCTAATCTAAATTCTCAATCTGTACGACCAAATCTTCCAGGGCCTTCAAGTCGGGCTCGCCGCTTAATGCGTCTTTCATCTTCGCAATAAGCCTGCTGCGCTCCTGAAACCTGGCAAAAAGCAAAAGCTTCTCCTCATACTCTTCGAGCATCGCTTCTGTCCTTTTTATATTGTCATAGACGGCCTGGCGGCTGACTTCATATTCCTCGGCAATTTCCCCAAGGGAATAGTCATCCAGATAATAAAGCGACATATAGCTTTGCTGCTTGGGAGTTAACAAGGCTTGATAAAAATCATAAAGATAGTTGATCCGGGTTGTTTTCTCAAGCATCTTCATCCCCCCATGTTAAGTGAAAAACCTTTACATACAAACAGTGTACACAGGCGGGCATTTCCTGTCAAGGTGTGAACAGGGTTTCCCCCCGGTCCATTCAGGCTGCAGGGGGCAAAAAAGGGTGAACCCAAGGCTCCGCCTGAGCGATCCTTCCCCTGCCTATTCAGCCTCTTCAACCAAATCGGCAAAAAGGCCGTATACATATTTCTCGGCATCGAACTCCTGGAGGTCATCCATCTTTTCACCAAGGCCGACAAACTTGACCGGGATATTAAGTTCATTGCGGATAGCAATCACGATGCCGCCTTTTGCTGTCCCATCAAGCTTCGTCAGTACAATGCCGCTTACATTCGTCGCTTCCTTGAAGGTTTTGGCCTGAATCAGGGCGTTTTGTCCAGTTGTCGCATCAAGCACGAGAAGCACTTCATGCGGCGCACCTGGCACTTCCCGCTCAATGACCCTTTTAACCTTTTCAAGTTCCTTCATCAGGTTTACTTTATTCTGCAGACGGCCCGCTGTATCGCATAATAGAATATCCACGCCGCGGGATTTTGCCGCCCTTACGGCATCATACATGACAGCCGCAGGGTCGGAGCCCTCGGCCTGCTTGATCACATCGACACCGACCCGTTCGCCCCATACCTCCAGCTGATCAATGGCACCTGCACGGAACGTATCGCCGGCAGCAAGCAGGACGCTTTTGCCTTCCTGCTTGAATTTATGGGCAAGCTTGCCGATTGTGGTTGTTTTGCCAACGCCGTTCACACCGACAAATAAAATAACGGTCAGGCCTTCATTTTCGAGGTTCAGGGTGCTCTCTTCGTCACCGGCTCCTTCGTATATATCAACCAGCTTTTCCGAGATAACAGCCTGGACCTCCCGGGGGTCCTGAATGTTGCGGCGTTTCACTTCCATTTTAAGTTCATCAATAAGCTCCATGACCGTTTCAAAGCCAACGTCTGCCCCGATAAGGATTTCTTCGAGTTCTTCAAAGAATTCCTCGTCGACTTTCCGGTAGCGGGCAACAAGGTCATTCACCTTTCCCGAAAAATTGTCCCGGGTCTTCGTTAATCCATCTTTGAATTTTTCGCTGACTGTTTCTGTCTGTTTGGTAATCTTCTCTTTTAACTTTTTAAAAAAGCTCACAAATCCCACTGCCTTTCAGTCTATGATTTTACAAGCTCCTGTGTCTCCTCGAGCCTTACGGAAACGAGCTTGGAAACACCTGATTCCTGCATGGTCACCCCGTAAAGCACATCTGCTTCTTCCATCGTGCCTTTCCGGTGGGTAATGACAATGAATTGGGTTTCCGAACTGTAGCGTTTCAAGTATTGGCTGAAGCGGTAGACATTCGCTTCATCAAGAGCCGCTTCAACCTCATCCAGGATACAGAACGGTACTGGACGCACTTTAAGGATTGAAAAAAGCAGGGCGATGGCGGTCAATGCCCGTTCCCCGCCGGAAAGCAGGCCCAGATGCTGCAGTTTCTTGCCTGGAGGCTGAGCCACCAGTTCTATGCCTGTGTTCAGAAGGTCGTCAGGCTGCGTGAGCCGCAAATCGGCCCTTCCACCGCCGAAAAGTGACTGGAAGGTGGCTTCAAAATGAGAGCGTACTGCCCTGAAGGTCTCGTCAAACCGCTTTTTCATTTCCGTATCCATTTCCGCAATAATCTGGAACAAAGTATCTTTTGCTTCCTGAAGATCGCTTTTCTGTTCATTCAGGAACTCATAGCGCTCGGATACACGTTCATACTCCTCGATGGCCCCCAGGTTCACCGTTCCCAGCTCTTCAATCGCCAGCTTGATCAGCTTCACTTTTCTCCTGGCATCTTCTGCAGGCATGGTGAGCGGATACTGTTCCTTTGCTCCTTCATAGGATAATAGATATTCTTCCCGCAGGTGGGCAATCAGGTTATCCAGTTCTACATCCAGGCGGTTAAGTTTCACTTCCTCATCCTTCAGCACTTCAGCCAGACCTTTATGAAGCCGGTGCAGTTCCTTTGTTTCAAGGTCAAGGTTTTCAAGCTGCTCCTGCATCTTCAGGCGTTCATCGCGCTTTTGGGAGATCAATTCCATTGTCCTGTTCTTATCTTCCAGTTTTTTGCGTGCCGCTTCCTCAAGCTGGCTTTCTCCCGAGGAGTCGGATGTCATTTCCGACGAAAGAAGGTCCAGGTCTTCCTTGGCCGTCTCCAGACGTTCCTTCTGCAGGGCCAATTCAGCGCTCGCACTTTCAAGTTTTTCATGCGCGTAGGCCAGCTGCTCCTTGTTGGCCGCAAGTTCCACTTTCAATTCGCCTATTTCGTCAGCAAGTGTTTCTTTCGAGGTTAAATTGGTATTTTTGCGGTTGGTCAATTCTGCAATTTCCCTGTCCAGCTTTTCGAGTGCGTCTTGATACTTCTCTACCTTCTGCAGCAGCTGGCTTTCCCGCTCTTTCAGCTTTGCTTTTTCCTGATTGAACTGGCTCTGCTCGGAATCATAGACGGCCAGCCTGTCATTGATGTTCCGCTCTTCAATCTCAATTTCGCGCAGCTGCCCTTTAAGCGATTGCTCTTTCAGGCGAAGATCTTCTCCTTGCCTTCGCAGAAGTTCAAGGTCCGCTGCACCGGTTTGCAGTTCACCTTTCATGGACTTGACCCTCACTTCAAGCTGGCGGGTCTTATCTTCCATTTCAGCCAGCTTTTGCTTCAGTTCATCCAGCTCGCCCTTTCGGCTAAGCAGGGCCGAGGCATTCTTCTTGGCCGCTCCCCCGGACATGGAGCCGCCCGGATTGACAACATCTCCTTCGAGGGTAACAATCCGGCTTCGATATTGAAGAATTTTGGCGATTTCGTTGGCACCCTTCAGGTCCTTGGAGATAACCACATTCCCAAGTAGGTTATTGATGATTTGCTGAAATTTTTCATCAAACCCGATCAGGCTGACAGCAGTCCCGACAAACGCTGGGTGGCCGCTGATGGCCTGAAGCAAGTGGGGGGCAACCGATTTGCCTTTTATGACAGAGAGCGGTAAAAACGTCGCTCGTCCATAGGCATTTTGCTTGAGGTACTGAATCGCTGCCCGTCCAGTTTCCTCATTGGCCACGACAATATGCTGCATCGCTCCGCCAAGAGCCGTCTCCATTGCAAGCTCATATTTTTTCGGTACCTTGATCAGTTCTGCAACAGCGCCCTCTATGCCCTGAAGTTTTTTCCCCCTGGCTTTCAGGATTTCTTTTACACCCTGGAAAAAGCCGGTGTACTCCTCTTCCATTTCTTCGAGCATTTCTTTCTTCGAACGGGCCTGCTGCAAATACTGGTAGGCCTGGTACAAGGTTTTTTCCTGTTTTTCAAAGCTGGCTTCCAGCGCCTCCAGCCTTCTCTGGGCTTCAAGGTACTTTTGGACCTCCGCCTCCACTTCCTGGCGGGKGTGTGCAAGCCGCTTTTCCGCTTCAGCCTTTTTGCCGGCAATTTCATCGCGGCTTGCAAGGAATTTGTCATTCTCCGCATCAAGCCGCGAACTCCTCGACGTCTGCTGGGCAAGCTGCTGGCCGATATATGTCAGTTCATTTTTAGCGCTGGCCTGCTGGTTAAGAAGGTCGATATAATCGCTTTTCAATGAGTCGATTTTTTCTTCGATATCCTCGTTGTAGAGTTTCAGCTGCTGCTGGCGTTCCATAAGACCGGCGGAAAGACGGGCGGATTCTTTGCCAAGGAGGTCAACCGCCTGTTCCTGCTCGCTTTTAACCTTTTTAAGGATGGAGATCCTTGCCGAGATTTCCTTTATGCTTTTCTCCAGCTGTCCTCTGTTAAGAGTCGCATTTTTCTTACGCTCTTTTAGGACCTCTTTCCTTCCCTCAAGCTTTTCGAGCTCCTCACTGGCAAGCAGGAGGTCATTTTGCATGCTGAGAATGGCTTCATCGGAAATCGCAATTCCCTTGCGAAGCTGATCAATGGCAGTCTCCTTCTCCTGGATGAGGGCTGCCATTTTCTTTTCCTCCGCCTTATGCTCCTCCAGCTTTTGAGACATCCTTTCCCAGCTTCCATGAACCTCTTCGATTTCATGCGCAGTTAGCGCGACCTCAATCTTCTCGAGCTCAGCCTTTTTCTCCGTATAATCTTTCGCCATGGAAGCCTGGATTTTCAGCGGTTCCACCTGGCCCTCCAGTTCATGGAGGATATCTGCCACGCGGTTTAGATTTTCCTGCGTTTCAAACAGTTTCATTTCCGCTTTTTTCTTGCGGGTCTTGTATTTCAGGACTCCAGCCGCTTCCTCAAAAATGGTCCTTCTGTCATCAGGCTTGCTGTTTAGGATCTCCTCGACCTTCCCCTGGGAAATAATCGAGAAAGCTTCCCGTCCAAGGCCTGAATCCATAAAAAGGTCGACGATATCCTTCAGGCGGCATCCTTGCTTATTGATCAAATATTCGCTTTCTCCCGAGCGATATACTCTTCTGGTGACGCTCACTTCATTGTAGTCAATTGGCAAGAACTGGTCTTCATTGTCGAGTGTAAGTGTTACCTCGGCAAAATTGAGCCGCTTTCTGGAGTCGCTGCCTGCAAAAATGATGTCTTCCATCTTTGCCCCGCGCAGCGACTTTGCCGATTGTTCACCAAGCACCCAACGAATTGCATCGGTAATATTGCTCTTTCCGCTTCCATTTGGGCCCACGACGGCTGTTACACCCGGAACGAATTCGACGTTAATTCGCTCGGCAAAGGATTTAAAGCCGACCACGTCTAAACGTTTTAAATACACTCTAAAGCTCTCCCTTTCAAGTTAATCGTTGCTCTGGATGTCGTTTTGCTTCGAGATCGCTTCCATATGAGTTTTTAATTTTTCCAGCGCTTTCTGTGCCGCATGCTGTTCCGCTTCCTTTTTGGACCGGCCTTTTCCAGTCCCGAGCTCTTCCCCGTTCAATGTGACTCGGGATTCGAATTCCCGGCTGTGCGCCGGTCCGGTTTCAGCCAGGATCTTATACTGCAGTGTACCAGCCGCATCGCGCTGAACTAGTTCCTGCAGCTGGCTTTTGAAATCCATCACATGCGAAAAAGCACCTGCATCAATCTTCGGAAACACGATTTTTTCTAAAAATGCCAGGACAGTGTCGATTCCCTTATCAAGATATAACGCCCCGATGAAAGCCTCGAACACATCGGCAAGCAAAGCAGGCCTTGTGCGCCCGCCAGTCATTTCCTCGCCCTTTCCAAGCAGGACAACTTCGCCAAAGTTCAACTGATTGGCAAATGCCACAAGGGACGGTTCACAGACGACCGCTGCCCTTAATTTGGTTAGTTCCCCTTCACTCATCATGGGATATTTTTTATATAAAAACTGGGAAACAGTCAATTCAAGAACAGCGTCTCCAAGGAATTCAAGCCTTTCATTGTCCTCATAGGGCTTCCGGCGATGCTCATTCACATAGGATGAATGGGTAAAAGCCTGTTTAAGCAGTTTCTCGTTTTCAAATTGAATTCCGATCCTTGCCTGGAACTCTTTGAATTTCTGATCCTTCGCGCGGTTCACTTTCCTATCTTTGTCCTTACTGAAATTGCGCATCCTAATTCCACCTTGCTCAAAATTTACACACTATCTCTAGTTTACAAAAAAGAAGCAGGAAAAGGCAAAAAAACGCCGATTTTTTCTTGTTAAAAATAACCGGCGCGCCTGCCTGCAGAAATCTTTCCCACACACAGAAGAAAGCCCCGTTAAATAACGGAGCTTTTAGAGCAAATCCACAGTTTACTTTTTGCCATTTATGTAATTAACAGCGTCACCAACTGTCGCGATTTTCTCAGCGTCATCGTCAGAGATCTCCATGTCGAACTCGTCTTCCAGTTCCATAACCAGTTCAACGACATCAAGGGAATCCGCACCAAGGTCATCCTTGAAGGATGCTTCAAGAGTCACTTGATTCTCATCCACTCCCAAACGGTCCACAATGATTTTAGTTACACGTTCTAAAACTTCTGCCATGCTTGTTCACCTCCCCTCAAGCCATTATAGATGATTCAAAATAAATAATAAAGACGTTTCCACATTTCCTGTTGTCCAGCTGCACCTCCTAGCCCCTCGGGTCATAAGCCACTCCTGAATTGAAGGCGCGTCTTATGCCTGTCGGGCCTGGGCAGTCGGCTCCGCTTTTCTCTGCAGCTCCAGCGGCTAGCGACTAGTGGACTTCCCCCGCCTCCCTACGATAAGTCAACATCGAATCGCTACGCTCTTCGTGTTTCCTTTATCGCGTTTTAACGGGCAGTAAATACTTAACTGCCCATAAAAACCCGATTGGCTCAACTAGCAATCAGCGAAAAGGTCACTCGCTGATTGCAGTTTCGCCTTATCTCAGTCGCCGGGCTCCAGTCCATACGTCGCTGAACAGCCGCTTCCCCTTTTCTACATTACCATTCCACCGTCTACATGCAAAGTTTGTCCTGTCATGTAGCGGCTGTCTTCCGATGCGAGAAAGACGACGGTCCTTGCGATGTCAATTGGCTCTCCAAGTCGGGCGAGCGGGATTTGTTTGAGCATTTCGTTCTTTGTTTCTTCGTTGAGCTTGTCGGTCATGTCGGTCGTAATGAAGCCTGGGGCAACCGCATTGACGGTGATCCCCCTGGATGCGAGTTCCTTGGCTGTCGTTTTCGTCAAGCCGATGACTCCGGATTTTGCGGCGACATAGTTGGCCTGGCCCGCGTTTCCGCTTACTCCTACAATGGAGCTCATATTGATGATCCGTCCGCTCCGCTGCTTCATCATTTGCCTTGTTACAGCCTTTGTACAGAGGAACACACCTTTAAGGTTGATATTGATGACTTCATCCCAATCGGATTCTTTCATTCTCATCAATAGGTTATCCTTGGTGATTCCCGCATTATTCACAAGAATGTCAATTCGGCCAAAGGCTTCAATCGTTTGTTTGACCATTCCTTCAACGGAATCGGCATCCGAAACATCAGCCTGGATGACTATGGCTTCCCTGCCCAATGAGCGGATTTCCTCTGCTACAGCAGCCGCCTTTGCTTCACTGCCAGCATAATTGACAGCCACATTGGCTCCTTCTCTTGCCAGTTCAAGAGCGACTTCCCGCCCAATCCCGCGGGAAGCACCCGTGACCAGGGCAACTTTTCCTTCAAGTTTCAATTAATTCTCCTCCTTTAAAGCCGACACCGCAGCCTCAAAGCTTTGCTGGTCGAAAACAGGATAGGTTTTTGCGGAACGGTCAATTTTTTTCACAAGTCCTGAAAGCACTTTTCCAGGGCCAAACTCAATGAAAGTGTCCACTCCCAATTCAAGCATCTTTTTAACACTGTCTTCCCAAAGCACCGGTGAGTACAGCTGTTCAATCAGTTTCCCCTTAATCTCGGCTGCATCCTGCATCGGTTGGGCAGAGACATTGGCAATGACTGGAACTTTCGCTTCGTGTATCTGAATGTTATCAAGAACCTTGGCAAATTCACCGGCAGCCGGCTTCATCAGCTCAGAATGGAATGGTCCGCTAACATTAAGCGGAAGAACCCGCTTGGCACCAGCATCTTTTGCTTTTAGCGATGCATCTTCCACCCCTTGCCTTGAACCGGAAATCACAATCTGACCGGGGCAGTTTAAATTGGCAAGCTGAACTGGATTCCCTCCTGCCGAGACTGTCTCGCACACATCCGCTAAGGGCCCCCGTTCCATGCCAAGCACCGCCGCCATTGTTCCAAGACCATTCGGGACTGCCTGCTCCATTAGTTCTCCGCGTCTGCGGACTGCATGGACTCCATCCTCAAAAGAAAAGGCTCCCGCGGCCACAAGGGCGGAATATTCACCCAGGCTGTGCCCTGCAACATAATCTGGTTCAATGCCGGACTGCTTGAAATGCTCAAGGATGGCGATGCTCGCGGTCAATAACGCGGGCTGGGCATTTACCGTCAGCGTAAGCTTTTCCTGCGGTCCTTCAAAAATAACGGAGCTTAGCTTATCCTTTAACACTTCATCCGCTTTGTCGAACAATTCCCTTACGGCCTCGTTGGCCGCGGCAAGCTCTTTTCCCATACCAGCCTGCTGCGAACCTTGTCCGGGAAACAGAAACGCAATTTTCCCCATCTTTATCCCCCTATCATTTACTGGCTTATCCTTCTTCAATCGCTTTTTTTATCGTGCCTGAAACGTCATTGGCCGCCATTTCCCTTGCCTGTCGAATGGCATTGTAAATGGCATTGCTGTCAGATGAGCCATGAGCCTTGATGACTGGTGCCTTTAAGCCAAAAAGGCCAGCGCCTCCATACTCGGAATAGTCCATTTTATTTTTCAGGACTTTCAAGTCAGGCTTCAGCACTGCGGCAGCAAGCTTGCTTTTCACGCTTGACGTCAAAGCGGACTTTAACATGTTGAAAACAGACATCGCGGTCCCTTCAATCGTTTTTAGGACCATGTTTCCTGTAAAACCATCTGTGACTACGACATCGGCTGCGCCGTCGAGCAAATCCCTTGCTTCCACATTGCCGATAAAGTTGATATCCGCCTCTTTCAGCAGGGCATACGCGCTTTTGGTAAGCTCATTTCCCTTTTTCTCCTCTGTGCCAATATTGAGGAGTCCCACTCTGGGGTTCTTGATTCCGCGTGCTTTTTCACTGTAGATGGAGCCCATCACAGCGTACTGCAGCAAATGTTCAGGCTTGGCATCGGCATTGGCCCCTACATCGAGCAGGAGGAAGCCTTCTCCGCCGATGGTAGGGAGGGTCGGGGCAAGCGCAGGACGCTCAATCCCCTCAATCCTTCCGACTACAAACAGACCAGCCGCCATTAGGGCACCGGTATTCCCGGCTGAGATGCAGGCATCCGCTTTCCCTTCTGTCACCTGCCTGGCTGCGAGCACCATCGAGGCGTCTTTCTTGCGGCGAACAGCCCGGACTGGTTCGTCTGTTGCCAAAATCACTTCTTCGGTGTGAAGGACTTCAATTCTTTCCGAGGGAACAAGATGCTCCTTAATTTTGTTTTCATCCCCAACAAGGATAATATGTACATCATTAAATGCCTGGACGGCCTTCATAGCGCCAAGGACAATTTCCTTTGGTGCATGGTCGCCGCCCATTGCATCGATAGCCAATTTCATATGTTGTCCATCCTTTAGTTCGTTTTTTGTGATCGGTACATCTCGAACTCGCCTTTGAACACAAGCTCATTGTTCACATAGCTGTATACGTCCACAAAGGTCCTGCCCGTGTTTTCATCAATCCGGGTTACTTTCGCCTTGGCGATGACCCGCTCATTTTCCATTACGGACCGGGTAAACTGGATATGGGCTTTTGCTGTAAGGGCCAGCTCATCGTTGATGACTGCGACAGCAAGGGAATTGGCCTGGGCGAAAAGGTGATGTCCCCGGGCAATCTGGTTTCTTGTGAATACATGCTCTTTGTTTACATCCAGAATGGAGATCGCTTTTTTATCAAGCTCAATATCAATGATTTCACCAATCACATCTTCAAGCGGAAGGGAGCGGACTTCATCTTCAAACCGTTTTTCGGCCACGTGTTTTATTCTTTCCCGCAGTTCGGGAATCGATAACTCCAGGCGGTCAAGCCTGATGGTCTGGATGCTGACTGCAAACTTCTCAGCCAGTTCCTCATCCGTCACAAACGGGTTTTCCTCTATAGTTTCCACCAGCATCTGCTGGCGGTCGCGCTTATTTCGTCTCATCAACATTACACCATCCGCACTATTATGACTAGGTACTAATAGTAATATATTAAAAAAATAGGCAGATTGCAAGAAGAAATATGGCAACAAGCCATTCTTCCCAATACTGCCCCATATCAAAATTAACTGTTTAATCCAGCTTTTCACCCGACAGCGCACCGGCTGCAGCCAGATGCTCCCTTAAGCCAGCGTATTTTTCCGACTGCCAGAACGCCCTGGACTTGACCAGAAGGGCCGCATCGTTCCTCGCGGTCTCTAGCGCCCTGTAATCATGCACCATATCGGCCACCTTAAATTCGGGAAGGCCGCTTTGCTTCCTTCCAAAGAAATCCCCCGGCCCCCGGAGTTCAAGGTCCTTTTCACTTAAAACAAAGCCATCATTCGTCTCCGTCATGATGGTCATCCGCTCCTTGCCGACCTCACTTTTAGGGTCGGCAAGCAAGATGCAATAACTTTGCTCGCTTCCCCGGCCAACCCTTCCGCGAAGCTGGTGAAGCTGCGACAGACCAAACCTCTCTGCGTCATAGATCAGCATGAAGGTGGCATTTGGCACATTGACTCCCACTTCCACCACCGTGGTGGAAACCAGGACCTGGACTTCATTTGAACTGAACTCTTTCATGACTTCTTCCTTTTCAGCGGCACCTAGCCTTCCATGCATCAGCCCGATTTTGTAGCGGTTATGGAAATGCAGGCTTAAAATGTTGTGAACGTCGATGGCATTTTGCACATCCAATTTATCGGATTCCTCTATCAGCGGGCAGATAACGTAGGCTTGCCTTCCCTGCGACAGCTCTTTATCCATCAATCCAAGCACCCTGTCAAGCATTTCCGGCTTCGCCCAATATGTTTCTATCGCTTTCCTTCCAGCCGGCATTTCATCAATGATGGAAACATCCATCTCACCAAATACCGTTATCGCCAATGTTCTTGGAATCGGCGTCGCAGTCATGAACAGGACGTCAGGGTTCTCCCCTTTTTCCCTGAGGATGCGCCGCTGTTCGACACCAAAGCGATGCTGTTCATCTGTTATGACAAGCCCAAGATTCCGGAAGCTGACCTCATCCTGAATCAGGGCATGCGTGCCAATCAGTACATCGATGGTCCCTTCCTGAAGCTTCGCAAGAATTTCCCGGCGGCGCTTCCCCTTGACCGAGCTGGTCAAAAGTTCGCAGGTGACTCCAAAAGGCGCAAGCAGTGCCGTAAGCGACTCGGCATGCTGTTCTGCAAGAATTTCCGTCGGCACCATCAGTGCTCCCTGGAATCCTGCAGTAATGCTGGCAAACAGGCAGATGGCAGCTACCACCGTTTTACCCGAACCCACATCTCCCTGAAGGAGGCGGTTCATGCGGTACAAAGATTTCATATCGGTTAAAATCTCATTGACCACCCTCTTTTGGGCATTGGTCAGCGGAAACGGAAGGCTTTCGATAAACTCTTTTAGCCTGGGAAGATCATAAGCTTGCGCATTCCCGGGAGACTGCTCACGCTCCAGCTTCCTGAGCGCTTGCATCTTCAACTGGAAAAGCAGGAATTCTTCATACACAAACCTTCTCCGGGCCTGTTTTGCCTCATCTGCCCCTGAAGGGAAATGCAAGGCTCTCAAGGCATCCCTTCGGCTCATCAGCTTATACTGCTGCAGCAATTCTGCAGGAATGATTTCCTCCACCTGGCTGCCGAATTGTGAAAATGCGAGCTTGATCAGCCGCCTGATTGTCTTGACAGTCAGTTTCCCTTTGACGGCATAGACGGGCTCCAATTCCTTATCTTTCGAATAAGCCCCGACACTCATTTGATTGGCCGTGATCGTCTGCCGGTGCTGGTCCCATTTGCCGGTAACGGTTATGGTTTCATTGACAGCAATCTTTTGTTTGAGATAGGGCTGATTAAAAAACACCACTTTTACCAGGTACCTGTCGACCAGGAGCCTGACAGTCAGGCGGGATTTTTTCCTCCCATGGTAAACAAGCGAAGGTTCTCCGTGAACCGTTCCTTCCACTGTCACTTTTTCCTCATGCTTGACATCGGCCAAATCCCTGAGCCGGTAATCCTCATACCTGTAAGGGAAGTGTTCCAGCAAGTCTTTTATGGTCTGTATATGCATATCCGCAAGGTTCTCGGCCATTTCGGCCCCTATGCCCTTTATGGCGGTAACAGATTGATTCAATAGTTCAGTCACGTTAAGTGCAGCCTATCCTTTTTCCCCAGTTTCCTGCCGGAAGGCCTCGCTGCATTTCCTCCCCATTCTGTTTGTCCACGCCCGGCACTCTCCCAAAAAAGAAGGAATAGAAGCCAATGACTTCTATTCCCCGGGCTCTACTATTATTTTAGTTACTCAATCGCAAAAATAAAAGCATAAAGCGGCTGGCCGCCATCGTGGATTTCCACTTCCAAGTCGCCGTACTCTTCTTCAAGGTAGGCAGCAAGGCCGTCAACATCTTCCTGGGTCGCATCCTCGCCCTTGAGAATGGTCAGGATTTCGGCATCCTCATCCAGCATATTCTTCAGCAGGTCTTTGGCTGCTTTCACTTTGTCTTTATCCTTAAGGATGATCTTTCCTTCCGCGATTCCCATAAAGTCCCCTTTTTCAATCTCCAGGCCCTCTATGCTTGTATCACGGACAGCAAAAGTGAGCTGTCCGGTTTTCACATGGTTCATCGCTTCGGTCATGCCATCTTTGTTCTCCTCCAGCCCGGTGCCCGGATTGAAGGCGAGCAGGGCGGACATCCCCTGAGGTACGGTCCTTGAAGGAACAACGATTACATCCTCATCTGCAAGTTCAGCCGCCTGTTCGGCAGCCATGATGATGTTTTTATTGTTCGGCAGAATAATGACTTTATGCGCATTTGTTTCTTTTACCGCTTTAACAATGTCCTCTGTACTAGGGTTCATTGTCTGGCCGCCTTCAATGACTGCATTGGCGCCGATGCTCCTGAACAGCTCGGCAATTCCCGTCCCCATGGATACGGTGACGACCCCATACTCCTTTTTGGCCGCAGGGAGTTTACTTTCCGCCCCCCCTGACTGTGCCGGCTGCCCAACGATATCGGTATGCTGCTGGCGCATGTTTTCAATTTTCATCGAAATGAGGCTGCCGTACGACTGTCCATATGTAAGGACTTCACCAGGCTGTTCGGAATGGATGTGTACCTTGACAAGCTGGTCATCGGAAATAACCAAAAGTGAATCTCCGTAATGGCTTAGATCTTGACGGAACTGCTGCTCGGTAAACGCCCTTTTCCCTTCAAGCTTTACCATGAATTCGGTGCAATAGCCGAATTCGATGTCTTCTGTATTGATATGGCCCTGAACACTCTTGTGGTGTTCGGCGCTGATCAAATCATTCATGGAGACCAAGGAAGAAGGTGCTTCCGGAAGTTCCTCCCCTTTAAGTACAGCAAGGAATCCTTCATATACAAGGACAAGTCCCTGTCCGCCGCTGTCCACCACGCCAACTTCCTTCAGTACCGGGAGCAGGTCAGGAGTCCGGTTCAAAGAGGCTTTTGCCTCAATCACGATTTCCTCCATCAGGGCTGCAATATCCGTCTGGTTTTTGGCTGCCTGGACTCCTTTTTTTGCGGAATCCTTGGCCACAGTCAGGATCGTTCCCTCAACAGGCTTCATAACGGCTTTATAGGCTGTTGTGACACCAGCTTCAAGCGCTTGCGCAAACTCATGGGCGTTAATGGCGTCCTTCTGTTCAATCGCCTTGGAGAAACCCCGGAACAGCTGGGAAAGAATCACTCCCGAGTTTCCGCGGGCACCCATTAAAAGGCCTTTTGAAAGCGCAATGCCGACTTTGCCGATATGTTCCTGGACATTATTTTTTACTTCCTTGGCACCGGAAGTCATTGATAAATTCATGTTTGTTCCAGTGTCGCCATCAGGAACAGGGAAGACGTTCAACGCATCCACCATTTTGGCGTTGGCTGAAAGGTGGCTGGCACCCTGTATCACCATCTCCGCGAAACGCTTTCCGTCTAGAACTGTAATTGACACAAATCTTTCCTCCTCACTACGGGTTCGTTACACGAACTCCCTGAACGTAAATATTGACCGAATCAACCGCCAGGCCAACCGTTTTATCAAGAGTGTATTTCACTTTTGACTGGACCATGTGGGCTACCTCGGAAATTTTCGTTCCATAACTTACAATGATATACATATCAATATGTACTTCTTCATTTTCCTGGCGAACGACAACACCGCGTGTAAAGTTTTCCTTGCGGAGTATTTCGGCAATTCCGTCTTTCAGCTGCTGCCTTGAAGCCATCCCGACAATACCGTAGCAATCGACAGCGGCACCGCCTGCAATGGTAGCAATGACATCATTTGATATATCGATTTGACCGTACTTTGTTTTTAGCTCGATGGACATTTGGTCGTTCCCCCTCTTGGAAAAATTGCATATGACTAAAGCCATTTTACTATAAGCTTGCCCAATTTAAAAGACATTCTGGCCCATCTTATTATTGAGCAAGAATCCCCGCTATCTGTCAAGGTTTTTTTCTTTAAACCTTTTTTGGTAGCTATTGCAATCACAAAGGTTGTGTGATAAATTATTAAAGTATGTTTGACTGTCAGAAAGGTAACATTGTTCATTCGGCTGTTCTGACGATAATGCACTTAATGCATGCGAAAATAGTATTAGCATTTGTAAGTTGGGAGGGAAATATACATGCCACGTAAATGTGTTGTTACAGGTAAAGGCACTCGCTCCGGGAACCACCGTTCTCACGCGATGAACGCCAACAAGCGTACTTGGGGTGCCAACCTTCAGAAGGTTCGTATTCTTGTTGACGGAAAGCCAAAGCGTGTTTGGGTTTCTGCACGAGCTCTTAAATCAGGTAAAGTCGAAAGAGTCTAATTGGCTCTATGCAAAAAAGCATCCGGATTCCGGATGCTTTTTTAATTGCTCCCCCTTAATTGACACCAAATAAAAACACCCGCCGCAGCGGGTGCAAACAAATACCCTGCCTGTAATCTATCAGCCTTTTTTAAATGCACCCAGCATTGCCCGGACGAGGCCGCCCAAGACTTTGGGCAGTTTGATTGTATAAAATTTCATATTGTCCCTCCTCACTATCCTCGAAGCCAAACTGTCGGAGACTCCACCCTTTACATGTATATTCGGAAATAAAAAATAATTGCCGAAGACTTTTCAATCTCTGCTGCTTACCACCAATAATATGCCTTCCGAGAAAGAAAAAGTACCATGTTCCCCGACCAGTTCATTACTAATACATAATGTCGATCCGAGCGAAATATTCCTGCCCGACAGCGGGTATTTAAATCCATCGAGCGTCAGCCCTTCCACTGAAGGACTTATCGGGATAAAAGATATGTAAGTTCTGTCCAGCCTCCTGTTGATGGAATAGCTCCCTGGACCCTTGGCAAACAGGTGGTTCTGTCCGTCAATGATTTCAACATGCGTATCATGATTTTCAAGCACCGGCTTCAGCAAAATCTGGACGTTCCCAAAAAAATGGTCAAGGCGGCCGCCTGTTGCCCCGAACAGGTTGATTTGCTGCGGCTTTTGCAAAAGCGCCCAATTTAGAGCAAGTTCCATATCGGTCTCGTCTTTTTCTGGCTTAACCTTGATCAGGTTGCCAACCTCACTCTCAATCCTGCGCCATTCCTCATCTGAAACCGAATCAAAATCCCCAAACGCATAATGTGGCTGTATCCCGGCATTGAGCAAGGTAAAAACTCCCCTGTCCACCCCGAGCCATTTACATCCCGTGGAATCATATTGTTCCAGATCGGGAAGCAGACTCTCCGGGCCTCCCCCCAGGATATTGATCTTCATTCATCCCCACACCCTTCTATCATTGAAAAATTAAGAAAAGCGCAAGCGCCTTGGTCAGCCCCGACCAGCATAAGACGCTCCAGAATAGAAGGCGCTTTTTGCCTTCAATTCTGGAGTGGCTTATGACTCGAGGGGCTAGGCGCTGGAGCTAGACAATTATCTAAATTCCAAAATTTATACTTTCTTATCTAAGGAATAAAGCCAGCTTCCAGGCTGGCTTTTGGTCTATCCTCTTAAGGCGGCTATAGCCTGGGCCCTGTCTTTGGCATTATATACTGCCGATCCGGCGACAAGGACAGATGCTCCTGCCTCAATGCATTGTTTGGCTGTCTCCCCATTTACCCCGCCGTCAATTTCAATCTCAAGGCCAGGGTTTCGCGAAGCGGCCATATCCTTGACCTGACGGATTTTCGGCAAAACAGCCGGGATGAATTTCTGGCCGCCAAATCCTGGATTGACCGACATCAGCAAGACCATGTCCACGTCTTCGATCACATGCTGAATACTTTCAACTGGCGTCGCGGGATTAAGGACAACCCCGGCTTTCACCCCAAATGATTTGATATGCTGAAGTGTACGGTGCAAATGCCGGCAAGCCTCTACATGGACCGTAATATAATCAGCTCCCGCCTTTGCAAATGCTTCGATATATTGATCCGGGTTTTCAATCATTAAATGGACATCCAGGGGCAGCTTGGTTACCGGGCGGATTGCATCCACAATCAAAGGTCCAATCGTAATGTTGGGAACAAAGTGCCCATCCATGACATCAACATGGATATAATCTGCTCCCCCTTGTTCGACATCCCGGATTTCCTCTCCTAATCTTGCGAAATCTGCTGATAAAATAGATGGTGCGATTTTCACCATTTCTAATACCTCGGCTTTCTATCTTTTATTTCCTGCAAAAAATCCTTATAGTGATCATATCGGTACTCCGGGATTACACCGGCTTCAACAGCGGCTTTAACCGCGCATTTCGGTTCCGATACGTGGAGACAGCCGCGGAATTTGCAATCTTCACTTATCCGTTCAATATCCGGAAAGCAAAAATTAAGTTCAGTAGGCTCAATCTCGGTAAATTCCAGTGAACTGAATCCAGGGGTATCCGCAACAAGGCCGCTTTCGCCAATTTTGATCAACTCGACATGCCTGGTTGTATGGCGCCCCCGGCCAAGATGATGGGAAATCCCGCTGGTTTTAAGCTCAAGCTCCGGCCTGAGCGCGTTTAAAAGGGAGGATTTCCCTACTCCCGACTGGCCCGCAAACACCGATATTTTCCCTTCAAGGTAAGGATAAAGCTCCTCCAGGCCTTCCTGAGTTTCCGAAGAGGCAAGTATAACCTCATATCCGGCATTCCGGTAGTCGGCTGCATACTGCTCAAGCTTTCCAATCCCATTTTCAAGCAAGTCAACTTTCGTAATGCAGATCAGCGGACGTATATGGTTGTATTCCACAAGCACAAGGAAGCGGTCCAGCAAAGCAGTGCTAAAGTCTGGCTCAACAGCCGAAAACACAAGAATAGCTTGATCGACATTGGCTATCGGCGGCCGGACCAGTTCATTCTTCCGCTCTTTCACTTCCATAATATATCCATCTGTTTCGTTTTCAGCCTGATAGCTGACTTCATCGCCGACAAGCGGTGTGACTTTATTCTTTCTGAAAACGCCCCGGCCGCGGCACTGGATGAGGCCCTCTTTTCCAAGAACGTAATAGAAGCCGCTTAAGGCTTTGATGATTTTGCCCTCCGGCATAGCATCCCTCCTGATTTTTCGAATAGCGCAAGCGCTGTTTCGTTGTTAATCTTCCGGATATTCAACAATCCCCTGGCCGATTACCATATTATTTCCAAAAACTTTATAACCGCCTGGGGTGTCATGAGCTATGGTAAATTCCAATTTTTTCGTAATCGTTTCGGTAATGGTGAAGGTTTCTGCCGGCGTTGTCATACTGCGGTTCATATCCTGAATGTAGATGACAACCTCCATTTCTTCCCCTTCAAGGCTCTCGTCATAGTCTATGGTGATTTCCTCGGTGACTTCTTTCGGCGGGATTTCCTGCACTCCTTTTGAAATCACGACAGAGACTTTTCCGCCCTCTTTCAGTTCCGTTCCCGGCTGAGGGTTCTGTGAAACCACCAGGCCTCTTTCAACTTCCTCATTGTATTCTTCCGTAATATCAATCGACAGTCCGGTGGTATCCGCATAATCGCTTACGCTTTTCGCCGTATGTCCTGTCAAATCAATCAACCTTACTAGTTGGGGCCCCTTGCTGATTGTAAATTCAATGACCGTTTCACTGGGGATGACTTCATCCCCTTCTTGATGATTTTGGTCCAATATCGTTCCCGGCTCACTATCATCATGCTGTTCGGTTGTCTTTATGTCCCTGAAATCCATTTCTTCCAGGATGGGGGCAACATCCTCATACATACGGCCGCGGTAGTCGGAAAGTTCGAAACGTTCTTTGCCTGTACTTATGTAAAGGTCAATCACGGTGCCTTCCTTCACTACTTTTCCTGATCCCGGATTGGTTCTGATAATAAAACCTTCCTCAATATTATCATCGCTCAATTCTTTTTTATCCCCGATAATGAAACCGGCGGCAATCAGATCGGAAACACCTTCCTCCAAATCCAGGCCGGCCACTTGCGGGACAGTTTTTTCCTTTGGCCCAAACAGGTCCGGGCCCATTAAAACAAGCAAAGAAATGCCAATCACAAGCAGTGCGAAAATGGTCGTTAGAATCAATGGCCATCTCCGTTTCTTTTTCTTATCGTCGTTCTTTGCCTTCTTCGATTTCTTTTTCTTTTCCTTTGGCTCCTTTGGGCCTTGATTTTCTCCCTTCCCTTCCCCCATGACCACTGTTTCATCAAGGTTGCGGAATGGACGGTCTGGGGTAATTACCGGTATGGCCTTGGTTGCTTCATCATCCTCCGGTATGGAAAACTTGCTTTCGTTTAACCTCTCGGGATCAAGGGCCGTCCGTAAGTCATCTTCCATTTTATCGACATTATCATAGCGATGGAACGGATCTTTTGCCGTTGCTTTCAGGACAATATTTTCAACACTTTGCGGAATTTGGGGATTCCACCTTTTTAAGGACGGAGTTTCGGATTGCAAATGTTTTAAGGCAATCGAAACTGCAGACTCACCCGAAAAAGGAAGCCTGCCAGTCAACAGTTCAAACATGACGATGCCTAGTGAATAGATGTCCGACTTATTATTGGCCATGCCTCCCCGCGCCTGTTCGGGGGATAAATAATGGACCGAGCCTAGCACCGAGTTTGTTTGTGTTATGCTCGTCGCACTTAAAGCCATGGCAATTCCAAAATCGGTGACTTTAACATTCCCGTTTGCATCGATAAGGATATTGTGCGGCTTGATGTCGCGATGAATGATATGGTTGTGGTGGGCATCGGAAATTGCCGAGGTAAGCTGTTTCATGATATCGAGCGTCTTTTCCACAGGAACCGGAGCATGTGTCTGTATGTATTGCTTTAACGTCTGCCCGGGAACGTACTCCATGACAATATAGTATAAACCGTCATCTTCTCCGACATCATATATACTGACGATATTCGGATGGGTCAGGCTGGTCGCTGACTGCGCCTCCCGATGAAACCTGCGGATAAACTCATCATCATTCGCAAAATCCAGTCTGAGCATTTTGACAGCAACATCCCTGTCAAGAATCATGTCATGGGCAAGATAGACATTTGCCATGCCTCCGCCGCCGACCATGTCAAGAACCTTGTATCGACCGCTAATTCTTTTCCCAATCATCATGTCCTCACCTGCCCTCTGAGGCGTCTAAATAGCCCACAATGGCCAGGGTGATATTATCCTCGCCTCCATTTTGATTGGCGAGACCCACCATTTCTGACGCCATTTCACCCAGGGTGCAGTCCTGGGCGAGGATTCTGGAGAGCTCCTCCTGGCTTACTTTGTTCGTCAATCCATCCGAGCATAGAAGCAGCATATCCCCATCTTCAAATATAATGGTCTTTATATCCATTTCGACAGTGTTTTCCGTTCCAAGGGCACGCAAGAGTACATTTTTACGCGGGTGGTGTTCGGCATCCTCCCTGGAAATTTGCCCGGACCTGACCAATTCGTTGACAAGGGAATGGTCCTCAGTCAATTGCTGAAATCCCGTCTCGTTCAGGATATAGGCCCTGCTGTCGCCAATATTGGCAACGGTTACGAACAATGCCGTGCAAATGGCCGCAACAATAGTAGTGCCCATGCCTTCACAATTGGTGTTTTCCTGGGAATGCCGGAATACTTGGGCATTGACTTCCTTGATTGCAGTCTCGAGCCAGGTGTAAGACTCCTCGGCTGTGCCAATATTCCCGGATCTTTCCCATTTTTCCCTTAAGTAATTGATTGTCATTTCACTTGCTACATCGCCGGCCCGATGACCGCCCATGCCATCGGCTACGATGGCAAGGCGCTGGCCCTCAAGGTTGGTGAAAATCCCTCCATTATCTTCATTATGAAGCCGGACTTTCCCTTTGTCTGTCATGAAAACAGCGTTCATAATTTCACCTCGTCTCTTCCTTCCGTTCCTTGGCACGAAGCTGGCCGCAGGCGGCATCAATATCATGGCCCTGCTCACGGCGGATTGTGACATTCACACCACGATCTTTCAGCGTTTTTTCGAACTTGAAAATCTGGGCTTTAGGGGTTCTTACATAATCGCGTTCCGGCACATAGTTGACCGGAATCAAATTGATATGGCATTTGATTCCTTTCACAAGCTTGGCCAGTTCCTCTGCATGTTCAACCTGGTCATTGACTCCCCCGAAGAGTCCATACTCGAAAGATATGCGGCGGCCGGTTTTTTCAATATAGTAGCGTACCGCTTCCATCAGGTCCGGAAGCTTGTAGGCCCGGTTGATCGGCATCAGCCTGCTGCGCAGTTCGGAATTCGGCGCATGCAGTGAAATCGCAAAGTTGATTTGCATATTTTCTTCGGCAAACTTGTAAATTTTCGGAATGATGCCGCTCGTCGACACGGTGATATGCCTTGCTCCGATGTTCAGTGCGTTCTCATGGTTCATAATCTTAAGAAAAGCCATCATATTGTCATAGTTATCAAAAGGCTCACCTATCCCCATGATGACAATTGAGCTGACCCGTTCATTTGTTTCATCAAGGGCCAGCTGGACCTTAACAACCTGGGCAACGATTTCCCCTGCTTCAAGATTCCTTTTCAGGCCGCCAAGGGTGGAAGCGCAAAAGGTACATCCTATTCTGCAGCCAACCTGGGTCGTCACGCAAACCGAGTTGCCATACTCATGGCGCATCAAAACCGTTTCAATGGATTTTCCGTCCTGGAGTTCAAATAAAAATTTAATCGTCCCATCGGAAGAAGTTTGCTGGATGATTGTATTCAGTGTCGTCAGCACAAAGCTTGCTTCCAGTTTGTCACGAAGTGATTTCGAGAGATTGGTCATATCATCGAAAGATGTGACTCTCTTCTTATAAAGCCAGTCAAAGATTTGAACTGCACGGAATGCCTTATCTCCCTCTGACACAAGCCATTCTCTTAAGTCTTCAAGCTGAAGCGAATAGATGGAAGGCTTTCCGGTTTCATTAGCTGCATTGTTTGTTTTCATTTCTCGTTGTTCCATATGTTAATCCACCTTCCTTTGCAGGCATGCGATATAAAAGCCGTCTGAACCAAAGTCCTGCGGCAGGATTTGAAGTTCAAAGCCGTCGATTAGCGGACGAACCGCTTCAGGCATCTTTGACGGCAATGTAAGATCTCCTGTGAACCCGGCATGCTTTTCCAAAAATATTTTTACCGTTTCTTCGTTTTCGGCACGGTCGACTGTACAAGTGCTGTATACCAGGGTGCCGCCCTTCTTGATCAGGGGAGCGACGGCGTCCAGGAGGGAAAGCTGGATCTCCTGCAGCCTTGTCAAATCCTCTTCTTTTTTTGTGTATTTCATATCAGGTTTCCGCCTCATGACTCCAAGGCCGGAGCATGGGGCATCGAGCAGGATGCGGTCAAAAGACTCAGGCTCATATAGTTCCTGGACCTTGCGGCTGTCAAGCTTTTTCGTTTCAATATTAGCAAGCCCAAGCCTGGCTGCATTGTCGGCGATTAATCTCACCTTATGCTCATGCAAATCAAGCGATACAACCTGTCCTGATCGATTAAGCTTTTCAGCAATATGGGTGGACTTTCCACCGGGCGCTGCACAGGCATCCAGGATATTATGATTTTCCTGCACTCCGAGTGCATAGGCCGCCAGCATGGAGCTTTCATCCTGGATGGTAAGCAGTCCCTCTTTGTAGGCTTGCGACGAAGCCAGATTGCTGCGGAGGCATTTAATGGCTTCCGGCACAATTTGGCTCTGTTCAACTGTAAATCCTTCTTCCTCAAGCCTGCTGATACAGTTCTCTACAGAAGTTTTCGTCAGGTTCACTCTCGCCGTCTGCAGGGGGGCGGTCAGGTTGATTTCGCACATTTCTTTCGTTTTCCCAAGGCCAAACTGGCTGGCCCACCTTCTCACAAGCCACTCTGGATGGCTTGTTTCGATTGCCAGCCTTTTGACGGGATCGGCTATATTTTCAAGGGACGGAACTCCCTCTCTCTGAATGCTTCTAAGCACCCCATTAACCATCCCTGATATTCCCTTATGTCCCCTGCGCTTTGCAATTTCAACTGCCTCATGAATCGCAGCCCTGTCCGGTACGCGGTCAAGAAAGACCATCTGATACAAGGTCATGCGCAGCAGCGGCAAAACCCAGCTTTCCAGCTTGGCTTTCTTTTTGATAAAAGGCTCCAGGTAAAAGTCCAGCGTCATTTTCCGCTGTAGCGTTCCATAGATCAACTCTGTCAGCAGGCCTGCATCCTTTTTATCAATCTTGTTCTTCTCAATGGCATTATGAAGCAGCAAATTGCTGTAAGCCTGGTTCTTTTCAATGCTTTCCAAAAGTTCCAGGGCTGTTTCCCTTACATTTTTTTTTCGGTTATTCTTCATGGTTCTCTCCAAGCTTCAACCCTCTTTTTATAAAGGAGCCGGCACCGCGCAAATATTGCCCTGCCTCCATCTTTTTCTTGCCTGCCGGCTGGAGCTCCGTTATCTTGAGCGCCGTATCATCCCCTGTTGCAACAACAAATCCGTCTTCTTCGACAGCAAGGATGGTTCCTGGCTCGGCGGTATCTTTCGCAGCCGTCTTCGCAGCCTTCCAGACCTTTATTACCGAACCATCAAGAGTGGTATAGGCGACCGGCCATGGGTTCATGCCGCGAATATGGTCATAGATGGCCGAACCAGGCCTCGACCAGTCGATTTTTTCCTGCTCCCGCTTGATATTCCATGCAAAAGTGGCTTCCTCATCGTTTTGCTTGATGGGCGTCAGCTTGCCTTCGAGAAGCTTTGGAATGGTTTCTGATAAAAGGTCTGCCCCCACTGTGCTGAGTTTATCATGCAGGGTGCCAACATTGTCATCATCCGCTATCGATATCTCTGCCTGGGTAAGGATATCACCAGCATCCAGCTTTTCTGCCATATACATGATGGTAATTCCTGTTTTCTTTTCACCGTTGATGATCGCATAGTGAATGGGTGCTCCGCCGCGCAGCTCGGGGAGCAGCGAAGCGTGGACATTGATACACCCATGCTTCGGAGATTCCAGCAGTGCTTTAGGCAAAATTTGGCCAAAAGCCGCCGTTACGATCAAATCCGGGTTCAGCGCCAGGATTGGCTCAAGCTCCTCCTGCCGGCGGATTTTTTCTGGCTGGTACACAGGGATTCCATGCTTTTCGGCTTCCACTTTTACCGGCGGCGGTGTCAGCACCCTTTTCCGTCCAACCGGCCTGTCTGGCTGGGTAACTACGGCAATGACATCATAGCCATCGCTTATGATCCGCTGAAGCACAGGAACAGAGAAGTCGGGAGTTCCCATAAATATGATTTTTGTCATTCTTTACTGCTCCCTTCCAATTCTTCCTCTTCCAGATATCGGCTTACTTTGGTTGTAAACAGCACTCCATGCAGGTGATCCACTTCATGCTGGATGGCTCTTGCCAGAAAATCCTCGGCTTCCATCTCAAACCACTTGCCTTTGCGGTTTTGTGCCTTCACTTTGATTTTATAGGGACGAGTCACCTCGCCAAACAGTCCCGGAAAGCTCAGACAGCCTTCAGGGCCGGTTTGTGTTCCCGAAGTCTCCGTGATGACGGGGTTGATCAGTTCATAAGTCGTGGAATCGTCTATATCAACAATGGCAATTTGCTTATCAATGCCAATCTGCGGCGCCGCAAGTCCGACACCGTCATATTCAATCATCGTGTCATACATATCATCCAGCAGTTTTCCAAGCTTCTTGTCGAAAACCATGACTGTCTCGCACTCCTGCTTCAAAATGTCTGCGGGATACGTTACTATCTTCCTAACTGGCAAAATCGTGTTCCTCCAATACTATGCTTATCCTTAATGTTTCCACAAAACAAAATGTTCTCATACCATCACATTAAAATATATGGATTCAAATCCAGTGAAATCTGCAGTCCTTCTTTGGCTGTTTCCTGCTGGTAGCGATCGAGCACTTGTCTCAAGGAAGTTCTTAGCTCCGGTTCTTTTTTGTATTTTATCAAACATTGGTACCGATATCTATTTTTGATTCGTGGGATTGGTGAAGCCACAGGTCCAAGTACGACGGCTTCCTTTGAAAGCCTGGAAGAGATGTAGCGTGTGATTTTTTCCGTGACTGATACGGCCTTCATCAATTCCTCATGGCTTACGGTGACAAGTGCAATATAATAAAAAGGAGGATATTTATGAAGCTTCCTCGCCATCATTTCCTGTTGGTAAAAACGGTGGAAATCCTGGGTCCCGGCGAGCTCGATGCTGTAATGTTCCGGTGTATAGGTCTGGATCACCACTTCCCCTGGAAGCTCGTGGCGTCCGGCCCTCCCGCTCACCTGTGTCAGGAGCTGGAACGTCTTTTCAGATGAACGGAAATCAGGGAGATGGAGCATCGTGTCCGCACTCAGCACTCCGACAAGGGTAATGTTGGGGAAATCAAGGCCTTTTGCAATCATTTGGGTGCCAAGGAGTATATCGGCAGCTCCTTCCCCGAATGCGTTCAACAGCTTTTCATGCGATCCCTTTCGCCCGGTTGTATCGACATCCATGCGGATGACCCGGGCTTCAGGCAGCAGCTTTGTCAGCTCCTCTTCCACTTTTTGCGTTCCAGTCCCAAAATAGCGGATATGCTCGCTGGTACATTCTGGGCAGGTCACCGGTACAGGCTCCTCATAACCGCAATAGTGGCATTTCATTTGCTCCTGGTAGCGGTGGTAGGTCAGTGTAATCTCGCAGTTTGGGCAATTGATTACATACCCGCAATCCCGGCACATCACAAAGGAGGAGTGGCCCCGCTTATTCAGGAACAATACTGTCTGCTCCCCTTTAGCAAGCCGGTCCTCAAGCTTTTCAAACAGGCTGCGCGAGAACATGGAGCGGTTTCCCTGGCGCATTTCTTCCCTCATGTCGACAATTTCAACTTCGGGAAGTGGCTGCTCATTCATCCGTTTTGGCAGCCCCAGCAGGGTATAGACACCCTTTTGGGCACGTGCAAAGGATTCAAGCGATGGAGTGGCGCTGCCCAGGACAACCGGGCACCGATGGTTTGCCGCCCGGTGGATGGCTACGTCCCTCGCATGATAGCGCGGGTTTTCCTCCTGTTTATAGCTTGTCTCATGTTCCTCATCAATAATGATGATTCCAAGGTTTTTAAATGGAGCGAAGATGGCCGAGCGTGCTCCAACCACGACCTTCACTTCACGGCGCTGGATTTTTCGCCATTCATCATATTTTTCACCTGCTGATAACCCGCTGTGCATAACCGCCACCAGATCGCCGAAACGTTCCTTGAACCGTTTTACCATCTGGGGGGTCAGGGAAATCTCCGGGACAAGCACAATGGCTTCCTCACCCTTTTCAAGCACCCGCTGTATGGACTGAAGGTAGATTTCCGTTTTGCCGCTTCCAGTGACTCCATAAAGCAGGAACACTTCATGCCGGTCTTCTTCAATGGAGGAAAGAATTGGTGTGATCGCCTTTTCCTGGGCCTCTGTCAGTACAAGCGGTTCCTGGCGCTGGAACTCTCTTCCGGCATATGGATCCCGGTATACTTCCATGTCACGCTCCCCAAGAATCCCTGCTTTGATGAGAGCCTTAACGGCCGCCTGAGAAAACCCATTGGCAACAAGTGTCTTCAGTTCCACCGGCTCTGGATGTTCCTGAAAAAAGTCCAGCAGCCTTCTTTGGGCTTTCGCTTGGGGAGACAGCCTTTCTTTTTGTTCAGCAAGGCCAGCAGCGTCTTCCAGCGGGAGAACATGCTTCAGTTTTTTTCTTCGGACCCGGTCTTTCACTTCATAAACAACATCCACCAGGCCCCTGTCACTTTCCCTTTTCAAGAGATTGACAAGATTTTGTTCAACAGCAGCTTCCCAGCTTACCTCGGAACCAGCCGAAAACAAATCCCTAGCTTCTTCCTCAAGGTCTTCCCTGCTGCTCCCCTCGGTGAGCACCACTTTTTTTTGATATTTCGCCTTCAGGGCTGCCGGAAGCATCGCCTGGTAAGCAGAAATCCTGTAGCAAAGCGAATGCTCTGTAAGCCACTCCCCAAGCAGGAGCAGTTCCTTGTTCAATACAGGCTTCAAATCCAGCGCTCCGGCTATCTCTTTCAGTTTCTTGAATTCCGATTCCGTTTTTATTCCGGTTACGAAGCCCTGGATATTCCGGGGACCAAACGGCACATTTACTCTTACGCCAGGAACAATGACACTTTCCAGGTTTTCAGGTATCAGGTAATCAAACGTTTTGTCAGTCTGTTTGGCTGGAACATCGACAATGACGCTCGCAATTTTCATTTAAGCCCGTCCTTTTCAAGTTGATGCGCAATTTCGGCCAGCAGCTTCCGTGCCACGTCTGCCTTGGACATTAGCGGCATATGGACTTCACTGCCATCCTTCTTGTACAATGTCACGATATTGGTGTCGGTGCCAAACCCGGCTCCCGCTTCCGTAACATTATTCGCGACAATCATGTCCGCGTTCTTTTTCGCAAGCTTCCTGCGTGCATATTCTTCGACATTGTCCGTCTCAGCCGCAAATCCGACTAAAAGCTGATGATGCTTCCGGCGCCCGAGCTCAAGGAGGATGTCCTTCGTACGTTCAAGCTCAAGCATCTGTCCGCCTTCCTGCTTCTTGATTTTCTTGCCATGCACGGTTTTCGGCCGGTAATCCGCGACTGCGGCTGTTTTAATGACGACGTCTGCATCTGAATAATTTTTCATTACCGCTTCGTACATTTCCTGTGCACTCTCTACATTCACTGCTTCAATTCCGAATGGCGGCTTCAGTGCGACCGGTCCGCTGACCAGAATGACGTGCGCTCCCATTTTCCTGGCTTCCTCCGCAATCGCGTAGCCCATTTTCCCGGTAGAATGGTTCGTCAGATAGCGGACAGGATCAAGTTTTTCCCTTGTTGGCCCGGCCGTAATCAAAACCGTTTTGCCTTTTAGCAGAGGCCTCGGAGCTTCTGCGGCGAAATGAGCCTCAAGGAGCTCGACAATCCTCTCCGGTTCTTCAAGCCTTCCTTTTCCAACATACCCGCATGCAAGATAGCCTTCGCCCGGCTCGATAAAGCGCCAGCCGAACTCCTGAAGGATGCCCATGTTTCTCCTTACAGCCGGATGGTTATACATATGGACATTCATCGCAGGCGCAATCCAGACAGGTGCCGTTGATGCGAGAAGCGTGGTTGTGACCATGTCGTCGGCCAGCCCATTTGCCAGTTTTCCGATCGTATTGGCCGTCGCCGGTGCGATTAAAATTAAATCCGCCCAGTCGGCCAGGTCAATATGGGCAATCACTTTAGGGTCTTGTTCATCAAATGTATCTGTATAAACCTCATTGCGTGACAACGCCTGAAAGGTAAGCGGCGCAACAAATTTTGCCGCAGATTTGCTGAGGATCACCCTGACCTTCGCACCCGCCTGGGTCAATTTGCTCGTAAGCGCGGCTGCTTTATAGACGGCAATCCCTCCGGTCACGCACAGAAGTATTTTTTTATCGTTCAGCATACCAGAACCCCCGTTTTGTCGCTTTCTATGCTTTTATTATGATTGATTGCTGCATTTTTTTCATCAATTTAATTTAAAGGAAGCATCTCCCGTGAAAAAAAATAACAACCTAAGCAGCTTAGGTTGTTTTTGATTGGCCTATTGTTCTCCGTTTTCCTCACCGGCCGCTGTTCTGAAATGCAGCCTATCGGCATGGATTTCCTCAAGCGCCTTGCCCACATATTTATGGGAAACGTATTTTTCCAGACGAGCATCATGCTGTATCTGCATATTGCGCGCACGTTTAGCCGCCACGGACACTAGCGAATACTTTGAATCAATTTTCGTCAATAAAGAATCAATGGATGGATATAGCAAATTAATCGACCTCCAGCATTTTTTTATAGCGGTATTGTACTCTTTCCCGGCGGCAGTGCTCGGCAACCACAATTGCCTTGATTCGCTCGCAGGCTAGTTCAACTTCGTCGTTTTCGACCACATAGTCGTATAATTCCATCATTTCCAGTTCTTCACGAGCTGCTTTCATCCGGCTTCTGATTAGATCCTCTGATTCGGTCCCTCTAGTCACAATCCGGTTTTCCAATTCGGAAAGGCTCGGGGGAGCAAGGAAGATAAACAGGCCTTCAGGGAACTTCCTCCTTACCTGGCCCGCTCCCTGAACTTCAATTTCCAGGAAAACATCTTTTCCGGCATCAATTGTTTCCCGCACATATTCGACTGGGGTACCATAATAGTTGCCAACATATTCTGCATATTCAAGCAGCTGGTCGTTTGCGATCATATCTTCGAATTCTTCCCGGCTTTTAAAGAAGTAATCCACGCCATGGACTTCCCCTTCACGCGGCTTTCTCGTTGTAGCGGAAACGGAATATTCAAAAGCAGTATCCTTCTGGGAAAAAATCCCTTTCCTGACAGTTCCCTTTCCTACTCCCGATGGGCCAGAAAGAACAATCAATAACCCTTTTTCAATCATTTATAAAATCCTACCCTTCATCCATTATCTCGTCGCGGTCATTCAACCGGTGTGCAACTGTTTCCGGCTGGACAGCCGATAAGATAACATGGTCGCTGTCCATTACGATCACTGCCCTTGTACGCCTTCCGTAGGTTGCATCAATCAACGAACCCCGGTCCCGAGCGTCCTGGATAATCCGTTTAATCGGCGCGGATTCCGGACTGACAATCGAGATGATCCGGTTGGCTGAAACAATATTGCCGAAGCCGATATTGATAAGCTTAATCCCCATAATGGTCCCCCAATCACCATTCTATTATTTTGGCCGTCTGCATGGCTTTCTAAACGCTATTCGATGTTTTGAACCTGCTCTTTCACTTTTTCAAGCAGACTCTTCATTTCCACTACTTCTCTGGCAATATTCGAGTCATTCGCCTTGGAGCCAATGGTATTCACTTCCCTGTTCATTTCCTGGACAAGAAAGTCAAGCTTGCGTCCAACCGGCTCCTCCAGAAGCAAAATCTTAAAAAATTGCCCGATATGGCTCTCGAGCCTGGTTAACTCTTCATTTATGTCAATTTTATCGGCAAATATGGCAGCTTCAGTGAGAATCCGGCTTTCATCGGCGTGGCCGCTGACTAATTCGGCCATTCGCTTTGAAAGACGTTCCCGGTATTGTTCCACTACTGAAGGCGCAAACTCCCTCACCTGGCTGATATGCCTTTGGAGACTGTGGATATTCGCTTTGATGTCCTTCTCGAGCGCAGCCCCTTCCCGAAGCCTCATCAATTTGACCTCACCTGCCGCCTCGGATGCAGCCTTAAGGACGAGCATTTCAAGCTCATCATTCTCTGCTTCGGTTTCTTCAATCTGGATGAGTTCTTCCCTGCCGGACAAATCCTTTAATGAAAGCTCACCTGCAAGACCGTATTTATGTTTGACTTCGGTTATGTAGCGAATATAATCATCGAGAAGTTCCCAGTCCACATGGACACTGCGCTTGGCCGTTCCTTGCCCTTCAAGCGTCACATAGACTTCGGCCCTTCCTCTTTTTATATATGTGCCAAGATTTTTTTTCAGTTTGTCTTCCACTTTCATAAGCTGGCGGGGCATTCGGAAGTGAAATTCACTAAAACGATGGTTGACCGTCTTCACTTCCACAGTTACTTCAAACCGAGCGGATTCCGCCTTGCTCCGTCCAAAGCCAGTCATGCTTAAGACCATCCAGGACACATCCATTCTGTATAGGAATTAAGTATTGAACCACAAAAAAGAAAGGCAATAGAGCCTCCCTCTATTACCTTACGGATTATATCATATTCTTTTTCGTTTTACTTGCTAAAAATGACCCTGCCAGCAAAAAAGTAGGCAATGCGGCCATTCCAACGACAAGCATCCAGTCCTTTGGCACTATGGCCACGGTATGGAAAATCGGCTGAAGCGGCGGGTAATAGATGACGCCAATTACGAGCACTAGCGATGAAATGACCGCCCAGACGAGATATTTATTCTCGAACGGATTCCTAGAAAAAATCGATTTTTCACTTCGGCAGTCAAAAACATGGATCAACTGTGCCAGTACCAAGGTCGCAAAAGCAATCGTCTGTGCATAGGCGAGGTCATCGCCGCGATAATATATGGTCATGAAGGCAATCAAGGTGGCAAGCCCTATCAGAAATCCCCTGGAAACAACCTTCCAGCCCAACCCTCTTGCAAATACACCTTCCTTCGGATGGCGCGGCGCGCGTTTCATCACATCTCCCTCAGGCTGATCGAGCCCCAGCGCCATCGCAGGCAGGCCGTCGGTCACAAGGTTGACCCAAAGGATTTGGATAGGGACGAGCGGAAGCGGAAGCGCAAGCAGCATCGCAAACAGCATCACCAGGATTTCGCCAACGTTCGAGGCCAGGAGATACCGGATGAATTTCCTGATATTTTCATAGATATTCCGCCCTTCCTTGATGGCGGATTTAATCGTAGCAAAGTTGTCATCAAGCAAAACGAGCGAGGAGGCTTCCTTGGCGACGTCAGTGCCGGTGATTCCCATCGCGACCCCGATGTCCGCAGCCTTGATGGCTGGAGCATCATTGACCCCGTCTCCAGTCATCGCGACCACATGTCCCTTATTTTGCAGGGCTTTGACAATTTTAAGTTTGTGCTCAGGTGATACGCGGGCAAATACGGAAACATCCTCCACCACATTTTCCAGCTCTTCCACACTCATGCCGGAAAGCGTCTTGCCTTCAATCACTTTGCTCCCCGGTGTCAGGATGCCAAGCTGGCTGGCAATCGCCTTGGCGGTGATCACATGGTCCCCCGTAATCATCACCGTTTTGATTCCGGCATCCCGGCATTCTTTTACAGCGGTTTTCACTTCAGGCCTTGGCGGATCGATCATGCCCTGCAAACCGATGAATGTAAGGTCTTTTTCGGCCTCATGTTCGCTTAAGATAACTGTCGCAGAGGATAAGGGCTTGAAACCGATGGCGATTGTCCGCAGCGCGTCGGCAGCCAGCCCTTCGACCGCCTGCTGGACTTCCTGCTTCCGTTCTTTGGTCATCGCCTGCTGCCGGTCATTCCAGAGCACGGAGGTGCTGAGGCCGAGCAGGACATCCGGTGCTCCCTTGGTAACGACAAATTGGCGGCCGTTTTTATCCTTGATGATGATGCTCATCATTTTCCGCTGTGAATCAAACGGAAATTCATTTACAATCTGAAACTGGTTCTGCAGTCCCTGCCTCGTAAGCCCTGCTTTCATTGCGGCTACCAGCAGCGCTCCTTCTGTAGGGTCGCCGTCGACAACGTAGTCCCCGTTCTTTTCCAGGACCTCGGCATGGTTGCACAGCATCCCGAAAGTAAGAAGCTGCTGCAGCGGTTTGCTGGAGTTGGGATTCACTTCTTCCCCGCCGGAATAAAAACTTCCTTCCGGATTGTATCCTCCACCGTCCACTGTCCATGTGCTGCCGCCGGTCCAGGCATGGGTTACGGTCATTTTATTCTGTGTCATCGTCCCAGTCTTGTCCGAACAAATGACGGATGCACAGCCGAGCGTTTCCACTGCCGGAAGTTTCCGGACGATGGCTTTCTGCTTGATCATCCGCTGTACGCCAAGCGACAACGCGACCGTGACAATAGCCGGCAGTCCTTCAGGAATGGCAGCAACTGCCAGCGACACCCCGGCAAGGAACATCGTATAAAGATCATGTCCCTGCAGGACACCAACGCCGACTACCAGCACTGTCAGCAGCAAAGCGACAGTAATCAGGATTTTGCCGAGCTGTTCAAGCCTCCGCTGAAGCGGCGTTTCCATTGACTCCGCATTTTGCAGCAAGTCGGCGATCTGCCCCATGGCCGTTTTCATCCCGGTAGCGACGACAATTCCGATGCCATTCCCCCTAGTGACAAGCGTCCCCATAAACGCCATGTTTTCCATGTCGCCGATTCCCGGGTTCGGAACCCTTAAGGCTTCAGTAAATTTCTGCACGGGAACCGATTCACCTGTCAGCGCCGATTCCTCTATTTCAAGACTTTTCGATTCAATCAGCCTTACATCGGCACCTATCCGGTCCCCGCTGGAGAATTTGAGGACATCTCCCGGCACGACCTCCTTTGAAAGGATTTTTTCCCACTTCCCATTCCTCAGGGCCTGTACCTGCGGAGCCGACAGCTCTTTTAGAGCTTCAAGCGACTTCTCCGCCTTCCTCTCCTGAAAAAAACCAAGAAACGCATTAATAACAACAATCGCAATAATCGCAATGGCATCAATCACTTCGCCAAGGAGCCCTGAAATCAAGGTTGCTCCAAGAAGGACGAGCACCATAAAATCCTTGAACTGGCTAAAAAAGATCAGCAATGCCGATGGCTTCTCGCCCTCTTCCAAAACATTCAGCCCGTGCTGCTTTTGACGGTTTTTCACTTCCTTTTCCGACAGTCCTGTTTTACAATCAGTTTTTAGGACATCCACGATTTCTCTTTCGTTCATCTCATGAAACTTCATCGGGCCATCTCACTTCCCCTTTCGCGACTAGAAGCTAATCGTAAATACTCTAGTGAAAGCTTATTCAGCCCTGTCCTAAAAAATGCTACTATTAAATAGAAAAACAGCGGCGCCTTAAATTGGCTCCTCTTTAGGAAAATTAATTGACGTAAAGGATGTTTTGCCATGTCATATGATGGATTGTTTACAAGAGCCGTAGCCAACGAACTTGCCGCTCTGCTGAAGGGCGGACGCATTAATAAAATACATCAGCCTTACAAAAATGAGGTTCTCATGGTAGTGAGGGCAGGTGGAGTGAACCATAAGGTGCTTTTGTCGGCGCATCCCAGCTACGGGCGGGTTCAGCTGACCACTGACCAATACGACAATCCCAGCGAGCCCCCCATGTTCTGCATGCTGCTCCGTAAACACTTGGAGGGCTATATTATCGATGATATCCATCAGGCTGGACTTGACCGGATGATCATTTTTGAAGTCAAGGGCCGGAACGAGATTGGGGACCTTAGCTATAAGCAGCTCATCGTGGAAATCATGGGCCGCCACAGCAACATCGTCCTAGTGGACAAAGGGCGAAACATGATCCTCGACAGCATCAAGCATGTATCCTTTGCCATGAACACCCATAGGGCAGTGCAGCCAGGGCAGGAATATATCATGCCGCCAAGCCAGGATAAATTGAACCCGTTTGAGGCAGGAGAAGAGGATATCCTGCGCAGAATCGATTTTAATGCCGGCATGCTCGATAAGCAGCTGGTCTCGCAATTCGCCGGGCTATCCCCTCTGGCCGCTAAGGAAATCGTTCATTCCGCAGGGCTGGCGAACCGGAACACTCTCCCGAAAGCTTTTATGGCTTTCATTGAAAAACTCAGAAAACATGAGTATCTCCCTGCCATCACGGCCGCCAAAGGCAAGGAATTCTTTTATCTGTTCCCGCTTGAGCATTTGCAGGGGGAATCGAAAACGTTCGGGTCAACCGGGGAAATGCTTGACCGCTTTTATTTCGGCAAGGCGGAACGCGACCGCGTGAAGCAGCAGTCGAATGACCTTGAAAGGTTCATTTTCAATGAAAAGGAAAAAAACGAGAAAAAAATAAAGAAGCTGCAAGCCACTCTTACAGAGGCCAAAAACGCCGAAAAGTACCAGCTATATGGGGAACTGCTGACGGCCAATCTGTACGCCGCTGAAAAAGGCATGAAAGAAATCTCGGTTATTAACTACTATGATGAAGAAGGCGCCAGCATAACCATTCCGCTTGATCCACGGAAAACTCCGTCCGAAAATGCACAAAAGTACTTCACCCGGTACCAGAAAGCTAAGAATGCGTTGAAGATTGTGGATGAACAAATTCAGCATGCCAGGCTGGAAGCGGATTATTTCGATGCCCTTTACCAGCAGCTTGAAGCTGCTGCACCAAAGGATATCCAGGAAATCAGGGAGGAGCTTGTCGAGGGCGGCTATATCAGGCAAAGGCAGAAGAAGGGCAATAAGAAAAACCATGCTGCCAAAATCGTTCTCGACCGCTATATGGCTTCCGATGGTATAGAAATCCTTGTGGGAAAGAACAACAAGCAAAATGACTATCTGACCAATAAAGCAGCCGCACGGGATGATATTTGGCTGCATACAAAAGACATTCCCGGCTCCCATGTGGTCATCAGGAGCAAGGAACCTTCCGAGGAAACCATTATGGAAGCCGCCACACTGGCCGCTTATTTCAGCAAGGCACGAAATTCCAGCTCCGTGCCGGTTGACTTCACAAAAGTCCGCCATGTCAAAAAACCAGCAGGGGCCAAGCCAGGCTTCGTCATCTACGACCAGCAGCAGACGGTGTATGTAACACCAGATGAAGAGACGGTTTTGGCGTTGAAGGGCAATGGTTAATTTAACGGTTTAAATATTGAGGGCATCCAGAAATGGATGTCCTTTTTCTCCGAATTCACGAAAGCTGGTCCTCCATCACAATCATGGAGGACCTTTTTCTCCGAAATTGGCCTCCATCCACATAGCCCTATTAGGCGAAAAAAACAAAAAAGCAGCAGAATCACGCCATGATTCTGCTGCTTTTTTTCAAAAACAACCCCTTATCTCTCTTTAACCAAGCCCCAATCGGCCGGGTTTTTCCGCCATTCCGATAATTTATCCAGATCATCGGCACTGATTTCGCCGCGCTCACTCGCAACCTGTGACAATGTGGAAAAATCAGTCAGGGCAACGGCCCTAACTCCGGCTTCTCCCAATAGCTCTTTTCCTTTTTCAAGCTCGTAGGTGAAGATAGCGACTGCTCCCAAAACTTCACAGCCTGCCGCCCGGAGAGCTTCAACAGCGTTAATAACACTGCCGCCTGTTGAAATTAAATCCTCTACCACCACTACCTTCTGCCCCAAAGCCACTTTCCCTTCAATCTGGTTCCCCTTGCCATGGCCTTTCGCCTTGGACCTCACATAGCACATTGGCAAGGACAAAAGCTCGCTGACCCACGCTGCATGTGGTATTCCTGCTGTCGCCGTACCTGCGACAGACTGGGCTTCCGGGAAATGTTCAATAATCAAGTCCTTCAGTCCGCTGGCTATCTCCCGGCGGATTTCCGGATAGGAGAGGGTAAGGCGGTTATCGCAGTAAATCGGGGACTGAAGCCCTGAAGACCAGGTAAATGGATCATTCGGCTTTAACGTAACGGCCTCGATGTCAAGCAGCTTTCCTGCAATCTCTTTTTTCACAATAAAACACCTTCCCATTCTTTTTTAATAGAACGATAGCTTTCTAGAGGATCAGCAGATTTCGTTATCGGGCGTCCCACCACAATCGCCGAAGCTCCTTCCCCCCTGGCCAGCTGCGGTGTCGCTACCCTCTTCTGGTCTCCTGCCATACCAGAGGCAGGCCGGATGCCCGGAGTGACAGTCAGGAAGCCCGCACCAATATGGCTGGAAATCATCCCTGCTTCATATGCAGAACAAACGACACCGTCCAAACCGGCATCTGCCGACAGCTTGGCATAATGGAGGACTGACTCCTGCAGCGGAACCTGGATAAGCTGCTGCGCACGCATCTGCTCTTCCGAAGTACTCGTCAGCTGAGTGACAGCGATGCACAGCGGCCGGCGGTTTCCACTGGAAGTTCCGGCATCCAGCCCCTCAAGCGCAGCCTCCATCATTTCCAGTCCCCCTGCAGCATGGACATTGACCATATCTGCCCCAAGGCTGGCAAGGCTCTTCATCGCACTCCTCACTGTGTTTGGAATGTCATGGAGCTTCAGGTCAAGGAAAACTTCATGCCCTTGTTCTTTTAAGTAAGAAACGATACCTGGACCTTCACTATAAAACAATTCCATCCCTATTTTGACACAGATCTTTTCATCGCCAAAAGCCTGCAGGAAGTCAAGAACCTGTTTCTTCGCGGGAAAATCAAGCGCGATGATAAGCGAGTTTCTCATTTCTCTTCCAGCTCCTTCCTGTGCACTCCGAGATATGGCTATATCCTAATTTTGCAACAAGCTCCGGCAATTCTTCAATGATGGCCGGACAGACAAATGGATCAATAAAATTCTGGGTGCCAACCGCCACCGCGCTCGCTCCCGCATAGAAGAATTCAATTACGTCCTGGGCTGACTGGATGCCTCCCATGCCTATGATTGGAAGGTCAACCTGCTGGCTTACTTCATAAATCATCCTCAATGCCACTGGCTTGACCGCCGCTCCAGAGAGACCTCCTGTTACATTGGCAAGGATGGGCTTTGCTGTCTGCAGGTCAAGCCTCATTCCAAGCAGCGTGTTGATCATGGTCAGTCCGTCAGCGCCGCCTTCCTGTACTGCTTTGGCAATGGAAACGATATTGGTAACATTGGGTGACAGCTTGACATAGACCGGCACATGCGAAACTTCCTTCACCTTCCTGGTCAGCCTCCTGGCCATTTCAGGGTCCGTACCGAATGCGATGCCTCCGGTTTTTACGTTGGGGCATGAAATGTTCAGCTCGAGGGCGTGGACATTAGGCGCTTTTGATATTTCCTGTGCAACAAGAACATAATCTTCATCAGTCGATCCTGCTACATTCGCAATAATCGGGACATCATAGTTCTCAAGCCGCGGCAGCTCTTCGGCCATGACCTTCTCAAGCCCGGGATTCTGGAGCCCGATTGCATTCAGCATTCCTCCCGGCGTTTCCGCGACCCTTGGTGTCGGATTGCCAAAGCGCACTTCCGGCGTGGTCGCTTTGACCATGATGGCGCCCAGTACGCTCAAATCAAAAAGCTGGCTGAACTCCTTCCCAAACCCAAAGCAGCCTGATGCAGGCATGACGGGATTCTTCAGGGATAATCCCGGTAAATTTATATTAAGCAAACTCATATCGCTACCTCCCCTGCCCGGAACACAGGTCCGTCGCTGCATACCTTTCGATAATCTCCTTCATGCCCATTCTTCGTTGGGCAGACGCACGCAAAGCATGCACCTATTCCGCAGCCCATTCTCTCTTCAAGCGAAAGGAAAGACTTGGGTGCAAACATCCCTGCCTCAAGGGCCCGAAGCATGGGGGTAGGTCCACATGAGTAAAGGATGTCAGCCTGAATGTCAGCCTCTTCAAGAATGGAGGTTACAAACCCTTTCCGGCCGTAGGTTCCGTCTGCAGTTGCAATATATGTTTTACCTAGCCGCGAAAATTCTTCCTCATAAAAAACGGCCGAAGCTGTTTGAAAGCCCAGCACATTTATTACCTTGACACCTCTATCCACAAGCTGTTTTGCCAATTCATACAGAGGCGGTACACCTATGCCTCCGCCTACCAGCAAGGCCGTGTCTCCTGTCCGGGCTTCCCCTGTTGGGAACCCGTTTCCGAGGGGTCCGAGAACATCAACCTTTTCTCCCGGCCGTTTTTCGGCAAGCAGGGAAGTACCTCGTCCCTGCTTGCGAAAAATGATGGTATACTCCTGTTTTTCCTTGTTGATGGCAGCAATGGAGATCGGACGCCTCAGCAATGGATCAAGCCCGTCAGATACCCTGATATGGACGAATTGTCCAGGTTCATCCATTTCTCCGGCCATTTGTCCACTCAAGGTGAGTTCATAAACACAATGGGCTATTTCCTTGTTTTGGACAACCGTGCACATTTCCTTTCTCATGAAAGCACACCCGCTTCAACGCTTTTCGGCTCAGTAAGGGGGCCGGCTGAAAACGTCATGGACTCCAACACCCTCAGGATTGCTTCTGCCGTATCAAGGGAAGTCAGGCATGGTATTCCGTTCTCTACGGATTCACGGCGGATCCGGAAGCCATCCCGCTGAGGCTGCTTTCCTCTCGTCAGAGTGTTGACGACGAGCTGAGCCTGACCGCCGCGGATTGAATCAATCAGGTCCGGCTCTCCCGAACCAATTTTTCCGACCGTTTTCACCCTTACGCCCGACGCTTCCAGATAAGCCGCAGTGCCGCTGGTCGCAACCAGCTGATAGCCAATCTCTGCAAATCTCTTGGCCAGCGCCACCGCTTCTTTTTTGTCTTTATCCGCAATTGTCATTAGTACCGTGCCAAATTCCTTAAACTTCATGCCCGCGGCGATCATGCCTTTATAGAGGGCTTTCTCCAGGGTTATATCCTTACCCATCACTTCACCCGTCGATTTCATTTCAGGCCCGAGCGTAATATCTACCCTCCGCAGCTTTTCAAAGGAGAATACTGGCACTTTTACATACACGCCATCCTGCTCAGGCACAAGCCCTGTAGTATAGCCTTGCTCACGGAGCGATTGGCCGAGGATGGCCCTTGTTGCAATTTTAGCCATTGGAATATGTGTAATTTTGCTCAGGAAAGGAACCGTCCTGCTGGACCGCGGGTTCACCTCAAGGACATACACCTCTCCCTTTGAAACAACAAACTGGATATTCAGCAGCCCTACGATTTTCAGCCCTTTTGCAAGCTTTTCGGTGTAGGCGATCAGCTTCTCCTTTATCTCAAGGCTTAGACTTTGCGGAGGATAGACGGCAATGGAGTCGCCGGAGTGGACCCCTGCGCGTTCAATATGCTCCATGATTCCCGGGATCACTACTGTTTCGCCATCAGAGATGGCATCCACTTCAATTTCCTTGCCTGTTAAATACCGGTCGATCAGTACAGGATGGTCCGGATTGACTTTTACCGCATTCTCCATATAGTGAAGCAGTTCTTCTTCCTTATCGACGATTTCCATTGCTCTTCCGCCTAGCACATAAGATGGTCTTACAAGGACCGGATAGCCTATTTCGGACGCAATGGCCGCAGCTTCCTCCACCGACATCGCCGTGCATCCCGCGGGCTGTGGAATTCCCAGCTGGCTCATCGCCTGCTCGAACATATCGCGGTTTTCCGCCCTGTCCATATCCTCGAGGGTTGTTCCAAGAATTTTAACCCCATGGCTTGCAAGACCGGAAGCAAGGTTGATGGCAGTTTGGCCGCCAAACTGGATAACTACTCCTTTTGGCTGTTCCAAATCGACGATACTCATGACATCTTCGACGGTCAGCGGTTCAAAGTAAAGCTTATCCGAAATACTGAAATCAGTGGAAACGGTCTCCGGGTTGTTATTGATGATGATTGCCTCATATCCCGCTTCCTTGATGGCTTTCACGCAGTGGACAGTCGCATAGTCAAACTCGACCCCCTGCCCGATGCGGATTGGGCCTGAACCAAGGACAACCACACTTTCACGGCTGCTTCTGATTGATTCATTTTCCTCCTCATAGGTGCTGTAGAAGTACGGCGTGCTTGATTCAAACTCGGCGGCGCACGTGTCCACCATTTTATACACAGGAATGATTCCCGCCGTCAGGCGCCATTGATAAACAGCTTCTTCATCGCACTCCCAGAGATGGGCGAGTGCTTTATCGCTAAAACCAAGCTCCTTTGCTTTCCGGCCAGCCTCTTCCTGGAATGGGACCTGTTTCAAGTCCCTTTCCAGCTGAATCAGTTTTTGAAGCTTGTAAAGGAAAAAGCGGTCGATCTTGCTCCACTCATGGATGGTTTCCATGCTGACGCCTCTTTTAAGTGCTTCGGCTATGTAAAACAGCCTCTCATCTCCAGCTATCCTGATTCTTTTTTCAATCAGGCTGTCGTCAAACTGGCTCCCGTCTTTTAGCTCGAAATGATGGATGCCGGCCTCAAGCGAGCGGATTGCCTTCAAGAGGGATTCCTCAAATGTCCGGCCAATGGCCATTACTTCGCCAGTCGCTTTCATTTGCGTTCCCAGTTTGCGGTTGGCACTTTCAAATTTATCAAATGGCCAGCGCGGAATTTTTGTCACAATGTAATCAAGTGTCGGCTCGAAGCAGGCATATGAGGTGCCTGTGACCGGGTTAATCATTTCATCAAGCGTCAGGCCAACGGCAATTTTTGCTGCAAGCTTGGCAATTGGATAACCCGTTGCCTTCGAGGCGAGAGCGGATGACCTGCTGACTCTCGGATTGACTTCAATTACATAGTAGTTGAAGCTGTCAGGGTCAAGTGCCAGCTGGACATTGCAGCCGCCCTCGATTTTCAGCGCACGGATGATTTTTAGGGAAGCATTCCGAAGCAGCTGGTACTCACGGTCGCTCAGCGTCTGGCTTGGCGCCACAACAATGGAATCGCCGGTGTGGATCCCGACAGGGTCAAAATTCTCCATGTTGCAGACGACAATGGCATTGTCATTGGCATCACGCATGACTTCGTATTCGATTTCCTTAAAACCGGCAATGCTCTTCTCAAGGAGGCACTGGCTGACCGGGCTGTTTTTCAAGCCGCTGGCCACAATTTCAACCAGCTCCTTTTCATCGCTGCAGATTCCGCCGCCCGTTCCGCCAAGCGTATAGGCTGGACGCACGATCACCGGGTAGCCCACCTGTTCCACGAACCCGAAGGCTTCTTCAAGTGAATGGATAATAGCGCTCTCCGGCACTGGCTGTCCAAGCTCGTTCATTAAATTCCTGAACAGTTCGCGGTCTTCGGCCTGCTCAATGGCATCCAGCTTCGTTCCAAGTATTTCAATTCCAAGTTCGTCGAGAATGCCCGACTTTGCCAATTCCACAGCCATGTTCAAGCCAGTCTGTCCTCCCAAAGTAGGCAGGATGGCATCCGGCCGTTCCTTGCGGATGATCCGGCTGACGAATTCAAGGGTCAGCGGCTCGATATAAACAACATCCGCGATTTCGGTATCGGTCATGATGGTGGCCGGATTGGAGTTTACGAGGATTACCTTGTAGCCTTCTTCACGCAGCGCGATGCACGCCTGGGTCCCGGCATAATCAAATTCGGCAGCCTGGCCGATGACAATTGGACCTGAACCTATTACTAAGATACTCTGGACATCTTTACGCTTTGGCATATGCTTCATCCCCCTGTTTCACTGATTCTATGGTTGTTAAAAATTCGTCAAACAAAGCATTCGCATCTTCCGGCCCTGGTGAGGCTTCAGGGTGATACTGGACAGTAAAGGCGGCATGTTTTTTATGGGACAGGCCTTCAACACTTCCGTCATTCAAGGCAATATGGGTTATTTCCAGGTCCGTCCCGGCGACTGTTCCTTCTTCCACTGTATATCCGTGGTTCTGTGATGTCAGGGCGACTTTACCTGTTCTCAAATCCTTGACCGGATGGTTGGAGCCGCGGTGTCCGAACTTCATTTTAACGGTATCTGCCCCACATGCTAAGGCGAACAGCTGGTGTCCAAGACAGATTCCAAACATCGGCACCTTTCCTAGAATTCCTTTGATCATCTCGATGGCCTGAGGCACATCCTTCGGGTTTCCCGGCCCATTGGAAAGCATGATGCCATCCGGGCTAAGCGCCAGTATTTCCGCTGCAGTGGTATTGTAGGGAACGACAATGACATCACAATTGCGATCATTCAACTCACGCAGGATTCCGTGCTTCATTCCGAAATCAACAAGCACAATCCGATGCCCCMTTCCAGGGCTTGGATAAGGGCTTTTTGTCGAAACCATTTTGACCTGGTCCTGCCGAAGCTTGGTGGCCCGCAGCTTTTCCAAAACTTCTTCCTTATTCTCGTCCATGCTGCACAGCGACCCTCTCAAAGTCCCATGCTGGCGGATGATCTTCGTCAGCTTCCTTGTATCGACTCCAGAAATACCAGGGATTCCTTTCATTTTCAAATATTCGTCAAGGCTCATCTCACTTCTCCAGTTTGATGGGAAATCAGCTGCCTCTTTTACGACAAATGCGGCAATGGCCGGATTGATTGATTCAAAGTCATCGCGATTGATTCCGTAGTTGCCGACTAGCGGATAGGTCAGCGTCACAATCTGACCGCAGTAGGAAGGGTCCGACAGGATTTCCTGGTAGCCGGTCATCCCTGTGTTAAACACAACTTCTCCGCTTACCGCCGACAGGCTGCCAAAGCCTGCCCCTTTAAAAACCGTGCCATCTTCAAGTATCAGCTGTCTTTTCATACCGCTACGCTCCCTTTCTCCCAAACTATTTTTCCGGCTGCAATGGTCATAACAGGCCAGCCCTTGCAGCTCCAGCCGGTAAATGGCGTGTTCTTCCCTTTTGATAGGAAGACAGCCGGGTCAATTTCCTCTTCATGGTCCAAGTCAAGCAGCACCAGGTCTGCAGCTGCCCCGGGTACAAGCTTTCCGTATGGAAGGCCAAATGCTTCACAAGGCTTGATGGTCAAATAGTCGATTAGCTGCTTTAAGGTGATGGTCCCCTCTGATACCATTTTGGTATAAAGAAGCGGAAAAGCTGTCTCAAGGCCGACAATGCCGAATGGCGCCAGTTCAAAGCCCTCAGCTTTTTCCTCGCTCGTATGCGGCGCATGGTCGGTGGCAATAAAATCGATGGTGCCATCAAGAAGGCCCTCGATCAACGCCTGCTGATCTTCCCGGCTTCGCAGAGGAGGATTCATCTTGAAGTTGGCGTCATTTCCTGTTATATCCTCTTCATTCAGGAGCAAATGATGAGGAGTTACTTCGGCAGTGACCTTTATGCCGTTCCTTTTTGCTTCGCGCACAGTTCGTACCGATTCCTTCGTGCTGATATGGCAGACATGGTAATGGCAGTCAGCCGCCTCTGCCAGCAGTACGTCCCTCGCGATATGCACGGCCTCGCAGACGGAAGGAATCCCGTTCAACCCAAGCTCTGCCGATTTTTTCCCTTCATGCAGCGACCCTTTGTTAATCAGGGTGTTATCTTCACAGTGGGCTACAATGGCCATATCGAGTGCCGAAGCTTTCTTCATTGCCGCCAGCATCATTCCCGCTTCCTGGATGCCTACTCCATCATCGGTGAACGCAAAGGCACCTGCTTCCTTTAGCTCCTCAAAGTCAGTAAGCTCCTTTCCGAGCTCCCTCACGGTGATGGAGGCATAAGGCAAAACCCTCACTCTGCCCGTTTCATTAATTTTCATCTGCAGTTTTTCGAGCTGCTCCTTTGAATCCGGCACTGGCCTGGTGTTTGGCATGGCCGCAACGGTAGTGAATCCGCCTTTGGCCGCCGCCATTGTTCCGGTTGCAATCGTTTCTTTCTTTTCGCCGCCCGGCTCGCGCAGATGGATATGCAAATCAACGAATCCAGGTGCGATCAGCTTGCCATCCGCATCAATAACCTCGTCCGCCTGTCTGTCCAGGCTGGTTCCCATTTCGCTTATGATTCCATCCTCTATAAAAATCTCAACCTCTTTTTCTCCCGTCTCAGTAAGCAATCGGCCATTTTTGATCAGCAATGACATGCTTGTTTCCCCCTTCCATATTTTCAAGCGCCCTTCTTAATACAGCCATGCGAACATACACACCATTTTGCATTTGTTTAAAGATCCGCGAACGATTCGACTCAACCAGGCTGTCTGCAATTTCGACTCCCCGGTTGATGGGGGCAGGGTGCATAATAATGCTTCCTTGTTTCATTTCTCTCTCCCTGCTCACTGTCAGCCCATAACGAAGATGGTAGTCTTCCAGGTCAGTCTTTTCCCCGCCCATATGGCGCTCGTGCTGGATTCGCAGCAGCATGACAACATCAGCGGCAGCTACCGCTTCATCTATCTGGACAAACCGCTGGTTTTTCCCGCCCACTTCTGTATTGAACCATTCAGGCGGCCCCGAGAATACAACTTCCGCCCCAAGCCTTTCCAGGACTTCAGCGTTCGACCTTGCCACCCTGCTGTGGGCAATATCGCCAATGATCGCCACTTTTAATCCGCGGAAACATCCGAATTCCTGCCTGATGGTCAGCAAATCGAGGAGCGACTGGGTTGGATGGTGCCCGCAGCCATCCCCGGCATTGATGATGGGGATGGCGACATTCCCGGCAAGTTCCTTATAGTAGGCATCTTCCCCGTGTCGGATGACTACAGCTCCAATTCCAATTGATTCAAGGGTCCTGACGGTATCATAAAGTGTTTCTCCCTTTTGTACGCTTGAGGTCTGTACTTCAAAGGGGATAGGTTCCAGTCCCAGCCTTCTTTCAGCTACCTCGAAGCTCGATTTAGTCCTTGTGCTCGGTTCATAAAAAAGATTCGCAACAAATGTCTGCTGCTTTGGCTGCCAAAGCATGCCCTCCGAAAATAGCTGGGCCTGGTCAAGAATGGACTCAATTTCATTTACCGAAAGTCTTGTTGTTGTCAGTAAATCTTTTTTCATGTCCCTGCCTCCTTACCGTTTATGTATGGAATCTGGCATTAAAAAAAGCACCCTGAAAAGTTTTCAGGGTGCTTTTAGGCATACGAAATATGCCCCGCAGGCCAGGGCACCAAATGTCCCCAGCACTGAGCCACACCCTTCCTCGGCCTCTCTGGACCGGTTTTAAAAGGTGAATCTATACGCTTTTACTTACTGGCTGTACAGCCTCTGCTTCTTTCTTTTCGCCAGGCAGAATAAGGTTCAGGAGTACCCCAATCAAAGCTGCAAGGGCCATTCCATGAATTTCGAACTGCTCGGATATCTTAATGAATGCCCCCCCGATTCCGATGACCAGAATAACGGATGAAATCACCAGATTCCGGTTGTTTCCAAAATCGATATTGCTGTCGACCAGCATCCTTAATCCGGACGAAGCGATGATCCCGAAAAGGAGAATCGAGACGCCTCCCATGACTGGCGTTGGGATGGAGCTGATCAATGCCGTTACTTTCCCAATAAACCCAAACAGGGTGGCTGCGATGGCTGCTCCAAGAAGAACATAGACACTGTATACCCTCGTGATGGCCAGTACCCCTATGTTTTCACCATAAGTAGTCTTCGGTGGTCCTCCCATCAATCCCGAAATCATCGTTCCCAAACCATCTCCCATGATGGAGCGGTGAAGCCCGGGCTCTTTTATATAGTCCCTGCCCACGACTTTTCCGAGGACAAGCTGGTGGCCGATATGTTCAGAAAGGGTAACCAATGCCACTGGCACCATCAGCAGGACAAGATCCAGTGTCAGCTTTACATCATAGTGGACAAACGGGAAGATAAAGTCTGGCATCTCGAAAAATTTCGCTTCCCTTACTGGGGTCAAATCAACCAGTCCGACAGCGAGGGAATAAAGATAGCCAATAATGATTCCCAGCAAAATCGGCACCATCTTGAGCATGCCTTTTCCGTAGATGGAGAAAACCACAGTCGCCGCCAGCGTAACAAGAGCGGCTGAGAAATGCAGCAAGCTGTATTCTCCTTCAGGATTATTCATCGCCATGCCGACGGCTGTTCCGGAAAGGGAAAGTCCGATGACAATGATAATTGGGCCTGTGACTATTGGCGGCAAAAGCTTTATGATCCACTGGTAGCCTGCCCGTTTGATAATTAACGCAACTGTACCATACACGAGCCCGGCAAGGAAGGTTCCTATCATGGCTGCCCCAGGACCCCCTCCTGCCTTCGCGGCAATAACCGGAGCGATAAAGGCGAACGATGAACCTAGATAAGCAGGAACCTGCCACTTGGTGACGATCAGGAAGGCAATTGTGCCGAGCCCGCTGGAAATCAGCGCAATGGCCGGGCTTAAGCCGACAAGGTAAGGAACAAGAATGGTTGCGCCAAACATGGCGAATAAGTGCTGTAAACTGAGAGTGATAAATTGCAATGGTGATGGAACATCTTTTACGTCTAAGATTGGTCTGGACATTTTGCAGGTTCCTCCTAAGTTGTATATAAAAAACCCTCATTGCGCAGACGCAAAGAGGGCATGGATAACGACAGCAGGAAGCCCTGCCATTCTCATTCCCCCTTTACAGCCTCGCAGGACTGCTTTTAAAAGGGTGTATTTATCTTTAAGTATCTATCTTTCGTATATAGACACCCGGTCGCGGGAGTCCACTTCTGTAAGTTCAACGACGATTTTTTCAGAGCTGGAGGTCGGAATGTTCTTGCCGACGAAATCAGCTCTGATCGGCAGCTCCCGGTGTCCCCTGTCGACTAGCACCGCCAGCTGAATGGCAGCGGGCCGTCCAATGTCCATGAGAGCGTCCATTGCACCGCGGACCGTCCTTCCGGTATAAAGGACATCATCGATGAGTATCACTTTTTTATTCGTGATATCCATAGGGATATCCGAGCCGTTGATGTTAGGTTCCTTGTTCTCGGTTTTGACGGAAAGGTCATCCCGGTATAAAGTGATATCCAGCTCGCCTACATCAATTGAATTGCCTTCAATTTGCTGAATCCTTTCTGCAAGCCGCCTGGCGATATAGATGCCCCGGGTGCGGATGCCAACGAGCACACAATCCTCAATTCCTTTGTTCCGCTCGATGATTTCATGGGCAATCCTGATCAGCGCCCTGCGTATTGCCTGTTCATCCAATACCGTAGCTTTTTCTGTCATGGCTCATGCTCCTTTAACAATAAAACCCTATCACCGTGTGGATGAGAGGGCAGAATAATCAGTGTGATTACAGCACCAGCTGCACGCAGCTGCCTGCTAATTCCGTTGCCTTCCCAGCCTCACGGGACTGTTTTAAAGGTCGTTCTTATGCTATAGCCATCTTAAGCCACCAAGGCAGGTTTGTCAATCATTATTTCTCAGGTCTTCAACCAGAGTCTCAAAATAAGCTGGAAGTGGTGCTTCAAACTCAAGATATTGGCTAGTCCGCGGATGCTCAAAGCCAAGGATTCCGGCATGGAGAGCCTGTCCGCCAAGGTCGAGCGTCTTTCTTGGCCCATACTTGGGATCCCCGGCAAGCGGGTAGCCGATATATTTCATGTGCACACGAATTTGATGGGTCCTTCCGGTTTCGAGCTGGCATTCAACCATCGTAAAATCCCTGAACCTCTCCAGGACGTTGAAATGGGTAACGGCATGCTTGCCATTATCCACCACCGCCATGCTCTGCCGATCCTTTTGGTCCCGGCCAAGCGGCGCGTCGATGGTCCCATGGTCATGCGGAATGATGCCATGAACAATGGCCTTATATTTTCGCGTCACACTTTTGGCCACCAGCTGGTTTACAAGGCTTTCGTGGGCAAGGTCATTCTTGGCCACCATCAGTAAACCAGACGTATCCTTGTCGATACGATGCACGATACCCGGCCGCAGCACTCCGTTAATCCCCGACAAATCCCTGCAATGGGCCATCAGACCATTTACAAGCGTGCCAGTAAGATGTCCGGGTGCAGGGTGGACAACCATCCCCTTTGGCTTATTGACAACCAGCACATCAGAGTCTTCAAAGTAGATATCCAGGTCCATTTCCTCTGGAATGACATCCAGCGCTTCCGGTTCCGGAATTTCCACCTCGATTACATCATTCATGCTGCATTTATAATTGGATTTTACCGGCTTGCCATTTACCTTGACAAACCCATCCTTAATCCATTGCTGCACCTGGCTTCTTGACCATTCCTCGCTTAGCGTGGAGACTGCTTTATCAATTCTGGCTCCCGCCAGGATTTCATCAACCGTTCGTTCCATTTTCTCCATGAGCTTTTTTCTTCGCCTCTCTCTCTTCCTTCAGCATTTGCAGCATCAGCATTCCTACCCCAATTACCAGCGCAGAGTCTGCAATGTTGAAGATTGGAAAATCATAAGTAAAAATATAAGTATTTATAAAATCGACTACTTCTTTGCGGAAGATACGGTCAATAAAGTTGCCGACAGCCCCGCCTAGCATGAATGCAAGTGAGACGCCCAGAAGCATCTTCCCTTTCGCTTCCTTCTGGATGTAATAAACAAGGGCAATAATCACGATTGTGGTAATGATATAGAAGAACCACATCTGTCCCTGCAGGATCCCCCACGCTGCACCGCGATTTCGATGGGACGTGATATACAGGAAGTTTTCGATAACCTGGATGCTTTCTCCAAGTTCCATGTTTTTGACAATCAGCCACTTCGTTAGCTGGTCAAGCACAATAACAATAAATGCGATTATGTAATAAAACACAAAAGTAACCTCCAAGCACGCTCTCAATTCATTACTTTTGCATTTTAGCATAATGCGCCCAAAAACTACAGTAAATCTAAGAATAAAGCGGTTTTCGCAAATAGGCTTCCATCATTTTAATGTCTTCCTCTGTTCTCGCTATAGGAACCATGCCAAGCAAGCCCGCAGGGAGCAGCTCGCCTGACATTTCACACCTGCCGAAATCACCTGCTTCAATTTTTGCAAGCGCATGTTCAACATCCTGAAGTTCCGCCTGGATATAGCAGATAACCGGGCTGTTCCCATCTGCCTTTAGCAAACAATCTAACAGTTCTTCCCTTGAACGACGGAGCTCTTCATAGATAAAATGATACCGCTTCATATATCACTGCCTCCGTTTCTGTTTAGTCGTATTATTGCCTGTTAAATTTCATTGACTCAGTTAAACATTTGACAGGCAGTACAGGAATTGTCGGAGCAGGAAATATTTATATATGCGGTGGTCGGACGAACAGAAAAAACCCCGGCAATTGCCGGGGATTTCATTCTCACTGTCCGTAATTTTCTTTTACTACAGAAGCACATCTTGGGCAAAGTGTAGGGTACTCCTCGACTTTTCCAACTTCGGGAGTGACAACCCAGCACCGCTCACATGTTTCACCTTCTGCCTTTATAACCACGATCGCGGCCTGGTCAAGCTTTAGTGCATGCGCAGGAGCTTCATCATAGGAGCCTGCCACTTCAAAGCCTGATACAATGAAAAGCTGGCCGAGATTTTCTTCGATTGAATCCAGCAGTTCCTTTGTCTTGCTGTTTACATACAGGGAGACCTTGGCTGTCAGTGATTTTCCAATTACCTTTTCGTTCCTTGCTTCCTCCAGCGCCTTAAGGACTTCATCGCGGACCTTCAGGAATGCATTCCATTTGGACTCAAGTTCATCAGCCTGCGGAATTTCCCTTGCTTCAGGCAAATCGGTCAACTGGACGCTTTCCTCGCTGACAGACGGGATAAAGGACCAAACCTCATCTGCTGTATGCGGAAGAATTGGGGCAACCAATTTCACCAGCGATAACAAGCTCTCATACAGGACAGTCTGAATGGCACGGCGATCTGCATTTCCAGCGGCTTCGATATAGAGAATATCCTTGGCAAAATCAAGGTAGAAAGCACTTAAATCAAGCGTACAGAAATTGTTGACCGCATGGTAGACACCGGCAAATTCGTAATTCTCATACGACTTGTTCACATGCTTGATCAGTTTGTTCAGTTTTACAAGCATGAACTGGTCCACTTCACGCAGATCCTCAAATGCCACTGCATCTCTCTCAGGATTGAAATCATCCAGGTTTCCAAGCAAGAAACGGAAAGTATTGCGGATTTTACGGTAAACTTCTGCGACCTGCTTCAGGATCGGGTCGGAAACACGCACATCAGCCTGGTAATCGACAGATGCTACCCAGAGGCGCAGAATGTCGGCTCCAAGCTGGTTCATAACCTTGGCTGGAACCACCACATTCCCAAGAGATTTACTCATTTTCCGTCCTTCGCCATCCAGGACAAATCCATGGCTCAGGATGCCTTTATACGGCGCTTTGCCTGTTACGGCAACAGCAGTGGACAACGATGAGTTGAACCAGCCCCTGTATTGGTCTGAACCTTCAAGATAAAGGTCTGCAGGACGCTGCAAATCATCTCTCTCAAGCAAAACAGCCTGGTGGGAAGATCCGGAATCAAACCAGACATCCATAATATCGGTTTCCTTCGTAAACTGTCCATTCGGGCTCCCTGGATGCGTGAAGCCTTCAGGCAGAAGGTCCTTTGCATCGCGCTCAAACCAGATATTGGAACCATGCTCCCTGAACAACCCGGAGACGTGGTCAATGGTTTCATCCGTGATGATTGCTTCTCCATTTTCAGCATAGAAAACAGGAATCGGCACTCCCCATGCGCGCTGCCTGGAGATACACCAGTCTCCGCGGTCACGGACCATATTGTAAAGCCGTGTTTCTCCCCATGCAGGGACAAACCTGGTATCATTGATTGCCTGCAGCAAATCGCCCCGGAAGTCCTTAATGGAGGCAAACCATTGTGCTGTCGCCCTGAAAATGACCGGCTTTTTCGTTCTCCAGTCATGCGGATAGGAGTGGGTGATGAAGGATAGCTTCAATAAGGCGCCTGCCTCCTGTAGCTTTTCAGTGATTGGCTTGTTGGCTTCATCATAAAACACCCCTTCAAAGCCTTCCGCTTCAGCTGTCATATTCCCCTTATCGTCGACAGGGGATAATACTCCCAAACCGTATTTCTGGCCAACAATGAAGTCGTCTTCCCCGTGGCCCGGAGCTGTATGGACACAGCCAGTACCGGCATCGGTGGTAACATGCTCTCCCAGCATGACAAGGGAATCACGGCCGTATAACGGATGTTCGGCAACAACCATCTCGAGATCCTTCCCTTGGACCTTTTGCACAACGGAAGGATTTTCCCAGCCGATTTCATTTGCGACGGATTCAAGCAAGGCCTCGGCAACCAGGAACTTCCGGCCATTGGCGGCAACCACGACATAAGTGAGTTCAGGATGCACAGAGATCCCCAGATTCGCAGGAATGGTCCAAGGCGTTGTTGTCCAGATGACGATTTCCACATCCTCAGCCAGAACACTATTTCCGTTCTTCACTTTAAAGCCGACATAGATTGACGGAGAGCGCTTATCTTTATATTCAATTTCCGCTTCAGCCAGGGCAGATTCACTGGAAGGAGACCAGTAAACAGGCTTTAAACCTTTGTAAATATATCCTTTTTTCGCCATTTCCCCAAATACTTTGATCTGCTGGGCTTCATAGGCTGGCTTCAGGGTAATATAAGGATTTTCCCAATCACCCCGGACACCTAGACGCTTAAATTGGGAGCGCTGGCTGTCGATTTGTTCATATGCATACTCTTCACAGAGCTTACGGAACTCGGCAACAGTCATTTCTTTCCTTTTGACCCCTTTATTCGTCAATGCCTGTTCGATTGGCAATCCATGCGTATCCCAACCCGGCACGTAGGGAGAAGAATAGCCGCTCATCGACTTATAGCGGACAATCATATCTTTAAGGATTTTATTCAGGGCATGCCCAATGTGGATATCCCCATTGGCATATGGAGGGCCGTCATGCAGAATGAAGAAAGGACGCCCTTCCGTCCGCTTCTGAACCTTCTCATAGATATTCAACTCTTCCCATTTTCCCTGAATTTCAGGCTCGCGCTTTGGCAGATTTCCGCGCATTGGAAATTCTGTTTTCGGCATTAACAAAGTATCTTTGAAATCCATTTTCTTTCCTCCTGCTCAGTGCATAATATAAACAGCGAAATAAAAAAAACCCCCTCATCCCCTAAGGGACGAGAAGGTTTTCCCGCGGTACCACCCTAATCAGACCTCATATCCGGAAGTCCACTTTAGCATCCTTAACGTGAATGAGCCGCCTGTGCTTAATGATTCCAAAGGAACTTTCAGCTCGGAACTAGAGGGTGATGTTCCGATTCTCCGCTTATCGCAGGCTTCCACCATCCCCGCTTCGCTATCCATAAGCATATGGAAAATCGTACTGTCCCTGTCACTGTTTCATCATGATATATACTTTAAAGAATTATATGCTAATTAGCTGCTCAGCGTCAAGCCAGTGAGTCTTCTTCTTCTCTTGCAGCCGACTTAAGCTCGGTGGAATCCAGCTCATACTGGAGCAAGTGATCCCAATCATCATTATTCAGCATGTCAAGCTGGGCTTCGATCAGCATCTTGAATCTCGTCCTGAAGACCTTTGACTGCTTTTTCAGATCCTCAATCTCAAGCGCGATTTTGCGCGCTTTGGATAAAGCTTCGTTGATAATCCGGTCAGAATTCTTCTCCGCTTCCTTGATGATCAGCTTTGCTTCCTTCTGCGCATTTCGTTTTACCTCTTCACCGGCCTCCTGTGCGATGACGATCGATTTGTTCAATGTTTCCTCAATGGTGGTAAAGTGGCCCAGACGAGAATTGAGGTCATTGAGACGCTCCTCAAGCTCCTTCTTTTCACGGATTATCATTTCATAATCCTTAATCACCTGGTCGAGGAACTCGTTTACTTCGTCTTCATCATAACCACGAAATCCTTTGCTGAATTCCTTGTTGTGTATATCTAACGGCGTTAATGGCATGACGCCACCTCCTATTAAAAATTGACGGTTATGTACAAGGTGATAATTTCGACAATAAAACCAAATTTCCTGCTATTTTCTACTATATCTTTATTTTTGCCGCCCGGCAATAATCCGCCATTTATCTTTTTTCGTTTTTCCTTCAACTGTCACAATTTTCGCCCGTCCAAGACCCCTTACAGACAAGATATCTCCMTCACCGCATTCGAAAGACGGGTTATCAATGGTTGTCCAATTTACTTTGCTATGGCCTTGCTGAACATAGAGCTGGGATTTTTGCCGGGAAATATTGTACAGTGCGGACATAAGAGTATCAAGCCTGAGTGAAGAGGCCGTAACCGCTATCTCCCGCCAGTTTTCCCCAGGCTGAATCGCCTCCTCCAGCTTCAATTCCTTCAATGAGATGCCGGCACGGCCAACGCTGTCGAGCTGGAGGCGGACATAATCCGATACCTCAGCGGCAGCAAAAAACTGTACCTGATCTCCTTTGAGGAGGATATCGCCAAACTTTCCTCTCTTCAGTCCCAGTGACATCAGACTCCCAAGAACTTGCCGGTGCTCGATGGATACGAATTTCTTCGCATATTCCAGCTCAAACAAGGCAATTTGGAAATCATCATTCCCTGCCTGGTAATATTCCGGAAAGATGAGCGCCCTCTGCCGCTCGGCTCCCCCATTCCCGCCGAACAATTCAACTTTTATTTCAGACTGGGTCCCGATGATTGTTTTGACAATTTGCTGTTCACGCGGATCAAGGAAGTCCGTCAGCTTTGGGGCATAGGTTTGTTCAACATAGTCCTTCCAGCCAAGGGCCTGATCGATAAACTCCCGTTCCTCGGGCCGAAAATGCTGATAAATGTTCATTTTCCAAACTCCTTTATTCTACCTCATACAAAAAGGGTCTACTGAGAGACCCTTGTGAACATACATTTAGAACCAGGCAAATAGCTGGGCAAGGCCCATGCCCGCAAATCGCAGCACCATGAAGGCAACGATTGGAGAAATATCAATCATGCCAAGCGGAGGTATGATTTTACGGAATGGCTCAAGATACGGTTCGCAGATTCTGCCAAGGAACTGCCCAATGGCCGTCCCGCGTGCGTTCGGGAACCAGGACATAAAAATATAGATGATTAATGCCCATTGATAAAGCGAAATTACTGTTAGTAATATTTCAAGCAAAAAATTCATTAAACCCTACCACCTCGACTCCTGAAAATCTCTTTCCTGCATCAATTCGGAAATATTCCCTGATACTTCAACATTATCAGGGGTACATAAGATAATATTCATGCCAATTTTTTGGATGTCGCCCGAGATGGCGTAGACGGTCCCGCTCAGGAAATCCACGATTCTCTTCGCCTGGTCAGCCTCGATCCGCTGAAGATTGACAACAACTGCACGCCGGTTTTTCAAATGATCCGCGATATCCTGTGCTTCTGCATAAACACGCGGCTCCATTAGGATGACTTTCGATGTTTTCTGGACACTTTGAAGGCTGACAACATTTTGTTTCTGGCTTTGCTGAACAGGCTGCCTTGATTGTTTCGGCTGCTCCGGTTCTTCTTCGATACGAGAATCTTCTTCATACTCATATTCTTCATCTAATGCAAAAAATGTCTTAAGTTTTGATTTCAGGCTCATTTGTCCTGCACCTCCAATTCGTGGCCAACCAGTGCGGTTCCAATCCGCACCATCGTAGCCCCTTCTTCAACCGCAATCCTGTAGTCATTGGACATTCCCATTGAAAGCTCGCTGCATGGAGCAGAGTCAAGCTTTAATTCCTGAACAGCAAGTTGGAGCTTCTTCAATTCTCGAAAGCAGTTTCTTAGAAGTTCTTCATCTTCGGTATAAGGAGCCATGGTCATCAAACCATCTACCAGGATGTTGGAGTACTGCTGGAGTTCCCGGACAAAGCCGAGAAGCTCCMCTGGCTGAAGCCCATGCTTGGATTCTTCACCTGATACATTTACCTGTATGAAGCAGTTGACTTTGCCGCTGGCACGCTTGTCCACTTCCTTGGCCAGGGACAGCCTGTCCAGTGAGTGGAGATAGCTGATTTTATCAATTACATTTTTCACCTTGCGTGTCTGCAAAGTGCCTATGTAGTGCCAAACTGGCTTGTCCCCCAAGTGCTCCCATTTTTGGGCCAGTCCGTCATCCCGGTTTTCGCCAAGATGGACGATACCCGCCTCCAAAGCTTCACGGGCTCGATCTATACTCACATATTTAGTGACGGCAATGATTTTCACTTCTTCCGGATTCCTGCCTGACGCTTCGCAAGCTTCGTCTATTACCTTCTTGACCGAATCCAGGTTATCTATAACTCGCATCTACAGTTAAAAATCCTCCTTCCAGCCTAAAAAAGCAATCATGCGTCCTGTAGTCCCTTTGTCCCGGCGGTGGGAATAAAAGTATTCACTGTCGCAGCTGGTGCAATAATTCGTTGCATGAATATTCTCTTCCCTGAGGCCGGAGCCCATCAGAATTTGTTTATTAAGCATTTTCAAATCGAGGGAATATTGTCCCTCACTAATTTGATTATATGGCTTTTGTTCGACACCTTCTAGTATTTTTTCTACAAATGCAACGACCCTGTTGTCTACAATATAACATTTTTCGCATATTGATGGCCCAATGACCGCCAAAATTTCTTCCGGATTGCTGCCATCCTGTTTGAAGATGGAGACCATTTCCTTGCCAATGCCGCCGACGCTCCCTTTCCAGCCAGCATGAGCCAACCCGATAAAGCCGGTGTTCGGGTCCAGAAAATAGAGAGGGACACAGTCGGCAAAGCATAGCGTCAGCAATATCCCCTTCTCATTTGTATAAAAGCCGTCTGTCTGGCGAAAAGAAGCATCATAGCGATCTGCCCCTTTTCCACGATCCCCGCCTTTTACGCGCTGGATATGGGTTTCATGTGTTTGTTCCGCCCCTACCCAGCTATCAAGTGAAAAGCCGATTTTTTGTGCCAGGATGCTTCGGTTTTGGCATACAGAATGTTCAACATCGCCAACATGAAAGCCAAAGTTCAACCCTGCATAATGACCAGAGCTTACCCCGCCAATTTTGGTTGAGAATCCGGCTGCCAAAGCTGGCTGATGCTCCATCCAGGATTTTAGAGCAAAAGACTCATTGTGATTAATAATGAATGGTTCCATTTTACCCTCGCAATATTTTTCTTTAGTGTAGCATATATGGCAATAATCGCAACTGTAAGCGTTATTCCCCGTCTTTTATTTCCTTGGCTTCCCCATATTCCCTAAAGCGGACAAGAATTACATCTTCGCCGATTTTCAGGATATTCTGCCACGGAATCACTACTTCGGCATCCTTTCCGAAAATTCCAAGGACCTTGCCTGCCCCTCCGATGATTACCGCTTCTATCTTACCCGTATTCAAATTGATTTCAATATCTTCAACATTTCCCAATCGTTTCCCATCAGAAACATTCACTACATCCTTTATCTGAAAATCCGAGACTTTAAGCATTTTATCTTCCTCCCCGCATCACTTACTATAATATATGTCTGGAGTCCATCCTTTCATGACTGGCTTCTTCTCGGGATGGCTGGCAAAGCTTCCAGCATTAAAAATGGCTGCCTTATGGCAGCCAGATAAAGTTCCATTCAGTTTTGGATGTTTTTGTTCATTTGTTTAATTGCGGCTTTTTCAAGCCTTGAAACTTGTGCTTGGGATATTCCAATTTCCTCTGCCACTTCCATTTGTGTCTTGCCCTGGAAGAAACGCTTGCGTAAAATCAGCTTCTCCCTTTCATTAAGCCTTCGCATGCCTTCTTTAAGTGCGATTTCCTCAATCCAGTTGGAATCTTTGTTACGTTCATCACTAAGCTGATCCATTACATAAATCGGGTCGCCGCCATCATTATAGATTGGTTCGAACAACGAAACAGGATCCTGGATGGCATCAAGGGCAAAAACTATTTCTTCATGGGGTACTTCAAGAACCTTGGCGATTTCTTCGGCAGTTGGTTCCCTTGAAACCTGGCTCATCAGCTTTTCACGGACCTGCAGGGCCTTGTACGCGATATCCCTGAGAGAGCGGGAAACACGGATGGGATTATTGTCCCTAAGGTACCTTCTGATTTCACCGATAATCATTGGAACGGCATAAGTTGAAAATTTTACATTTTGGCTCAGATCAAAATTATCTATGGATTTCATAAGTCCTATACAGCCCACCTGGAATAGATCGTCTACAAATTCTCCACGGTTGTTAAAGCGCTGTATGACACTTAACACTAGCCGCAGGTTTCCATTTACAAGTTTCTCCCTTGCTGTTAAATCACCATTTTGCATTTGTTTGAAAAGCTGTCTCATTTCTTCGTTTTTCAAAACTGGCAACTTTGAAGTATCCACACCGCAAATTTCTACTTTGTTTCGAGTCAATCATTTTCCCTCCTTGCAGGAGCTGCTGTACAAAAATCAGTATCTCCGCAGGGAGGAAAAATATGCACACACTAAATGGGCAAAACATCCAAAATAGGAAGGCAAATCCTCTAAAACCTGTACCATTATTGATTTATTTCACTGAAAAATTTTTACACCATTTTGTTAAATTCCTTCCTGAGCCGTTTAATAATTCGTTTTTCGAGCCTCGAAATATAAGACTGGGATATCCCCAGCATATCGGCAACATCCTTTTGTGTCTTCTCTTCTCCGCTCCCGAGTCCGAAACGAAGCTCCATGATTTGCTTCTCCCGGTCCGACAGCTGCTGCAACGCCTTTATCAGCAGCTTTTTATCAATATTGGATTCCAGGTCCTTTGTGATAATATCCTCCTCGGTGCCAAGCACATCCGATAACAGCAGTTCATTTCCATCCCAGTCAATATTCAGCGGCTCATCAAAAGAAACTTCAGAACGGATTTTATTATTTCTTCTCAAATACATCAGTATTTCGTTTTCAATACAGCGAGAGGCGTATGTAGCAAGCTTGATTTTCTTTTCGGGATTGAATGTATTGACTGCTTTAATCAATCCGATCGTCCCTATGGATATCAAGTCCTCTATATTAATCCCTGTATTTTCAAATTTGCGGGCGATATAGACAACAAGGCGCAGATTTCGTTCAATCAGGATGCTCCTGGCCGCTTTGTCCCCCTTTGGCAGCTTCTTCAATAACAGTTCTTCTTCTTCCTTATTCAAAGGAGGAGGCAGCGCTTCACTTCCGCCGATATAATAAATTTCATCTGTCTTGATCCCTAGCTTGATCATCAATTTATACCAGTAATAGGATAAGCGGAGCCGTAAACTTTTCATGATTTGTCCTCCTTCTAAATTATGTTTTTGTGAGTATAGTATTATTAACTCACCTTCACATCTGCTGCTTGTGAAGCCGTGCCGGTAAGCATTTTGGGATGTATGATGCATTGGAAAGCGCCATCGGCAGAAAGCTGCTGAGTCGTGAAGCTGACCAGTGCCTTATCCACTGAATAAATTTTTCCATCGCTTTCAATCTCAAGGATGTCGGGCTTCATTGCGATAATTAACTGATGCTCTTGTCCGACAACCCTGCATGGGATAATTTTCATTTTGTGTTCAAATTCTGTGGGGAATTCTCCTTCTCCCATTATGATTCTTTCGGGGTTTTCGGCCATATCCTTGACAGTTTCCGGTACTTCATTGAGAAGCGATGCGACGGAAACGAACATGACCGGCATCCTTGAGATTGGATCATACAGCTGGTTCCCGCTGTCCACAAGGCCTTTCAGCTGCAATTCCATCCCGCAGCAGCACAGCCTCACACCAGCAAGCTGGTCGAATTGGATCTTTGCCATCTCCATATGGCCAATGCCTTGTTTTGAAAAATGCCAGGCAAGCGGGAATCCAATCAGCACGAAAAGCCAGCTGATCGGGTCCCCAAACCCCTTTACATTGGCTATCGCTACGGATGACGTCAAATCGAAGTCGAATGAAATAAAAAAGTGAACGCCCAGCAATGCCCCGCCAATTAAAAATGTCACAAGATAGAATGTCATAAGTCCCTTTAAAAAAAAGCTCAGCCGTTTGAAGCCGAAAACAGCCAGTACCATCATGACGGAAAATCCCAGTTTAACGACAGGATGTCCCGCATAGGAAAAAGGTGTGACAGCAAGGAGTATTAACAGCGAGCCGATCAGCCCGCCAGCAAATATCCGCCATAATTTAACGCTCCGTTTAAGCAAAATGGCCGTCAGATACAGAAGGAGCGCGTCAAAAAGCAAGTTCAACCCCCAAATCACATCCAGATAGACAGTCAAGTCACTCCCTCCCAAAAGCATCTTCCGCTTTTCTCATGTCCAGCTCCAGCGGCTAGCGACTAGTGGACTTCCCCCGCCTCCTTGCGATAAGTCAACATCGAATCGCTACGCTCTTCGTGTTTCCTTTATCTCAGTCGCCGGGCTCCAGTCCATACGTCGCTGAACAGCCGCTTCCGCTTTTCTCTGTCCAGCTCCAGCGGCTAGCCCCTCGAGTCGCTTCGGTCCATCGGTTGAAGTCAAAGAGCGACTTCATTCGCTGGCTTTCCAGCGCTTGTCGGGGCTGAACAGCCGCTTCCGCTTTTCTCTGTCCAGCTCCAGCGGCTAGCCCCTCGAGTCGCTTCGGTCCATCGGTTGAAGTCAAAGAGCGACTTCATCCGCTGGCCCTCCAGCGCTTATCGGGGCTGAACAGCCGCTTCCGCTTTTCCTGTTAGGTCAAAGTATATCGTTGTTCATTTAGGAAGTGTGTCACTTTCTGTATACAAAACATCGGAACTTTTCACTTTTCTATTCGGAATTTGTCATATTTTCACTTTCAAAAAATTGAATAAGCATAAAAAAAAGCACGGCATTATGCCGTACTTTTTTATGATTTCTTATCTTCTTCTATTTCGATTGCGCAAGAATGTTGGAATATCAAGGGTGTCTTCTGCTTGCTGCTGGTTATTATGCCTTACAGGTTCCTGCTGCGGCTGCGTTTCTTCACGCTTTGGCTCACGCTTGACAGAATTCATGCCTGGTTTTGGCTGGCTGCCAAATACCGGCCTGGATGGCTTTGTCTGTGCGGGAATATCGTTGAAACCTGTCGCAATGACCGTCACGACAATCTCGTCTTTGAGGTTGTCATTGATGACGGAACCAAATATCATGTTCACTTCCTGGTCGGATGCGGAGGCAACGATATCGGCCGCTTCCTGCACCTCATAAAGGCTCAGGTTGCTTCCGCCAGTGATATTCATCAATACCCCCTGGGCGCCGTCAATGGAAGTTTCGAGCAATGGGGAGGAAATGGCTTTCTTAGCCGCTTCGGCTGCCCGATTTTCGCCTGCTGCAACCCCAATACCCATCAAGGCAGACCCTTTGTTGGACATGATGGTCTTCACATCGGCAAAGTCAAGGTTAATTAACCCTGGAACAGCAATCAAGTCGGAAATGCCCTGTACACCCTGTCGCAAAACATTATCCGCCTCACGGAAGGCTTCAAGCATTGGCGTGCTCTTGTCGACAATTTCGAGCAGCCTGTCATTCGGGATGACAATCAGTGTATCGACTGCTTCCTTCATCGAGCCGATTCCTCCGGCTGCCTGTGTTGCCCTCTTCCTGCCTTCAAAGGTAAACGGGCGTGTCACGACACCGACTGTCAAAGCGCCCAAATCCCTTGCAATTTGCGCGATTACCGGTGCAGCACCTGTGCCAGTACCACCGCCCATTCCAGCTGTAACGAAGACCATGTCTGCACCCTTAAGGGCTTCTTCAATCTGCTCTTTGCTTTCTTCAGCTGCTTTCTTGCCTACTTCCGGATTTGCACCTGCACCAAGTCCGCGGGTAAGTTTGCCGCCGATTTGCATTTTGATTTCAGCTTTCGAAAGATTCAAGGCCTGGGCATCTGTGTTGACTGCAATGAATTCCACACCTTGAACACCGTGTTCAATCATTCGGTTAACTGCGTTATTGCCGCCGCCGCCAACACCGATTACTTTTATAGTTGCAAGTGAATCTAAATTAGTATCAAACTCCAACATGACAAATCCTCCTAATTCGTCGAATTCCGGTCATTGGTTACTCAAAAAAGTAGCCAAGAAACTTCTTTACTCTCGATGGTCCTTTTTCCTCCGGCTGTTTTTCCGGCTTCGCTTTTGGATGCGGCTGTTTTTGAACACGTTTTTCCTTGTATTCCTGCTCCCCAACCGTCGTCTCCATTGCCCTGCCCTGCAATTTTGCATTTTTATAGGCAAATTTAATCAAGCCGACAGCGGTCGTAAATTGTGTTTCGCGAACACCAATGTAGTCAGGAACGGCCAGTCTGACCCTGCTCTGGAACATGTCCTGGGCAAGCTCAAGTACACCCTGCATACTGGCGACACCGCCAGTAAGGACAAAGCCTCCAGGCAAATCCCGCACCTTCATTTTCCTTAACTCATCCTGTACAAGTTCAAAAATCTCCTCTATCCGGGCTTCCACAATGTCTGCCACTTCAAGCTGGTTGAACTGCTGTTCCTGGTTGCTGCCAATAATGCCGACCGAGAATACTTCCTCCTCGGACGCATGGTCATAAAAGGCATGCCCATGCTTTGTTTTGATTCGTTCGGCATCCTCGGTTGAAGTCCGCAAGCCAATCGAAAGATCTTTGGTGATATGGTCTCCTCCAACCGGAATAAAGGCAGTGCCTGCAAGGTGGCCGTTTGCAAACCAGGCCAGCGTAGTTGAACCGCCTCCCATATCTATGAGGGCAACGCCCATATTTTTTTCATCTTTCGACAGGGCAAATGAACCTGCCGCAAGGGGCTGAAGAACAATATCCAGCACCTCCAGGCCGGCCCTCTCTACACAGCGAAGCGTATTATGTAAGATTGTTTTGGAGCCTGTTATGATGGTGCCTTCCATTTCCAGGCGGACACCGATCATCCCGCGGGGATCATTGATTTCGTCAAGTCCGTCCACAATGAATTGTCTTGGGATTACGTCAATGATTTCACGCTCGGGCGGAATCGACATAACTTGCGCGGCATCGATGACCCTGGCTACGTCTTCATTGGTAATCTCCCGGTTTTCACTTGAAACGGCTACCACCCCGTGGCAAGGCTGCAGGGCTACATTATTTCCTGTCACCCCGACGATGACCCGGCGTATTTCCATCCCTATCATTCTCTCAGCTTGCTCTACTGCCTGTTTAATAGAATGAACGGTTTCATCTATGTCAACGATGGAGCCTTTCCTCAAGCCTTCAGACTTCACATTGCCAACACCAATTATATTCAGGGAATCATTGACCATTTCGCCAATGACCACTTTCACACTGGATGTACCGATGTCAAGACTGACATATATATCATTGCTGTTCATTCTGTGGCACCTCCTTTAACCTTTCCTTCTTTTCCATACCTATTATTTCCCGATTAAGTACATTAACCTTATTCGTCACAACTAAATGATTCCCTTTAAAAAATATCATTTTTTTTCTCTTTTTCACCGCTCGATGACCATTTGGCCAACAGGATTCGGCGAATCACGGCAATGTTTTGAAACAGCCTTACACCAAAGGCGAAAACTGCCGCTAAATACAAGTCTACACCAAGATGAACACCTAGAAAAGCTAAACTTGCTGCGAGCAAAATATTAAAAAAGAAACCTGAAACGAAGACTTTTTCATCGTAAATATTTTGCAGCTGTGCCCTGATTCCGCCAAACAGAGTATCGAGTGCGGCAAGTATGGCGATTGAAAGATAATTCGCATATTCCTCGGGTATCCTGATATCAGTCAGCAGACCAAGGATCACCCCAATTACAAGCCCCATTAACGGAAGCCACATTATTCGCCGCCTCCCTTTTCCGACTCCGCAGGCTCCATATAGCGGATCCTGATTGGGTCCTGATAGGCAGGAACCTCAATCTCGTCTCCCGGCTTCTCAATTTCCACCTGCAGATTGTCGATGAAAAAGTCTTCGACAATTGTGGATCCCTGCATTCTGTTAAATAATTTTTCAGCTTCCTGCTGAGTGGCAGCAATCACTTTTATTTCCAGGGGAAACTTGTTTAATGAATGTCCATCAATCTTGGTCATCCTGCTAATTTCCCTGATAACTGTTGTATTAATAACCCTTTGTCCATCAATAGAAACATGAAGGGCACCGTTCAAATACAATTCATTTAATAGACGTTTCAGCAAATAGGGTGACACATAGCTTGTGGTTTCTCCCTGGCCGAATTCATCTAGATATGGCCTGAGGACCAGGACGATCCCAGGTCCCGAAACAGCGGTAAGGCCAGCCTCCGCCTTCAGTTCGGATAGAGTGTCCCTAAGGACCTCTGCCCTGCTCTGCTGCCGTTCCGTTTCATATTTGACGAGCTTCTCCTCATTGGAACGGATCTCCTGAAGGAGCTGAGACTGAATTTTCTTTTCTTCCATCAAATCCTGCCGCAGCTCCCAGGTATCGCGGGTATCCCGAACATTTGGTTCACTGACTGTCTGGAATTGAACGGCAACCATAAAACCAATGATAGTGGCCGTGATGGCAAAGTAGACATTTTTGGGGCTGCCCATCACACTCACCTGACCTTACTGAAATATATCATGCAGTTTCCTCATTTTTTTGCGATAATCGGATCCATGACGAGATTATTCACTGCCTGCAGGGAAAAGATGATTTGATCATTCACCAGCTGGTCCTTAACTCCTCCCGTGATATTCAGGGCCGAAACCAGGACTTCCGGATCTCCGATCGCAGAAATCTCGAAGGGCGCGGGATGCTGGTTGCCATCCACTGTAATGACCGGACCGTCGCAGATGATATAGGAATTATGGGTTAGGCGCTGTCCATTGATTGCCACGGCCGAAGCACCGGAAATATATAATTCATTAATCACCTTGAAGACATGGTGTTCATGGACAAGATAATTATTGATATTATCCTGCGCAGGATCATATTCTCCATCAGCCAGTGTTACTTTTACCCCTGATCCTTTGACCTTCACCTTGCCCAGGTACATCCGATATTTTTCCGCATCTTCAGCAAGGTTGAAATATACCTGCGCCTCATTGGCCAGATCCGCCTCAAACTCCCGTACCATTTCCTGCTTTTCGTGCAATTCCTGCTGCATGGTACGGTTCAATTTTTCCTGTTCAATCAGCTGGTTGCGCAAATTCAAATCCTGCTCCCACTGCCTGTCCGTAATCACCTGTCCTTCATGGGCAGTTTCCGTGATCCGGTAGGAAAAGGCAATCATGAACCCGAGGACAAGGCTGACAAGAGCCAAAATGATGCGATTGGTTTTAACTCTCTTTTTCAATTTCAACTTCTTCAGCTTCCTCTGCTTCATACGCTTTAAAATAAGAGCCGACTTCAAGGTCTATAACGCCCTTTGTCAGCTTAAGCTGACTGACAATTGAAGGATAATGGATCATTTTATCACTAAAGCTTCTTAATGTCGCATTCACTTCATAGCCGTCATTCATGAAAAGGTGAATTCTGTAAGCATCTGTCTCAGAAGGGTTATAGTGGATTTCTGAAATGGTACTGAGGATTTCACCAGGCAGAGTTTCAAGTGAGGCAATCATTTCATCAAGAGCTTTTCCTTCTCTGAACCCAATCAGGATTGGAGCATTCACAGGCATCTCGTCCGCCAGCCCTTTTTCTAGAATCTTGCCGCTCTCGAGAACAGCATGGAAATCACTGCCCTCAGAAAGGTAGGCCAGCTTTTCGTGTTCGGTAAGCTTGATTGCCACCGTATTCGGAAGGCGTACCGATATATCCGCCTTGTCCACCTCCGGCAGGTTTTCAAGCTCCCGCCGGGCCTTTTCGCTATCCATCTTCCAGATATTATCCTGGGTTGTGATTCCGCTTTGCTCTTCGATTTCTTCCTCTGTATAGGATTCATTCCCGCTGACTGTTATGTTCTTCACCTTGCTTAATGGTGATTGAAAATAGATAATGAATAAAATCATGGTAAAGAAGAGAATGAGCACCATTACCAGGCGCCTGTTAGCCTTTTTTCTTCTTTGCTCCTTCAGTTTTGGTATCCTGTCTTCAATCGAAACAATTTTCGTTTTATCCATTTTCAATCACCTCTTTTCTGCCAGGGCGTCAATTGGATCATTCGTTCCGTTTGGCAGCGGCCTCTTAGGCAAGTTGAAAACAACGGCATATTTACATGCCGTTATTAATGCCAGGAACGCTGCTGCTTGATAATCTGATGAACTATTATACCACATTTTTGCCAATCAGCAGCTAATTTCCTGTTATTTTCGACCCATAATTTCTACTTCGGTTTCCATCTGGACACCGTATTGTTCAAGGATGGTAGCCTTCACATGCTCAATCAGGGCAAGAACATCCTGTGCAGTGGCATTGCCGGTATTGACAATGAAATTTCCGTGCATCTCGGAGATTTGCGCTCCTCCGACAGAATGCCCCTTAAGGCCTGCTTTTTCAATCAGCTGGCCTGCATATTCAGGAAGTGGATTTCGGAATATACTGCCCGCACATGGGGAATTCCAGGGCTGGGTTTCCTTGCGGTAATCCTTGTTTTTCTTGTTTTTTGCCATTATTTCGGCTTTGTCGCCTTCCTCAAGCTGAAAAACGGCTTCCACTACAATTCCAGGCCGCTTTTTTTGGAGCACGGAGGTCCGGTAGGAAAACTCCATTTCTTCATTTGTGAGCCACTCCATCGTTCCATCCTGGAACAGAATAAAAGCCTTCTTGAGAATTTTTGAAATATCGGACCCATGTGCTCCAGCATTCATATATACCGCTCCGCCTATGGATCCCGGTATTCCGCTTGCAAATTCAAGTCCTGACAGACCTTTTCTGCTCATCGACATTGCCAGGGCGACGACCGATCCCCCGCTGCCTGCCGTGAGGGTTGTTCCATCTGCCTCCGCATGGTCCAGACCCGCTCCCAGCTTGATGACTACTCCCTCAATTCCATTGTCGGAAACCAGCAGGTTGGAACCGCGGCCGATTGCCGTCCATTTCACTCCTGCTTCCCTGATCACTTCCATTGCTTTTACAAGGTTCTCAACAGAAGAGGGTTCCACCAGCAAATCGGCAGGACCGCCAATTTTAATCGTCGTATGGCTGGCCAGTGGCTCCTGTTCAGCCACCGTTCCAATATTCATCTCTTGAAGCTTCCTTGCCAGTTCTTTCATCCAAATCTTCCTTTCCCGCTATCCCATTTATCCATTATTGTATGCACAATTGGCCTGCTGGGCTACTTTGCAAGTTCTTTCATCAGGCTGTACAGCCTTTCTGCTGCATCAGGCATTCCAAGTTGTTTGGCAGCCTGCTTCATTTGTGTCAATTTCTCCTGGTCCATTAGTATGGAATCAATTTGGTCAACCAGCTTTGGACCAGTGAGTTCCCTCTCGGGCAGAAGCAATGCCGCTCCATGGCTGCTAAGCGCCAAAGCGTTCTTTTCCTGGTGGTTATCCGTAACATAAGGACTTGGAATTAATATGCTTGGTATTCCAAGTGAAGTTAGTTCCGCAAGGGTCGTTGCACCTGCCCTGGCAACCGTCAAGTCGATGCCTGCAAGCACTTCAGGCATATTATGGATAAAAGGCTTGATTTTTACATTTTCAGGATTTCCAATAAGTTCTACTTCATTTTTAACTTCGTCGTAATGAACTTCGCCTGTTATGTAAAGGACTTGATAAGGCTTGCTCCCAAGCTCAGTCAAGGACTTCAGGACCGCCTCGTTCAGAGGTTTTGCCCCCCTGCTTCCTCCAAAGATAAGGACTGCAGGCTGGTTGATTTTTAACCCAGCTGAAATTCTTCCCTTCACCCCATCCTGTCCGACCACCTCGGAGGCACGCGGATTTCCGGTTAAGACAACCTTATCCTTTGGAAAATAGTCTTCAGCTTCTTTAAAGCAGATCCCTATCCTGTCGACATATCGGCTTAAGAATTTATTAGTCAGGCCAGGAATGCTGTTCTGCTCGTGGATAATGGTGGGAATCCCCAGCTTTGCCGCTGCATAGACCACAGGGCCGCATACATACCCGCCAGTGCCAATCACAATGTCCGCCTTAAATTCCCTGAGTATTTTTTTGCTGTCGGCGACCCCTTTAAGAAAGCGGAAAACAGTCTTCACATTTTCAAAGCTGAGCTTTCTTCTGAAACCGGTGATATGAATTGACCGGAAAGCTATTCCTTCCCTTGGAACGATATTGCTTTCAAGTCCTCTTTCAGTTCCTATGTAAAGAAATTCAGCATTTTTATCTCTTTTTTGAATTTCCCTAATCAAGGCGAGGGCCGGATAAATATGACCTCCAGTGCCACCGCCGCTAACGACTATCCTCATTTTTCCACCTCATTAATGAGAGTATCTTTTAATAACCATAATGCACCCAGGATGCATTTTCAATCCTCGGGAGAGCACCCCCCGGCTTTACCCCATTCTACTACATTCTAAACATCTTCCATTCATTTAAAAAGAATGTCATTGAAATGTAACATGGAATTAAAACAACAAAAAAGAAACCCTGCAAGGACAGGGTTGTGTTATACGCTCTGCTGCTAATACCTGGAGTACCTGCTTATATTAAGCAATACGCCTATCGCCATAAGCATTAGCGTGAGCGAAGAGCCTCCGTAGCTCAGAAATGGCAGTGTGATGCCGGTGACTGGCATCAGTCCCGTTACCACGCCAATATTGATCATTACCTGGATGGCAACCATACCGATAATCCCTGCCGCCAAAAGGCTTCCGTATAAATCAGGGGCTCCCAGGGCAATCCTGATTCCTCTCCAGAGGAGGAGGGAAAAGAGCAGCAGGACGAAACTGCCGCCAATGAAGCCAAGTTCCTCGGCTAAAATCGCAAAAATAAAATCCGTTTGCGGTTCAGGCAGATAAAAGAATTTTTGCCTGCTCTCTCCCAGACCCAGGCCGAACAGGCCGCCCGGTCCAATCGCATACAGCGACTGGATCATTTGAAAGCCGCTTCCCAGGGGATCCTCCCATGGGTCGAGGAACGAGGTAATCCTTTTCATCCTGTACGGCGCGGAGACGACCAGACCGACGAATCCCGCCACCCCAAGCAGGCCAAGGTACGCAAAGTGGCTGATCTTTGCGCCAGCAATAAAAATCATTACTACGCATGTTCCCACCATGACAGTCCCTGTTCCAAGATCCGGCTGCAGCATAATCATCGCAAACGCGGTAAAGACAATGGACAACGAAGGCAGCAAACCTGTTTTGAAAGAGGTGATCTGCTTCTGGTTTTCTGACAGGAACTTTGCCAGAAACGCAATCATTGCCAGTTTCATAAATTCCGAAGGCTGAACGGAAAACGCGCCAACCCCGATCCAGCTCCTTGAGCCGTTCCGCACGTTGCCAACTCCAGGAATAAGCACAAGTACCAGTAAAACAAAACAGACGATCAGCAATACCTTGGCCCATGTCCTCCAAGTCCAGTAATCGACATTCATGATGAAGAACATGGCAATGATTCCTACAGCGGCAAACAGCATTTGCCGCTTCGCAAAGAAGAAGGAATCATCAAATTTATATTCTGCCCAGATTGCACTGGCACTGTAAACCATCGTCAGCCCAACGGCGAGCAGTGTAAGAGTGACAATTAAGAGAATGAAGTCGGGAGTTGTTTTTTTGGTTGTTGGCAACGGACACACCTCGGCAGTTTAGATTAGGGCGTCCCTTGATGCCTGCCAATCTACCCGGTAAGTGCGTTCTTGGCGCATTCGAAGACAAGCCCTACTTAAGCTTATGCACCGCTTCGATGAACATGTCACCCCGCACCTCAAAAGTTTTATATTGGTCCCAGCTTGCGCAGGCAGGGGAAAGGAGGATGACATCGCCAGCATCAGAATGTCTGAACGCCTCAGGAACGGCTTTTTCAACATTATCGACGCGGACGATGGTTTTTATTCCTGCCGCTTCCCCAGCCTGTTCAACCTTTGCTGCCGTCTGTCCAAATGTGATGAGAGCCTTGACACTGCCCAGCGAAGGAATCAGTTCCTCAAACCCATTCCCCCTGTCAAGTCCTCCCGCAAGCAGCACGACTGGATTGGCAAAAGCAGAAAGGGCCTTTTGCGTGGCGAGTATGTTGGTTGCTTTTGAATCATTATAAAATCTGCGGCCTTCTATTTCGCTGACAAATTGCAGCCTGTGACGCACTCCTGTGAAAGTCCGCAATACTTCAGCAATGGCTTCCTTTCCGGCTCCTGTCAGACTAGCTGCAGCAACTGCGGAAAGGATGTTTTCAAGATTGTGTTTTCCAGGCAGTGCAATGTCCTCAACATGGATGATTTTCTCCCCTTCAAAAGTGACCCAGCCATCCTTCACACTAGCTCCGCGGGAAAGTTCCTTTGATACAGAGAAAGGAATGAGTTGAGCCTGTGAACGTTCAGCCAAAGCCATGACTCTTTCCTGGTCAGCATTGACGATCAGATAATCACTTTTATCCTGATTTTCCGTAATCCTCGCCTTGGCTTCATGGTATTCTCCCAAACTTCCATGATAATCAAGATGGGCCTCATAGAGGTTGGTAATCAGTGCAATCTTTGGTTTGAACTCGTCTACCCCCATCAATTGGAATGAGGATAATTCGATGACAATGTTGTTTTCCGGTCCAGCCTTTTGGGCCACATCCGACGCTACTGTTCCTATATTTCCGGCAATCAGCGGGTTTTTGCGACCTTTCTCAAGCATTTCAAAAATCAATGTAGTCGTGGTTGTTTTTCCGTTTGTGCCCGTTATGGCGACAAACGGAGCCTCTGATACTTGATAGGCAAGTTCCACTTCTGTAATGATGGGAATCTGCTTGGCCAGGGCCGCCTGGATCATCGGATTATGATAAGGGATTCCCGGATTTTTAACAACAAGTTCAAACCCTTCATCCATTAGTTCGACTGGATGGCTCCCGCAAATCACCTTGATTCCCTGCTGGAGCAAGCCTTGAGCCTCCGGATTTTCTGAAAGGGGCTTTTTGTCATTCACGGTGACAAAAGCCCCCAGGCTGTTCAGCAAAGATGCCGCGCTTACACCGCTCTTGGCAAGGCCAAGAACCAGGACCTTTTTATATTTGTATTTCTCTGCATGTTTCACCTAAATCCACACCTCAATATATATTCCAATAATCGCGCACAGCAGCCCAACCGTCCAGAATGTGACAACAACACGCCACTCTGACCAGCCAATCAGTTCGTAATGGTGATGGAGGGGGCTCATGCGGAAAATGCGTTTTCCAGTCGTCTTAAATGAAATCACCTGAAGAATGACTGACAATGTTTCAATGACGAAAATTCCGCCAATGATCAGCAACAGCACCTCAAGCTTTGCCAGGATAGCAACCGTCGCAATCGCACCCCCGAGCGCGAGCGAACCGGTGTCACCCATAAATACCTTTGCCGGGTGAGCATTGAACACCAAAAAGCCCAATACTGCCCCTGCAACTGCCACGGCAAAAATGGCCAATTCAAATTGTGACTGGCTCCAGGCAAGCACTGCGAAGGCGCCAAACGCTATCGCTGCCGTACCGGACACAAGTCCATCCAAACCGTCTGTGAGGTTTACGGCATTTGAAAAGCCTACCAGCCAAAAGATAATAAAAAACACATAACCCCATCCAAGATCAATTGATAAGTCCGTCAATGGAATGCTGATTACAGTTGAAAAATCACTTTGCCTAAAAATGATATAAAAAATAACGGATATAACAATCTGTCCAAGAAGCTTCTGTTTTGATGTCAGGCCCAGGTTCCTTTTCATGACCACTTTAATGAAGTCATCCAGGAAACCGAGCAGCCCGAAGCCAAGGGTAACCAACAATAACAAATAGGTTTCGACCGATGCGGTTGAAAACTTTTCCGTCATGACCAAGGTCGTTACAGTGATGGACAGCAGGATCATAATGCCGCCCATTGTCGGCGTCCCTGTCTTTTTCTGGTGGGATTTTGGTCCTTCCTCTCGTATGCTCTGCCCGAATTTCAGCCTTCTCAGGAAAGGGATAAAGATTGGGGAAAGAAGTACGGTAATAAGAAAACCAAGAAGAATGGTGAATATGATCACTTCCTCCAGCATGCTAATTCCCCCTCCCCTTTAAACTGCAGCCCTGGCCCTCATGGCCATGGCAGCGTATTTTTCTTGAAAAATGAATTGAAGGCATCAAGATGCCTGTTTGTAAATAAATGTCCATTCTCTATTCTATTGTTCCTTTCTTTTCTTTATGGCTTTTAGCGCAATTTCTCTGTCATCAAAATCGAAAGTTTGATCACCGATTTGCTGATACGTTTCATGGCCCTTGCCGGCAATCAGAATCACATCGCCTTTTTTGGCTTTTTCCACAGCATGGATGATGGCTTCCTCACGGTCGGTAATCTTTACATACGGCTGACCCTTGACTCCTTCTTCCATATCCCTGAGAATCTGTTCCGGATCCTCGCTGCGTGGGTTATCTGAGGTAAAGATGGCATCAGTGGCAAATTGGCAAGCGATCTTGGCCATCAGCGGCCGCTTCGTCCGGTCCCTGTCACCACCGCAGCCTACCACCACAAATATCCTTTTCTCTGCGAACTGTTTGACCGTCTTAAGGACATTTTCCAGGCTGTCGGGAGTATGGGCATAATCCACAATAACAGAAAAATCCTGCCCACCGTCCACTGGTTCAAACCGTCCGGCAACTCCCTTTACAGATTGAAGTGAATCGAGGATGCCCTCAAGAGGCAAACTGGAAGCCAGGCCCGCCCCGATTGCCGCCAGGGCATTGTAAATACTGAACTTTCCAATCAGCTGGATACTGACTTCGTTGACTCCAAACGGACTGACCAACTCGAATGAAGTCCCACCGGATGTCATCTGGATATTCCTGGCCTGAAGGTCGGCATGGTTGTCAATGCCATACGTTAATATATGCGCAGCCGTTATTTTTTTATATTCCTCACTGGCTTCATCATCACTATTCAACACAGCAAACTTGGGCTTCCGGTGGTTGAAGGCATTGCCAAGCTGGGAAAACAAAAGCCCCTTGGCCTTTCTGTACTCATCCATCGTTTTGTGGTAATCAAGATGGTCTTGCGTTAAATTGGTAAAGACAGCTACATCATAGTCTGTTCCATGGACCCTTCCATGAACGAGTGCATGGGAAGAAACCTCCATCACGGTAGTCCTCACCTTTTCATCAACCATTTGCGCCAGCGTTTTCTGGAGCGTCAGGCTTTCTGGCGTTGTATTTTTCACCTCATATAAGCTGTCGCCAATTTTTGTATACATTGTGCCAATCAGGCCGGTTTTTTGACCGGCATCAATAAAGATCTTCTCGATTAGATGGCTGGTTGTCGTCTTTCCATTCGTCCCGGTTATTCCAATCATATGAAGCTTTTGGCTTGGCTGCCCATAAAAAGCATCTGCCAGGACCGCCATGGAACGGATGGTATCCTTCACGACGATGACTGGGACATTCAAACTAAGCTCCCGCTCTGCCAAAACGGCGGCCGCTCCATTATCGGCCGCAGAATGTGCAAAATCATGCCCATCCACGGTATAGCCTTTGATGCAAATGAACAGGCTGCCTTTTTTTACTTTCCTGTTATCATTTTCAATCGATGTTATCTCTGGGTTCTCCCCATTATAATCGACAAAAGGGTGCAAATTCCCAAGCAGTTGATGCAATTTCATGTTAATCAATTCCTCTCCAAACAAACATGGCGTTTTTTATTTTACATGATTGAAGCCAAATAAGCCATTATTCTCAAGGAAAAGTACAGTATCGGGCCTTCTTTTTTTCTAAACTTTACGCAAAAACGGGCGGCGAATCGGGACCAGTCGCCGCCCTGAATATACGCAGTCATTTTTTTCAGACGGTTGGTCAGTCATTCACCGTCTTTTCGTTCTTCACCGGAGTCCATATACAGTCTGATGGTTGCCCCTTCCTTCACCTTAATACCCGGTGAAGGGGACTGTTTAACCACCGTTTTTCCTTCTCCGCTCACTTCAATCCTTAGATTGACCAGATGCTGCTGAATTTCTGTCCTTGTCATCCCCTTCAAGTCAGGAACCTCAACCAGAGGAGTGTCAAGCCAGGTCATTTCTTTTTCGATTTGATTCTTTCTTGGTTGTACCTCCAGGGCATGGAGACTGTCTTCCATAATATTGCCCACTATCGGCGCCGCAACGACTCCGCCAAATTGTACCGTCCCTTTTGGGTTGTCCACGGCAATGTAAACCACTAGCTGCGGGTCATCAGCTGGGGCAAATCCAATAAAGGAAACAATATGGTTGTTTTCAAGATATCTTCCATCCTTCGCTTTTTGGGCAGTACCTGTTTTCCCGCCAACCCGATAGGACTCCACAAATGCGCCTTTCCCCGACCCCTGGGCAACCACTGTCTCGAGTGCATGCCTGATTTCCTTGGATGTTTCTTCCGAAATGACTCTCCTTTTTGCTTGAGGGGATTTTTGCATCATTACCTTCCCTGTCACAGGGTCAATCAGCTCTTTCGCAATATATGGAGTATACAGGGTGCCACCGTTCACTGCTGCCGAAACGGCCGCAACCTGCTGAATCGGCGTTACCGAGACCCCCTGCCCAAAAGCAGTGGTTGCCTGCTCAACCGGGCCAACCCGATCCAGGTTGAACATGATCCCTTTCCCTTCCCCCTGAAGGTCAATCCCGGTTTTTTCACCGAAACCAAATTGTTTTATATATTTAAACAAGGTGTCTTTTCCCAGTCTGTCTCCCAGTTCTACAAAACCGGGGTTGCAGGAGTTCTGAACCACTTCAAGGAAAGATTGTGAACCATGTCCTCCTCGCTTCCAGCAGCGAAGAGTCGCACCGCCAACTTTTACAGACCCGCTGTCATGAAAATGGTCGTCATGCAGATTCACTTTCCCTTCTTCAATAGCAGCAGCAAGCGTAATAATCTTAAAGGTAGATCCTGGCTCATAAGCACTCCAGACAGGAAGATTGCGGTTGTATACTTCTGCTGGTACATTTTTGAAGTTGGCTGGGTCAAAGCTTGGCCTGCTGGCCATCGCCAGGATTTCCCCATTGTTCGGGTTCATGGCTATGGCGATGATTCCGTCCGGATTATATTTGGCCTCCGCGATGTCAAGCTCCCTTTCAACTATGGTCTGAACCCTGCTGTCAATCGTCAGCTTCAGGTCCAGCCCATCAACCGGTGGCTGATAGTCATCCGCCATATCACTCATGCGCTGGCCCTTGGCATTCGCATAGAACTGGACGGAACCCCGTTCGCCTTTCAGTTCTTTGTCATAATACAGTTCAAGCCCCATCAGCCCTTGATTGTCAATGCCGGCGAACCCGAGCACATGGGATAAATAATTGCCAAAGGGATAATGGCGCTTTGAATCCTCCCCGATATAAATCCCTTTTAAATTGAGGGCTCGTACTTCTTTAGCCTTTTCATGCGATATCTTCCTCGCCTCATTGAACCTTACAATCGATTCTGATTTGGTTATATACTGATGTACTTTTTCCTTGGACATATTGAGCACAGCAGCCAGCTTTTCCGAAGTTGCCTCGGGGTCCTCAATTTGCCGTGGCACCGCCCATACCGTCGGCGCACTTATATTGGTTGCCAGCGCCACGCCATTCCTGTCGATAATCTCGCCGCGCTTTGGCTCAAACGGGATGTTCCTGCTCCAAGAACTTTTCGCTCCATCAGTCAGCCAGTTTCCCAGTACAAATTGAACATATCCCAACCGGATATCAATTATTAGAAATACAAGGATTCCGGCAACCAATACAAAAGCGAGCCTTTTCCTTACCGTCACATTGGACACGCGCATACTTCAAACTACCTCCTTATATTGCCTGGGGGGGGGCAATCCCATTTGCCTGAACGAAAAGGACCCCGGCTGTCCGCAAGAAACTAAGGGCAGCCTGTTCAAATATATGCTTGTACCGGCGACAATATAACACTAACAATGGGCATGGATTTACTGGCAAAAAAAAAGAAACAGAGGATCAGTCATAGACATCCTCTGTTTCTTCATCACTGCTATTTCCATTTTCCCCAGCCTCTTCCTGCTGGTTTTCAGTCTCAGCCTTCTCTAGCGGGGGCATCAGTTCTACAATCAGGTACTCGCCTTCTTTCACTGCGCTTCCCGGCTGGATACTCTGCTTAGTTACATAGCCGCTACCCGCTTTATTCAGCTTCAAGCCAGCTACTTGGGCAAATTTCATGACATCCCTTAGGGACCAGTCTGTCATGTCTGGTGCAGTGACTTTACCTGTTGTTTTAAGAATGACTTTTTCTCCGCCAAGAATGACCGCCCCTTCTTCAGGAAGCTGCTTGGCAATTTTTTCTCCTTCCCCGACAACAACAGGAGTAAGGCCTCTCTCCTTAAGTCTTGCAGCTGCGTCATCGGCGGCCTTTCCGGTGACATCCGGAACCTCGCTTGAAACAATTTCTTCCTGGACAACTGGTTTTATATTCAAATATTGAAGGCTGCTCTTCATGACCGGATTGAATATTTTTGACACTGGTACCGAGCCATTCGTACTTTCATCAAGCTCCGGCTGCTGGACCGCAACATAAACGATCAGCTCAGGGTCATCGGTTGGTGCCATCCCCAGGAAAGAGTAGAGGAAGTTGCCCTGGCCCCTCAGATATTTGCCGTCATTCCCAGGTATTTGGGCTGTGCCGGTCTTCCCGGCAACATCATATCCCTCTATCTTGTAGCTGCCTCCTGTTCCTTTCTCCGCGGTGATTGTGGTCTCGAGAATTTCACGGACCTTTTTGGCCGTTTTGGCAGAAATCGGTGTCCCGGCAATCTGCGGCTCCGGCTGTTCCACTACTTCATTTGAATTCGGATCTACAATCTTGTCGATGACTTGTGGTTTCATCATCTTCCCGTCATTCGCAACAGCTGTTGCAGCCTGGATAAGCTGTAACGGCGTCATGGTGGTGCCTTGTCCAAATGAGGTCGTTATTTTTTCAATCGGCCACTCGTACAGGATTTTTCCGGTTTTTTCGTTTGGCAAATTGATTCCGGTAGGCTTATCCAGTCCGAAAGCAGTAAGGTATTCCCTGAACTTTTCTGTTCCTATCTTTTCATTGACCAGCTTGGCCATTGCCACATTGGATGATCGCTGGATACCCTCAAGATAGGAAATCTCCCCCCAGCCCCTGCCGGAATTATGGTCGCCTATTGGCATGGATTTGGGAGTCACCTTGTACTGTCCTGATTTGAACTTTTCATTTGGATTAAACTTGTTTTCCTCCACTGCAGCCGCAAGGGTAATAATCTTCATGGTCGACCCTGGCTCAATGGATGTTTCAATCACTTCATTATGCCAATTTTGCTCGATTCCTTCTTTGGTTTTTGGGTGGAATGTTGGCCGTTGCCCCATTGCCAGGATATCCCCTGTCTTTGGGTCCGCTACAACCGCGATTATTTTTTTCGGATTGTATTCTTCATCCACGCGATCCATGGCATCTTCAAGGAAGGTTTGGATTTTTTTGTCCAGCGTCAAATACAAATCGTTTCCGTTATGTGCCGGCTTGATCTCTTTTTTGGAATCCGGAAGAAGGAATCCCCAGAAATCACTTTCCACCTTTACGGAACCATCGCGGCCAGTCAAGTATTCCTCAAAAGCGGCCTCAATCCCAAGCTGGCCGACGCTTTCCGCTTTTCCATCTTCCTTTTCTTCCTTTTCGACATAACCTATGAGATGGGAAGAAAATATACCGTTAGGGTAGAACCGTTTGGAATCTTTCGTAAAGGTAATCCCCGGCAATTTCTCTTTTTCAATTTCAGTCTTTACTCCATGCGGGATATCCCTTCCCGCCTTTCCAAACTCAACCTGGAACAAGCCCTCTTTTGTAAGGCGCTCGTAAATGTCAGATTCGTTCATTTCTATATACTGGGCCAGGACTTTAGCCGTTTTTTCCGGGTTGTCAACATGTTTAGGCTGCTTGGGATTGCTGGTCATCTTTTCGTCCAAAATGGCAACCAGTGTATAGGAGTTGGTGTCCTCGGCAATCACCTCGGCATTCCGATCGAAAATGGTTCCCCTCGTTGCCTCAATCAGCGTTTCCTTCGAATATTTTTGCTGGGCCTTGGCCGCTAACGGCTGCCCTGCTACCTCCCCGGTAACCTGTATGGATACAAATCGATAGATGACGATAAAAAAGAGCAGGCTGAATACGACAAATAATCCAGCTGCTCCAACATTCATATTTGGACGTTTCCTGTTCATTGCTCCCGCACAACCTTGACGTTATCTTCATTGAAAGTTAAGCCGAGTTTCTCTGCCTGCTGCTTGATCCGTTCGTAAGTGCTAAGTTCACTTATTTGTATTTCCAGGTCAGAATTGACTTTCTGCTGTTCCTGGATTGCATTTTCTACAAGCTGGATTTCTTTGTTCACATCGTAAATCGCTGCCTGTTTGGAGACCATAAAAGACCCGCCAATACAAACCATTACACCAAAAGCAAAGATCAGCACCCGCTCCCCAGGGGTGAGCGAATAATGCTTTTTGGGAGCCTTTGGCTTATGCTTGGGAGTGCTGATTGGCTGTTGCTGTATTTCCTGTTGAATCTTTTTTGCAAGGTTGCTCATTCTTTTCCCTCCTGTTTTTTATTCCCGTCCTTAAGGTGACTAGTTACAGGTTACAGTTTTTCAGCGATTCTTAGCTTGGCAGACCGTGCGCGGTTGTTCTCTTCCAACTCTTCTTCTGTAGGCAGAATCGGCTTTCTTGTAATCAATTTAACTTTCGGCTTGAATTCATCAGGTATCACTGGCAAGCCATGCGGCAGCGGCGGTATTTCGCTGGCCTTTTTAAAAGCCACTTTGCAAATCCGGTCTTCCAGGGAATGGAAAGTAATGACAGAAATCCGCCCACCCTTGCCAAGCAGATCGATTGCTTGGTGCAGTGACTGTTCAAACACGCCCAATTCATCATTTACAGCAATCCTGATTGCCTGGAAAACCCGCTTTGCCGGGTGTCCTCCTTTACGGCGTGCAGGTGCGGGGATGGCATCCTTAATCAGCTCCACCAGTTCTGCAGTCGTAGCAATAGGCTTAACAGCACGTGCCACCTCAATCTTCCGGGCAACTTGCTTTGAAAATTTCTCTTCCCCATATTGGAAAAAGATTTTGACAAGCTTTTCGTATGGCCATTCATTCACCACTTCATATGCCGAGACTTCGGCATCCTGGTCCATTCTCATATCAAGCGGAGCATCATGGTGATAACTGAATCCTCGTTCCGGAGTATCAAGCTGTGGGGATGAGACTCCCAGATCATAAAGCACTCCATCCACCTGATTAACACCCAGGTCCTGGAGCTCTGTTTTTAAATGAAGAAAATTGCTTTTAATGATGGTCAGCCTGTCCCCATATCTTGCTAATTTTTCCCGTGCATTCTTGATGGCTGTTTCATCCTGGTCGAACGCATACAGCCTTCCGTACTCTGAAAGCCTGGATAAAATACGTTCACTGTGGCCGGCACCACCGAGAGTACAATCCACGTATATACCATCCGGCTTGATATCAAGACCTGAAACGGCTTCTTCAAGCAATACTGTTGTATGTTTAAACATGTAATTCCCCTTTCCAATCGGGCAACCAGCTAATATTATATCGGAATAATGTTACCCTTAAATATCAAACCCAATCATATTTTCTGCAATTTCCGCAAAAGATTCCTCCGACTGGGCAAAATATTCTTCCCAAATAGATTTGCTCCATATTTCAATCCGATTGGAAACACCTAAAATCACACATTCTTTTTCAAGTTTGGCGTATTGCAGAAGCGTAGAGGGTATGTTGATTCTTCCTTGTTTGTCAATTTCACTCTCGGTAGCACCTGAGAAGAAAAAGCGGGTAAATGCGCGGGCATCTTTTTTAGTGAGAGGGAGTCCTTTGAGCTTGTCTTCAATGACAGCCCATTCAGACAATGGGTAGCCAAAAAGGCACTGGTCCAGTCCCCGGGTGATAACAAACGTTTCCCCAAGGTCATCGCGGAGTTTGGCGGGGACGATTAAACGGCCCTTATTGTCAATGCTATGATGGTACTCGCCCATGAACATGCCCACTACCCCCACTTTCTAAATTCAATGTACCACATTCCCCCACTTTCCACCACACATTTAATAATATTCTTTTCCGCCTCTTAAATTCCTTCCAGCAACCTATGTTTTGTTGTAGACAAAAAGAGACTCCATTCCCATGGAGTCTACATTTTTATTACTTTATGGCTGCCATCAAAGACCAGTGGCAGTGATAGGAGTTCGGAAAAAAAGTCCAGTCCATATTGGTTTAAATAATAGAAGGGGTTCCAGACACGTTCTTGTGGAGAGCCTCCAGGCCTCAATGCATTCTCTACCCGTGCAAATTTTGCAAGAATATCATCATGCTTGCGGCAAATCGATTCATCCACCTTTTTCTCCATATAGGCAATTTGCTTCAGGAGCAGATCCTCATTCTTTTTAACGAGCGGGATAAGTCCCTTATCAAGCTGTCCCGCCTTATCATGGATTTTTCTGTACTGCTCTATAAGCTGTTTCTTGGCTTCTGCAAACATTCCCTCCACTTCCCGGTCCCTGAGGGCATCGATGAAGGATAATTCATGCTTGCTCGTTCCAGACTTCAGGACTTCCTCCAGCTTCAGGTTCAGCTGTGCGAGATCTCTTTCTACAGAACGGTCCAAAATGGTGATATTGAGCCTCGGCACGAGCGGAGGCATTTTCAGGCCAAAGTGGTCAAATACGAGTTTAAGCTCTGACCAATAGGCAATTTCCCCCGGGCCGCCTACAAAAGCAAGTGTTGGAAACAGCCATTCTTGCATGAGCGGCCTTGTTACCACATTATTGCTCAGTTTCTCTGGATGCTCGGAAGCAATTTCCTGGAGTTCATCAGGAGTGAAGGAAATTTCACCTTCTCTTCCGGTAAAACATTGGGAAGCATCATCAAAGTGCAGCAGGACCCGCTCTCCATTCTCATCATTATAAAAAAGATTGGCAGCATTAGGACTGATATCAATGGCCCGGCTAAAGCCTTTCTTCCCAATCTCCTCCTGCTGTGTGAGCACCGAACGGGTAATTGCTTCATGCTCCCCGATTTGTTTGGCAAAGTACTCCTTTTCCAGATTGCGAAGGCCATCATTTCCGGAATCAACAAGCAGCAGGCCATGCTCCTTGAACATCCCCAATATGGTCGACGCAAAAAAGTCGATAAATGACTGGGATTCCTTTAGTGCATCTTCTGCAAATTCCCTTAGCCTATTAGTATGGCTGGTCTCCCCAAATGTTTCAATGATATCTTCAATCCAAGATAAACACGTATCCCTGTCGATTATTTGAGTCGAAATCATATTCTTTCCGGAACTTTTTTCCGGATAGATCCGTTTTTCAGGCTTATTGTTATTTAAAACATAGACATGGTTGACTTCCTGGAAATCATGGTCTTCCCCTGCAATCCAAAATAATGGCACTACCGGAACCCCAAGTTCCTTCTCCTTTTGTTCCGCAAGCTTGATCACAGATATCGCCTTATGTACTGAATACAGCGGGCCTGTCAGGAGTCCAGCCTGCTGGCCGCCAATGACCGCGACACAATCCTCCTGCTTCAGCTTGTCAAGGTTTTCCCTGATTTTATCCGAGGAAGGATAGCGGGACATGAAGCTTCCGATATGGTCTGCCAATTCCCTCCTGAAAAATGTCCTGCCTGACAGCTCTTTCAAGCGTTCTTTATAATGTGAAGGTTCATTAAAGTTATAATGGAAAAAACCTAGTACTTCCTTGTTTCCGTTAAGATATCCCGTAGCAAACCGGTTCGTCGCCGGCAGTGAGAGATTCAGAATCTCCATTCAAAGTACTTCCTTTCTCGTAACATTTTCACTCTTGTTAGTATAGCATTGTTGGTTTTGAAAAGAAAAAAACTTTGTTTGAAGAATTTTACACTCAAGCCACCAGCCAGGAAATCCTCTGATATAGGCCAACGATGATCAGTACAAGATAAACGAAGAAAAACAGGAGGAAGTTAAAACGCCAATATCCTTTGAATACCCTGGCAAAGTCAATTTCCTGCCGCAATTTCCAATGGATGAGGACAAAGATAACGGCCAGAAAGATGAGGATAAGCATAATAAGCCATAGGAAAGACTTTCCCCAAATCATGATGATTAAAAAATGAACGGAGAAAATAAATAATAATGTACTGAAATCAATGGCGAGTTGAACGGACTTCCGATGGTTGCCGGTAAGCTGTTTACTGAAAATAAACATGATGAGGTATCCCGCGAGCGGGATGGTCACAAGCAACCCTGCTGCAACAGAAAGAATCTCGGTCATGTCACTACCTCCCCCTGAAGCTCCTTCCCTTTGATTACATGATAATAATTGCTGATATATGGACAGTGAACTCCCCTTTTTTCTGCTTCTTCCATTAGAAAACCAAGGATGGCATCGATTTCTGTTGGACGGCCCTGTGAAAGATCGCCATACATGGATGAATAGTTGGAAGCGGTCTTTTCACAGACATTCACCACATTGCGGTAATGTTCTTCCTTGTCGGCCATTTCAAGTACGCACAATGTTTCCTCAAGGAGGGATATGGCAATCTTTCGATAGAAAGGGTTTGCAAGCAGGATGCCATTTTGGACCTCGAACGCTGCTGTCAAAGGGTTGATCACTGCATTTACAACCAGTTTCCTTACCAGGATGTCATAGTAGTCCGTCTCCACCTGTATACTAAAATCCTCCGGAACATTATTGGCCAGTTCCTCAAGTCGCACGATGCTGCCTTTGAATACAGCCGCCCTAATTGCTCCTGACCCATTATGGCGCACCCTCACAGCACTTTCCCTCACTGCTCCGTGCTCGATGCTGCCAACGTAAACGGAAGAAGCCTGCAGCTTCTCAACAAGCTTGAGATGCCCCATTCCATTTTGGAGAAAGAGCAGGCTGCCAGCCTTATCAAGTTTATCTTCTATTTGAATCAGGACCTCATGCAGCTGATACTGCTTGACGGTAATTATGGTTAAATCATCACCGCCCATCCATTCATCCATCGGCTTGGCCGGTAGCTTCCGGACCGCCTCAGCTTCTTTGACCAGCGCCACTCCTTGACGGTTGATCATATCTGCTTGATGGACTGTCCGGGTATAAAGCGTTACTTCATGCTTTTCGCTTAGATACCAGGAAAACAACAAACCGATGGACCCGGCACCGATAATCCCTATTCTCATGTTCATACCCCAATTCCGATTCCTGCTTTAGTCCTATTTTAGCAGATACCATTCCCTTTGCGTGAGAATATTTCCTTGCTTCCATTATGCCCCGCCTTCATGCGGGAAACATGATTGTAAGCGGTTAACAAGTTGCCCGATAAGCCTTTATATTATATTATAAGTTAAAAGCAGAACTTTTTGTTTATTTATAATATAATAACATCAAGGCTGCAGCCGACCTCAATGTCATGCATCTTTAAGATGATGGACGGGAATAGACAAAAGACAACGCACTAATAGGGGGAATGACGGTGGCACACAAGGTTGAAAGATTGAAGATCAATTACAAAACACTCGAGGACTTCAAAAGGTTCAAGCAATACGGCCAGCAGGAGCTGTCCATGCTCGAGGATCTTGAAGCAAATATGATTGAAAACGACAGTGAGTCGCCGTTTTACGGAATCTACTTTGGAGATAAACTTGTTGCAAGGATGAGCCTCTACCAAATCCAGGCCAAATTCGACCGTTACTTTGATCCGCCGCAGGACTATCTTGAATTATGGAAGCTTGAGGTCCTCCCTGATTATCAGGGGAAAGGATATGGAAGGACGCTCGTGGATTTCGCAAAATCCTATGGCTTGCCTGTTAAAACAAACGGAAGGGTCAATTCATCCGATTTTTGGGCAACGATGGGCTTCACCCCTGCAACTTATGAAGTAGAGCGGGACAGAGGGGAGAATCCTTTCGTTTGGTACCCGGCCGGCGTGAAGGAGCAGGTACATTAAGGAAGGGCAAATTTAAAGATAGCGCCTATTGCTTTAATAAGTTCTCTTTAATGGTGGAAAATAGTTAATTGCAGTGCAAATAGGGTGATTTACTCACCCTATTTTTTATTGCTACATCAATGTTTTGACAAATTAGCTTATAAAATGGCATTCTGAATCACATAAAAAATTACGATTTGCGAAAAGATATTCTCTATCTGATTATTGATTAACTAAGACAGAGGCAAATTACGGTTCGATTCCCCTATGATTGAAATAAACGGAAAAATTCCGTTTAAAATGGGAAATACTTATATTTCCCTTATAATAAAGGAAGTATTTCCGTTTATATGTTTCAAAACTTTGGATTTTTCCTTATTTAGAGGGATTAATCGGAATTTCTCCGCTTATATCTATACTTTCAGCCTCAAAATTTGCATTAGCCGGAAATTCTCCGTGTATGAATTCTCATACATATCCTATGGCAAACCCTTAACGAATTCATTTTTTCAAGCCCTCTTTTTCAGCCTGCTCCTCCCCTGCCTCGCCTTTGGTTCCAACCAGTTTCCTGGCCCGCTCCATAATTTCGAGTAAAGAACGATGATCCTTTTCTACGGCGGCGAGATCATCCCTGAGCTTTTCATTTTCACTAGACAAGTAATAGATTCGGCTTTCCAGTTCCTTTACTTTTCCCTCAAATACGGTTGTACTCTCTTCATGGTTCCTTGCTTTTGCTGCCTGCCGGTACAAATGGTCGAGAAACTCTTTCACTTCATCGAGGCCTAGCGTTTCGGCAGCAGCTTGAACAACCTCCGCATTTGGGAGAGAGGCTTCCTCTTCCACTGGTTCAGCCATTTTTTTCTGCTGCTTTTTCAGCTCTTTTCGCTGCTTTTTTGCCAGTTCAATACCAGACTGGTACTGTTTCCGAACAAAGGAGTTCCAGCGGAATCCGCAGGCCGCCCCGGTACGGGAAAGCCTTTTGCCAACCTCGTCAAAAGCCTTTAGCTGGGTACCCCCTTCCCTGATATGGCGAAGCACTGTTTCTGCAAGTATGAGATCTTCGTCCTGTGTCCAGGCATCCTGGCGGGTAATAGGCATGTCATTTCCCTCCTAGTTTTTTATTTCAATCTATGCATCTGCTAGGAAAGATAGAATGCTTTTATTTCTTTAAAAATAGGGCAACCTTTTCGTGATGAACCTCTTTTCCCCATAAGACCGCGCAGTTTCTAGCTTCCTCTGCGATTCTCTCTGGCAAGGAGGAGGCCATCCATTTTTTTGTGACAAGCTGTTTATAGGCGGATAATACGGCAGCTTCCTTATCAAGCATCCTTTCCAGGAAGGAGATGCACTGGCTCATGGCATCCCCATCATAAAGATAATCCAGAAAACCAAGCTCATACAGTTCGTCCGCTGAGTAAAGCCTGGCATCACCCAGCATTTTTAAGGCAATCGAGTAAGGAAGCTTCTCAAACAATATACTGCCTCCGCCCCACCCTGTTGTAATGGCCATATTCCCCTGAACAAAACCAGCTTGCATCCCCTTGCGCCCCAGGCGAAAATCGCAGGCAGAAGCAATTTCACAACCGCCTCCAATAGCCGTCCCATTAAGGATGGCAACAGTCGGTATCGGAAGCATTAATAGGCGGGTGAGAATTTCAGCCATTCTGGAAAGCATAACAGCCGCTTCATCAGCCGTCCTTAACTTATGGAAAACAGACAAGTCTCCACCCGAACAAAACGCCCTTTCACCGGCCCCCGTAAGGACCAGTGCTTTCGTTCCCTTATTCGCAGCTATGGAAAGCACTTCTTCCAGTCCATCCATAATTTCATAATTTACCGCATTTCTTTTCTCCGGCCTGTTTATCGTAAATAGCAGCAGTCCGTTCTGCTCTTTCGAAATGGTATAGGAACCCATCATTGCCCTCCTCCTCTTCAATTCCCTGATTATTAGTGTAGAGGAATGAATAAAAAAAAGCACAGGAATACACCTGTGCTTTTGATTCTTATTGGAAAGATTAGTCGTTTACGACTTCTTTGCCTTTGTATGTTCCGCATTCCTTGCAAACACGGTGAGCTAGTTTCATTTCACCGCAGTTAGGGCATGCAACCATGCCTGGAACTTGCAATTTGAAATGAGTACGGCGCTTTCTCTTAGCAGTTTTAGACGTTCTTCTAAATGGTACAGCCATTATTCCCACCTCCTTAAAGAAGAGTAGTGTGTATGAAGGCCAGTCTCACTGGTCCTTCATTTTGGTGATTCAATCATCCGCTGAATCATTTTGCTCAAAAAACTTGGCAAGTCCGGCAAGCCTAGGATCCACTTTTTGCTGCTTTTCCTGTTCGCGGATCACTTCCCAGTCCTTCCCAGACTGCGGGGCTCCATCCTTACGGTCATCTTCCTCGCAGAATACCTGCATCGGAACTTCAAGCAAAAGGATTTCCCTGATGACAGGCATCAGGTCAATGACATCACCCTTAAGTTGATGCACTTCTTCATCCTCGGTCCCATATTCATGATTCCCAAGAAGGAAGGTTTCAGTTGTTTCAACATTCACTGGAAAATTAACATCAACCAGCGTACGAGAACAAGGAAGGATAAGATAGCCTTCAATCCGGAGATGGAAGGTCACTTTTGTTGCGCTAATGTCAACCCTGCCCGTTATATGCATCGGAGACACGTCACGAATGGATGGATCGACTTCCTTTATCTCATCAACCCGGACCGTTTCGTCAACCGGAAAGTCCTTGTTTCGGTATTTTTGTAACTGACTTATTGTCCATTTCATAGAATCACCCCAAGGCAACAAAGGTAATTATAGCTTTCGCTTACCTATTTGTCAATATTTTTTCTTTACAGTATAATTTAGACGTTGAGTTGTAAATTTAAACACCATTAACCGGGAAACAACTTATGTTGAGAGGACCTCCCGTTGTCAATGAAGGAGAAAAAATGAAGGCTGTCGGCGTTGTTGTAGAATATAACCCATTCCATAATGGACATAAATACCATTTGGACCAGGCCAAGGAACAATCTGGCGCGGATATCGTAATTGCTGTCATGAGCGGAAATTTCCTCCAGCGCGGGGAACCAGCCCTCGTTTCCAAATGGGCACGTACAGAAATGGCTTTGTACGGCGGTGCAGACCTCGTTTTTGAGCTGCCATATGCCTTCGCTGCACAAAATGCGGACATTTTTGCGGATGGAGCCATCTCTGTGCTGGCGGCGGCTGGCTGTGAGAGCGTCTGTTTTGGCAGCGAGGCTGGTGAGATTGGCAGCTTTATCACCACACTTGAATTTCTCGCTAATCACGCAACACAATTCCAGGCAAAAATAAAAGAATACAACGCGCTAGGATACAGCTATCCCAAGTCGGTCTCCCTAAGCTTTGAAGCTCTGAAACCCGCTGGCTCCCTGCTCGACCTCTCGAAGCCCAATAATATTCTCGGCCTCCAGTATGTAGCGGCAATCAACCGCCACGATGCCGGCCTAAGGCCAGTGACCATCAAGCGTAAAAATGCCGGATATCACGATGAACATTTTTCCTCCGAGACGATTGCCAGTGCAACCAGTATCAGAAAATCCCTTTTCTCCAATGGAAGCAGCATGGAAAGCATCCAGTCTTATCTTCCGCGCACTTCCTTTCATTTACTCATGAGATATAAAAAACACTATGGCCAGTTTCATTCCTGGGAGGATTACTGGCCACTATTAAAATACAAGCTGCTTCAGAGTTCTCCAGAAGAATTGGCCGCTATTCATGAGGTTGAGGAGGGCCTAGAGTACAGGCTTAAGGAAAATAGCCTTCAGGCCACGTCTTTTAAGGAATTCATGGAAAAGATAAAGACAAAACGCTATACGTGGACCAGACTTCAGAGAGTCTGCCTGCATATCCTGATGAATGTGAAAAGCAGTGAGATGCAGGCTGGCACCGCCAAATATTTGCGCCTGCTTGGAATGTCCTCTTCCGGAAGGGCCTACTTACAGAAAAACAAAAAAGTCCTGGGACTCCCTCTTGTTTCCCGGCCTTCATCCAATAAAGATCTATTGGAACTAGATATCAGGGCATCCAGGATTTATTCTCTCGGTTTAACGGGCGACTCACAGGAACGCCTTCTAAAGGAAGAGTTTTCACAGCCTCCCATCCAAATTCAGGATTAAAAAAACAAGCTGCTAGCCAGCTTGTTTTTTTGATAAATTTTCAAGATAGTCCACGGCGTCATCAAAAGTGTCGACGGGGACGATTTCCATCTTTGAGTTGATATCCTCTGCTGTCCTCATTGCAGCCTGGTAATTGGAATCCTTTGCGCCCTTTTCATTTGGGGCAAAGAAAATGTCGGCACCAGCCTTGTCGGCGGCGACTACTTTTTGTTCAATGCCGCCAATCCTGCCGACGATTCCATCCGAAGCGATAGTGCCCGTTCCAGCAATGGCATGCCCTTGTGTAAGATCTTCCTCCACGAGCTGATTGTAAATCTCAAGCGAAAACATGAGTCCTGCAGAGGGTCCGCCTATCTCATCCGTTTTTACGTTCACATCCGGGTCAACCTCTATGTCTTTATCATCAACCGGTACAATGCCTATTCCTGCCCTGTCGCTGCTTTGATCAAATTGTTGGAGAGCAAGGACAACCTTCTCTTCCTTTTTTTGACGCTCCACAGCCAAGGTGACTTCCTCGCCTGCTTTTTTGCTGCTGACATATTCAATGAATTCTGTTGAAGAGCGGAAGTCCTTGCCATCGATATCAAGAATGCGGTCGCCGGTAAACAGCTTTCCCTCTGCCGGCATTCCGGGAACAACTTGCAGGACATAAATTCCATTGAACTGGTACTGAATTGGCAGTCCGGCTTTTTTATAGGCAACCTCAATCGCATTGATTTTCGAACTATCCATCATATGGAGCTGCCTTTTGGTATAGTCCTCATCGCTTTCGTTTTCAGCCCTGATTGCCTCAAGCGGGAAGATTTCCTGGTATTTGCTTATCTTGGCGGTCAAATAGGAGTAAATATTGGCCCTTCCCATCCTGACAGTGGTCAGCATAAAGGTGCCTTCTTCCTCATATCCCCCCTCTACTTCAATAATGGGTCCCAGCTCTTTTGCCATGCCCGGCTTTGATACATAAAAAGGCAAATAATAAAAGACGCTGGCAAAAAGCAAAATGGCTGCCAAAATGCCCAGCCGAAAAGATCCTTTTCTTCTCATTATGATTGAGGCTCCTTCCAGTGCTCAATAACCTGTTTAATTTTTGCGATATGTTTCCTCGTTTCCTCTTCACCGATGGAAATGATTTCTTCTATATTAGTAAAAGCGCGCGAACTGTACATCTCCACTCTCGGCCTTACCATGATATCGGAAGCAACCTCCCTGTTGGCAACCAGCTCCATTTGCATGATGTCAATACTTTGCATGATCACATCGAAAATGGAAGTGATATCTGCATTGTTTTTGACGTGCGAAACATCGACCGCAATGACAATATCCGCCCCCATTTCCTTTACGACCGAAACAGGTATCCGGTCTATCACGCCGCCATCGATCAACAGCCTGCCGTTCCATTTTTCTGGCGTGAATATTCCCGGAATAGCAATGCTTGCCCGTACTGCTTCTGCAATGGGCCCTTCCTTGAAGACCACTTTTTCACCGGATACAAGGTCGGTAGCAACGACAGCAACCGGTATATCAAGATTTTGCAGTTCTTTTCCGTGGGTAAAGATCCGGATCAGATCCTTTACCCTTTTCCCTGCGATAAAGCCCATTTTGGGCACGGTAAAGTCCAAATAATATTTCCTCTTGAATACTTTTGATAGTGTATACAATCTTTCAATATCAAGTCCTGCTCCGTAAAAACAGCCAACCATGGCGCCCATACTGCTGCCGGCAATCATATCGATCGGGATGGCTTCTTCCCTTAGTACTCTGATGACTCCTAGATGGGCAAACCCCCGCGCTCCTCCGGAACCAAGTGCCAAACCAATTGTGGGTCGACGCAAACGCAAATACCCCCTTTAGTTGTTGTATTCAAGAGAATTGGTCTATTTTGCATACCCGTGAGTATATTGGTTTATGAGGACAAGACCGAATTATGAAAACCTTGGCATCGCCATGAAAAAAGGTTTATTACCGCATGTAATCTGCGCCGCCAACTGGCCGGATATTATTTTTATTTTATCACTGTTTGACGTTGTTTCACAGCCATTTACCTGAGGAGAGGATGTTGGGTGATTAAGTCAAAAATAAAAACGATATTCCTGGCGGTATCAATCACGGTGATTGCAGGCTCTATGATCATTTATCCGCAGGAATCGTTTGATGCTTCCATCAGGGGCCTTAATATGTGGTGGGAGATTGTGTTTCCTTCCCTGCTGCCTTTTTTTATCGTTTCGGAGCTGCTGATTGGTTTTGGAGTTGTAAAATTTATAGGTGTACTTCTTGAACCGCTGATGAGGCCTCTTTTTCGTGTACCTGGTGTCGGAGGGTTTGTCTGGGCAATGGGAATGGCTTCTGGCTACCCTTCCGGTGCTAAGCTGACAGCAAGGTTGAGACAGGAAAAGCAGCTCACTAAAATTGAAGCAGAGAGGCTGGKATCGTTCACTAATTCATCCAACCCCCTCTTTATCTTTGGAGCGGTTTCTGTCGGTTTTTTTTACAATGCCCAGCTTGGAGTGATTCTTGCCCTTGCCCATTACCTTGGGAACATTACAGTCGGACTGGTGATGAGGTTCCATGGAGGACATGACGAAGCACCTGGCAGATCCGGAGGAAAGGCATTAAAAATAGCGGAAGCGCTAAGAGCTCTTCACAGAACAAGGATAAAGGATAACCGTCCAATCGGGAAATTGCTTGGGGATGCCGTAATGTCGTCCATCCAGACATTATTGATGATCGGCGGTTTCATCATTCTATTTTCAGTCATCAACAAATTGCTGTATCTTTTGCATTTTACTGCCTTTTTGGCAGGATTCGTTGAACTATTATTGAGCATCCTTGGATTGACACAAATGCTGAGCATGCCGTTTATCTCAGGTATATTCGAAATCACGATGGGAAGCCAGATGACCAGCCAGGTTCAGGAGGCAACCTTAATGCAGCAAGCTGTAGTGACCAGCTTCATCCTTGGCTTCAGCGGGTTTAGCGTACAGGCTCAGGTAGCCAGCATCCTTGCCCAAACCGACATACGCTTTCAGCCATTTTTTGCAGCCCGGATTCTCCACGGCCTGTTTGCCGGTTTGTATGCCTTGCTTCTGTGGGAGCCGGTTTATCAGCGATTTTTTCAGTCCGAGTCCCCTTCCAATGCATTTCCGGTGATGAACAGACTGGCGGAAGAAGGCACAAGGGTTGCTGAATTCTATTTGACCCTCTCTTCCATTGGTCCATTGGTTACTTTGGCCTCGCTAATTCTTTATATTTTTCTGTATATGAAAAGAATGGCACATGATTGAGGCATGGCCAGCAGGTTAAGAACACAAAAGACGAGCATCCATTTGAGCTCGTCTTTTGTGTCTTAACAGTTACTTGAATTTTTCCTTCAGGGCCATCTCTACTTCGGGAGGAACCAGTTCCGATATTTCCCCGTGATACTGTGCCACTTCCTTGACAATGCTTGAGCTAAGGAAGGAGTACTGGTTATTTGTCATAATGAAAAAAGTTTCAATTTTATCATTCAACAAGCGGTTCATCGAGGTTATCTGCATTTCATATTCAAAATCGGAAACAGCTCTTAATCCCCTGATAATCGCATTGGCATTCACACTCTCCGCATATTCAACCAAAAGTCCGTGGAATGTGTCCACTTTTACGTTTGGAAGGTCCTTTGTTACTTTCCTGATCAATTCCATTCTTTCTTCTACTGTGAACAACGGCCTTTTGGAGGAATTATTAAGTACTGAAATATATACCTCATCGAAAACTTTAGCTCCCCTGGTAATAATGTCCAAATGCCCATATGTAATGGGGTCGAAACTTCCTGGACATACAGCAATGCTAGCCATTATGATCCCCCTCTTCATCCAATAATTGTTTATATTTATAAATAGAGATGCCAATAATTCCATATTCCTCATGCCTGGTCAGCAAAAAGCCGCCAATGCTTTCCGGAAGCTGAATGTCGGATCCATGTTCACAGACAATGGCTCCTTTATCTTTCAGCAAATGATGGCTGCTGATCAACTCGACCAGTTTTAACAGCTGCTGCTTTTTATACGGAGGGTCAAGAAAAATATAATCAAAGCTCAGTTCTCTTTTTATGATGGCTTTTAAAGCCCTTGATGCCTCATTCCGGTATATTTCGGATTTGTCTTCCAAGCCGCAGTCCCTGATATTTTCATTGATGACCTGAACAGCCTTGCGATCCATATCCACAAAAATAACCTTGTCCAGCCCCCTGCTCAATGACTCGATGCCAAGGCTTCCGCTGCCGGCAAACAGATCAAGTCCAAGGCCGCCTGAAAAGTATGGACCAATCATGTTGAAGATGGCTTCCTTCACTTTATCGGTGGTAGGCCTTGTGGAATTCCCCGGTACCGCTTTCAAATAGCGGCCCTTCAAGTTTCCTGATACTACTCTCATTATCCATGCTCCTTAAACAAATTGCTTTTTTTATCCTACCACAGATATCCATAAACTTCTATTAGTTCAGACAGCCTAAAGCAATTTGTGAAGTTAGATCTCCTGTATATTATCCTGCATTCCTATTATGGCCATTCGCCCCTTGTGGAAAAAAATCGGTAAAGGGGGTATAAGCATTCCCATTATGGAAATAATGACTGTAACAACATCATTTGAGGATGTTGTTGCCAACCGCGGAGAAGACTTACGTTTCCCCATAAGTTCTTCCTCCGGTTTCTCCTCTCCCTTTGCCTTCTTTCCCTTATGGATATAGAAGGGGCCCTGCATAAGATGCAGGGTTTTTCTTTTTGTCTTTTAGCCTTCTTCATTTTTATTGAAGAAAATGCTACATTAATTGGTGGAGGAAAAGGAGGAGCTAATGTGATTCAACGTTTTATAGAATTGGGTGAAGGTTACGCAGATATTTACGAGCTTATTCAGACTGCCAAAGCGAACCAACACCGGCTTGCACATCTGATGGTGCTGCAGACTGAGATAAACGGGAAAGAAGTAATCTCCCCTGTTGTCATTCTTCATCCAACAGACCCAGGAAAGTTCCAGGCACTATACGTATGCAGGGAAGGAATACCAAATCCAAAAAAACTGCCAAATAAGCGCTTTGACTTATTTATGCAAACAGCAGTCGAACTTGGAAAGCAAATCATTGAGCTTGATGTAAAACCATCCACCATGTTTCCGGATAAAGAGTTATACTACCAGCACTTGATTGGCATCCTGCGGATGAACCGATATATTCCGCCCCTTCAGTAATCATACTGAACCGGCGCAGGCGTCTTTCACACCCCGCGAGTCGCCGAGTTGGCCCGGAAACCTCAAAAAAGCGGAACGCCAAGGCGCTCCGCTTTTATATACCCATCTTGTAATCGTACTCTTTTGCTTTGTCGGGGGCAGAATTTTCATATTCCATTTTTAAGAACGGCTTATAGGAAGGCTCTGCTTTTTTGACAAAGGAATAAGAGCTGATTTTTTGGATCAAGGCTTCTGTGTCTTCCATATTACAATAAAGAACAACATATTTTAGTTTCCGGGAAACATAGTGGACGTTTCCAAATCTTCTTAACATTTTGGCTTGCTTTAAAGAATAAAGCCAAATGATGATTCCCTGTCTTTGACCTATCATATTTTTTCCCCTTCAGAAAACGTTTGCTTCTACATAGTCTAGCATATTAAACCTACTTTTTACAATCTTGGCTGGAAGAAAAAAGCATGGAATCCTCCATGCTTTTTAAGAACACCCACAGCTTCCACCGCTTCCACAGCCGCCGCCACAGGAAGATCCACTATCAAAAAATGGATTTCCTGTAGGCACCTTAACGCTTTTAGAAACGGATCTTCCAATCATGACGCTAATTTCATCAAGAAGGCCTTGAAGGTCGTTTTCAGCTTTTTTGAATTCAGATACATTTTCATCCAAATCCACTTCCCTTTTCAACTGCCTGATCTGTCCCATCACTTCCTTATAATCAGGATGGTATTTTCCAAACCGCTGTACTTCTTCATATCGATCCTTCATGGCCGAAAAAGCCCTGATCTTTCCTTGTGTTTCCTTGCTGGACTTTACATTATATAAACACAGCCGATAGTTTTCGGCTACATCCGAGTCTAAAATCATCTGAACGAGCTCATCCGCTGTATCGAGAATCTCGATCCTTTCTATTGTAGCAAGCACGCATCGCTCACCTCCGTATCATATTTTAACACGAAACTGAGGGAAATTAAAAGCGAAGCCGACTGCCCAGGCCCGACAGGCATAAGACGCGCCTGAATAGAAGGCGTTCTTTGCCTTCAATTCAGGAGTGGCTTATGACCCGAGGGGCTAGCCGCTGGAGCTGGACAGAGAAAAGCGAAAGCGGCTGTTCAGCCCTGAAAAGCGCTGGAGGGCCATCGGATGAAGTCGCTCTTTGACTTCAACCGCTGGACCGAAGCGTCTCGAGGGGCTAGCCGCTGGAGCTGGACAGAGAAAAGCAATAACACCTTGTTCATGGTACAAAATAAAAGAAGCTTCCTTAACATGAAAGAAGCTCTAGGATTGGGAATTCATATTTGCGAACATTTGCATCATCATTGAAGCCATTTGGACTCCGTTTTTGAATTTTTGAACCTGGTGCGGAATTGTACGTTCATAAAAATGCAATGCAGCGATTTCCATTGCCTCCAGTTCCCTTGGATCGCGGGAAAGCTTCCGGTACCAATGGGGCTGAATCCTGATGAATTCCTGAAGATCCTTTCGCTGCTGAATCCTTTCGAGCACATCTTTTCTCATCGTTTTCAGTCTCCTAATCCTTTCTGAATTCGAATGGGTGACGGCTTCCTTCCCTGCCCGGCCCTGATGGAGCCTGCCCCCCTGTAAATTGCGCAAGCACACCCTGGACAGCTGTGATTGCCTGGCTAATATTGTGGATTTGGCCCTGAATTTGGTCGGCATCCATGCCTTTAAACACCGTAATGATCTTTGACATCCAGTCMCCTTCTTTTTCMCCCGCCGCTTTCCCTTCCTTGACCCTTTCCCCTTCGCGAAAAGGATCCCACCGCTCATCTTCCTCGCCGAGTAAATACCATTCTTCATAAAGTTCCTGCCATGTAGCTTTTCCGTCCCTTACTTCCCGGATTATTTTGGGATTCCCTTGGACAAATTCCTTGAACTTCTTCACTGAAGGATGCAGTTCTTTGCCTGCCATCATCATCACCCCATCTCACGCATTTGCCTATAATACTCTATGTTTTGCTATAGAAAAGGTGATTCATGGTACAATGAATCCAGTAATGGGATTGGTAAACTAAAAAAGAAGCACATTCACCATAGGGTTATGATTCATAAACATAGGAAATTGGTGGTCTAAAATGGTAACAGCAATTCTTATTCCTGCAATCTTCCTGTATTTTTATTGGTTGACCAGAAAGGAAATGAAGAAAAACGAAGCAGAATGGATTGCCCTCGCTTCCATTCCGGAGGAATCATTCATACAGGGAAATGTCCTTGAAGTACATGAGGAGAAAGAGCGCTTCTATTATCATCGTTTTAACCATGTGCTCACTATTAAAATCAAAGCGGGGAACAACATTTTCTTTTGCCAAAAAGTAACCCCACTAATCAGGGAAGTCGACATTCCAAAGGTCAGTATTGGTGAAAGCGTGGTCCTTTATGGAAACTGGAAAACGGAATCTTTCCGGATTAACAGGATTATAATCTGTAAATAAGAGCGGAGGACGCCCCTCCGCTCCTTTACTGTTGACTGGACCTTGTGAGGCTGGCACTTCACAAGGTCCGTCTTTGATGACATACATACTCCTATTGAAGGTTTGTTTGATCATGCTCCGAGATTTCCGTCAAGGCAATTTCCGCCTGGCTGTCACTTTGCGGGTTTAGGGCAAGATCGCCAAGAGAAACGATACCAACCAGCCTGTTTCCTTCCACAACAGGAAGGCGCCGGATTTGATGCTCCGCCATTAGTCTTGCCGCTTCGTCGGCAGACGTCTCCGGTGTAACTGTTACCAGCTGGCTGCTCATGATTTCCTCAACCTTGGCTGAACCCGGTTTCTTTTCCGCGACACCGCGTACCACGATATCCCTGTCCGTAATCATGCCCACGAGTGTTTCACCATCAACAATCGGAATAGCTCCGACATCATTTTCCTTCATTTTCACTGCGACCTCGAAAACATTATCAAGCATGGTGCAAGCTTCGATATTGGAGGTCATGATTTTACGGATTTCTCCCAATTCAATCAACTCCTTTACTAGCGTTCTTTACTTCTATTATGGTTCTCTTTTAAATTAAAATTTATGCTTGGGTTAGACATTGCAACTTCTGATTATTTCTACTATTATTGATACTGTGATATATGGATATACGGCACGTGCTGGAATGTGTTTTTAGGAGGGATTAGGATGAAATTTGAAAAAACGGGATTGGAAAATTTAAAGGCGGATTTGAATCGCCTAGACGAAGTCATGTCTGACCATGGATTAGTCCGCGAAGGACAGTGGGATTATGACCGTGTTACATATGACCGCTTATTTGATCTTAAGGAAGGCCGATACTACCTGCGGATTCAGGGGTATACGGTAGAAGGAGATGTAGGAGCGCACAAAGCTGTCATCCAATTGATGGACCCGCTTCTTGGAAAGCATTATTATCCGCATGGTGTGGAATATGGTGAGGGAGAGCATTTCCCCAAAACACTGGTATCCCAATGCGAAAAGCTTCTGAGCGACATTAAATCCAAAATCGAACCATTCGCGCAGCAATAAATAAGAAAGGCTGCTTATTCAGGCCTAATTTCTTATTTCGGAACAAAAGACGCAGAACGATGCGTCTTTTTTCTATATTGTTCCCTGAATGGATCATTCTCTTTTCTTTATTACACTTTTTCAGAAAGAAATCAAATTTTCCTATTTTTCATTGTTTATCCTGCCGAATGCATAATATAATTAAAAGGTTCATACAATCTATCCGCAATTGTCTTGCGCTCAGAAAGGGAGTTTTCGTTGTCCAGATTTTTTACGAAGAAGTCTTTGCTCGTTCTATTGGCTGTTTTGCTGATTGCCTTAATGGGATACATAATCCTTCCGGTATCGGTTCCGCTTATCTTTGCTTTCATAACTGCCCTGATTCTTGAACCTGCTGTCCGGTCCCTGCAAAAGAGAAGCCGAATGGGCAGGAAATTTGCTGTCATCATTGTCTTTACTGCCTTTCTCGCCATGCTTGGTTTAACAGGATACATTATTACCACCAAGGTCATTTCTGAAGCAATCAGCATAACAGAGAATGCTCCTCAATATATAAATGATCTAACCAGTCTTTGGGCTGACGCCCAGGAGCAGTTTGTTGATGCTGCCAGGGAACTCCCCGATGAAATTATCAATGAAATAAATGTCCGTGGGGAAGAATTTCTCCTTAGTGTGAGAAACTATCTGCTTGCGTTTATCAATATTGACAACTTAAAGGCATTGCTCACCCATATCCCTAATTTTCTGATAAACTTCCTTTTTTATGTAATCGCTTTGTTTCTCTTTTTGCTTGACTTGCCTCGGCTGAGGGAAAAATTTTATGGGCATCTCCATATAAAAACGGCTGAAAAAGTAAATTTCATAACATCCCGCCTATCAAGTGTCGGCATTGGTTTCTTTAAGGCTCAATTCCTTGTCAGTGTGATTATTTTCATCGTATCTTTATTGGGGTTATGGCTTATTTTGCCTGAAGTAGCCTTAGTTATGTCATTGGTCATATGGCTGATCGATTTCATTCCGATTCTTGGCTCCATCATTATTTTAGGCCCATGGGCTGCATTTCATCTTTTGACGGGAGATATTGTCCTCGGTACAAAGCTGGCCATTCTCGCTTTAGTTCTCCTGGTCATCAGGCGTACCGTCGAACCCAAAGTTATGGGAACACATATAGGACTGTCCCCGCTGCCTACTTTTATTTCGATGTACCTTGGCCTTAAGATCCTTGGTGCTGCAGGCTTTATTATCGGCCCCATGCTCGTGATCATCTTTAATTCGGCCAAGGAAGCCGGAATGTTCAAAACCAATTTTAAAATTTGAACGATCTTATTTTCCAAGGAAAAGCCGAAACCGGGTTAAGTACCGATTTCGGCTTTTTTCTTTAAAAGAAGTCGTAGAAAAAGGAAGAGAACGAAGGTAATTTACGGCTCAAGGCCTGGATATCCGATTCAGGTCCCAGTATTTCTCCCATTCCCGCCAGCTCTTCAAGTTTCCTGTATCCCAAAAGCAAGGCGCTTAATGAGTTAATGGTTAAGCGGAGCCCTTTCTGTGGAGGATCGGTGCATTGGCTGCCAGCTTTAGGCCCGAAGAATTCCACTTCGCCGTCCGCTATCAAATAGGTGCCCGTATTCCATGGGGCTGCCTCGTCCGAAACATGGAGGAACACTTGCTGATTTGTTTCAAGAAAAGGATATTTATTCAAAAAAGATTTGGCATCCACAACCCTGCCCATAAAATATGGGGAAAGCTCAACTTTTTGTTTTGGCTGCCCCAGAAAAAACGGCAATGGATCATAAACGGAAGTAGTCACTTCAACCTTATCCACCATGGAATCATGCTGGCAGATAAAATTCCATAACTGTATGCGGGCAATATGATCGACAGCAACATATTCATGAATATTCAACAGATTGTTTTTTAGTTTATATAATACATACCCTTTTGGCTCTTCATGTTCGTCATAATACACCGCGGCTGTCAAATCATGATATACATGGTCAAGCCACCAATCCCGGGAACGAACAAGCATGCAGGAATACCTCTGGGCATACTGGTCATAGACTGCCTCTATATCATGATTATGGGAAGCCTTTGTCAGCCTTTTTATGCTTCCTCCACCTGCTCTTTTAATCATGCGTAAGCTGCCTTTTTCAATAGTCACTTTTTTATAGTCGGAAATGATTTCCCAGCCAAACCTCCGATAGAATCCAATATCAAAAGGATGCAGGAAGGATATGGACTGTCCTCTTCCCTTCATTTCCCTCAAAGCTTCTCCAATCAATTCCCTTACATGTCCTTGACGCCTGTACTCAGGGTAAGTCGCCACTCCGGCAATCCCGCCCATTTCCCACTCTTTGCTGCCAATCCAAACTTTTAATGGAAGGATATGCAGCTTGGCGGCAAGGTCTTCTCTTTCCCAAATCCCGAGTATGTGGTGCTTCCTCAACATTTCTTTTCTCTTTTCGATTTGGTCAGGAGGAACGTCATATTGAAAAGCATACTCGGAAAGCTTTATCGCTCTCTCAAAATCCTCCTCCTGAAGTCTCATTATCTCCATATGGTTTCCTCCCTGGCATTTCTTCTCTTACAGATTCGTTGTCTTACCATCCATTTCCTTCTGAATACAGCCAAACCTATAAATAAAAAAATGCTGCCTCATGGCAGCATTTCACATATCGATAATCAGCTTCCCAAGATAGCCTTTATCAGGGAAGTTGTCTCTCCACCCTTATAAAGAACATATAGAAGGTTATAGACAATCACACCTGTGATTGCAGTGAAAAACCAGACAATGCTCGTTATTGGGCCAAGTCTGCGGTGAAGTTTCAATCTGTTCTTATACCCGCTCCAAAGCGAAATGATTCCCAGTACAGCACCACTGGTAGCAAGGGTAATGTGGAAGATCAGAAATAGCGTATAGTAAATTTTAATGTCATCAGGGCCCCCGAAAGATGTATTCCCAATAAAAATGGTTCGGGAAGCATAAATGACAAAGAATATGACTGCAAAAATGCCGGCAAGCGTCATTGTTTTCTTATGTGCATCCAGTTTTCGCTGCGAGATTTGCCACCAGCCAATTGCAACACAAATTGCACTTAATACAATAAATGTTGTACTGATGGTAGGAAGAACAGGAAGGTTTTGCATACTCATTTTCCTCTCTCTATTGAATATCTATTTCTGTTTTTTACTCGGCAGGTCTAGGCGCCTGATACATGGTATATTCATCTTCAGCCGGTTCTTTTTCCTGTTCGCTTCGGTACCATGAGAAAAAGGCATGAGCCAGGACGACACCATAGACGATTTCCTGGATTATCTTCATGAGTACCCCTCCAAGCTGCTGATCTTCCAGCAGGGAAAGGGAGCTGAACATTTCCGGGCCGCTCAGATTCAATCCTGCCAGGGTAGAAGCTGGCACACAAAGTTCAAGCGCTTGAGCCCATGCCTGCGGATCTGAGAATGTAGCGTAAAGGGAAGTATTTGCAAAGATAATCAGAGCACAGGCAGGTGTGATTAAAACACCATCGGCAAAAATATAGCCAACCTTTTTCAACCCGGATAGTGTCTGGTGCTCAGGCAGAACATTTAGCAGCGGCCACCACATGGCAATGGCAAATACGAATAACATGGAAGTATAGGCTGCATGAAGCCATATATCCGTTTTCACCACATCAAAAATCAATGGGATATGGTAGAAGGAAAAGAATCCGTTAAATAAAACCAGGGCAATCAGCGGCTTGGTCATAAACGCAAAGATTGGCTTGATGACCGGTTTATTCAAAACGCTTCTCCAAAGCCAATTGGGCATGCCAAGGATTAGGAACGGTGGGATTATCAGGTATAGTGCTGCCATTTGGATCATGTGGGCATAAAACGTGATATGTCCTAATAAATCAAGCGGCGATCCCTTAACCACATAGAGCAGGACGACTCCCACTGTAAAGAACGCAATTTGTTTATTGGTTCCTCGTGTCCCTCCATCAAACTTTCGATAGTACTTAAGGACAAGAAGATAGTAGGCAGCCAGAATCAACATGAGAGCCAGCAAATAAAAAGGACTCCAATTGGCCCGAAAACCAAAAAGATCAAGAGAAAACATATTTATCACCTCATAGGAAATAAGGAAGCATTAGTTTCATTATACCTTTTCCGGCTGGAGCACCGCAATGAAAGCACCCATCTTTTAAAAGAATGAAAAAACTTCCAAAGCTGCTCACATAACCAAATATTAGCTTCACGGAATTGGCAAAACATCCCGCTCCCGCGTTTATCCTGCCGCTTGCTTTTTTTATAAAACGAAGAAAAAACCGGCCGGTTAACAGCCGATTTTTCCTAGGAAATAATATTACCACCAGATGATTGTGGTGAAAGCCAGAATGGTCACGGCAGCCACCAGAACCCCTGAATAGAGGAAAAGCTGCACTGCCTCATGGCCTTTATGACTCATGTGCATAAAATAATACAATTGAAAGATTACCTGGACAACAGCCAAGAGAATGATAAACGGAGCAATGAACCAGCTTGAAAAGTCGCCGAAGCCCACTGCAGCGAACGCCATCAGCGTCAGGAAAATCATGAGGGAGAACGTGATAACCTGGTATCTCATTTCCTCTGCATTCTTCCTGCGCCTGTAATCGATATCAACTCTTGGGTTACCGGTAGTTGGTTGTTGATTCGCCATATTATCCCACCATTCCCATTAGATATACGACTGTAAAGATAAATACCCAAACTACGTCGATAAAATGCCAGTAAAGGCTGGCAACATAGAACTTTGGTGCCGTATAGAGGTCAAGTCCGCGCTTGGAGTTACGCACCATCAAGGTAATGAACCATGCAAGACCAAAAGCAACGTGTGCTCCGTGAAAGCCTACAAGTGTATAGAACGCAGAACCAAAAGCACTGCTTGTAAATGTATGGTTGAACTCATGAACATAATGATTAAACTCATAGATTTCCAGCCCAAGGAATGCCAATCCAAGCAATACGGTTAGCCCCACCCATAGCTGCATCTTCTTAAAATCGAAATTTTTCATATGGTACATAGCGTACACACTTGTCAAAGAACTAGTTAATAGGATCATCGTCATCAAAAATACCAACGGCATTTCGAATAGGTCTTTCGCAAGTGCATGGTCGGTGCCCGGAACCTTATCCTTCAGTGCAAGGTAGGTCGCGAAGAGAGTGGCAAACAGCACCGTCTCTCCGCCCAGGAACAACCAAAAGCCCAAAAATTTGTTTTTCGCTTCAAGGGTAGATTTCTCAGGCGACGCAGGCCATGTTTCAGGTGTGAACTTTTCTTCAGCTTGCATTATGCCTTAACCCCCTTATCTTCATCTTCGAGTAAATCTTCTTTATGGATATGATAGCCATGGTCATCCTTAATCGAACGTACCATCATCGAACCGAACGTGATGGCCAAACCGGCAATCAATACAGGGAGACCCCAGGCATGATCAACACGGTACATCACACCAAAAGCGGCAATGAATAATCCTAAGGAAATCATGAATGGGATGAACGAATTATTCGGCATATGGATATCGCCAATTGGTTCGGCCGGTGTCATTTCTTTGTTCCCATTCATTTTTTCAATCCAGTAAGGGTCCAAACCGCGTACCAATGGAAGCTGCTTAAAGTTGTAGAATGGCGGCGGGGATGGAAGAGCCCACTCAAGAGTACGGCCATCGCCCCATGGGTCATTGCCAACCTTAACGTTTTTCACACTGGTAATAACAATATTGACCAGAAGGACAATCGTAGCAACAGCCATTAAAAAGGCCCCAATTGTCGAGATGAGGTTTCCAGTTTCCAGCCCCTGTCCTGGCAGGAATGTAAAGATACGGCGAGGCATACCTATCAGCCCAAGGAAATGCTGGATAAAGAAAGTAAGATGGAAACCTATCAGGAATAGCCAGAAGGTTATTTTACCCAAAAGCTCATTTAGCATCGTACCAAACATTTTCGGCCAGTAAAAATGTGTTCCTGCAAGCAGTGCGAATACTACACCACCGACGATAACATAGTGGAAGTGAGCGACAACAAAGTAAGTATCGTGATACTGGTAGTCTGCAGCAGCCGCACCGAGCATAACCCCAGTTACTCCTCCCATAACGAAAGAAGGAATAAATGCAACAGCATACAGCATTGGGGTTGTGAACTTGATGCTTCCGCCCCACATTGTAAAAATCCAGTTGAAAATTTTAATACCTGTCGGCACTGCGATGGCCATTGTTGCTACAGCAAAAATCGCGTTCGCAATCGGTCCAAGGCCTGTTGTGAACATATGGTGAGCCCAGACCATGAAACCAAGGAATCCAATCAGGACTGTAGCGAACACCATGGATGAATATCCGAAAAGACGTTTTCTCGAGAATGTTGCAAAGATTTCCGAGAAAATCCCGAAAGAAGGCAAGATGAGAATATACACTTCAGGGTGCCCGAAAATCCAGAAAAGGTGTTCCCAAATAATGGTATTTCCGCCCATTGTATGGTCGAAGAAGTTCGCTCCGAACATGCGGTCAAATGTCAAGAAGAATACACCGATCGTTAATGGAGGGAACGCGAACAAAATGAGTGCTGATGCTACAAAAGTAGACCATGTGAACAGCGGCATGCGCATATAGGTCATGCCCGGCGCACGCATGTTAATGATGGTTACGAGGAAGTTAATTCCTCCGATAAGTGTTCCAAAACCTGCAATCTGCAGCCCCAGTGCATAAAAATCGATTCCATGTCCTTCTGATGCCAAGGAAAGCGAAGCATAGGATGTCCAGCCTGCATCAGGTGCTCCCCCAAGGAACCATGAAAGGTTAAGGAAGATTCCGCCAAAGAAAAACAGCCAGAAACCCAGCGAGTTAAGGAACGGGAACGCCACGTCACGCGCACCGATTTGGAGCGGCATGACAGCATTCATAAATGCAAATAAAAGCGGCATGGCAGCAAGGAAAATCATTGTTGTTCCATGCATAGTAAGGATTTCGTTATAAAGACCCGCGCTTACAAAGTTATTGTTCGGTATTGCAAGCTGGATCCGGATGAACATTGCTTCCAATCCACCAAGGAGGAAGAAAAATCCACCGGCAATCAAGTAAAGAATGGCGATTTTTTTATGGTCTACCGTTGTCAGGTAGTCCCATATTACAGCGCCAACTCCTTTTTTCTGAGCATAGGTACTCACAGTTTTACCTCCCTTAAGTCCCCTATTATTCTTGGACCTTTAAGCCCATTAGGTATTCAGTAACCGCATCAATCTCTTCGTCGGACAGGTCGTATTTGCCTGTCATCTTGTTTCCTGGCTTGATTGTTTCAGGGTCTTTAAGCCATTTTTTAATGTTTTCTTCATTGTTTTCAAGGATACCGGCAACAAGTGTGCGGTTTCCAAAGTCGGTGAGGTTTGGACCCATCCGGGCTGCCTCAGGAGTTGTATTTGCAGGTGTTACAGCATGGCAGCCGATACAGCTGTTGTTGAAGACTTCCTGTCCAGCTTGTGCTTCTGCTGTCTCAGCCTGTACAGGTTCAGTCACCGCTTTCATATCTGTTACCCACTGGTCAAATTCGGCACGCGGAAGCGCCTTGACCTTAAAGTCCATCAATGCATGGGAAGGTCCGCAAAGCTCGGCACATTTCCCATAGAAAATTCTCCCCGCTTCATCAGCTGCTGCATCATCGAAGTTCAGCCAGAAGCGATTGATGTTTTCAGTGTTCGTATCCATTTTTCCGCCAACAGAAGGAATCCAGAATGAGTGCTTAACATCGGATGCGATCAGGTTGAAATAAACTCTTTCATCTGTAGGGACAATCAAATCCTGACTGGTGACAATCTCCTCATTTGGATATTCAAACTCCCACCAGTAAAGGTTCGCACGGACATTGACGACCAATGCATCGGTTTTTCCATCCTCATTCTTCTCGTCCATCGGAGACACATCGGCGAGCTTAAATGTAGCTGCGACAGTCGGAATGGCCAGAACGAAAACCAAAAGGATCGGGATAGCAGTCCAAATGATTTCAAGTTTATGGCTGCCTTCCACCTGTTTTGGGATCTCATTCTCGCTCTTCCGGCGGAAACGAGTGATAGCAATGATAAATAATACAGTTACGATTACGATAACCCCAACCATGATGGCTGTACTGAGCAGCATGAGATCAAATTGCAATTGAGCAACTTCACCCGCTGGCTGCAGTGCAGACAGAAAAGGTTCTCCGCAGCCGGCCAAAAGGGCCATCACTGCAAATAAAGGTAGCAGACGCCATTTCGCAAGCCTTTTCATAATTTTTTTCAAACCCCTCTTTCGTAAAGAATTCATTATATGATTCTGAAAATAATATATGGATAAATCCCCTCCAGGATGGACCCGAAGAGAAAGTCCTAACTTATGTGTGTTAAATCAAGGTGACAATCACCATTGCAACGAAAAGAATCGTGAGATATTGCAAGGAATAGACAAACATCAGTTTCGCCCATTTTATATCATCCTTAAACTTTCGGGCATACACTCCCAGGACCAGCCAGCCAATATTCAACGCTGTTGCCAGCACAAGGAACGGAATACCCAGTTCTGTTAGCAGGAACGGCAGCGGCAGCAAGGCTGTAACCCACAAAACAATCGATTGTTTTGTCTTTTTGAACCCTTTAACTACTGGAAGCATTGGAATATTTGCTGCACGGTATTCCTCCGCCCTCCTCATCGCAAGTGCATAGAAATGTGGCGGCTGCCAAATGAACATAATGAGAAACAGCACCCAGGCCATGACGTCAAGATTCCCGTCAACAGCGGCCCACCCAATTAATGGGGGAACTGCACCAGAGACGCTTCCGACAATCGTATTCGAGACATACAGGCGTTTGGACCACATCGAGTAGAGGACAACATAGCTGAAAACGCCAACCAATCCGATGACACCTGCCGTTACAGTGGTCATGAAAAGAAGAAGTGAACCAATTCCAACCAGCAGGAAACCGAGCACCATAACTTTTACAGGCTCCACTTTCCCAGTGACTGTAGGCCGCCCTTTCGTTCTTTCCATCAAATGATCGATGTCACGATCAATATAATTATTCAAGCTGCATGACCCGGCAATAATCAGGGATGATCCAATCAAGGTCAGAAATACAATATCCAGATTATCCAGGAAGCGCAAACCACTGAAATGGAGCGCGAGCCAAATCCCTGTAAAGGTTGTTATTGCATTGGAATTAACAATGCCGATTTTGATTAGGGCAAGGAAATCCTTCCATGCAGAAGATTCGCCGACACCTGCTTCAAGGGTCTTTGGGCCGCCATCCACCACAGCTTCGCTGTAGGCTTTCGGACTCGACATTCTATATCCTCCTTTATATCAAATATAACTCCACAAAAGGTCTAGCCATCTATCCGAACACTAAGCTAGTTATTACTATATTCATTATGGAAAAGGTGATAAATGTTTGCGTAGAAAAATAAACACTCCTGATGTATATTAAATCACACTTTAACTAGTTTTTGTGAATTTTTTTTGAACAAAATGTAGATGTTTTGTGACAAGACGGGTAAATGCCTGCTGGCTGTATAGCCTAAGTTATTTTTCTTCCTTCAATAGAAGAGAACATCTATTCAAATTAATATGTATGCCAGTAAAAATTATGTATTTTCCGATAATATTTAACTCTCCTAAGTATTATTCAGTTTTAGTTTGCAGCCTGTCTTCCCTGTTTACCTTATTACTATCAAAACTGGGAGAAACAAGCAACTCTTTTGACTCGGCCATCCCTATATTTGAGTATTGAATAATACGGCAGGATTGTGTACTATCGATAAGTACGAAGCCTAACTTCCTTTTCCTTTTCATAGAAAATTCGATATGATGGAAAAGGCGTGCTCCTCCAAACACATCAACATCCATTATAATTGCATAAGGACCATATGACAACTTATCGAATTACTAAACAAGCAGGTGACTAAATTGAAACGATCCTTAAAATGGCTTGCCGTCCTCACAACGATTGGCATGCTCTTCGTATTGCTCGGCGGTGCACTTGTCACCAAGACAGATTCCGGCATGGGATGCGGCCGTTCCTGGCCGCTTTGCAATGGAGAGCTTATACCTTCCGAAATTACACCAGAACTTGTAATTGAATTTGCGCACCGCCTTGTCTCCGGCGCCCTTGGAATCATGGTGCTGGTCCTCTCTATCTGGACATGGAAGGCAATTGGGCATATTCGCGAGACGAAATTTCTTGCATTCCTTTCCTTCTTCTTTATCCTTCTTCAAGGATTGATTGGCGCGGCTGCTGTTGTGTGGGGACAGAATGATTTCATCCTCGCTCTCCATTTCGGAATATCGCTTATTTCTTTCGCAGCTGTACTGCTTTTGACCTTACTGATTTTTGAAGTGGACAAAAAGTTCGATGCCAAGAGCCTTGTTATTGATAAGAGAATGTCCTTCCATATCATTGGAATAACTGTTTACAGCTACATTGTCGTTTATACAGGTGCGCTGGTCCGCCACACCAATGCAAGCCTTGTCTGCCCTGACTGGCCTCTTTGCGTGAACAATGCTCCAGGATTCCCTGAAAATATGTATGAATGGGTTCAAATGGGACACAGGGGTGCTGCAGGACTGATATTTATCTGGATTTCCTATGTCACTATCCTGGCAGTTCGCCATTATAAGCACCAAAAAGTGATCTACTGGGCTTGGATTATATCATTCATCCTCGTTTCGCTGCAGGTTATTGCCGGAGCGCTGGTGATTTTCACAAGGCTCAATCTTTATATTGCCCTTGCACACGCGTTCTTTATTTCCTGCCTTTTCGGAGTCCTGAGCTACATGATCCTTCTGCTCTCAAGAAACAAAAGAAACGCTGTGCTTACGGGCCAATCAGCGGAGAGCATACCAAATACCAAGATCATTACTCCTACTCAATAAGAAAAGCGCAAGCGCCTTGGTCAGCCCCGACCAGCATAAGCCACTCCAGAATAGAAGGCGCTTTTTGCCTTCAATTCTGGAGTGGCTTATGACTCGAGGGGCTAGGCGCTGGAGCTAGACAATTATCTAAATTCCAAAATTTATACTTTCTTATCTAATAAAAGAAGCTGCCATTCGGCAGCTTTTTTATGATTAATTTATGCAACCCACCTAGGACTTCACCTTGAAACCGCCTTGCCATGTGGCTGGGGCAGGCTTTGGCTCTTTCCCCTCTTTTTGGTGCTTATATTTTTCCTCAAACTTCACAAACATAGAAACGTTGACAAGTATCCCCATTGCAACGGCCATCTGAAGAAGCGAAGAGCCTCCGTAACTGACAAAAGGAAGTGTAACGCCTGTTAGGGGGATAATCCCTGATGCTCCTCCAAGGTTAATGAACGACTGAATTCCAATCATACTGGAAATGCCTATTGCCAATAGACTCCCAAACGGGTCTTTACACCTGAGGGCAATAAAAATGCCTCTTAATACGATAAAGGCCAGGCTGAGTACCACAAATCCCACTCCGAATATCCCAAGTTCTTCCGAAATCACCGCAATAATGAAGTCTGTATGAGCCTCGGGCAGGTAGCCCAGCTTCTGCACACCCTGACCCAGCCCAAGTCCTGTAAGGCCTCCCGAGCCAATCGCATAATAGGAGTTGGCCAGCTGGTAGCCTGTATCCGCCTCGTCGGAAAAAGGGTCACTATAGGAGGTAAGCCTGGCCATCCGTTTTTCGGAAAAGATCTCATTTTGCATGAGAACGGCCATAGGAGCTACTACACAGAAAACAATAAGAATCAGTCTAATAATATTTTTCATATTCATGCCAGAAGACAGGATTATCGTCGAGGCAATCAGGAATATAATGCCCGCGGTACCGAAGTCGGGCTGCACTGCCACGAGCAGGCAGACTAGGGACAAATACACCAGCGGAGGCACAACCCCTTTGTTGAATTCATTTATGTAGGATTGTTTCTTCGCATATACAGCCGATAAGTAGATAATGACGCTAAGCTTGGCAAACTCGGAAGGCTGTATGCTCCGGGCACCAACCTCAATCCAGCTGAGTGCATTGCCTGCTACCTTGCCGACCACAAACAGGACGCAAAGCCCTATCAAAGACACCATCACCATAGGAAGGAGGATCTTTGTGCTCTTCATGGCCTTATACGGAAACAGGGCCATAAAGACGAACACAACGGCTGCCATAAGCAAATTGATCTTTTGTTTCTCGTAAAAAAAGTCGCTCGGTACACCGTGCCACGTCACAAGACTCGCACTGTAAACCATGACAAGCCCGAATAAAGACAAGAGGGCAATAACAATGATTAAGGAGTAATCATAGGATCGTACAATTTTTTTGAACATCGTCTCTTCCCCATCTTCCAAGTTGTTTTAACTATTCTACCAATGCTGTGAATTTCCTGCCATGAAAATGGAAGTTGACAAAAAAACTCAAACAATTCCATTGAACTGTTTGAGTTTTAAGCGTCCTATTTACGCGTTGAAGCTTCATGAAGGGCTGATAGCTCGCGTTCCAGCTCACCCAGGATTTGTTTCCCTTCCGACTCTTCAATTAAACCTAATCTAACGGCAAAATCTATTTCCCTTGATAATCCAAACATTTGCGTATCCAGAACCTCTTCATAGAGAGGACATTGGGGCATTGTGAGGTTATCCATCTGTACTTTAATAAGTTTTAATATTTTATCAGCGTCGGCCTTCAATATGGCCTGGGCTTTCTCCTGATGATTAACGATCATTTCGGACGCCAACATTGATCCCCCCGTTTCCGAGCATAACCCAATCCTTCTATAAATTTTACCGGTTAATCCGTGAAAAAGCAAGACTATTAAATATTCAGTAACTTAATTTGACCTTCCTGATTTCCGTGAAAATGACAATTCCCTGCATTACCGTTATACTTAAGTTATCTATCTTAGCCGTTTTTTATGAAGGGAGCACAATCATGGAGACAATCATACCGATTTGCGGAAAAGTTACTTATCCCATCACACTTGATCCCGGCGTCTGGATCTTTGATGACAGGAAAGCCGAGCTCGATACATATTTCCAAAACCCGGAGGAAGCAGATGACGAACTTGAACGTTATACAAAATCGATTTCTGCCCATTGGGACAGGGAAATCATGGAGGGAGCAGTATTCCCGCCCACACTCAAAAGCGAAAAAAAATTTGAAAAGCAAAAAATCCTGGAGGGAACTTTTGGCATTCCGCTTAAACCTTTCCTGACTAACGCAGGTATGACAGCGGAGGCATCCCATTTAGTCATAGAGCATGCCGAAGGGGAAACAGAGTTGCCATTGGAAGAAGCTTATAAGATCATACTCGGCTTTTCCAAAAATGGAAAGCCGCTGACCGAAGACGGGCCTGTCCATGTCTATTATGGAGATGGCTCCAACAAGGATAATCCAATCAAACATGTCAGACAGTTTATTATTAAATAAGAAAAGCGCAAGCGCCTTCGGAACAATCTAAAGGCGGATTGTTCCTGAGATGCTTATTCTTAGAAGCTTTCCTTAATGCTCAGCCCCGACCAGCATAAGCCACTCCAGAATAGAAGGCGTCCTTTGCCTTCAATTCTGGAGTGGCTTATGACCTCGAGTTGCTCAAAGCTACGCTTCTCGCAAGATACTCAAGGAGTTGATTCGAGGATGAAAACTGGCTAGGCGCTGGAGCTGGACAGTTATCTAGGAGCAGAACCGTATATCTCTATTTAAATAAACGGACTGAAGCCAGTCCGTTTATTTAAGGAGGTCTGCCGCCAGCTGGGCAAGTGCAGACCTTTCCCCCTTTAACAGCTTTACATGGCCTGAAATTTCCTGATCCTTGAATTTCTCGACCACGTATGTAAGCCCATTGTTATAGGCATCCAAATAAGGGTGGTCAATTTGGTCAGGATCTCCCATAAGCACGATTTTGCTTCCCTCGCCAACACGTGTCAAAATCGTTTTGATCTCGTGTTTTGTCAGATTCTGTGCTTCATCGATAATGATAAACTGATCAGGAATGCTCCTGCCCCTTATATAGGTCAGTGCCTCTACCTCAATTGACCCCATGCCAGCCAATATCGCATCCAGTTCACCCGGCTTTTTCGTGTTGAATAGAAACTCCAGATTGTCAAATATCGGCTGCATCCACGGCCGCAGTTTTTCCTGTTTTTCCCCGGGAAGAAACCCTAGATCCTTTCCTACCGGAACAATCGGCCTGGCCACCAAAAGCTTCTTGTATCTGCCCATATCCTCCGTCTGGTATAGCCCGGTCGCAAGCGCCAGGAGCGTTTTGCCAGTACCGGCTCTCCCGGTTAGCGTCACCAATGGCAAATCTGTCCTGAGCAGCAGTTCAAGAGCCATTACCTGTTGGACATTCCGCGCCCTGATTCCCCAAATTTGTTTTCCTTCATGGTCAAAAATTAATTTTCGTAAATATTTCTTCTTCTTGTCCACAATTCCAATCCCTGAAGCGGAACTGCCAAGAAGGTCTCTTAACAGCACAAATTGATTAGGATAAAAGGGTTGGCTAGCCACTTCTCCGAGGGTAAGTTCGCCTTTCTCATAAAACTTGTTCAACAGCGATGTTTCTACATATGCTTCCCTGAACCCCGTATGAAGATCGTCCCTTTCCACCACCCTGTCGCTTAAGAAATCCTCTGAAATCAGGCCGATTGCATCAGCTTTCACCCTTACGAGAGCATCCTTGCTGACAAGGATAACTGGCCTTCCCGCTTCCTTTGTCTGCTCTTCCAGAGAGAGGTTCTTGGCGACAGCAAGAATCCGGTTATCATTGGTTTTTTCAACAAAAATCTCCTGAAGCTGATGAAAGGAACGGTGGTTAAGTTCAATTCTCAATGTCCCCCCACTTTCAAGGAGTATTCTCTCATGCAGCTTCCCTGTCTCCCTTAGCCCGTCAATAAGCCTGGACACCTGCCTGGCATTTCGCCCAATCTCATCCATATACCGTTTTTTTGAATCCACCTCTTCAAGAACCACTGCTGGAATGACTACTTCATTATCCTGGAAGGAAAAAATGGCATGTGGGTCCTGCAGCAGGACGTTAGTGTCAAGTACGTATATTTTTGTCAAATTTATGCCTCCTACGCTCCTGTTTTATGGGCCGCCAAACCACCATCGGCGTGGACTTTGGTAAAATATATGTTTTTCGGTATAAAGATAGACTGGATTTTGCACAATACCTTGTAGGCGAATCGTTTTGTTAACCAATTTTCTTACTCGGAAACCAGATCTCTTTACAATATGATAAAAGGGGTGCTCAGGATGAAGCATGTATTAATGATTTTTACGTTGATTCTGTTGGTGACAGGCTGCGGAGCCGGCAACAATACAGCCAGGGAGCAGCAAGATGACAGAGTTGGCGTTAAGAACACAGCAATTGAACATGAAGACAGACAGCAATATGCCGATAAGGCCAATTACCTCGCTCAGCTTGCCGAAAGGGTGCCAGATGTGGAGAACGCTACAGCCATCGTCATTGGCAATGTAGCGGTAGTTGGCATAGATGTGGACGCCAACCTGGAACGTTCCGAAGTTGGATCCATTAAATATTCAGTTGCCGAAAGCATGAAGGATGATCCGCATGGAGCTGGAGCCATCATTATTGCTGACCCTGACATGAATGCAAGGCTGAGGGAAGTTGCAGAGGATTTTCGAGTAGGCAGGCCTTTGCAGGGAATCCTGAATGAACTGGCCGATATCACTGGAAGGCTGATGCCGGAAGTACCTGCAGACCTTATCGACCCGCATTCCGATAAAGCTCCGCAGCAGCCAGGCGGAAAGCTGGATAACCAGGAGCAGCAGAACCTTGAACAGAAACAGGACCGGCAATCAAAACACCACATGAAAAACAATCCAAGTGGAAAACAGGATTATAATCAGCAGAACGAACCGCGATAACTATATTTCTTACGGTTTTCCGGACCTCATCAAGGGCGTGGGCTGGTTTTCTGCATAAAAAAAGCTTAGTCCAGCGGGGCTAAGCTTTTCTCATGGCCTCCATGATTTGTCTGTCCAGCCGGGATGCGGCTTCCTTGTCATACGTTTTGTCATAACCAGGCTCGGTCACTATTTTCGAACCGTAAAACATTACATCCCGAACTTCTTCAATCTTCATTTCAACGAGTGACATTTTTAAAGGGATACCGCTTAGCTTCTCTTCTTTAACAGCCGCGCTCCCCTGGATTGAAAAAGTGGATTCGTTGGCAATCAGGCTAATGGCCGCCTTGTTATTATCCCTGATATTATCGATGATGCGAGAGCGGGAATCTACTGCCATAAGGATTGTCTGCTCATCCTTGGCCAACAGCCAGGAGATGGCGCTGATATTGGGTCCGCCTGTTTCATGGTCAATTGTCGCAATCGTTACAAACCGTTCAGACTGTAATTCCTCGAATAATGCTTTTGTCAGTTTTGGTTCCACTTCATTCGCCATTATCCTTCCTCCTTACACTAATCTCATCTTACTACGGCAAAAGCGGAAGGGCAAATTATGTCTTATTCTCGATTCGGCGTACACAATGATATACTATAATAGATATCATCCAATAATAGAACCGAAGCTTGAGGTGAAAATTTTGAGAGTAAAATGCGTAATATGCGATAAAATTGAGTCCATAAATGATGACACACTGCAGGCCAAACAGCTCAGGAACAGGCCCATTCATACCTACATGTGCAACCCGTGCCACGAACGGATCGCAGAAAACACAAAGAAACGAATGGCAACCGGCAATTTCAGGCTGTACAGATCCCCTGCGGAAAACGATGAATGGTAGTTATAACATGACAAAAAACCAGTGTGCTCACGCACACTGGTTTTTTGTCATGATTAGAAAGGCGCTTGGGCTTTTCTATTCTTCAGGGTAGTTCGGGTATTTTTCCGGCTCGCCATTGATTTGGTCAATCATGACTTCAATCAAATCCCGCGGAAATCGGTATGTCTTCTCTTCCCCATTCTTCTCAAGGGATACATAGTACATTTGCTCATCCGTTTTCACTTCCGGCACCTGTACGCCATGTTCATCAGCCAGGATTTCTTCAAACAGGGCTTTCGTATCGACCGCCGCTGTATCTTCAGGCCGTTCATCAACGACGACTTTTATGGTCAGCCAATTATAAATGGCATCCTGCAGCGAATTCATTTCGAATCACCTCAACCTGCATCCATTTCCTGCTTTTTATGCAGGCGGAGACGCATTTTATAAATTATCAGAATCAGCGCTGCGACAACAAGTCCTTCTGCCATGGGTAAAAATACCCCCAGGGCAGTCAGCACTGTGCACCCCAGAATTAGAAAAAGATAGATCAAAACGGACTTTCCGATTGGAAGCGTCTTAGCAAAACCCAGCTTGTATACGAGAATACTCAGAAGTGTAATCGTCAAATAGAGCATCCACATACCGAGCTCGGGGTTTTCATCCACTCTATACAATGCCGCAAAAAAACTTAGACGCTGGCTTATATCCATACTGCTTCCCCCTATTTATCTTGCTCTGCGTATTTCTTCTTCTTCGCAATTCGTTCACGTTCATTTTTATCAAGAATCTTCTTCCGCAGGCGGATGGATTCCGGAGTTACTTCACAGTATTCATCATCATTCAAATACTCGAGAGATTCCTCCAGGGTCATGATCCGCGGCTTTTTAATGACCGAAGTCTGATCCTTGTTGGCAGAGCGGATATTCGTGGCTTGTTTTACTTTTGTGATGTTGACGGTAATGTCATTTTCACGAGTATGCTCGCCGACAATCATACCTTCATAAATTTCGGTTCCAGGCTCGACAAAAATGGTTCCGCGATCTTCTACGCCCATTATACCATAAGTGGAAGCTTTTCCGCTCTCCATTGAGACAAGAACACCCTGTCTCCTGCCGCCTACCTGGCCTTGCTGCATCGGCTGGTAGCTGTCGAAGGAATGGTTGATGATGCCGTATCCTCGTGTCAATGTCAGGAACTCTGTTGTATACCCAATAAGGCCACGGGCTGGAACATTGAATATCAACCGGACTTGCCCGCTGCCGTTGTTGACCATATCGAGCATTTCACCTTTACGTGCTCCGATAGACTCCATAACTGAACCTGTATTCTCTTCAGGAACGTCAATCTGGACGCGTTCAATCGGCTCGCAGCGCACTCCGTCGATTTCCTTGACAATAACTTCAGGCTTGGATACTTGAAGTTCATAGCCTTCACGGCGCATATTTTCAATTAGGATGGAAAGATGCAGTTCACCGCGGCCGGAAACAATCCACTCATCCGGGGAATCGGTATTGTCAACGCGCAGGGAGACGTCTGTCTGCAGCTGTGCGCGCAGTCTTTCCTCAATCTTTCTGGCTGTCAGGTACTTTCCTTCTTTGCCGGCAAAAGGACTATTGTTGACAAGGAAGGTCATCTGCAGGGTTGGCTCATCAATTCGAAGAACTGGCAGTGCGTCCTGATGTTCGACGGGACATACTGTTTCCCCAACATTGATATCTTCCATTCCGGAAACAGCAATCAGGTCTCCAGCTTTTGCTTCCTGGATTTCCTCCCGCTTCAAACCAAAGAAACCAAACATCTTTGTAACCCTGAAGTGCTTTACAGAACCATCAAGCTTCATTAATGCAACCTGCTGGCCCACTTTCATGGTTCCGCGGAATATACGGCCAATGCCGATACGGCCAACATAGTCGTTATAGTCTAGGAGTGCCACCTGGAACTGAAGCGGTTCTTCCTGGTTGTCAACCGGTGCTGGAATATGGTCCAGGATCGCTTCGTAAAGAACTTCCATGTTTTCATCTTGCTTGTCCGGTGTCATGCTCGCCGTTCCATTGATACCGGAAGCATATACCACTGGGAATTCCAACTGGTCTTCATCCGCTCCTAGCTCAATGAACAAGTCTAGGACTTCATCCACTACTTCGCCAGGACGGGCAAAATCACGGTCAATTTTATTTACAACAACAATTGGAGTCAAGCGCTGCTCCAATGCTTTCTTTAATACGAAACGGGTTTGCGGCATGCATCCCTCATAAGCATCCACAACAAGAAGGACGCCATCAACCATTTTCATGATTCGTTCAACTTCGCCGCCGAAATCTGCGTGTCCAGGAGTGTCAAGGATATTGATCCTTTTATCTTTATATTTAATTGCCGTGTTCTTGGCAAGAATCGTAATTCCGCGTTCTCTTTCTATGTCATTGGAATCCATCGCGCGCTCTTCAACCGCTTCATTTGCGCGAAATGTTCCGGCCTGTCTTAAAAGCTGGTCAACAAGTGTCGTTTTTCCATGGTCAACGTGGGCAATGATGGCTATATTGCGAATATCTTCTCTTAATTTCAAAAAAGTCAACCGCCTTTATCTCAAATATGTTATCATTTTTTTACAACTGAGTTATTATACCACAAATACACGCAAAACCTAAAAATTTTTCAAATAACTGTCTGAAGGGGGATTATAATGAAAATAAACTGGTTCTTTTTATTTTTGGCAATTGCTGCCGCGTCATGCATGATTGGGGTTGGAATAGCGATTGGGGAGGATAGCATTGCCGGTGCACTTGCCTCCATTGCCGGACTGGTGGTTGTTATGGGATATGGATTCAAGACGAAAAAGAAGCTGAGGGAAAACGGGGAAATGTAAAAAGGCCAGGAATGGCCTTTTTTTGTTTTTTGCTTTATGGATGTGGAGGCAGATTCGGACTTGGAGCTTGACTTTTTGTTGAGGGTGGCCGAATGAGGGGGATTCGGACTCGGTGCTCGGTTTTTCTCCTGAGGTTGTCCGAATAGCGCCTGTATTCGGACTCGGGCCCAGACTTTTCTTCGAAGCTGCCCGAATAACGCTCGCTTTCGGACTCGTTCATCGACTTTTACCCCGAAGCTGTCCGAATAACGCCCGGATTCGGACTCCACCCTCGACTTTTACCCCATAGCTGTCCGAATAACGCCCGGATTCGGACTCCACCCTCGACTTTTACCCCATAGCTGTCCGAATAACGCTCGCTTTCGGACTCGAGCCTCGCCTTTTCACCAATAGCTGTCCGAATGAAACGGGTAATCGGCCAGGCCCCTCTCATTACACCTAAAATCCTTTAACACACGCCTTACCATTTTCCGTCTTTAAGGTATTTTCCCAATATCTCTTTGTGAAGTCCCGGCTTGGCCACAAATACAGAGTTTTCCTTCAATAAGTCCAGCGGTTCTCCTCGTAAATTGGTGGCCACTCCTCCAAGCTCCTCAATCATGATGATCCCTGCAGCAAAATCCCATGGAGACAGCCTTGGGGTTATATACGCGTCAATTCTTCCACTTGCGACATAAACCATTTCCATTGCAGCTGAGCCATACGACCTCGTTCCCCTCACATCCCTTACAAGAGGCGCAAGGAGTTCACGGGGAAGCCTGCGATTTTCAATTACCCACATTGCATTCATGGCGACAATGGACTCGGAGACCGCTCTTTCTTCAAGGCGCGGCAGCTTTTCTCCGTTCATCGTAACGCCTTCGCCTTTAACGACATGATATAATTCATCGTGGACCACATCGTAGATCAAACCGATTTTCCCTGCACCGTTTTCATAGATCCCTACGGAAATAGCAAAGTTCCGCTGCTGATGGATAAAATTCATTGTGCCGTCAATTGGATCAATAATCCAAACAATGCCGGACAGCTTTTCTATGCTGTCACCATATCCTTCTTCCCCAAGAATTTTGTGCTCAGGAAATCGGTCATTAATTTTTTCAATAAAAAAACGCTCTATTTCCTGGTCGATATTGGTAACCAGGTCATTAGGGTTTGATTTTGTTGTGATATTCAGCGTTTTTGGAAAGGAAGTCCGAATCCGCTCCCCTGCCTCTTTTATCAACTGCTTTGCATATGTATCGATTTCTTGAATCGTCGCTGGCATCGTGCTTCCCCCTGTTTCTTTTTGCATTTATTTCCTTTTAAAAAGATTAGATTCAGCTTATCGAAAATATTTTATCGCTTCAAGTATTTTTACCTCTGATTTCAAAAATGCTTAAAATAATAAACGAACCCCCTCTTTCCCAGGAGTTCGTTTTCATTGTTCCCGCATTTTCATTTTCCCATTAATCATTTTATTTTACCCAATCCTTTTTGTTAGTGAACTTGCTTCTATATATATACGGATTAGAGAGCTTTTAGCTTTACCAGCTCCTGGCGGATTCTTTCAAGCTTTTGCTTGCATTCCTTTACTTTTGACTGGTTGGATTCACCCATTGCCTCAAATAGTGTTGCGAGTTCATAATCCATTTCCAGCCTTAAAACGGCCTTTCTTTGCTGTTCACCTGTCTTTTTCTTTGTCGAATTGACCAGTTGTTTCACATCTATGCACTCCTTCATTCAATTAGTAATGAATTGTTTTAATATTCTATGAGCCTCTAGTGGACGATGCAACAAATTTGTGTGTTTACCCATAAGCCTTGCTGCTTCAATATTGACACCTGGTTTGCTACAATATTTTACAAAGCTTAGGAGGTATTAAAAATGACATTTTCCGGTTTTACAGACAAAGACTTTGATGTATTTACAATAGATGGACTTGACGAACGCATGGAGGCTTTAAAGCTGCATATTCGTCCCAAACTCGAAGAACTTGGCAGCCATTTCTCCCCCCAGCTTTCGAGCCTTGTTGGAGATGAGATGCATTATCATGTAGCCAAACATGCCCGGAGGACCAAAAACCCGCCCAAAGATACCTGGGTAGCTTTCGCTGCCAATCCCCGAGGCTATAAAATGATGCCGCACTTTCAAATTGGCCTTTGGGAAACCCATTTGTTTGTGTGGTTTGCTCTCATTTATGAGGCTCCGAATAAGGAAGAATTCGGAAAACTGCTTGAAAGAAATGCGGACACTGTATTCAGCCAAACACCCGAAGATTTTGTGTGGTCAACAGACCATACAAAACCCGATGTCATTCCGCAAAGCGGGCTTTCAAAAGACGAATTGGTCTCTCTTTTCTACCGTTTGCAAACCGTTAAAAAGGCTGAAATCCTTTGTGGTTATCAAATTCCCCGGGATAAGGCCATCACTCTTAGTTCAGATGAATTAATTGAAAAAATTGAGGATGTATTTAAAACTTTATTACCCCTTTACAAATTGGCATAAACCTTGCCTGCTCTATTCCTGGCACCTGGAAAAGCCTATTTTTAAAGGGTCTTTGAAACAGCATGGCCCGGATGTAAATCAAGGGTATAATAATAAAAACGGCCAGCAGGCCGTTTTTTCACTTCATTCTGATTTTGTCTCCTTCCGAGGCTTCCCTTGCTTTTTTGACTGTCCTATAGGAAGAGTAGCCGCTTTCTTCCTCGAATTGGGCAAAAACCTGCTTCTCCTCAGATTTGCTCGGTACGATTTCCTTGAAGCGGCGATAAGCCGACATCAGCCGTTCGCGTTCGATCCCTTTTTCATAAGCTTGCTCAATTTGCTCAAAAAAATGAATGACATCGATGATCTCATCTGTTGACCAGGTATGGTCAAGGGGATATTGGTATTCCATGTTTCGCACCTTCTTTTATATGCTTTTTTGTTGATTGTTACATATAAAGGCATGAGGTGCAACTTGCAGAAACCCTATTCTCCCCACTTCTTTCTGATCGCCTCTGCATCAAAGATCAGGCGGTCCATCAGTTCACTGACCGAAGGAACATCCTTGATAAGTCCCATCACCTGGCCTGCCCAGGCAAAGCCTTGGCTTTCCTCTCCATCGTATATATATTTTTTGTTTGCCTCACCGCTGATATAATCTTTCAGCGCCTCATATTTGCCGTGCTTTTCTTCCAGTTCAAGGATTTTTCCGGTCCAGTCGTTGGCAATCGCTCGTGCAGGTGCTCCTATCGACCGTTTAATCACCACCGTATCATTTTCACTTCCCTCAATGAGCCGGGTTTTATAAATTTCATTGGCATGCACGCACTCCTTGGTGGCAATAAACCTTGTTCCCATCTCAATACCTTCAGCCCCAAGACTCAAAGCAGCCATCAAACCCCTGCCATCCCCTATGCCCCCCGAAGCAATAACCGGTATGCCCACGGCATCTACCACGCTTGGGATGAGGACCATTGTCCCGGTATCATTCCGGCCTAGGTGCCCTCCTCCTTCCTGTCCGACCACCATGACAGCATCAGCTCCCAGTTCCTCTGCTTTTTGGGCCTGCCTCTTTGCAGCCACGAGTACGAGTTTCTTGGTATCCGTCCCTTCCAGCTGTTCAAAAATCGGAGCCGGATTTCCTCCTGTCATGGTAATGACCGGAACTTCCTCGGCGATCGCCACAGCCAGGAAATCAGCAAAAGGCCTCCCATGTTGACCTATGGCAAAATTAACGCCGAAGGGCTTGTCGGTCAAACTCTTTAATTTGAGAATTTCCTCCCTTAAGTCAGCAGGGCTTTTCAGCGACATGGCCGTAATTTGCCCCAGTCCTCCAGCATTGCAGACTGCCGCCGCCAGCTCCGAATAGGCAAGGTACGCCAGGCCTCCTTGAATGATCGGATATTTAATACCCAGCAATTTCGTGATTTTCGTTTCCCATCTCATCCTTTTACATCTCCTTTCTTTTCCCCTATTCGACTTTTAGCGGCATTTTCCCTTTTATTCATGCAAAACAAGGGAATGAATAAGTAAGTGCTCCATTTATGGCAGTCAGCCGATAATTTTCTATGCAAAGGGTATGAATAGTGCTATAATGCATTTTGTTTTGAAAAAATGGATGAATAAAGTAACTTAAAATAAAGAGGTGTACAAGCCATTGTTGTCCCAAAATCAAACACCATTATTCACCGCATTGAAAGAACATGCAAAAAAGAATCCTGTCCAGTTTCATATACCGGGCCATAAAAAGGGTAGCGGCATCGATCCTGAATTCAGGGAATTTATCGGCGATAATGCATTGTCTATCGACTTGATCAACATTGGGCCGCTGGACGACCTTCATTCCCCCAAAGGAATCATCAAACAAGCCCAGGATTTAGCTGCCAAGGCATTTGGCGCTGATCATACCTTCTTCTCTGTCCAGGGAACAAGCGGGGCAATCATGACTATGATCATGACCGTATGCGGGCCAGGGGATAAAATCATCGTCCCTAGAAACGTCCATAAATCTGTTATGTCAGCTATTGTGTTTTCAGGCGCCATCCCGATATTCATCCATCCTGAGATTGATGAAAAGCTCGGGATTTCGCATGGCATCACAACGGATGCTGTCCAAAAAGCACTTGAACAGCATCCTGACGCCAAGGGAGTCCTTGTAATCAACCCAACCTACTTTGGTGTGGCTGCCGATTTGAAGCAGATTGTCCAAATTGCCCATTCGTTTGACGTCCCCGTTTTGGTTGATGAAGCACACGGAGTCCATATCCATTTCCACGATGAACTGCCGCTGTCTGCCATGCAGGCAGGTGCCGACATGGCCGCAACGAGCGTCCATAAACTTGGCGGGTCCATGACCCAAAGTTCTATCCTTAATGTGAAGGAAGGGCTGGTTTCTTCTAAACGTGTGCAATCCATCATATCGATGCTGACCACAACCTCCACTTCCTACCTCTTGCTGGCTTCGCTGGATGTTGCCCGCAGAAGGCTTGTGACGGAAGGAAGAGAACTGATTGGCGCCACCATCAATCTGGCCCAGTCCATCAGGGAACGGGTAAACAAAATTGAACACCTTTATTGTGTCGGCGAAGAAATTCTTGGAAGTAAAGCCACTTTTGGCTATGATCCAACAAAGCTCATCATTTCGGTTAAAGACCTGGGAATTACAGGCTATGATGCTGAAAAGTGGATGCGCGAAACATTCAATATTGAAGTTGAGCTTTCTGATTTGTATAACCTGCTTTGTATCATTACACCAGGCGATACGGAAACCGAAGGAGATACGCTGGTCCGTGCTCTTGAAGCATTATCCGCCGAATTCCACCATCGGGCCGAAAAGGTTCATGCCAAGGTTTTCCTTCCAGATATTCCGCTGCTGGCATTGACCCCTAGGGATGCCTTTTATGCTGATACGGAAGTGATACCATTTGCCGAGTCCAGCGGCCGGATCATTGCCGAGTTTGTTATGGTTTATCCCCCAGGAATCCCGATTTTTATTCCCGGGGAGATCATCACGGATGAGAATCTTGAATATATCAAGATGAATGTCGAGGCTGGACTCCCCGTACAGGGTCCTGAAGACGACCAGCTTCAGATGATCCGAGTAATTAAGGAACACAAAGCCATTAGATAAGACTGTGGCTGTAAACGTGTTTGCCTTGAGTAATTCATGCATTGTTAAAAAAAAGAGGGTATGCGATAAGAATCGCATACCCATTTATTTTTATTATCTTTCCTGTTGGTGATCGTGGCAGCATTCACATTTGTTGGAATAAAGAACTGAAACCTTTTCATCTTCGAAGTGGTCAATTGTGGTATTGCAAGTTTGGCATACGATAGTTCCCATCTTTTCAAACCCCTTTTCATTCGAATTTTAAGCTTACTGAAAGCGTTTTAGTATCTTTAAATCAATAATAATATAACATTATTAACTTTTCAAGCCTTATTTGTATAACACATTAAAAAAATTTGCTGAATATAGAGATTTAAATTTATATTTATATGTACTTAAATCCAATAGGATAACATAAAAAACCAGGCCTGCGGATAAAGTGTACCCTTTGTAAAGGACATTCTAAAAAAAACCTAGGCAGCTTTAAGAAGATGATCTCTGTATTGAACAGGGGTCATCTTTTTTAGGTTCCATTGATATCTCTGGTTGTTGTAGTAAGTAATATACCTGCTAATTTCATTTTTAAGTTCGTTCAACGTCTTACATCCMTTTATATTAACCTCGTCTTTAAGGTGGCCAAAAAAGGATTCTATGGGGGCGTTATCCCAACAGTTACCCCGTCTTGACATTGACTGACGCAACCCAAGCTTCTTAACGAATTTTTGAAAGTCAGGGTGGGTATAGTGAACCCCTTGATCCGAATGAATTAATGCTTCCTTTGCTTTCTTGAAATTACGGTTCTTCTTTAGCTTGTGTAGAGTGTTAGTGGCTAGTTCCATCGTCATCCGGTCAGACAAATATTCAGCCAGTATTTGACCTGTAGACCCATCCTTTATGACGGATAGGTAAGCTCTTTGTCCGTTCGAGTAATTTAGATAAGTAATATCAGTGAGCAGAACTTTGCCGGGGATCTCTTGCTTAAACTGACGCTTTAACAGGTTTGGCACCACTCTGTGCTCTTTTGTGGCCTTCATCATTCTCCTATAAGGATTGGCTTTTCTAATGGGGCAGATAATCCCGTATTTCCTCATAATTCGCCGAATGCGCTTCAAATTGTAGACAACATTAAATTGACCCGCCAGTGTCATCTTGATTTGGCGTGCGCCTTTCTTACGCTTTTTGAAATGGAAGGCTTTTAGAATCATTTCCTTTACGAGCTGGTCCTGCTCCTCTTTTTGCTCTCTCCGTTTTTGTGAGTCCACTGAAAAATAATTGTAATAACCGCTTCTTGAAACACCCGATATTGTACATAGATAGCTAACCATATTCTTCAGCTTGTATTTCTCAATCACTGAACGAATAAGGATATACTTTTGGCAAGKGGGAAGGACTACTTCTTCATCCTCCTTTCCGCGAACCGTATCTTTTTTAGCAGCTCGTTCTCCGCCTTAAGCAGGTTGATTTGTGCCTCCAGACAGGCATTTTTCTCCTCTAATGTCAGTTCTCTGTCTCTCGGACGCCCTGAATTTCCCGACCTGGTATCGCGTAGCCCAGCGACCCCATTCTCCATGTATGCTTTCTTCCATCTCTTACTGGCTGACCTAATTCTCTCCGTCCCCAGGATCTCTGCATCAAACCCACACTCTTCAAATATTTCTCTCGCCAATTTGCCTGTTTCTTTTTCCGCTATAAATAATCTCTTAAAATCATCTGTATAGGTGATGCCTTTTGAAGATACAGATTTAACATATTTGTTAGCTGAAAGCTTTTTGATCTCTTTCTCTGTAAAAGTCTTTTTACTCATAACCGTTCTCCAGTCCCTCATGTTGTATTGCTTAATTATACAAAAAAGTACCCTATAGGTAGACTTTTTTTAGGTGTCTACTCTATAGGGTACATTCTAGGACGGCCTGGTTTTTATATTGTCTATTCATATTGAGTGGCAAAAGGCATAGCAGGCAGTGTTTCCTGAAAAAACTCAGCCAAATCGGAAGCCTGTTTTACATCCTGAATCCTAAAGGTTTTTTGGAGGTAATCGATATTATCAAGGTCAGCTGGATCGAGGAGGGTTGAACGCCCAGTCTGCATGCATACAATGAGCGGCTTACCGAAAAACATATTAGTGTACACGATGCCAAAATCATAGCGGGTGTCATCTGTAGTAAAACCGACAAATCTCACCTTTACCTTTTCGTGTTCATCATAAAGCTTTTCGAACAGATCCATCAGCCATCTCCTCCTTTTATAATATTTAGAATATTATAACATATAAGTGTATAAACATGCAAGTTTGATGTTGGATATTGTCGGTGTATTTTTCAAGTGCTAGAATAGTAGTAAATAGAATTAGAGAAATAGGGGGATGGCCAATGTCCAGCAACGCATATATTAAGCTAGTACCTTCATCTGCGAAGGAAACGGTTACAACGGAAGAGGTACAGGAGTTGTTTCATTATTATAAAGAAATTACAGCCAAAACCGGCGACCAGCTTGGATGGAGCTATGAAGCATCTGCTTTCCCTTATGAAATCAAGGAAAAAGCTAGCGGGAAAGGAACCTGGTTTTACCTTGAATCACAGCTTGACCGCTACAATCTAATACTCATGGGCATCGATAAAGAGACAATCTCCGATGATAGCGGAGATAAATGGGAACAAACATACATCCAAATCACCCTTCCTGAAACAGCAACAGCCGGCGATAAAGGAAAAGCTAATGAATTTTGCAAATTCCTTGCAAAAAAATTACAGGGAGAGCTGCATTTATTTAATGGCAGGATCATGTACTTTTATCCGCGAAAATAAAAAATGGCCAAATGGCCATTTTTTTTTTTTTGCTTAAAGCACTCGCCCTTATCGTCAGATTTGCAAAACTGCCATTGCCATATGGAATATGGAATACAAGCCAAGGCTCGCAAAAGTGGCCAACAATGTTTTTTTGACTGATTTTATGATTGCATTCCCAATTACATTCGATAAATAAAAGAATACTAAAAACATTAGGCCATTATAAATTGGATGATCATGCTGGGAAAGCCATTCCATCAGGCTGTAGGCACTCCAAATGATTAGCTGCAGCATTAAAACATAATAGTATTTCAACCTGATCCCCCCGTTCTAAATCTGTATCTTTAATGGCCCCCCTCTCTATTATATGAATGAAAATTCTTGTTATTTTTCATTTTTGTAACATTTGAATGACATCAGGCTATTTCCGATTTTGCTGTGATAGAATGGCTTTGAATTATGAACATAAAACCATTCCCGGAAAAGTGAGGCAAGATGAATGAAAGTATTGTCTTTTATTTTAGCCGCTTCCTTCCTGCTATTCTCTTCTTCGTGCAATACAGTTGGGGATTATGAAGAGTTGAATATTGATAATGAAATTAAGCAGATTGTTTTTTTCTCTGATGAAAAAGACTACAACCACGAAGTTGCCTACTATGATGCCATTATTGAACTTAAACATGATTTCCCAAATGAAATCAGCAATATGATGGTTCTATCCGGGGACAAGGCAGATAAATATCATAAGCTTTTCGATGTGAAGGAAAGCCCTGCCATACTCGTATTTTTCGAGGACGAAGTGGTGCTTAAAATTGATGGCATTGTCTCCAAGGAAAAAATCATCCAGCCATTGGCACAAGCGCTTTCGGATAACATAGCCCAACAGGGCCGTTAAGACATAAAAAAAAGTCCTTCCTTTACGGAAGGACTTTTTTATTCATTATTTAATGATATGGATAGGATTACCCAATGCAACTTCGGCTGCTTCCATGGAAATCTCACCAAGGGTAGGATGTGCATGGATGGTCATAGCCAAATCTTCAGCTGTCATGCCAGTCTCAATGGCCAAGCCAAGCTCGGCAATCATATCTGAAGCACCAGCGCCTGCAATTTGGGCACCGATGATCAAGCCATCTTCCTTGCGTGTCACGAGCTTCATGAAACCGTCCGACTCATTGAGGGACAAGGCACGGCCATTGGCTGCGAATGGGAATTTTGCAGCAACAACATCAAGGCCTTCTTCTTTCGCCTGTGCTTCGGTATAGCCAACAGATGCCAATTCAGGGTCTGAGAATACGACTGCAGGGATTCCCAGATAGTCGATTTCAGACGCATGGCCTGCAATGGCTTCTGCCGCAATTTTACCTTCATAGGAAGCTTTATGGGCAAGCGGCGGTCCTTCGACAACATCACCAATAGCATAAATGTTGCTGATATTGGTTCTGCATTGCTTGTCAATTTTGATGATTCCCCGATCGGTCAGCTCCACGCCTGCCTGCTCAAGGCCAAGTTCATCCGTATTCGGCTTGCGACCTACCATGACAAACACATAGTCCGCTTCGATCTTCTGTTCTTCGCCTTTGGCTTCATAAGTAACAACAACGCCATCTTCTTTTTCTTCTACACCTTTAGCAAGGGCCTTTGTAATGATTTCAGCACCTTTTTTCTTCAGGTTGCGTTTTACTAGTGAAGACATCTGCTTTTCAAAGCCGTTAAGGATTTCATCCGCACCTTCAAGAATTGTCACCTTCGTGCCGAAGCTGGCATAAGCTCCGCCAAGTTCAGTTCCAATATAGCCTCCGCCAATTACGACGATGCTCTTTGGAAGTTCCTGAAGATTCAATGCGCCTGTAGAATCCAAGACACGCTTTGAATATTTGAACGCAGGAATTTCCAGCGGACGGGATCCAGTCGCAATGATTGCATTTTTAAATGTATAAGTCTGAGCTGAATTTTCATCCATTACCCTTAGGGTGTTAGCATCCACAAAGTACGCTTCACCGCTAACGATATCTACTTTGTTTCCTTTTAACAGACCTTCAACACCGCCTGTCAATTTCTTGACGACACTTTCCTTGAAGGACTGGACTTTAGAGAAGTCCAATGTAACATTCTCGGCAATAACCCCCATGCCTTCAGAATGCTTCGCATTCTCAAAGCGGTGGCCAGCTGAGATAAGAGCCTTTGAAGGAATACATCCGACATTCAAGCAAACTCCGCCAACCGTTCCCTTTTCGACAATTGTTACTTTTTGGCCAAGCTGGGCAGCACGAATCGCTGCCACATATCCGCCAGGGCCTGCACCAATGACTATAGTATCTGTTTCAATTGGGAAATCTCCTACTACCATTTATTACGCCTCCATTAACAATAGTTCTGGATCGTTTAACAAGCGTTTGATATGATTCATTGCATTCTGCGCTGTTGCACCGTCGATCATGCGGTGGTCGAAACTTAGTGATAGAGCCAATACCGGAGCAGCTACAATTTCTCCATCTTTAACAATGGCTTTTTCAGCAATGCGGCCAATACCTAAAATAGCTACTTCTGGATGGTTGATGACAGGAGTAAACCATTGTCCGCCTGCAGATCCAATGTTTGAAATCGTGCAGGAAGCGCCCTTCATCTCATCCGGAGCGAGCTTGCCATCACGGGCTTTGACTGCAAGTTCATTGATTTCGTTTGAAATGGTGAATACAGACTTCCGGTCAGCATCTTTTACAACAGGTACAAGAAGACCTTTTTCAGTGTCAGCCGCAATACCGATGTTGTAATAATGCTTGTGAATAATCTCATCAGTCGCATCATCAAGAGAAGTGTTCAATGCTGGGTATTCACGCAGCGCACTTGTTAATGCTTTTACCACATATGGAAGGAATGTAAGCTTGATTCCTTTTTGTGCAGCAACTTCTTTGAATTTCTTGCGGTGGGCTACCAGCTTGGTTACATCGATTTCGTCCATTAATGTAACGTGCGGAGCTGTATGCTTTGAATTTACCATAGCCTTGGCAATGGCTCTGCGAATTCCGCTCATCTTCTCGCGGGTTTCTGGATACTGTCCCTGAGGAACAGCCTGAGCTGCAGGTGCTTTTGCTTCTGCCGCTGGTGCTTCCTGCTGCTGCGCAGCCGCTGGCGCCTCTGCTCCGCCGTTTTGGAAGTTGTCAATGTCTTCTTTCAGAACACGACCGTTTTTGCCCGTTCCGGAAACAAGGCGGATATCGATGCCCTTATCGCGTGCATATTTACGCACTGAAGGCATTGCGATTACGCGGCGGTTCGGGTCTGCTTCAGCTTCTGGAGCTGAAGCCGCTGCTGCACCCGTTGCTCCCTGAGCTGCCGGAGCATTTGCTTCTTCTTTTTTAAGGTCCTGTCCGGATTCCATTGTTGATTGAACCTGTGCTTCCGTCTTGGCATCCCCTGCTGGTGCGTCTTCTTCATCACCTTTAAACTTCAGGTTTTCATAACCTGGTGCGTCAAAAGAGATCAGGGTTTGTCCAACAGTAGCAACTGTGCCTTCTTCTACAAGGATTTCTTCAACTGTTCCTGCCACTGGAGAAGGAATCTCTACTACCGCTTTATCATTTTGAACTTCACAAAGGACATCGTCTTCCTGGATTTTATCGCCAGGCTTTACGAACCATTTAACGATTTCCCCTTCATGAATGCCTTCACCGATGTCTGGCATTTTAAATTGGAATGACACTAAAAATCACCCTCCTAGTTATAAAAACGTAAGTGTCTGTCCAGCCCCATCCAATGCGGGGCTGAAAAGAGACCACTGATTTTTTTAAGTGTTATTAGAATGTAAGAACTTTCTTAGCTGTTTCAATTACATCTTTATAATTCGGAAGCCATACAGTTTCCGCTTGTGAGAATGGGAATACAGTATCAGGAGCTGCCACGCGCAAAACCGGAGCTTCAAGGTTCAAGATTGCACGATCGTTGATTTCTGCAACGATTTGTGCTGCAATCCCTGCCTGTTTTTGAGCTTCCTGAACGACCATCGCACGGCCGGTTTTTTCAACGGAAGCAATGATTGTATCGATATCGAAAGGCATGATAGTACGTAAATCGATTACCTCTACAGAATGACCTTCTTTTTCCAGCTCTTCGGCAGCTTTTAATGATTCATGAACCATTGCACCGTAAGTAATAATGGAAAGGTCCGTGCCTTCCCTCTTGACGTCGGCTACTCCCAATGGAATGGTGTATTCTTCCTCAGGAACCTCCTGGCGGAAGGAGCGGTAAAGCTTCATATGCTCAAGGAAAACAACCGGGTCATTATCGCGGATTGAAGAGATAAGCAATCCTTTGGCATCGTATGGAGTGGATGGAATAACCACTTTTAGGCCAGGCTGCTGTGCCACAAGTCCTTCGAGGCTGTCAGCATGCATTTCAGGCGTATGTACGCCGCCGCCAAATGGAGAACGAATCGTTACAGGAGAAGTGTAAGTTCCGCCAGAACGATAACGCATACGAGCCATTTGTCCCGCAACTGAGTCCATTACTTCATAAACGAAACCAAAGAACTGGATTTCCATTACAGGCCTATAGCCTTGCAGGCCTAGTCCAATTGCCAGACCGCCGATACCGGACTCTGCAAGCGGAGTATCAAATACCCGCTCTTCCCCAAATTCTGCTTGAAGTCCTTCTGTTGCACGGAATACCCCTCCGTTTACACCAACGTCTTCCCCGAAGACGAGGACATTCGGATCATTGCGAAGCTCAACGCGCATCGCATCGGTAATAGCTTGAATCATTGTCATTTGAGCCATGGCTTACTTCGACTCCTTCTCTGTATAAATTTCATATTGTTCCTGAAGGTGACTCGGCATTTCTTCATACATGATGGACATTAAGTCGGTCACCTTTTGTTTTGGCTGTTCGTCAGCCTTTTTGATTGCGTCTTTAATATCTTCTTTTGCCTTTTCAATCACTTCGTTTTCCATTTCCTCATTCCAGATTCCTTTTGATTCGAGGAACTTGCGGAAACGGACAAGCGGATCCTTCTTTTCCCACTCATTGTCAAGGTCGGCTGTACGATAGCGTGTTGGATCATCCCCAGCCATTGTATGCGGACCATAACGGTAGGTCATTGTTTCAATTAGCGTAGGTCCTTCGCCATTAACGGCACGTTCACGAGCTTCGCGGACTGCAACATAAACAGCAAGAGGATCCATTCCATCCACCTGTACTCCAGGAATTCCGGCTGCAACAGCCTTTTGGGCAATCGTCTTGGCAGCAGACTGCTTTTCAACAGGAGTAGAAATGGCAAAACGGTTGTTTTGAACAATGAAGATGGCAGGAGCTTTATATGCACCAGCAAAGTTAATGCCTTCGTAGAAGTCCCCTTGAGAAGCTCCTCCGTCACCTGTATAAGTAATCGCGACAGACTGGGCGCCGCGCTTTTTCATACCAAGAGCAACACCAGCGGCCTGGATGTACTGTGCACCAATGATGATTTGCGGGGAAATCACATTTACGCCTTCAGGAATCTGGTTGCCGTGGAAGTGGCCGCGTGAGAACAGGAATGCCTGATAAAGCGGAAGGCCATGCCAGATCATTTGCGGAACATCACGGTAGCCTGGAAGAATGAAATCTTCTTTTTCAAGGGCAAATTGGGATGCAAGCTGGGAAGCCTCCTGCCCTGCTGTCGGAGCATAAAAACCAAGGCGTCCCTGGCGGTTCAGGGAAATGGAACGCTGGTCGAGAATCCTTGTATAAACCATTCTCTTCATTAATTCCTGAAGCTGCTCGTCCGCCAAGTCAGGCATAGCGGCTTTATTTACAACTTCCCCTTCTTCGTTTAGGATTTGCAATGTTTCAAATCCATCTTGAATTTGCTCAAGCTGTTTTACAGAGTCAGCCATCGTATTCTTTGTTTTAGATGCCATCTAAAAGTCACCTCTTCCTTTCCTAATCACATTAATTAATCTTTTATACAGGTATAGCGTACCCAAAAGCGGTGAATTTTCCATCAGGGAGTTGAAAATACATCTTAAAGTTCAGCACTGGTGCGTCGTAACACCACTATGTAGTTTTCCACAGAAAGTGCAGTCACAAACAAGGCATTTGTGCCACAAGGCTTCCTGCTGGCTGTACTATCTCATTTTCAAACTTTAATGATACACATTCAACTCTCACGTCCCTTAGTGTACAATATCCAAAAAGCTCCCGTCAAATACAATGTTTCAGATTCCCACACCTCTTAAGCATCCTTTTCGAACAAACTGTACTATAAAAATAATATACCTGTATCATTTTTAATTTTCTCCCTTCTTTCAAAGCCAGGTAAAAAAAAAGCATCGGTCCCTTTACGGAACCGATACTCACTATTAAAAAGGGGGGAAATATTATATTGATATCATTCCGTCTCCACATTCAACCCTGCAGCATCGTAAAAAGAGAGCTTAGCTTTATTATACTGGTCTGTTTTTTCATTAAATCGTTCATTAGCCGAGAGAACCTCATCATAGGCAGCATTCACCTTGTTGATTTGCTCCTCAAGAGTTTCGATGGTCAGGTCTTTATCCTTTAAAAGTTCATAAAGCGCTTTGTCATAGGACAGTCCGTCAGTATAACTTTTATATAGTTCATCGTGAATGGCGTAGCGATCAAGCATCAGCTGCTGAAGATCCGCCACTTGCTTTTCCAGCTCAGAATCTTCGAGTTTGTCAGCAATTCCTTCCACTCCGCCAAATTCCTCCCTCGATTCTTCTATGCTTTCCTTTTCTTTATCGAGATGCTCTTTTCTTTTATCGGCGATGGTGATTGCTTCATCTGCCAAGCGGACAATTTCGTCATGCTGTTCCATATTTAATTCAATGATTTTTGCATAAAGTTCCTTTTCTTCCTGTTCCAGTTTCACAAGAGGCTCCTGCTGTTCCTCAAAGGCCTTCTCAATCTGGACGACTTCCTCAAGCTTGGTAAAAATTTGTTCCGCAGGGTCCTGGCGGTTCATGCATCCAGCCGCGAAAGCAGTGAGAGATATCAACAAAACAAAAACAAGGATTTTCCGATAGTTTGCCAAAATACGACCTCCTTACAGCTTCCATTTCACTATATCGGATTTTAGTGTATTTTGACAACCTTGGGAATGCCCATCTGCCTCACCCACCCAAATACTTTCCGGGAATATTCAGATTATGGGCATCCGCCCATACATTTTGACCGTGCTTTCATATTTTATATTAATCGCCATGCTAAGGGCGAAAAAAAGAAGGGGAGGTTTACCTTTATGTTTGGATACGGATATGGTTATGGATGCGGCTATCCAGGATACGTCGGCGGTTTTGGCAGAGGCTTTGCCCTCATCGTCGTGCTGTTCATCCTTCTTATTATTGTAGGCTGTGCCTGCTGGAATTAATTTTAGCTGGGGAAGATGCGACTTTTGCATCTTCCTTTTCAGCGGTTATTTCCTGTGAATATGCTTTAACTTTATAAGTGACATTTGTTAGACTAAGGTGTACATATACTGATTTTGAGGTGAACCTTAATATGTTGACTATGGACGACATCGTACGGGATGGCCACCCTTCCCTGCGGACAGTCGCTGAACCTGTCCAGATGCCTGCATCAGAAGAAGATCATGAAATACTTCAGGAAATGCTCCAATATGTGATAAACAGCCAAAACCCTGAAATGGCAAAAAAATTTGGACTTCGTCCCGGAATCGGACTGGCTGCACCGCAAATAAATGTTTCCAAGCGAATGATTGCTGTCCATGTTCATGACGATAGGGAGAAACTGTACAGCTACGGAATTTTCAATCCAAAAATCGTCAGCCACTCAGTCGAACGGTCCTATTTAAAAAGCGGGGAAGGATGTCTTTCTGTTGATGAACCTTTTCCTGGGTATGTCCCAAGATATGCCAGAGTGACCGTAACAGGAACGACCCTGGAAGGGAAGGAAATCAGATTGCGTTTAAAAGGTCTGCCAGCCATCGTTTTTCAGCACGAGATTGATCACTTGAACGGAATCATGTTCTACGATCACATTAACAAACAAAACCCTTTTGCCGAAATCGAAAACGCCACAGTGATTGAGAGGTAAGGAAGAAACCTGCAAAAAGTTTGCAGGTTTTTTTATTTGCTCCTCCCATTCCCGGATGATAAGCCTCAAGGCTGCTCATACTATTTTAAAAAAAGGGTCGGCATTAGGTGGACATTCCCGTTTTCAAAATCCAACATATTTATGAAATAACCTGTAACACACAATAAAATCTCTAATTTTATCATATAATATAGATAAAAAGAAAGAAATTTAGTTAAAATTCGGCAAAACTTTCCTTGTTTGCTTTACATTGGACAAGGATGGTTTAAAATAAGAAGTAAGGAGATGATCCACTATGTTAAAGAAGCTAAGACGCAAGCTCTTGCAACAGTGGAAAGATATGCTTCGCAAAAAAACTATCGCTTAAAAATTTTGAGCCCTTCAAACTTGCGAAGGGCTCCTTCATTATTGTACATTTGTTTAAGTGGAAAATAACGGGATGAAGCCATTCAAACAGGTTATGGGATACGATTATAAATGTTAAATTTTAAATAAAAAAGCGATGACAATAAGGAGAGAGAGTCTGATGATTTTTAAAGTTTACTATCAGGAAGAAATCAAAGAGGTCCCAGTAAGGGAAAAGACCAAAACTTTGTACATTGAAGCAGGGTCGGAAAGGGAAGTTCGGACGAAGCTCAAAAACCGCCCCTATAATATTGAATATGTACAGGCTGTAGAGGGTAGTTATCTTGAATATGAACAGCAAAAAGAATATTTCGAAGTATTGGAGAATGATTAAAATATGAAATTTGTTAAAAATGACCAGACCGCTGTTTTCGCCTTGGGCGGACTGGGTGAAATCGGAAAGAATACCTACGCTGTCCAGTTTCAGGATGAGATTATCCTAATTGACGCCGGCATTAAATTTCCAGAGGATGAGCTGCTGGGAATCGATTATGTTATTCCTGATTACTCCTATCTTGTGAAAAATGAAGATAAAATCAGGGGGCTTTTCATCACTCACGGCCACGAGGACCATATTGGCGGCATTCCCTACCTGCTGAAGCAGATCAATGTACCGATTTATGGCGGAAAGCTTGCCCTCGGTTTGATTCGCAACAAGCTTGAAGAACATGGATTGCTTCGCCAGACAAAAATGATTGAAATCAAGGAAGACGATGTGATCAAGTTTCGGAAAACATCCGTTACTTTCTTCAGGACGACCCACAGCATCCCCGATTCCTATGGGATTGTTGTTAAGACACCTCCTGGGCAGATTGTCCATACAGGGGACTTCAAGTTTGACTTTACACCAGTCGGCGAGCCAGCCAACCTGATTAAAATGGCCGAAATTGGGAAGGAAGGCGTTCTCTGCCTTCTGTCTGACAGCACAAATAGCGAAGTGCCAAATTTCACCATGTCGGAAAGAAAAGTAGGCAATACCATCCATGATATCTTCCGAAAAGTGGATGGAAGAGTCATCTTTGCCACTTTTGCCTCCAACATCCACCGTCTGCAGCAGGTGACTGAGGCAGCGGTAGCCAACGGGAGAAAGATCGCTGTCTTCGGACGCAGTATGGAAGCAGCAATAACCATCGGACAGGAGCTCGGCTATATCCGCGCACCCAAGGATACTTTCATTGACCACCAGCAGATCAACCGTTTGCCTGCCAACCAGGTAACCATCCTCTGCACAGGAAGCCAGGGAGAGCCAATGGCTGCCCTTTCACGAATTGCCAATGGCACGCACAGGCAAATACAAATCATTCCTGGAGACACCGTCGTGTTTTCTTCATCCCCAATCCCTGGAAACACAATCAGTGTCAACAGGACAATCAATATGCTCTCGCGTGCAGGGGCAGAAGTCATCCACGGCAAGCTAAGCGACATTCATACATCCGGGCATGGCGGGCAGGAAGAGCAAAAATTGATGCTCAGGCTGATTAACCCAAAATTCTTCATGCCGATCCATGGAGAGTTCAGAATGCAGAAGATGCATGCCAAATTGGCAGTCGACTGTGGAGTACCAGAAGAAAATTGCTTTATCATGGATAATGGCGATGTGCTTGCCCTTAGCAATGATGAAGCCCAGGTTGCCGGAAAGATTCCATCAGGTTCCGTGTATATCGATGGAAGCGGGATTGGCGACATCGGAAATATCGTCCTTCGCGACCGGAGAATCCTGTCTGAGGAAGGACTCGTCGTTGTGGTCGTCAGCATCAACATGAAGGACTTTAAAGTTGCAGCTGGCCCTGATTTGATTTCGCGAGGATTTGTGTATATGAGAGAATCAGGGGACCTTATCAATGATGCCCAAAGCCTCATTACAAAGCACCTGAACAAAGTGATGGAAAGAAAAACGACACAGTGGTCAGAAATCAAAAACGAAATCACCGATACACTTGCACCGTTCCTTTATGAAAAAACAAAGCGGCGCCCAATGATTTTGCCAATCATCATGGAAGTATAATTTGTGTCTTTAAGCCATAAAAAAAATGCCGCACAGCTGTGCGGCATTTTTTGTTTTAGATGAGAAAGATGGCACAAAGCCTTAAAGCTGTTCCAAAGGCGCTTCCGCTTTTCTTACAATGCCTTCTTTTCAAAACGGTTGATATCTGTGTCTGCGCCAATGATGATAAGAATATCACCAGTTTGGATCAATTCGTCCGCCTGGGGAGAAACAAGGATATCATTTCCCCTTTTAATAGCTACAATATTGATTCCATACTTGGCGCGGATATTTAAATCAATGATTGAATGTCCGCCAAGCTTGCTGCTGGCCACAATCTCCGCAATGCTGTGTTCATCGGAAAGCTCAAGGTAATCCAGCACGTTATTGGAAACTATATTATGTGCAATCCGCCTTCCCATATCCCTTTCCGGATGGACAACAAAATCAGCGCCAATTTTGCGCAGCACCTTTTCATGATAATCGTTTTGGGCTTTAACCGTTATTTTATTTACACCAAGTTCCTTCAGCATTAGAGTTGTCAAAATACTTGCCTGGATATTATCGCCGATGGCAACAATCACATGGTCAAAGTTGCGGATTCCCAGGCTTTTTAGCACCTGCTCATCCGTTGTATCACCACAAACGGCATGAGAGGCGATAGCTGCAAACTTATTGACCCTTTCCTCGTTGTTATCTATTGCCATGACAGGGACACCCTGCTCGGATAATTCCTTGCAGATGCTTCCGCCAAAGCGGCCTAAACCAATTACAGCAAATTCCTTTTTCATATCGTTCCCCCCAAACAGTCCAGTTACAGTCCTATCTTAGCATAACGGCCCCTTAAGCAATAGGGTATTTTCATCCGTTATTTTGGCGGCTGCTGTTCCATGGGAGCTCCTGAGGGATTCCTGCCTTTTTTTCTTCTTCTGAGAGCGGCCCAAACCAAAGCCAGAAGGAATGCCAGCATGAACAATATTGGCAAATTCCCAATAAGCGCAACGATAAGGCCGGACATAATGGAGAGCAGCAAATTTATATTGACCGCAAACTGCTTTTCTATCTTTTGCCAGAGATTAAGATCGCTTTTGGCCATCACATGCGGGCTTTCCTCCATAAAAATGGTGATAGTCGAGTAGGATGTCTGGTTCTGAAGGTATTTGATCCTTCCTTGCAATTGTTCGATTTGTTCCTGGACAGCGGATAGGTCAGACGAAATCTTCAGAAGGTCTTCGGTTTTTTTGGCGTTTTCCATAAAATCCAGCAGCCTTGCTTCCACGGCTTTTTTAGAGCGAAGCCTTGCCTCCAGGTCGACATATTCTTCGGTAACATCCTGGCCGCTTACATGGCGGTTAGCCACCCTTGCCGCTGCGTTCTCGGCATCTGAGATAAATGATGAAAAATGCTCTTGAGGAACCCTGAAAGTCATCGTACCGCTGCGCTGATTTTCATGTGCATTTGCAGTGGACTCTACTATGTACCCCCCGTAGGAAGATGCCTTAGCCTCGAACTCCTTCTGGGCTTTGCCCAAGTCTTTAACCTCAAGATGGATCTCAGCTGTATAAATGACCTTTCGCTCCTCTGGCAGTGCTTCCGTCCCTGCCTCTTCAGTGCTGCCTCCGTCGGTGGCCATTTCATTCTTCATGTTTGAATCCCTGTCCTGGACTGACATTTCTCCTTCTGCTTGTTCCACTGCACTGTCCCCTGATTCCGACATCTTGCTTTCGGACTGTCCCATGCCGCTGCAACCAGCCAAAAGCAGCAAAATTAAAATAAAAGACAGGACTTTTTTGATTCCCTCCATGCACCACACCCCATTTCATTTATTTATATGACGTGTGAAACAGGATAAAGTTACCAATTAAAAAAGGCAGTCCATAAGACCTGCCTTTTTGGTTTCATTCATTTTTTTCAAGTTCATCCAGTATCCGATTTACCCGCTTCTCAAGCATGCCCATTCCGCTGCCCCCCGCCTGGAAATGACGGAGCCTGCCTTCTTTATCAAAGATATAATAAGCAGGCACATATTTATTTTTAAAGCGGTCTGTCAGATGACGGTCATTATCAATGAAGATTGGCTGTGTGATTTCATGCTCTGCCGCAACCCTTTTAATTTCCTCGAGGTCCAGATCATTATCGTACCTTGGCATATGCACCGCAATCACCTTGAGCCTGTCCTTAAATTTATCGCGAAACTCGTTGACCTGGGGCATTGCCTCCTTGCACAGGCGGCAGCTGATCGACCAAAAATGGAGAAGGACAGGTGCAGTGCCTATCAGCTCTTCCCTTGTCATTTTCCCATTCAGCCATTCTGTCGCCCCAGACAGTTCGGGCATCGGTTCCCGTAATTTCATTTTTCACACCTCAGCTTGAACACTTGTATTGGATATACGATGTAAGAAGGGAAATGGCCGACCCGATTGCCTTTTCGTCTGGATTAAGCCTGGAATGGTGAAGTCCGAAGCCAGAGTCCACCCCAAGCCAGAACATGAAGCCTGGAATCTCCTTCAGCATATAGCCAAAGTCTTCTCCTGTCATCGCTTCCTTGCATTCTATTACCTGGAACTGCCCCATATTCCCGGCGAACTCCATAAATTCCCTTGTTAACACAGGTTCATTGTAAACCTGATGGTACATGGCGCCAAAATCCACTTCTGCCTCACACTCATAGCCGACCTCTATACCACGGACCATGGACATCAGCCGCTGTTTGACTTTTGCCATTGACTCAGGTGACAGCGTGCGGATTGTGCCTTCAATCCTTGCCTTCTCTGCAATGATATTCTGGACTGTACCGCCAGTGATTTTCCCAATTGTGACAACAGCGCTGTCCAATGGGTCAACGTTCCGGGAGACAATCGTTTGAAGCTGGGTGACCAGGCTGCAGGCGGCAATGATCATATCATTGGTTTTGTGGGGATAGGCAGCATGCCCTCCTTTTCCTACCAGGTCGATAAACAGTTCCGAGGTATTGGCAAAGAGCAATCCTTCTTTGAGCGCAACCGTGCCTACCGGGTATTCCGGGGCAATATGAAGAGCCACAATCATATCCGGCTTCCATTCCTTCATAATATCCGTATTCAGCATTGGTTCTGCCCCGCCAGGGCCTTCCTCGGCAGGCTGGAACATAAACAGGAGATCGTCATGAACAGGGTTCTTGACAAAATGATGGATCAATCCAAGGGCGATGCTCATATGAAAATCATGGCCGCAGGCATGCATTCTGCCTTCATGGACAGATTTGAACTCCAGTCCTGTTTCTTCTGTAATTGGCAGGCCATCGATATCGGCACGATATCCCACCGTTTTACGAGGGTTCAGACCCGTGATTTTCACAAATACTCCTGTCTTCCAGGTCTTAACCTCCATCCGGTCCTGAGGAAGAGTTTGAAGGTATTCCAGCAAATAGGACTGGGTTTTATATTCCTGAAAGCCAAGCTCGGGAATTTTATGAAGATCCCTTCTGATATTAATAAATGTATCCACTTGAGAGCCTCCTTGCCTAGAAAGAAAGCGCGGATACACTCCGCGCTTTTAAAACATTCCATACACCAAACTTAAAGCTGGCGCAGTTCCTGCTTGATTTCCGTTTTTGATTTTGTTTTGTCATCGATTTCCTTGATCACACGTGCAGGTATTCCTGCAACAACCGTGTTTGGCGGTACATCGTCAACTACAATCGCACCTGCTGCAACAACAGCACCCTTTCCGACTGTCACACCTTCCAAGACAACAGCATTTGCACCGATGACTACTTCATCCTCCACAATGACAGGCTTTGCAGAAGGCGGCTCGATAACGCCTGCAAGGACAGCCCCTGCCCCTACATGGCAGTTTTTCCCCACAGTCGCACGTCCCCCAAGGACGACATTCATATCAATCATTGTGCCTTCCCCGATCACAGCACCAATGTTAATGGAGGCACCCATCATGATGACAGCATTATCGCCAATTTCCACCTGATCGCGAATGATTGCGCCAGGCTCAATCCGGGCTTTGATGTTTTTCATATCCAAAAGCGGTATGGCGGAGTTTCTGCGGTCATTTTCCACCACATACTCATCAATTTTATCTTGGTTAGCCTCAAGCACAGAATTGATTTCTGCCCATTCACCAAATACGACGCCACTGTTTCCCGAGATGAATGTCTTGGAATCGGAGCCAAAATCCAGGCCTTCAAGATTTCCTTTTACATACACCTTAACAGGTGTTGCCTTTTTGCTGTTCTGAATGAAAGAAATAATTTCGTTTGCGTCCATCATGTTCATTTGAAGCACCTCCATTAGGTTTATGCATTTTCAGCTAAAAATTACTTTACCAAACGAAACTGCTTTACACAAGAAATTGCTTATGAATCTGCCGAACTTTCCAAATGCTCCTTGATAATCTCAATAAAGGCCTGCACCTGCTTCAATTGAAAGGCCGATTCATAGCCTATCAGCCACGTATCCCGTTTGATAGGTTTTCCATCCTCATCAAGAAGAGGGATTTTAAAGATGTTTTCTTCACCGCCGCTAAGGGTAATTTCGGGCAGGATCGCGTACCCGATTCCGTTAAAGGTCATTTGTTTACATGTTTCAATCTGATCGACAATAATCGTTCTTTTGGGAGGCGTTTGAAAGTTGCGCAGCCACCAATCCTGGATTTCCTGATAGTAATTTGAATCACTCTTGAACTGGATGAAGGGCCGATCCGTTTCCAGCACCTGTTCCGGCCTCATGATCTCGGTATCGACAAGATTCAGCGTATCCTGGAACAAATGAATCTTAACCCCCTTCCAGTCCGGTGTCCCCCTGATGATACCGATATGAACCTGGTCCTCGTAAAGCGCCTTGGCAATTTCGCTGCTCCAGCCTGTAATTAATGAAATCTTTGCCTGCGGATGCCTGCTGACAAACTTTTTCAGTACTTGCGGAAGCCAATTTTGGCCAACAATGGAGGCGACAGCAATTTTCAGAGTCCCGTAAACCTCAGCATCGAGCGAAGAAATGGCTTCCCGCACCTTTTCCTCCTTCGCCAGCATCTCCTGGGCAAATTGAAGGACAATCTCGCCTGCAGGGGTTAGGGAAAGCCCCTTCTGTGAACGGATAAACAGTTTTGCCCCCCAATCCTTTTCAATCGTCTGCAAGCGCTGGGATAGCGCTGGCTGGGACACAAAAAGACGCTCTGCGGCCTTTCTCATATTCATTTCCTGAGCAAGAATCGAGAGCAAATGGAACTCGGACAAAGAAGACATACTTATTCCCCCTAATGCTCAACCTCTTTTTTCGGCAGGAAAGCCATTAGCACAAGACTGATAACAGCGAGTATGACCAAAACAAGGTAAACGGTATGCAGTGCGCCTGTCAGCCCTTCCTGCAAAAATGTCTTCACATCAACTGGCAAGGCTCTTCTGTCGCTTTCATTTAAAAGTAAATTCATTGAGTCGATGGTTATCTCACCTATCCCCAAGTCTCCTTTATCCTTTAAATGACTTTGAAGCACACTGTTGAGAATTCCGCCCAAAAGAGCCGCTCCTATTGTATTTCCAAGGTTTCTCATAAACATATTTCCTGCTGTAGCAGCTCCCCGCTGCTCCCATGGAACTGTGCCCTGAATGGACACAATAAAAGCAGTGCTCGTCAAACCCATTCCTACACCAAACATGAACGATCCGGCTGCTGCCCATAGCGGTCCTCCCTCAGGTGAAAGTGTGGCAAACAAGAGGCTGCCGATAATGAGGGCTCCTCCACCGAGTAATGAAGTGGTGCGAAAGCCAATCTTCAATAACAGCCAGCCTGAAACCGTTGAGGCAATCGGCCAGCCAATTGACATCGCCGTTAACGTAAAGCCGGCAACAATTGGCGACCTTTCCATGACCCCCTGGACAAACGCGGGCAGAAAGCTGGATATGCCAATCAGCATGATCCCAGTTACAAGCGAGGTAATATTGGCAATGAAAATGGGACGTACCCCCCACATGCTGAAGTCCATCATGGGTTCGACCGCTTTTCGTTCATTTAAAACAAACAGGGTGAATGCTGCCGCGCTGACCAGTATGAGGGCAGCCGCCTGGATAGATGTCCAGGAAATATGCACCMCGCCTTCGACAAGCAATATCATAAAGCTGCTTATGGCGAATGTCAGCAATACCGCACCGCGATAATCAATGGAACGCTTTTTCTTCTCAATGTTCTCGTGCAGAAAGAACCAAATACCCGCAATGGCAAGGAAACCGAGGGGAATATTGATCCAGAAAACATAGCGCCAGCTGACAAATTCGACCAGCAGCCCCCCAATTGCCGGTCCTGAAACGGCTGAGATTCCCCATACACTTGATAGGTACCCTTGTATTTTGGCCCTTTCTTCTTTGGTGTATATATCTCCAACAATAGTTGTTGCTACGGGAGTAACGGCACCCGCACCGAAACCCTGGATCAGCCTGAATAGGATAAGGAGCTCCATGGAGGGGGCCAAACCGCATAGTATCGACCCGATAAGAAAAATGATAATTCCAAAAATGAGGATCGGCTTTCTCCCAAACAAATCTGATAGCTTTCCATAAATTAAGACCGTTACCGCGTTCATTAATAGATACGCTGAAAATACCCAGCTGTACAGCGAGAAGCCTCCCAGGTCCCCGACGATGGCAGGCATGGCCGTTGAAACAATCGTTGCCTCAATCGCCCCCATGAACATTGCCAGCATGACGGCAGCAAGGACAAGCGGTCTTTTTGTCTGAAGCTGACGCTTTGAAGAACGTGCGATATTCTGTTCCMCCCTCACCTAATCACCTCATTCCATGTGAAAAAATGAAGCCCCCGCTTTTTCCGGGGGCTGCAGTTATCCTTTGTTAAGCTGGAACCTTTCCAATTGCATCAGCACGGCCCTTCTGGTTAGGATCCCTTCAAAAAGCCCGTCATCATCTTCCACGCATAAAAAGGGATGGTCCACCAGATGCCCAAGAGAAGATTGAAGCGTCGCGTTGATATTGATTCTCGGAATGGACTTATTCATGGCTTCTTCCACCCGTTTCAGCTCGAGCAGTTCAAACTCTATGCGTTCAATTCCCAGAATGGAATCCATAATGATTGGTGTGCTAATCAGGCCATGCAGGCGAAAATGAGGGTCCAATACCGGTACAGCTGTATAACCGCTCCTGGTCAATACTAGCAGTGCATGCTCAAGGCTGTTTCCAATCTGCACATGAGCCACACGTTCAGCAGATATTAACAAGTCTTTAATATTCATCTGTAAAAATTCTCCACTTTGTTGAGAAGGCATTGTCGAAAAACTCCCTAGAATGGATTTCTATCTTCCCTATTTTATCACACTTTCTTTGGTGGTGTCGTTATATTAACCGCTTTCAGCGACTAAGTAAAAAAGAGGCCATCACGGCCCCTTTTTATTGAATTAGATCGAATATTTCAATGGTGATCATATCAATATTGTCAAATTGGTATTTCTTTGGCTTTTCTTTCTCATTGTAAACTTCCAGTTCATACGTTTCTGTTTTTGGATGATACGTTACCTGGCACTTTCGCTCACCGTTTACCTCAAAAAAACGCTGGGCAGGTTCTCCGCTGGCAGCCGTTTCCTGAAGACTCTTCAATCGTGTAATAATACCTTGAAGCTGTGACATAGTTCCTCTCCTTTCAAAATTAAAAAAGCGAATACGGCGCTTTCCTAATCTCCATAAATCAGATTTAACAATAGGGTTCTCTTTTGACATGTTTCTATGCCTGATGAAATAAATTCTGAATTGTCCAGTCCTATTCCTTTACATGCCAATATTAACAGAATAAAATAATGAGAGGCATTTGTACAAGCAAAACCTTTGAAGGGAGCGAATTTTATTGGGAAAACCTATGCAGTTGACGGAAAAAATCCATTTAATCGATGGTCACGACCTCGGTATGGAGGAGCGGACAGGAAGCTATGTGCTGTTGGAGGATGACATTACACTGATTGAAACCTCCGCTAGCCCATCCGTCCAGCATATCCTGGCTGGCCTTAAAGACCTTGGCCTTCCACCTTCAGACATAAAATACATCATCGTTACCCATATTCACCTCGACCACTCAGGCGGCTGCGGGCTATTGCTTACATATTGTCCAAATGCAAAAATCATTGTCCACCCAAAAGGCGCACGCCATTTAGCAGACCCTTCAAGATTAATCGCCAGCGCCAAAGCCGTCTATCGGGAAAAATTCGAGGCATTATTCGATCCCATCCTGCCTGTTCCTGAAGAAAATATTCTTGTGAAGGCTGATGGTGAAACGCTCCAAGTCAGTGAAGATTGTATATTGACATTCCATGATTCCCCCGGGCACGCCAACCATCATTTCAGCATTTTTCATCCAGGGGTAAAGGGGTTGTTCAGCGGTGATACAATTGGCATATATTATCCTCAACTTGCTCGAAAAGGGATTGAATTGTATATCCCTTCCACTTCACCCAATCAATTTGATCCCGACAAGATGCTTCATTCACTTGAAACCTTTGAACAGCTAAAACCCGAACGCCTTTTCTTTGGACACTTCGGCATGTCGGAACATCCAGCAGAGGCATACCGCCAGGTAAAGTACTGGCTGGAAGTATTCTGTTCCACCGCAGAAGCTGCCTTTGATGAAGGCAGTGATTTTGAGGAACGGACGAACCTTGCCGCACAAAAACTTTATGAAAGAGTCAAAAATCATTTGCTTGAAAACGGGCTGAATGATAAAGACCCCATTCTTGAACTTCTCTCTCTCGACCTTCAAATAAGTTCGATGGGCCTAGTCGATTACCTAACCAGAAAAAAATAATGGAGGCAGCATGATGTCACAGATAACTATATATACCCAGAACGATTGTCCTCCGTGCCAAATCGTCAAAATGTTTTTAAAAGAACATCAGGTGGACTTTGAAGAAAAAAACATTACATCAGACCCTAAAGCAAGGGACGAGCTGACACAGGTTTATGGAGCATACTCAACACCCACCGTTGTAGCCGGCAATGAAGTAATCATCGGATTTGAACTGGAAAAATTAAAAAAAACTTTAAGCCTTGAATAGCCTCATAATCGAGTAGGAGGGGGTGATTAACCCCCGTCCTCTCACACCACCGTACGTACCGTCCGGTATACGGCGGTTCGAAAGTTTATGAAACAATGTTTGATAATTGCTTTAATCCAGCTTTAAACCAGTATTCATTATTTAAGGCTTGGTCTAAGGCAG
>NZ_LIGG01000001.1:2084633-2104848 GCF_001273925.1 Bacillus sp. FJAT-27251 | reverse complement strand
ACGGACACMCTTGCCTTTGGCTAATGGTTCGCATATCCCAACGCCCATAGCGGACTCTCACCGCCAAGTTAATGAACATGCCTGGCACACAAAAAACGAAGCGCCATACATGAGCGCTTCGTTTTTGGTTCATGCAAATGTCTTCTTGCACAGCCTGACCGCCCCTTACGGCTTTACCCCGAGGCTTCGTGATGCCTTTTATCTTAGCTCGATATGATAGCCAAAAGGACCAATCCCAAATGAAAAGAGAAGGGGTTCTTCATTGGCATCCGTTTCGGTCAGACTTGGAAGCAATAAAGGAAAAGAAGCGGTTTTCGTTATGACTGCTTTAGAGGCAGAATTGCCTCCATCCAGTATCTGGCTTGTTCCAAGAAGTTTGCCTTTATTGATGTCTGTGTCACTGGGTGAATGGTAGGCCTTTTCCATTACTTCTTCCGGCAGATCGTCATACCAATAGGCAGCGACTTTCCATCTCCCGTCTTCATTCACCAGCTGAATTCCTTCATAATGCCTGTCATAAGAGACAGGGCCCTCCTCTGACGCCTCAAAATGCTCGACTATGTATACGCTGTCCCCTATGCCAACAACTTTTGTTTCCTCTGAAAATTGATAAAAAGGGATATAGTAAAGAGCAAAATCAGAGCCATATGTAAAATAATGACCATCTTCCTCAACAAGATTCTCTTCCATAAACATTTGTTTGTAATCTTCGGTAAAGTACGGATTGAGGATATCTTCGACCTCAGCCAATGTAGGGACTTTTTCACTTAGTGACACTTGAGCTTCAAACGCAGATTCAAGAATGGAGAAAACCTCTTCCCGATCCGGTTGTGTATTGGCACTTGCCTGGAGAGGARCCGCCAGTCCCAAAAATAATAAGCATGGTAGCAAAAACCTTACAAGCCTGCCCATTTTCTCTCCTCCTTGTTCTCTTTCTTTGATTAAGTCCTTTCATTTTAGCAATTCTACAATATGGATATGAAAGGAATCGTTCGTTAAATACTTTCATTCTTTGACAGCATTTGGCTGTATATTCTTTTTTACCCAAGATAATTTGCGAAAAAACACCTTTAAGGCCGCTATCGGTTTTGCGAAATATTTCCAACAAAAAAAGCCCCTATTAGGAGGCTTTGATTATAGATGGTTCAGAATAACCCTTCACGGTTATTTAGGTAGCTGGATTCCAGATCAATGAACAGGAAATGCTTCGAATCGATTGGAAGGCAGAAGGTCCTGATTGTCGCCCCTGTTTCAATATCATTGTAACGGTCTGACAAGATTCCCTTTTTTTCCTTCCTCATCTTGATGATATTTTCAAGAAAATATGGGCGCCAGCTCCAGTTCTTTTCAAGATATTCCGGCTGCATGGCCCAGCCTTGTTCCTTTTTAAAGAAGTTAGGTGACCTCTGGAAGCCATCTTCATCGCAAATATACATCCTGAAGGCCATTTCATCCAGTTCCTTTGCCAGCACCTCCAGCAAATGCCTGTAATCTTCGGCTTTACGGTTGCGGTTTAGCAGCTCCTGCACCCTTGCATTAAACTCTTCGCTCAGCGCAAATAAATTTTCGAGCTTTTTCTTTTCTGACAAAATAAACCCCTGGCACTCGGATTTCAACCGTTCTTTAAGGAGGTCTCTGTCGACAAATTCAGCCTGGGGCGGTTTCAGGTAATACCCTTGATAATACCTGCCTCCATTTTTCCAGGCGAACTGAAGCTGAAAGGCCGTTTCAATATTCTCAAACAAGAGGGCCGCTCCTATCTTGCGTGCCAGTAGTGACAAGGAAAAAAGGATATTGCGGTAGCTGGGGCCTGCTGATGTAGATTTCAACACCTGAAGGTCCACTTTCAGGATGTCTGGTTCCAGCTGGCTGATGCGGTCAAGGTGGCTGCTGTCGTTGCCAATTTTATCAATCGCGATTTTTATACCGAATGTCCGGTAATATTGAATCAAATGATTTAGATCCTCAAATTCCCCCCCATAATTCCGTTCTGAAATTTCAAGTACAATCTGGTCCGGGCGCAATCCATTATCCTCATAAGATAAAATAAGCTTCAATAGTCCCTCTTCTTCATCCTGCAGCAATAATTCTGCATCACGGTTAATAAAAAACAAAAACTCCCCGTCCAGCTCACCCGCCTTGGCAAAGGCCTTTTCCAAGATTGCAAGGTCCACTTCCAATTTGTATTCCTCTGGTATATCCCGATCCTGGAAAAAGGGGCCCAGGCTCACTGGTCCCTGGTCGGTCTGGAAACGCCCCAGGATTTCATAAGCAGAGACCCGGTGTTCGTCTGCACTAAAAATTGGCTGAAAAAAAGGAAAGACATGTTCTTTATTTGTCAGTATATCCAGAGCATCCATATAATCTCTCCCCGATTGTCCCTTTTATTACTCACTCTTTTGTCCCCAATTTCCATTTTACTTATACTTCTATTTTATGTGAATGTCTGATAGTATTATTAAGACATTTTTAAATAGGTTGGTACTTTGCTATGTCCACACATATGACCAGACGGTCTTTTCTAAAAAAAATATTTGGCGGCCTGATTGCCATCGGAGGAGCAGGTGCAGGCGGCTATTATTACGCCCATGAGATTGAGCCTAAACTTCTGGAAATTACCCGCCATACCATCCAAAGTCCCCTTCTGCCTCCTGGGTTTGACGGCTTAAAAATCGTCCAATTCAGCGATACCCATGTTGGATTCCAGTATACCCTTGAACAGCTGGGCAAGCTGATTACAAAGATTAACAGCCTCGACCCGGACCTTATCTTCTTTTCGGGTGACTTGATCGATGACCCTTACGGTTATGGGGATGCGGCTCAAATCATCGAGATGCTTTCTTCCTTAAGAGCTGTGCTGGGAAAGTATGCAGTTTATGGCAACCATGACCATGGCGGTTATGGGTCCGATCTTTATAAGCGCATCATGGAAGAAGCAGGCTTCACGCTGCTATTAAATGAAGCTCGGCCGGTTTCCCTCCTGGATGGCAGTACAATTCATATTGCCGGTGTCGACGACAGCATGCTAGGGAAGCCCGATGTTGCTGCCGCCATACAAGGTATTCCACAAGATTCCTTCAAAATCCTCCTTTCCCATGCGCCTGACCTGGCCGATTCGGCTGCAGGCTTTAACATCCAATTGCAATTAAGCGGGCACAGCCATGGCGGCCAGGTTCAGATACCCTTCTACGGTCCGCTGGTGACCCCGCCCCATGCCGAGATCTATCCGGAAGGATTTTATGAAGTCGGGGCCAGCAAAATGAAGCTCTATGTAAACCGCGGGCTTGGCACTACAAGGCTCCCTTTCCGCTTTTTATCAAAACCGGAACTGACAATATTCACATTGGAAAAAGAAGTCTAGAAAAGCAGCGAAGGCTGCTTTTTTGTGTTGGGAAAAAGAGGGGGCATTAGTTAAATCATGAGCACCAGGGTTACTATAAGACCCTAATTGACGGCGCGTGATGGGTTCATCAAGCAATCTTTGTGAGTTTCCGTTTTTCATCTGGTAATTTTAGGGGTATAATAGGCATATACCGCATGAACCAGGAAAGGAGCCCATACATTGAACAGGGAAAGCAACAGATATACCCCGCCCGTACCAACAATTGAAACCCTCTCCCAGGCTATCTATATCGTCAATCGCCATGCCAAGACTGCCCCAAATCCGAAACAGCTGTACCAGCTTAAGCACGAGGCCATAAAAAAGCTGCTTCGGGAAGGCAAGGCTAAAAAGATAGGTCTTCATTTTTCCCAAAATCCAAGAAAGAGCCAGCAGCAATCAGACGTGCTCGTCGAATGCGCACAATACACGTTCCATATTCCCCCGACAAAAGCCGACTTTGAGTCCCTCCCACATTTGGGGAGCCTTGACCATTCTGTCAGAAACCCAAAAGCGAACCTGTCGCTGACACAGGCAAAAAAACTGCTTATCGCCTATACGGGATTTAAGGACGACCAGCCGCAGCCAGGAAAAAAGAAATCACAGTATCAGAAGCCAGTGTTTAAAAAACTGGGAGAAAGTTACTTTTAAAGCCTGCAGGGCCGATTTCCGCCATCCATCGAGACCAAATCAGGCTGATTTGGTCTTGTTTAGTTTGCAAGGGGAAATTGAGGCAGAAGAACCGTCCCTCTGCTTTTCCTGAATTGCATGATACAATAGACATAATTTATTGAAGGAGATTTTGAATAGTGGAACATTTAATCAACAAGAAGGTAAAAGAAATCGAAATTTCAGGGATTCGCAGATTCTTCAATATGGTTGCCGGCGTTGAAAACATGGTGTCCCTCACAATCGGCCAGCCAGACTTCCATACCCCGGAACATGTAAAGGAAGCGGGAAAAAGGGCCATTGACGAAAACCAAACGACGTACACACATAATGCAGGCTTATTGGAGCTAAGAAAAGCAGCCGCCAATTTTTACATAGAGAAATATGGCCCAGTCTACTCACCGGAAACCGAAATTATCATTACTTCGGGAGCAAGCGAGGCAATCGATATCGTATGCCGCACAATCCTTGAGCCAGACACGGAAGTGATCCTTCCTGGGCCTGTATATCCGGGATATGAACCGATTATTAAACTATGCGGCGCCAAACCCGTCTATGCCGATATCCGAAACAACGGGTTCCGATTTACTGCTGATATTATTAAACAGCATCTCACTGAAAATACCAGGTGCATCATCCTGCCTTATCCATCCAATCCTACAGGTGTCGGCTTGACAGCAGAAGAATTGCAGGAGATTTCCAGCCTGGTTAAAGGAAAGGATATTTTTATCCTTGCAGATGAGATTTATAGCGAACTTTCCTATGAAAGGAAGCATGTGTCCATCGCATCCTTCCTCCGTGAACAGACCATCGTTATCAATGGGCTGTCCAAATCACATTCCATGACAGGCTGGAGAATCGGCATGCTGTTTGCGCCAGAGTATTTGTCCCGCCACATTCTTAAGGTGCATCAATATAATGTTGCCTGTGCCTCCTCGGTTTCCCAGGCTGCAGCGGTAGCTGCCCTGACGTTTGGAATCAATGATGCTGATGCCATGAAGGAACAGTATGCAAAACGGCGGGAATACGTTTATGAACGACTGACCCAATTGGGTCTCGAGGTGGTAAAGCCTGATGGAGCTTTTTATTTCTTTGTTAAAAATCCCGTGGAGAACATTCCGTCCTTCGATTTTGCCCTGGACCTTGTCGAAAAGGCCAAGCTGGCAGTTGTTCCGGGAAGCGCCTTTTCACACCTGGGTGAAGGCTACTTCCGGCTATCCTATGCCTACTCCATGGAGACCTTGACAGAAGGATTGAATCGACTAGAAAGCTACTTAAAAGAAACCGTTCCACAATAAAGGTAACGGTTCAGGGAATAAGCTTCTCATTGTTGATTTTTCGCGAAGCCAAGGAATTCATAGGCGGAGAAATTCCGGTTAATGCATATAGAAGAGGCTTAAGAGGCCGTAATAAGCGGATTTATTCCGATTAACTTCTCAAAATAGGACTAAATCTTAGGGTTAGATTAATATAAACGGAAAAACTCCCCTTATATTGCAGGAAATGATGGTATTTCCCACTTTAAGCGGAATTTTTCCGTTTAATTTTTTATCCGGTAAAACTAGAAATTTCTTTTTTACAGAGACTTCATAAAATACTTATATAACGCCTGGGTGCCTTTGTCACCCAGGCCTTCTTCTTCCAGCTTCCTGTAAAGAGATTGGGCGAGCGCCAGTCCTGGCAGGTCCAAATTCATTTTTGCGGCTTCCTCAAGGGCGATGTTCATGTCCTTAATAAAATGCTTGATCATGAAACCTGGCTCGAAATCCCCCTGGATCACACGAGGGGCCAGGTTGGAAAGGGACCAGCTTCCTGCTGCACCAGTTGCGATCGTCTTCAGGACATTTTCCGGATCAAGGCCTGCTTTTTCTGCGTAGACTACCGATTCGATAACCCCCATCATATTGGAAGCAATGGCAATCTGATTGCACATTTTTGTATGTTGTCCAGCCCCGGCCAGCCCCTGAAGTATAATATTGGTGCCAAGAAGCTGCAATAGAGGCTCAATCTGCTTAAAATCGTCCTCTTCACCGCCAACCATTATGGCAAGCCTGGCATCTCTTGCTCCAATGTCTCCTCCTGATACCGGTGCATCCAAGGCATGCATACCCTTCTTTTTGGCCTCGGCATGAATTCTCTCGGCAAGGCTTGGCGTAGAAGTAGTCATATCGATTAAGTATGTATTTTCCTTACCATTTTCGACCAGGCCATCTTTACCGAGATAGATCTCTTCAACATCGGAAGGAAAACCGACAATTGTAATAATGATATTCGCTTTCTCCGCGATCTCTCTCGGCGTCTCCGCCCACCTTGCTCCCCGCTCCAGTAGGTCCTCCGCCTTGGCTTTAGTCCTTGTATACACATACACAGGATAACCGGCACTTAGCAAATGCCCCGCCATGCTTTTCCCCATAACCCCAGTACCAATAAAACCGACTACAGCATTTTCTTTCGAAAGCACATGAATTCCTCCCATTATAATGTTATATAGATTTGATCATGCCGCCATCGACCAGGAAAGAGCTTCCTGTCATATATGAATTGGCATCCGACGCCAGGAATGCCACCACTTTGGCGAACTCCTCGGGCCGCCCATATCTTTTTAAAGGAATGTTTTGTTTCGCACTATCCTCTACCTCTTCGATGGTAAGGCCGGTTTCCGCCGCTCTAACCTCATCAAGATGCCGAACACGGTCCGTTGCAATTCTCCCCGGAGCGACTGTATTGATTAATATTTCATATGGAGCCAGTTCCTGGGCAAGGGTTTTCGAAAGTCCCACAATCCCCGTCCTGAAAGTATTTGAAAGAATCAAACCAGGGATAGGCTCCTTGATGGATGAAGAAGCGATATTGATGATCCTTCCACCATTTTCCTTAAGATATGGCAGTGCTTCGCGTATAAGCCTGATATAAGAAAGAAGATTCAGTTCAAACGCATTCTGCCAATCCTCATCCAAAATACTTTCAAACGACCCGGCGGGAGGGCCTCCAGCGTTGTTGATCAAAATATCAATTCTCCCGTATTTTTCAATCGTGAAAGCCATCAATTCCTTAATTTCCCCAGGGTTGGTAACATCCGCTTTCTTAAAAATTGCCTGTCCGTTTTCAAACGTGCCGCAAACTTCCAGAAGCTTCGACTCATCCCTGCCCGAAAGAACAACCTTCGCTCCTTCCTTTGCCAGTTCCTTAGCGATCCCAAGACCCAATCCTTGACTGGAGGCAGCGATTACTGCCGTTTTTCCTTTAAGTCCTAAGTCCATTTTCATTCCCCCTTTTCCTATCTCTATTATATAGATACAAAGGATAAAATTCATTTTTTTGGCAGAACATTCTGGTTTATAATATATAATGCTATTGAAAAGAACAAGGAGGATCACATGTATAAGAAGGAGCTCTATGTCTTTGATGGAACAATGCCAGTCAAGACTGTCATCAGGCAATACAAGGAAAGCGATTTTGATGCCCTTATTCAGGTGCAGCAGGAAGCCTTCCCTCCTCCTTTTCCATCCGAGCTGTGGTGGAGTAAGGAGCAGCTTTCCAATCATGTCCGGCTGTTTCCCGAGGGGGCTTTGTGCATTGAAATCAATGGCCGTATAGCTGGTTCGATGACCAGCCTTATTGTAAATTATCAGCCTGGCGACCCCGACCATACTTGGTCCGATATTACCGACAACGGCTATATCCGAAACCATCAGCCCGGCGGGAATACCCTTTACATTGTCGACATCTGCATCAGTCCCCGTTACCGAAAACTCGGATTAGGCAAGGTACTGATGCAGTCCATGTATGAGGTTGTCGTCCATTTGGGCCTGGACAGGCTGCTGGGAGGCGGAAGGATGCCAGGGTACCACCTATATTCCAACGAACTCTCAATCGAGGAATATGGCGAAAAACTTCTTGCCGGGGAGCTGAGGGACCCGGTTATAACCTTTTTGCTGCGCTGCGGCCGGACTCCGGTCAAACCGGTTAAAAACTATCTGAAAGATGAAGAATCTTGCGATTACGGCATGCTGATGGAATGGCGGAATCCTTTTAAATCCATTTAGGTTTGTACCGTCCGATGGCAGTAGGAGTATCCCTGCTGGTCGGGCGGTTTCATATTTTCGCGCACAAAAAAAAGACCGGCTGTCAAACAGCCGGCCAAAGTCTGGGGGAAAATGAGAATGATTAGCTTACCTTCAGTCTTGCCAAAGTGCTTACTTATATATACCCCCGAACGATAAAATAAAACATTTCCATTGTTACAATTATATTACAAAGAAATAGCGGCGTTTACGGCTTCGACCACTTCTTCTGTTGTGCCCATTTCCAATACCTTAGCAGCCAGTTCCTCCATTTCGGTCTTGGACAAGTTACGGATAAGGGAGCGGGCTTTCAGGATGGATGTAGCACTCATGGAGAACTCATCAAGTCCCAGTCCGAGCAGGATCGGGATTGCTGTTTCATCCCCGGCCATTTCGCCGCACATGCCTGCCCATTTGCCTTCCTTATGGGCTGCATCGATGACCATTTTTACCAAACGGAGAATCGAAGGGCTGTATGGCTGATACAGATAGGAAACCTGCTGGTTCATACGATCTGCTGCCATGGTGTACTGGATAAGGTCATTGGTTCCAATGCTGAAGAAATCCACTTCTTTTGCGAACTGATCCGCTATGATGGCGGTTGAAGGGATCTCTACCATAATGCCAAGCTCGATTCCCTCGGCAACCTCGACACCTTCATTGGCAAGATTATTCCTCTCATCCTCCAGGATGGCCTTGGCCTTCCTGAATTCATCCAGCGTGGCAATCATTGGAAACATGATTTTCAGGTTTCCGTGAACACTTGCTCTCAGCAAGGCACGAAGCTGCGGACGGAAAATATCTTCCTGTTCAAGGCAAAGGCGTATCGCCCTGTAGCCCAGGAAGGGATTCATTTCCTTTGGCAGGTTGAGGTAAGGAAGCTCCTTGTCGCCCCCGATATCGAGGGTCCTAACTACCACCGGCTTGCCTCCCATCCCTTCAAGGACTGCTTTGTAAGCTGTGTATTGTTCCTCTTCCGTTGGCAGCTGGTCGCGGTCCATGTAAAGGAACTCGGTGCGATAAAGCCCAACCGCTTCCCCGCCATTTTCCACCACGCCTTTTAAATCCTTCGGTGTACCGATATTAGCCGCGAGCTCAACGTGGTGGCCGTCCGCTGTTACCGTTTTCTCATTAACAAGCTTGGCCCACTCCGCTTTCTGACTGGCATAGTCTGCCTGGACTTTTCGATACTCCTCAAGGACTTCCGGCGTCGGGTTAATATGAACTTCGCCTTTTAATCCATCGACTACTACAATGTCGCCATTGCTGATGGTTTCTGTAACTGTCTTTGTGCCGACAACTGCGGGAATCTCCATGGAACGGGCCATGATGGCAGAGTGGGATGTCCTGCCGCCGATATCGGTTGTAAAACCAAGCACAAAATTACGGTTTAATTGAGCTGTATCCGATGGAGTCAAATCCTCGGCAACAATAATGACTTCTTCCGTAACCATGCTTGGGTTCGGAATCTGGAGGCCAAGCAAATGGGCCAGAACCCGCTTGGTAACGTCACGGATATCAGCCGCACGTTCTTTCATATACTCATTGTCCATGGATTCAAACATGGAAATAAACATGTCCGCCGTTTCTTTCAGGGCATGCTCTGCGTTTACATTTTCTGTCTTGATTTTATCTTCGATCGGTGAAATGAGTTCAGGGTCACTTAAAACCAGGAGATGCGCATCGAATATGGCTGCCTTGTCAGCCCCCAGCTCACTGCCTGCCCGGTCCCGAATTTGCTCAAGTTCGGATTTGGCAGTCGCCAGAGCGGCTTGAAAGCGCGCAACTTCATTTTCTGGGGACTGGATTGCTTTTTTTTCGAATGAGAAGTCAGGTTCTACCAAACGGTATGCTTTTGCAATCGCAATCCCATTGGAAGCGGCTATGCCGCGAAGAAGGCTGCTCATTACTCAGCCAAGCCTTCTCTTTTCAGGGTTTCTTCGATTGTGTTCAGCGCGTCAGCTTCGTCGCTTCCTTCTGCAATAATCTTGATGTCAGCTCCCTGACCAATTCCAAGTGACATTACACCCATGATGGATTTAAGGTTTACTTTCTTTTCTTTATATTCAAGTTGAACCTCTGAATCGAATTTGCTTGCAGCCTGTACAAGTAATGTAGCAGGTCGGGCATGGATACCAGTTTCTGCAACGACTTTAAAGTTCTTTTCTGCCATAGGAAAATCTACTCCTTATAGTTAAATTTTAGGTGAAGACACATGATGCTTTTGTCCAAATAGTGCCAGACGATTTGGTAAAATTTAATAACCGTGATGATTATTAGTAGTTTACCCCATTAAGCAGGGAAATCACACCATATATTTTACCAATCGTTCCCTAATTGATTATGTAAGGACCTAGTCAGATTCTTTCATACACGACTTCTCACCAAAAACAGAATAGCATGTTCAGCACGGTTAAACAACTTAAAAACCACTTGATTTGTGCCGGTTTTATATATTTTTTCTATAAAGCGTTTACAGCCTAAACTTCCACAATCATTCACAATCATCCAGAACCGCTCAAATACAACACTAGGCAGAAACCAGGCATATTCCGTCATCGTTTTTTTGTACAGACAATGTTCATTTCCCTCATCCACCTAACTCCTCGGAGTTTCTGTATATGTATACAATACATCCCCGCCGCGCTGGGCAATTCCCCGAAAATGCTTAAAGTCCTCCCGTTGTACAAGCACTTCCCGAAAACGAAGAAACTCTTGCTTTGCAACCAGAAATTCTTCAATTTCCCTATTTTTTAACGAGTCAAAAATCATCGAAATTTCTTCCCTTGTCATTCTTCTCCTGCTCCTTTCTTTAAGACTATAAACTTTCGAAATGCAAATGGCAAACACCATGTTATCCTTTCACCGCACTGCTTGTCCACGTAATAGACACAATTATAAAAGCGTTTACAAAAAATTGTTGAATATTTCGCTTGTTTTAGATATTGTATTACTAAATTACAATTTATAGGAAACAGCAGATAGGAGAGAGGGCCTTTGAAAAAAGCACAAGTAGGAAACGTGATCGAGTTCAGGGAAGGCTTGCAGGGGATTGTCGAAAAAGTAAATGAAAACTCTGTAATTGTTGATTTGACTTACATGGATAACTACCGTGATCTGGAATTGGAACAAAGAACTGTCATAAACCATAAAAACTATAAAGTTGTTAAAGAAACGGCATTTCAATGAATTTAACGGGCGCAAGCTATTAAAAAAACAGCATATGCTGTTTTTTTAGGTTTGGACATCTTTTTTAAACTCAGTTGTGCCAATTGACTCAAACACCTCGATGCCTTTCCCTGGAAGCAGTGCAGAAGCCAGCATCATTGAAGCCACAGCTGCCCCTTGGACGGGCCTGTATTTGCGAAGTTTTCCTTTAAACAGGAAACCCAGCGGAACAGAAACCAACTCTGCAGCTTTTTCGCCAATACGTACTTCTTCCCGTTTCCCCAATAAAAGGGATGGCCGAAAGATAACGACACTTTCAAAGCCCATGTTTAATAACCCTTCCTCAAGCTTCCCTTTTACTCTGCTGTAATAAAAGGGCGAATTTTCATCTGCTCCTATCGCCGAAACGACCAAATATTTTGAAGCTCCCTGCCTCAAGGCAAGGCGGGCAGCCTGAAGCGGATAATCAAGGTCTACCTTTTGGAAGTTTTCCCTTGTTCCAGCCTTTTTGATTGTGGTGCCTAAACAGCAGTAAACATCATCAACTTTGAACATGTCTTCATATGAGTCCATATTGTCCAGATTATCTCTTACCATATTCAATTTTGGATGATAGATGTCCACATCCTTGCGGACAATGATATTCACTTGTTCATACTCATTTTCCGCTAGCAGAAGATGCAGCAATTCCTTCCCGATTAGTCCGGTTGCTCCGAGCAGCAATGCTTTTCTCCCCATTTACCTCACTCCTTTAAGAGAATCTTAACAAAAACAAATAGAATCTGTTACAATAATGTTTCCAGAAAGGAGTATGCATTATGAAAAAAGTGATGGCCGACCGCCGCCTGCTAATTGGGTATGTACTGGCCCATCTTTTATTATTGTTCACCTTCCAGGAAAAAGGTGTTTTCTGGTACCTTTTTACAGCATCCATGCTGATTTTAATAAGCTTTTCCATTCTTCATGAAGGGCTTGAAAACAACGCCTCGGCACTAAAGTACCTTTCTTACGGCATTCTTTCCGGCATTGCCGTTTATGGCTTATTCTGGCTTGGAAGTACAATGATCGATATTCTTAAACTGCCGTTAAGCGGACAAGTTTCCCAGCTTTACAGGCAGTTTGAGCCAAAGTCCGCCTGGCATTTCATTGTGCTAATAATCATTATTGCACCTGGTGAAGAAATCTTTTGGCGCGGATTTGTACTGAGAAGATTGCTAAAGCATCTAAATGCCAGGACGAGCGTAATCCTGTCCTCTTTCCTTTATGCATCCGTCCATATCTATTCCGGACAGTTCGCCCTCCTCCTTGCTGCCCTTGCAGCCGGTTTGGCATGGGGCGCCCTCTATGCCTGGAAAAGAAGCATCCCGCTGGTTGTCGTTTCACATATCGTGTTCGATTTGCTTCTTTTTGTAATCCTTCCCCTCCGATAAAGGCAAAAAAGGACCTCAGCATGCGAGGTCCTTTTTACTATTCTTCTAATCTCCTTTTTCCTGCCTGGAAGGCTTCATCCATAACAGTACGATAAAAACCAGGCTGATATAGCCAAATAATGGATAAAGGTAGGATAGCAGAGTGCTGTAATGAATGAGGCTGATAAAATAGCATACAATAAAAATCAGGCTGATAGTCATCAGGCTCGGAATCCGGATATATTTTTTTGCTTGCCTTTCAAGCCCGAAAATATTCCCAATCACCGAGGTGAAAATTTCACCGTATATGATCAGGATGAATACACCGTATAATCCTGGAGCCAGGTTTTTCATGATGGTTGCCATTGGTATTTCATAGCTTTCCAGTCCCGGCAGCATGATCAGTGTAAAATGCTCGGAAAGCAAAATCATTGTCAATGCGGTCCCGCCAAGTATTCCGCCCCATTTTACCGTATTGTCATCCTTTATTTCGGAGGCGACCGGCACAAGTACTGCCTGCGCGAGCGACAAATTCAAGGCTGCATATGTAAATGGGGACACCACCGATTTCCAGCCATCCTCGGCCATAGGAATAAATAGGGCCTTGCTGCTGAATCCAGGAAGTTTAACAGACAAAACCAGAAGGATAAAACTAAATATAATCATCATTGGAACAACAAACGAATTAACCGCGAACAGTCCTTTAATCCCCAGAACCATAACGGCAATGGATAGTCCGATTGTAATGATGATTCCAGCGTTCTTTGGAATCCCAAGCTGTTCCTCGAACACGGCTCCCGCTCCTGAAAGCATAACGGCACACACTCCCATAAGCATAAAAAGCATGATAACATTAACGATTCGTCCCAAAAAACGCCCAAATAAATATTCATTGAATTGCTCATACGATTCCGCCCCGATATAGGCAGCGATCCTCATCAGCTTTGACCCCATAAATATGAACAAGTATCCCGCCATTAATATTCCAATAAGCCCTACAAATCCAAAACGGGAAAAAAACTCCACAATTTCTCTTCCTGTAGCAAAACCGGCTCCCACCACCGTTCCAACATATACGGCGGCGATTTGAAAGGCGGCACCCCAGTTTGTTTTCAAGCTGCTCCCTCCTTATCACCAATATATGAGAAAGCAGACAAACCATGACAGGCTTTTTACGCCAGCCAATAATTAACCTACCAATTGGTCCATGCAGCTCGACTGGAATGAATTACCAACATTATTCAACTTGAAAGTCAATAAAGGTCAAACTATAATAAAGATAAATTAGTCAAAGAAAGTCAAAGTCAAAATTACTTTTGAGGAGGATGTTTATGCTTTGTCAACATTGTCAGCAAAATCAAGCCACCATTCAGTTACAGATGAATTTTAACGGCAGCCAGAAGCATTTCATGCTCTGCCAGAACTGCTATACAAAAGAAAGAGAAAAGCTTGGTACTTCTTTTAAACCAACCATGTCAGGTTTCTCCGGTTTTGGAGATGCCGCATTTGCGGATTTCTTTAAGGGGATGTCCGGCCATGCAAGCCCGGATCAGGCCTCAAGGCCCCAGGTTAAGAACGCCGGGAATGGATTTATTGACCAATTTGGCCGCAATCTGACCCAGGGTGCAAAAGCCGGCCTCATAGACCCGGTTATTGGCCGTGATGAGGAAGTAAGGCGGGTAATCGAAATATTGAACCGGCGGAATAAAAACAATCCGGTGCTGATAGGCGAACCTGGTGTCGGTAAAACAGCTATTGCGGAAGGCTTGGCCTTGAAAATTTCCAGAGGTGAGGTCCCAGGCAAGCTGCTTAATAAAGAAGTCTACCTGCTGGATGTAGCTTCACTGGTTGCCAATACAGGAATCCGCGGACAATTCGAGGAAAGAATCAAGCAATTGATTTCAGAACTGCAGGAGCGCAAAAATATCATTCTATTTATCGACGAAATCCATCTATTGGTAGGAGCCGGCTCCGCTGAAGGTTCCATGGATGCGGGGAATATCCTTAAACCCGCACTTGCCCGTGGCGAGATGCAGGTTGTGGGAGCGACTACCCTCAAAGAGTATCGCCAGATTGAAAAAGACCCTGCCCTTGAACGCCGCTTCCAGCCCGTTCATGTCCATGAGCCATCTCTTGAAAAAGCAATTGAAATCCTGAAAGGAATTCAATCAAAATACGAAGACTATCATGAAGTAACTTTCTCGGAGGAAGCGCTACAGGCCTGCGTCCAGCTTTCCCATAGGTACATTCAGGACCGTTTCCTGCCGGACAAGGCGATTGACCTTATGGATGAAGCTGGTTCAAAGCTGAATCTGGAGTCGGACTACACTGGCAGCAGCGATATCGAAGACCGTCTGGCTGCAATCCTGAAAGAAAAGGAAGCAGCCCTGAAAAATGAGGAATACGAAAAAGCCGCCAAACTTCGTGATGAAGAAGCAGCCCTTGAAAAGTCTTTGAGCAAGGGAGGAAACAGCTCCCGTCCCGTTGTGACACTTGAACAAATCCAAAAATTGATTGAGAAAAAAACCGGTATTCCAGTAGGAAAACTTCAGGAAGACGAGCAAGGAAAAATGAAACACCTTACAGCAAACCTGACTGGAAAGGTAATCGGCCAGGACGAAGCAGTCGCCAAAGTGGCGAAAGCCATCCGCCGAAGCCGTGCCGGCCTGAAGTCCAAAAACCGCCCTATTGGTTCCTTCCTGTTTGTCGGACCAACCGGTGTAGGCAAGACTGAACTCTCGAAAACACTTGCAGAAGAACTGTTTGGCTCAAAGGATTCCCTAGTACGTCTTGATATGAGTGAATATATGGAGAAGCATAGTGTCTCCAAGATCATCGGTTCTCCTCCAGGATATGTCGGCCACGAGGAGGCAGGGCAGCTGACTGAAAAGGTCCGCCGCAATCCTTACAGCATCATCCTGCTCGATGAGATTGAAAAAGCGCACCCTGATGTACAGCATATGTTCCTGCAAATCCTGGAAGATGGCCGTCTGACAGACAGCCAGGGCCGTACAGTCAGTTTCAAGGACACTGTCATCATTATGACAAGCAATGCCGGGGTTGGACACAAGCAGATCAAAGTAGGGTTTGGACAAAGTGAAGCGGTGAATGAGGCAAGCATTCTCGATTCATTGGGAAGTTTCTTCAAGCCTGAATTCCTTAACCGTTTTGACAGCATTATAGAATTCAAATCACTTGAGAAAGAGCATCTCTTGCAGATTGTCGACTTGATGCTAAAAGAGCTCGAAGAAACCCTATCCGAACAGAACCTGCACCTCGAAGTCACTTCTGAAGCTAAGGAGGAATTGGCAAAGCTTGGCTACCATCCGTCTTTTGGGGCACGCCCTCTCCGCCGCGCAATCCAGGAACATCTCGAGGATAAACTTGCCGACTATATCCTTGAAGACCCAGAAGGTGCGGAATTAATTGCAGAATTGAACAATGGGGAAATTGTTATTAGAAAAAGGTAAGGAAAATGAAAGAACAAAAAGCCCGCTCACTGAGGTCCAGTGTGCGGGCTTATTTATTTGTCTACAGCTTGCTATCTTCAACCGAGTTAAGCCATGCTTCAATCTCACCGACAACGGACTGGACACAGCCGTCTTCGAACGGAGACATCAGACTTGCCTGGGCGACAAGCTTGGTAAATGGCAGACTGCCGCCAAGCTTGCACAGCTTGAGGTAATCTTCCCAGGCAGCGTCCATATTTTCGCGGGACCTTTTCCAGAATTGGAAAGCACAGATTTGAGCAAGAGTGTAATCAATATAATAGAATGGTGAATTGTAGATATGCCCCTGCCGCTGCCAGAATCCGCCCGCTTCAAGGTAAGTATTTCCGTCATAGTTCTTATGCGGCAAATATTTTTTTTCAATTTTGCTCCATTGCTGTTTCCGCTCTGCGGGGGTTGCTTCCGGATTTTCATAGACCCAATGCTGGAACTCGTCGACAGAAACACCGTAAGGCAAGAACAAGAGAGCCTCGCTCAGGTGGGCAAATTTATACTTGTCTGTCGCTTCCTCAAAGAAAAGTTCCATCCATGGCCAAGTGAAGAATTCCATGCTCATCGAATGGATTTCACAGGCTTCAAACGTAGGCCAGTGATATTCCGGAATATTAAAGTGGCGGCTCGAATAAACCTGGAAGGCATGCCCCGCTTCATGCGTCAAAACATCGATATCCCCGGATGTGCCGTTGAAATTCGAAAAAATGAAGGGAGCTTTATGGCCTTCAATATATGTGCAATATCCGCCGCCTGCTTTTCCTTTTTTAGCAACCAAATCCATCAAATCGTGGTCAATCATGAATTGGAAGAACTCTCCGGTTTCCTCCGATAATTCGTTATACATTTTTTTGCCCCGTTCAATGATCCAGTCAGGATTTCCCTTTGGAGCTGCATTGCCTGTCTTAAAGTTAAATGGCTCATCATAATATGTAAGCGCATCGACGCCAATCCGATCAGCCTGACGCTTCTTAAGCCTCGTGGCAATTGGAACAATATGCTCTTCTACCTGTTTCCTGAAGCTTGCTACCATCTCCGCATTGTAATCGGTTCTGAACATGCGATAATAGCCAAGCTCGACAAAGTTCTTGAAGCCCAGTTTCCTGGCTATTTCCGTCCGTACTTTGACCAGATCGTCATACAAGCGGTCAAGTTCCTCTTCATGTTCAGCGAAAAAGCCAAATCTTGCCTCGGATGCCTTCTTACGCACGGAGCGGTCCCTGGATTCTGTAAATGGCTCCAGCTGCGCAAGAGTCCGCTCCTCGCCTTCAAACTGGATTTTTGCCGATGCAACCAGTTTTGTATATTCAGTTGAAAGCTTGTTTTCCTTTTGCAGTAAGGGAACAACTTCAGGCTTGAATGTTTTAAGTTGGGCTTCTGCAAGCGCAAACAATTGGCTGCCCCATTGTTCCTCAAGCTCTGTACGGAATTGGGAGGAAAGCAAGGCTTCGTAATACTTTGTGACCAGACCTTCAACGTTTGGAGCCAGTTCATCCAGGTAATCCTGTTCTTCCTTATAAAACTCGTCATTTGTGTCAATCGAATGGCGGATATAACAAATATTGGACATCGTATCCACTTCATTACGCAAAGTGTTTATTTCCTGCATGGCAAGATTCTGTTGTGCTGCCGACCCTGAATTTTTGAATTTATCCAGCGCTGTTTCAAACCTGGCCGATAATGCATCAAAATCGGGCCGTTCGTATGTATAACTTTTAAAACTCATTATTATCCCCCCTGCTCATATGGTACTTTACCTAATTCGACAGCTCCTTCCCCCATTCCTTCACACCATTGCAGGCCGCTTCCTTCATAAACAGAAGGAAACGGCCACCATTAGGGGGCCGGTGACCGTTTTTAATATTTTCCCACTGATAAACCGAGCTTTTTTAGAAGCTCAATCACTTGCTGCTTTTCTTCGGAGTCCAGCGCCCCCATTAGCTCATGGATACGCTCGCTATGTTCAGGGAACATTTCTTCAATAAGTTTTTTTCCGTCTTCGGTAATTTGGGCATAGGTAACCCTTCGGTCCCTTGGGCAGCCGACTCTCCGCAGCAGCCCTTTCTGTTCAAGCTTATCCACAACGTAAGTAATGCTGCCGCTTGCCAGTAGGATTTTACCGCCAATTTGCTGCAATGGCTGGTCACCTTTATGGTAAAGCAGTTCCATAACAGCAAATTCAGTCGGATTTAGGCCTCTCTGCTGGATTACTTTGTTTACTTCTTCATTTATGGCACGAAATGCCCTGGAAAGCACGATAAATAATTTTAACGATTGATTCACTTGCTCCTCATTCATGTTCTCATCCMTTTAAAACTGTTGATACATAAATTATATACGAAAACAGGAGATTTTACAGCATTTCTCTGATTGGGTTTGAATTCCTCCGCATTTAGGGAAAAATAGATTGAATAAACTACATCATCGTTTAGGAGTGACTGCTTTGAAAAAGGGATTTGCGGGAATTGCGATTATCATTGCCATCATAATTGGAGTGGGACTCATGCTGATGTCCAGCTACAATGGTTTTGTAGCTGCAGAAGAAAATGTGGACCAGTCCTATGCACAGATAGAAAATCAGCTTCAGCGGAGGCTCGATTTAATACCGAACCTGGTGAATACGGTAAAAGGGTACGCATCGCATGAACGGGAAACCATCGAGGCCATCTCGGATGCCAGGGCAAGGCTGGCCGGAGCCAGGACCCCTGAGGAAGAAGCAAGTGCGAACGCCGAACTTTCTTCTGCCTTAAGCCGCCTCCTTGTTGTGGTTGAGAACTACCCCAATCTTAAAGCAGATACCCAGTTCACACAATTGATGGACGAGCTTGCCGGCACTGAAAATCGCTTATCTGTTGCCAGACAGGACTATAATGACCAGGTAGCAAACTATAACAGGAAGGTCAAAACGTTCCCCGGGGCGATTGTAGCGAATATAACCGGATTTAATGAAAAAGAATATTTCCGGGCCGACCCTAGATCACAGGAAGCTCCAAATGTTGATTTTGGAGGCCAAGGGTAATGGTTTCCCGGAATACGGGCCAATCTGAGCCTAAAAAGGACAAGAAGGTCCTGCTGACAAGCCTGTGGGTGTTTCTCTTTCTTGTCCTGTTCCCCAATTTTGGACAGGCAGCCCTTGATATCCCCCGCCCTGTCGGCGATATCTATGTCCAGGACTTTGCCGATGTCCTTTCGCAGCAGGAAGAAGAGGAAATAAGGCGGATGGGTAGAACCCTTGAAGACCAGACTTCCAGCCAGGTTGCCGTGCTGACGGTACCTTCGATTGGAGATGCTTCAATAGAGGAGTACGCTAATCAGGCATACAGGCTGTATGGGCTTGGCACCGCTGAAAATGATAATGGCGTTCTTCTTGTATTGGCCATGAATGAGCGGAAAATAAGAATAGAGGTAGGGTACGGGCTTGAAGGTACGATACCCGATGGCAAAGCCGGAAGAATTATCGATCAATTTGCCATTCCTTATTTGCAGGCTGACAGGCCCAATGCCGCAGTCATGAGTACTTACCAAGCATTGGCCAGTGAAGCGAATGGAGAATATGGCTCTGGCTTATCAGCGGATTCAGGCCAGGAAGGTGGCATCCCATCGTGGCTACTGATTATTATCGTAGTCGGCTTGATTTTCCTGGATATTACTTTCTTCGGAGGCATGCTCACCTATGCGCTTCTCTCCATCCTTTCAAGAGGCGGACGCGGGGGAGGCCCTCGAGGTGGAGGCGGCGGATCGTCAGGTGGAGGCGGAGCAAGCCGCGGGTGGTAAATAGAAAAGCGGAGGGCGCCCGTTCATCGGCGATAGGCACAAGACGAGCCGGCTGGAAGGTTGTTCTTTAACCTTCTGGACGGATTGGCTTGTGACCCAAGCCGATGGCGCCCGGAGCTGGACAACAGGAAATGCGGAGGCGGCTTGGTCAGGAGCGACAGGCATGCCTCTTGGGACCAGCGAAACTTTTTTTGCCTTGCCACGGGCGTCAATCAAGCCTATTGGGACCCGGGTAACCTCTTTCGCCCTGGC
>NZ_LIGG01000001.1:2068317-2083963 GCF_001273925.1 Bacillus sp. FJAT-27251 | reverse complement strand
ATGGGCTCCAATAGTGACAATTGGCTCTTTTTCCCTTATCCGCGTCCTAATTTCGTCTAATAAGGCGTTCACTTCCTTACTTCTGTTTTCCACTGCAATCTTTTTATGAAGAACTGAATAGAGGACAACATCCCGAAGACGGAAAAAATAGGGAAGCTGTTTTTGCCAGCAAGCGGGCAAGGTGTTTTCCATTTCATACCCTTTGATAAAGGAGGCCAGGAATCTTCTCGCAAAAGCATTCCTCTTTTCCTGCTGAGTGGCTGGTATCCCATATAAAACGGAGTAATAAACGGGAATTGCCATGTCTGAGGCAAACCAGTGATAGGCAGAGTCGTCGAAGTCAAAAACATTGATTTGCTTCTTGTCGTAAAAGAAATTGCCAGCGTGGAGATCACTGTGAACCAAGCCAAAGGTTTCGTGGTTTACTGGAAAACTGGATATTGTTTCTACTAAATCTTCAGCTTTCTTAACCAGCTCTTTTTCATGTACCGGATAGTAATGTCCAAATTGCAGAAGGTCATCTTCTTGCCAACTCGGGCGCGGCTGGATGCTTTTAGGAGGGGTATAGCTTTTTGTGACATTGTGCATTTTTCCGATGGTACGCCCCCAGACTTCAAACAATGGTTCTTTGAAATCCTCTGAACGTACTTGCACCGGTCCTCCTTTTGCCTTTGTATATAAACAGCCAAAGAAAAAGGAGCCGTCTCCCGCTTGAACTTTAATAACCTTTTCCCGAGACTTCGATTCGAGTACTTGCGGTACAGGCAGAGATTTTTCAAACAAATGGCCCATCCAGTCCAGTTCGGATATAAGATTTTCCTTGGTTCGGTGGCTGCTGTGGCTGATCCTCAATATGAATGGCGTACCATCCCTGCTGACCTCGTAAACAAAGTTCTCGAAATCACCAAGCAAACTAAATTCATTATCCAAATAAAACTCACTCAGGATTTCCTGCATCACTTGTTCAGTTAATTGCATGCTGATGTCTTTTTCCACGCTTCCCCCTGCCTTCCCCTCATAAAAGTAAGTAAATTATACATGAACTGCCAATTGATACGCAGACTTTTTTATTCACTTGCCCTCCATATTAAGTTAAGATACAACTATGCTTGAAAGAATGTAAGATTTTAGAAAAGAAGGCGATTGTATTGAATCAAAGCACAGCAGTTGTCCGCAACATTGCCAAACCGGAAGAGACAACCTCATACAGAATTCTATTCATCATCGGCTTGTGCCACTTGCTGAACGACACCATTCAGTCCGTGATTCCCGCGATGTTTCCGGTGCTGGAGAAATCAATGGGACTATCATTTACACAGCTTGGACTCATTGCATTTTCATTGAATATTGTTTCCTCCATCATGCAGCCGGTCATCGGACTGATGGCCGATAAAAAGCCAATGCCTTATGCCTTGCCAATTGGCCTTACTGTTACGATGTTTGGCGTCTTGGGCCTGGCATTCGCTCCAGGATTTGAATGGATCATTGCCTCTGTACTGTTCATTGGTCTTGGTTCGGCCATCTTCCATCCTGAAGGCTCAAGGGTTGCCTACATGGCTGCAGGTCCCCGCCGAGGACTTGCGCAATCAATCTACCAGGTGGGCGGAAATTCGGGGCAGGCGCTTGCGCCGCTCATAACGGCGCTGATTCTGGTTCCATTGGGACAGAAAGGTGCTGCCTTATTTACAATTGTGGCCGCTTTGGCGGTTGGGCTGCTATTGTATATAGCAAACTGGTACGCTAGGAAGCTCCAGGAAACAAAACTGAAGGCAAAAGTGAAGAAAATTTCCAAACAAGTGGATAAAGCAGTCTCAAAGTCTGTCAGACTATCCCTGCTGCTCATCCTGTTCCTCATTTTCGCGCGTTCATGGTATATCTCCGGCATTACGAATTTTTATGCCTTTTATGCCATTGAAAAGTATATGCTGACCATCAGGGAATCACAGCTATTCATTTTTGCATTCCTTGTCACTGGAGCGCTCGGCACATTCTTTGGCGGTCCCCTGGCCGACCGTTTTGGCAAGAAACGCATCATCTTTCTTTCCATGATGGCCACGGCCCCATTGTCGGCCATACTTCCTTTTGTGCCTCCTGCAGCCGCTTTTGTCCTGCTTGCCGTCTGCGGATTTATTTTAATGTCAAGCTTTTCGGTAACAGTAGTCTATGCCCAGGAACTGGTGCCAGGGAAGATTGGAACAATGGCTGGACTGACAGTCGGGCTTGCATTTGGAATGGGAGCTATCGGCTCCATTGCACTCGGTTATCTTGCCGACCTGATTGGTCTGCCATTGACCATCATTTTTACCGGTTTCCTTCCATTACTAGGCATATTAGCATTGCTTTTGCCCTCTGACAGAAAGCTTGAGGAATGGTACAGCTGATTTTATCCGTAAAAAAAGGAGAGGTGCGCCTCTCCTTTTCTATTTGATCCTTATTCTCTCTGCCAGTTCCTGTTTTTCTGCTTCTGTCAGCATTCTTTCGGCCATAAGGAACAAAACATTCTCTTCCTTTGAAAAATGGTCGACAAGCGTAAAATAAGCTTGTTTGACAAGGATGGCATCCTGTTTCATCATTTCCTCCGTATGGTGCCCATGCCCATTTTCCGTATTGCCAAGAAAAGCGCCAATGAGGGATTTTGCCCGGTCATGTTCATACTCCATCACAGCGATTGGGCCCATCTCCCTTCCGATATAGGCAGCCATCATTTCAAATAGGACCCCTTCCTCCCTTTCCGAATGGGGCTCAAGTTCATTAAAAAACTCAATTACAGCCGGCCGCAGCTTCGCAAAAGCTTCCACCGGATTGTCGTCCTTTTCCACACTCGTACACAGCCCCAATAAAACCTCAAGTTTATCCAATAAAGGAGGATGTTCACTTTTTAGTTGTTTCAGTCCTTCAGATAAAACGCCCTGTCCATCTCCAGCCATTGTGCTCATGCAACCCGCCATATTCATCCAGCCCCTTTTATGATGTTTTATGATTTTAGTATAAAATCCTGACGATGATTATGTAGTGACGTCCATCACTGTGAGAAAGATAACATTTGAAAGATTTTTATTCACAAAAGATTAACAAATATTCTGTAAACTTAAACGTCTTTTCCTTTTATAATAAAAATATACTAAATGAATAAGGAGGGATATAATATGCAAAATCAATATTATCTTGATTTTTACAGTACTGCGCTTGTTCCCGCCATGCCTTATGACAGCAAGTTCCTTCCCGGCCCGGTCACTAAGCGGCCAGCCTCTTCCCACTGGCTGATCGCTTTGGAAGGGATGCCTTTGCCAGAAGGAAACCTTTATACATGGAAGGTTTCCGTTTTTGCAGCAAACAGCGACGGGACCTTCAATGCAAATAAAGCCTGTTTCTCCTCTGAATCCTTTCCCAGACTCGATGAGGCATATAAGATGGCAGGTTTAATGAAAAATGAGATGCGTGCCCAGGAAACTATTCCTGCTGACTTAGAGAAAATAGGCTGACCCTTTTCACTCCCCTATTCTGCTTTTCTTCTTTTTATCCCTCAATGTGAAAGAATCTACATATATTTAAAACTCGGATGACACAATCATTATAATTGAGCAAATATCCCAACACCCATGCTCTACATGCAGGAAGGCACTGGAACAAAGTCCAGTGCCTTTTTCTTCATGCAAGACGGAAAACGATTCCGTGACCGCCTTTTGGGTATTCCCACTTAATGTTCTGGTGCGGGCAGCCAATCCTGCAGCTGCCGCATTCATGGCAGCCTTCATAACCAACCTGCATCCGGTTTCCTTCCCACTTGTATACTTCTGCCGGGCAAAACACTGTGCATAATTTATCCGGGCAGTTTGTCTTGCATACTTCGTAGTCAAGAACGGTCAAATGCGACTTTGTATCACACTTGAATCTAAGCAGATACTGTTTTTCTTCAATGGTTTTTGTCGACATTATTTCACCGCCTTCCAGGCACGATACATATCCTGCATAACCTTGATGGTACCTTTTTCTTTTGTAATGCTGCGCATGATTTCCTTCTGTTTCACCCTCTTTGGCGTCCCATCGACGGTAAAAAATTTGCTAGCAGCACGATTCAGCATCGGTACATATTCATTAAAATACTGTGGATGGTTTTCAAAGGTATGGGCAGCATTTTTATATTTCTCCAAATCCTTTATTATAAAGCTGTCATAAAGTGCTTCCCGGTATCGGTTGAGACTGGCTTCACTAAAATTGCCTGCAGCCTTTGCCGCAATAATGGCTTCAGCGGCCATTTTCCCTGATGCCATGGCCATGTTCGACCCTTCCCGATGAATCGCGTTCACAAGCTGGGCGGCATCTCCAATTACGACTACCCCGTTGCCTGCCACTTTGGGCACTGAATGATATCCTCCCTCCGGAATAAGGTGGGCAAGATATTCTGCTGATTCCCCGCCTTCCAGATAAGGCTTTACCATCGGATGGTTTTTCAGGTAATCCAGCAGGTCATAAGGCTTCAGCCTGGCCTTGATCATGCTTGACAAGGTTGTGCCAACGCCAATATTGAGGCTTTCCTTGTTGGTGTAGAGGAAGGCAGTTCCCAGATTGCCCTTGGTGGAGTCCCCAAATATCTCAATGGTGCACCCCTGGTTTTCATGAAGATTGAATCGGTCATTGATCTTTTCCTTCGGCAGGTTGATTACTTCCATGGCGGTCAATGCCACTTCATCCGGCCTGAATTCCTTATGGAACCCGAGCTGCTTGCCAAGCAGGGAGTTCACTCCATCTGCCAGCACGACTACATCGGCGAACACGTCACCGTCAGGGCGGTCGGTACGCACCCCCACCACTTTTCCGTTTTCAACAAGGCATTCCGATACGACTGTCTCATTTATCAGCAAGACACCTGCTTCAACCGCTTTTTGGGCAAACCACTGATCAAACTGGGCCCTTAGGACCGTGAAATTATTATAAGGCTCCATTCCCCATTCGAGCCCTTTGTAGCCAAACTGGACAACCGATTCTTTGTCCATCATCCAGAACCTCTGTTCAACGACAGGTCTCTCAAGAGGGGCTTCCTTCCAAAATTCCGGGATAAGATCTTCCATTTGTTTTCTGTAAAGGACCCCTCCCATTACATTTTTGCTGCCGGGATATTCACCTCGTTCAATCAAAAGGACATTCAGACCATTCCTTGCACAAACATAAGCACAGGAAGTTCCGGCAGGGCCGGCCCCAACAACAATGACATCAAATTTATCAGGCATAGCTCAATTCCCCGCCCTTCTCCTTGCTCATCTCTTTAAACTGCTGAATTAATTTTGGGATGACTTCATGTGCGTCTCCAACGATTCCGTAGGTGGCCACATCAAAAATCGGGGCCTTTGGATCCTTGTTGATGGCAATGATAAGTTCGGAGTTTTTCATGCCGACAACATGCTGGATGGCCCCCGATATTCCAATGGCAAAGTATAATTTAGGTGTTACCGTCTCACCAGTCTGGCCAATCTGCAGTTCATGAGGCAGCCACCCCGCTTCCACTGCGTCCCGAGTACCAGCCACACTGGCTCCAATCGTTTCGGCGAAGTCATGAATCAGCTGGAACCCTTGAAGATCTCCCAGGCCTTTCCCCCCCGCTACAATCACATCCGCCTCGGCAAGGCTCGCCGCTTTTGTGACCTCTTTCACAATTCTTAGCACTCTGGTGCGCATGTCCTCTTCCCGAAGATGCAGTTCTTCTTCAATGACTTTTCCCAGCCTTCCATGGTCCGGATCAAGAGCCTGCATTACCTTCGGCCGGACTGTCGCCATTTGCGGCCTGTGCTTCTTGCATAAAATGGTGGCCATGATATTCCCGCCAAATGCAGGTCTGCTTGCCTCAAGAAGCCTTTTATCGAGATCGACATCAAGCATGGTGGTGTCAGCTGTCAATCCGGTGCTCAAGTCCGTGGCGACTGCACTGGCGAGGTCTTTCCCATTAGGCGTTGCTCCATAAAGGAAAATTTCGGGCTTGTATTTCTCGGCCAAGGAAATGACCGCTTTCATATAAGCTTCTGTCCGGTACAGTTTTAATACCGGGTGGTCAACGACGTAAACGATATCGGCGCCATAACTAATGACATCACTCGCAAGGTTTTTGACTCCATCCCCAAGCAGTACCCCGGCAAGCGGAACATTCAGCTTGTCAGCAAGCTGTCGCCCCGCTCCGAGCAACTCCAGCGAAACGCCTTCTATTTTTTGATCATTCACTTCAATAAATACCCAGACGCCAAGGTTTTCTCCCATGCGGAATCCCCCTCATTTTTTAGGAATTAACGTTAAACTGAAATAAATCCTGCTTTTCTCTCAATAACCCGGTAAGCTCTTTCACCTGTTCATCGATTGTGCCTTCCAGCTTTTTCCCTCCTGCCGGCCTTGGAGGTGTAAACATTTTCCCAACGACAGTCGGGGAGCCTTTTAGCCCGAGCTGGCTTCTGTCGACCTCTCCCAAATCGTCCACCGTCCAGACGACAGGCTCATATCGGGCAGCTCGGATCATATTGGACATTGGGGCATATTCGATTGCATTTACCTCTTTCTCTACCGTTAATAGACATGGTAGCTGGGCTTCGATTTCTTCATAACCGCCCAATTGTTTTCGTTTAAGGTTAATTTTCCTTTCCTCGGTTTTAATCTCGGTTACCTCTATAACATTGGTGACAGGGGGGATATCAAGTCTCCTGGCTATGCCCGGGCCTACTTGGCCGGTGTCGCCATCAATGGCATGCTTGCCGCATATAACCATGTCAATTGGCTGTTCCTCTGAAATCCTCTCAAGGGCCTTCGATAAGGCATAGCTTGTTGCCAAAGTGTCTGCCCCCGCAAATGCACGGTCTGAAATCAAATAGCCTTTGTCTGCTCCAATCTCAATACTCTTTTTTATGATGGAAACTGCCTGGGGAGGACCCATGGACAGAACAGAAACAGTTCCTCCTGTGAGCTGTTTGATTTTAACAGCCTCTTGTACAGCGTGAGCATCATAAGGGTTCAAGATTGCTGGGGCGCTCCTTCGGTCCAGTGTATTCGTTTTTGGATTGATCTTAATGATTTTCGTATCAGGCACCTGCTTGACACAAACAATGATATGCATTTCCCTATTTTCCCTCCTTTTATTTGAAAGCGTTTTCTTTCTTTGCCAAAGCATTGAAACCTTTGTAAGTTAAGAATATAAAAAACATTTTAATCACATCTATGACAAATATCACTCGCTTCTGTATTTTCCGCATGCCACAGCCATTGTCTGTCTAAACAAAAAAAAAACACTGTCCTTAGACAGTGGGTAAGCTTCGGCTAGAGAAATATTTATGAACTTCTGGCTGGACTAATCACCCTATGCAAAAACCAAAAAAAACGAAAAAAAGCAGGACATTCGGTTGGCTCTTCCTTCTGGCGGCTTTGTATGGATGTTTGGTATTCGTAAATTAGCTTGTCAAGCTCCTGGCTGCATGCTAGCGTTTCTTCGCTGTTGTATCCATTTTTGCGCGCAGTAGCGAACATTTCTTCCCTCTTGACATGTATTTGCATCATCAGGGTTTTATCAAAATCGCGCACTTTCAAATTCCTCCTAATTCAATCCCTTTCCTTAATTCGTCTACTTAATTAATTATCGTTACGAGAATAGTATTACAAAATTTCGAATTAATGTAAATGGATTCGCAAAATTAGACATTTTTCCCCACTTTCTTTTTTTCGACTTTGAAATTGGCCCCTTCCAGGCGAAGAAGCTGATCTTTAATATCCGTCCTCGTTCCGGCATAGCCTGTAAGACTCCTATTTTTGCCAATTACTCTGTGGCAAGGGATGACGATTGGCAGTTTATTAGCCTTATTTGCCTGTCCAACTGCCCTCACAGCTTTTGGCCTGCCGATTGCCTCCGCAACCTCCTGATAGCTCCGGGTCGTACCGAAGGGAATCTCGGACAGATGCTTCCAGACATCGAGTTGAAAGTCAGTGCCAAGGCATGCAATGGGCAGTTCAAACTTGATTCTCGCTCCCGAAAAGTATTCTTCCATTTGCCGGGTTGCTTCCTGAAGAGGCTGACTGCAAGGGGCCTCCTTCAGTTCATCTTTGTTTTCATTTGCCAAGAAGTCTTCCTCTCCAATATGGACTGCAGCCAGCTTCCCAGTATCAGCCACCAGATAAAGAGGGCCTATTAAGGTATCCAAAATTGCATAGGTTCTCATCCATACTCCTCCTTTTATCATTCTTTTTCCCAATATATATGGAATTGAAAAAAGAAGCAAAGGTCTTTCCCTTGCTTCTCTGCCATTTATAGATAAGGATTCTCATGTTTCGCCTTAAGGCGCTGCCATCTTCGCTCCACTTCTTCTTCAAACTGTTTTAATAGATGTACATTTTCCTCTTTTAATAGATGTTTAGTTTTCCCCATCCACTTGAGCCAATCTGCTAAAGGAATGTTCTTTTTCTTGGCCTCTGGGTCAAATGTAATCACTGTTTTTCCCTGTTCCACTTCGTACAGCGGGAAAAAGTTTGAATTCACAGCCGCTTCCATGATGGTCTGCCCGTATCGGTCTTCCGATTTCCAGTTTAAAGGGCAGGTAATCAGGATCTTCCCGTACACCATTCCCACATTTTGGGCATACCATTGAGCCTTGGCTGCCTTTTTCACAAGATCCTGAGGAAAGGCCTCTGTACCGGTGAAAACATATGGAATATTTGTGGCAGCCATGATTTGGGCTGTATCTTTATGATGGAACGCTTTTCCTCTTTGTACTTTGCCAATATTGGTAGTACTGGTCATATGCCCCATGGGAGTAGAATACGACATCTGGGAACCCGTATTCATATAGCCCTCGTTGTCATATTCGAGAACAATCAGTTTATGATTGCGCAGTGCTGTCCCAATGGCAGACCCCATCCCGATGTCCATGCCGCCATCTCCTGTAATCATGACGAAAGTGGCATCAGAGGCAACGTCGATTTCACCCCGCTCTTTAAGCTCCATAAATGCTTCAACCGTTCCAGACAAAGTCGCTGCCCCGTTCTGGAAAAGGTTATGGATCATGGTCTGCTTGTGCGAAGTATACGGATAAGCGGTTGTCGTAACATAGGCACAGCCTGTTTGGTAAAGGACAACTATATCCCCTTCAATCCCCTTAAAGAATGTTTCAAGGCCGCCAAAGATGCCACACCCCGGGCATGCACCATGGCCCGAGGCAATTCTTTTCGGTTTTGACGTCAAGGCTCTAAGCGGCGGAATCTTGACTTTCAGCCTTTTGGACTCCTCATCCATTGAGACACTGATCAATCCGGAATGATAGCTCTCACCATGCTGCGGGACTATGACCGGGGCAAGCTTCTTATCGGGGTTACCCGGCGTATGTCCATAGTAGTCAAAAGGCCTGTCGGCATACCCTTTTTCCATTGCCAAAATGGCCGTGTTGAAGAAAGCTTCCGCATCATCGGCGTAGAAATCTTTTCCCCCTAGCCCAAATACCCTGCTCAGGACAATGGTTTTATTCCATTTATCGTCCTTTAACGCTGCTTTGACTTCATGTGTCAAATTTGGTCCATGTCCGCCATATGAATCTGCACGCTCTCCAACCAGAACAGCTTTAACGTTCCGCAGTGCTTCCCGGATTTCCTCTGCCGGGAATGGGCGAATGATATTGGGGCTGATCACCCCTGCCTTGATTCCCTGGCTGCGCAATTTATCTACAACATCCTTCGCTGATTCAGCCGCTGAGTTCAAGAGGAAGAGTGCCACTTCGGCATCTTCCATCCTGTAAAGGTCAAGAATGCCGTACTGCCTTCCAGACAGCCTGGCATATTCCTGTGCCACTTCCCGATAGACGTCAGCCGCTTTATACATGGCTTCCGACTGCTGGAAGTGATTGTTAATCAAATCATCCCCATTCATATGGGCACCAATCGTGACCGGTCTCTCCGGGTCCCTGGCAAAGTGGTAATCTGTCGGGCAATCGCCAACAAACTTCTGGACCACTTTCCTGTCCTTAAAATAATTTACCCTGCGTTTTTGGTGGGAAGTGAAAAATCCATCATAGGCAACCATCACAGGCAGCCGTACTTCAGAGTGTTCAGCAATCTTCAGCGCCATGATATTCATATCGTAAACGGCCTGGGGGGTCCTTGCCGTCAGGATGACCCAGCCTGTATTCAGGGCAAAGTACAAATCCGAATGGTCCCCGCGGATATCCAACGGCCCTGAAATAGCCCTTGTCACGAGGTTCATCACCATTGGAAAGCGTGTTCCGGACTGCACTGGCAGCTGTTCAAGCATATACATCAAGCCATTTGCACTTGTAGCATTGAACACCCGTGCACCAGTAGCGGCAGCTCCGTAACAGATCCCGGCGGAACCATGTTCCCCATCTGCGGCAATCAGCTTTATGTCATGTTCTCCCCTTGCCTTCATTTGATCAAGGTACTGGGCAACTTCTGTGGAAGGCGTAATTGGAAAGTAGCCCATGATATGATAATTAATCTGGGCAGCTGCCATAGCCGCCATTTCATTGCCCGATTCGAACGTTGTAACCTGTTCTGCAGCGTCCACCGTTTTTAGCGTCTCTTCAAGTAAAGACATTAAGAAATCCCTCCTGTCACATACGGAAATGAATGTTTTACCTGGTTGGCTTCCGCGTAGCCAATTGACTCCCGCAAATCACTCAACGCTGTCGTTGGACAGGCTTCCACACACTTAAGGCACCCTTTGCAGTACTGATAATCGATCCCCTGCAAAAACATTTGCTTGCGGCCGCGCTTATCTTCCCCTTCACTCCAGACAAAGCAGAAGTCCGGACAGGCAGTATCGCAGGCTGCACAGTGAATGCATTCCTCCTGGACAAACTTGGGCAAAAATCCTTGCCGTGAACCGCCTAGGTCCTTTAGGATACTGTTTCCCTGGGCTGTCAGCACTCCGCCAATTTCCTGCGTCTGGTATCCCAGCTGGGGCATGGGACGGGTGAATTTCATTCCTTTTGAATTTATATCCATTTGATAGGTTTTAAACTCGACAGATTGGTAGCCTCTTTCAAAAGTTCGGATATTTGGTTCGACAAGGTGCGGATATTTCTTTTCGAATGTCTTCCGGATCACTTCTTTCATCGCTTCCGGATCAAGAAAGCCGCAAATCCTGAAAAGTGCCCCAAGCATGGCTGTATTTACCTTTGTTTTTTCTTCCACGGCGATGCCAAGGGCATCAACAGTAGCGATGGTTCCATATTCAATCTTTAAATCGCTTTTTATTTCGTCAAAACTCCTCGTGGTATTGACCAGGAGGATGCCATCAGGTCCCAGGCCGCTCGCTACGTCCACCATTTTATAAAGCGCTTCATGGAATACTCCTATAAGATGAGGCTGTTCGATGGGGCTATGTATCCGAATTTCCGTGTCCTGATCACAAAATCGGATAAAACTCTTTACCGGTGAGCCCTTTTTTTCCGATCCATAAGAAGCAAAGTTGGAGGCGTTAAGGCCCAAGCCAAATACCCCAGCTTCGGCAAGCATTTTCCCCGCCAGATTGGCACCAAGGCCGCCAATCGATTCCAGCCTGATTTCATAAAACCCCAATTCGTTTCTTTTTGGCAAAATAGACATAAGTTCCCTCCCCAATCATCCTTTTGATGCAAATTGACCTATTTTCATTTTAAGCACCTCTCAGTTTTTGCGCTGTGATCTATATCATAGGTATAATACTTTTTGCTGATACACTTATTTCAGCTTTACACTAAACCCCGCATCGACAATACTTCTTCTAATTGAACTTATATAGTACAGCATTTCATTCTTTATATAACAGTATGCGCCATTGACATTTCGTTCCACCGCAGCCATAAAACTATACTATTTTCCCAGTTTGATTTGTGTTGAAATAGGATAAAAAAGAGCGGGGGTCTAAAACAGGGGAGGACTTATGAAACAACGGGAATTTTACTTTGACAACGCCAAATTCATCCTGATCTTTTTTGTGGTTTTTGGCCATCTGCTTCGTACATTCATAGAAGATAACGAGATGGTCTTTACTCTTTACAAGGTAATCTACACGTTCCATATGCCAGCTTTCATCTTGATATCCGGCTTTTTCGCGAGGGGAATCTATGAAAAAGGATATATAAAAAAGATTGCCAAAAAGCTGATTTTGCCTTATTTAATTTTCCAGCTGATCTACTCTGTGTATTATTATTTTCTTTTTAATAAATCTCAATTGACAGTGGACCCATTCAATCCGCACTGGTCGCTCTGGTTTCTGGTCAGCCTGTTCTGCTGGCATATCATGCTGTTGGGATTTTCACGAATAAAGACAGCCACCGGCCTTGCACTTGCGTTTGCATTAGGCCTTGGGGTCGGCTATATAGACTGGGTTTCAAATTATCTCAGCCTTTCAAGGACCTTTGTCTTCTTTCCAATGTTCCTGTTAGGATACCATTTGACAAAGGACCATTTAAAAATACTGACACGGCCAGGCTTCCGTATGGCTGCATTGGTTCCGTTTGCCATCGCATTTATAGGGTTTTACCTGTTCCCTCAGCTTGATTACAAATGGCTGTTAGGTTCAAAACCCTACGGCGCGATGGAAATTGACCTTTATGCAGCCAGTTTCGTCAGGCTTGGGCTTTACCTGCTGAGCACCATCATGGTTTTTAGTTTCCTTGCCATTGTTCCTACAGGACAGTACTTCTTTACCAGGCTGGGCAGGAACACTTTATATGTCTACCTGCTGCACGGCTTTTTTGTCCGCACCTTCCGCGAAAGCCAAATCAGCGGCTATTTTACCGAACCAAAGGACTTTTTGCTGCTGGCGGCTATCGCCTTGCTTCTGACGCTTGTCCTTTCAAGCAAAGTAATCAAAGCCGCTGCGCAGCCTTTAATTGAATTAAAGGCTTCGCAAATGGAGAAATATAAATCGAGAATGTCTGAATTAGATAAAAACAAAAAAGGCAGGCTGCACAGCAGCTAGACAAAGAGCCCGTCCTCGTGGATGGGCTCTATCCATTTTGGTGAAAATGGAGTATAATAATAAGTTGAGTCTTAAGCAATATGCTATATGAGAACAAAGGTATTTTTTACAAAGGAGCATATTATGAACATTATTTGCGCCACTTTAAACGCAAAATACATCCACACCAATATTGCCATTCGCTACTTGAAAGCTTACGCCGAGCCTGAGTTTGATGTAGCGCTTGCCGAATATACGATTAAAGACCCCATCATCAACATCGTTTCGGATCTAATGCAGAAAGCTCCGGAAGTCATCGGCTTCAGCTGTTATATATGGAATATCGAAGAAACAATCAAAGCCATTAAGATGATCAAGAAAATCAATCCTTCCATCCAAATCATTGTCGGCGGGCCAGAAGTGACCTATGATGTCCACGAATGGATGGAGAAGGTCAATGAGTTTGATTTCATAGTCATTGGGGAAGGTGAAAAGACGTTCAAACAGCTGCTTGGCCAATTGGCAGGCAGCAAAGACTATGATTCCGTTCCAGGCATTGCTTACCGGAAGGAAGGCAAAGTCAAAATCATTCCGCAAAGCAACAAGGTTGATTTAAAAGAACTGCCTTCTCCGCACCGATTTGCTGAAGATATCCCCCATTTATCAAAACGTGTCATTTATATCGAGACAAGCCGAGGCTGCCCTTTCAGCTGCCAGTTTTGCCTCTCCTCCATCGAAGTAGGTGTCCGCTATTTCGACCGGGAAAAAGTAAAAGAAGATATTCGTTATTTGATGGCAAATGGAGCAAGGACGATTAAATTTGTCGACAGAACTTTTAACATCAGCCGAAGCTATGCAATGGAAATGTTCCAATTTCTAATTGACGAGCATGTCCCCGGAACCGTGTTCCAATTCGAAATTACTGCGGATATCATGAGGCCTGAGGTAATTGAATTTCTTAACAATAACGCTCCTGATGGCCTGTTCCGTTTCGAAATCGGGGTCCAGTCAACCAATGACGAGACAAATGAGCTTGTGATGCGGAAACAAAATTTTGATAAGCTGAAGCGCACCGTCACAATGGTAAAAGAGGGCGGCAAGATTGATCAGCATCTCGACCTGATCGCCGGACTGCCTGAAGAAGATTATCATTCCTTTAAGAAAACCTTTAACGACGTTTTCGCCATGAGACCAGAAGAACTGCAGCTCGGTTTCCTAAAGATGCTGCGGGGAACAGGGCTTAGGCTGCGTGCGGCTGATCACGACTATGTGTATATGGATAACTCTCCATATGAAATTCTCGGCAACAATGTCCTGCCATTTGCTGATATCATTCGTATTAAACAGGTCGAGGACGTACTTGAAAAATACTGGAACGACCATCGGATGGACCAAACCATTGAATACCTTGTCACCAGGATATTTCCTACTCCATTTGATTTTTTCCAGGACTTCGGGGCATTCTGGGAAAAGCAGGGATGGTCAAGGATTGGCCACCAGCTGGAGGATTTGTTCAGGCGGCTCCACCAGTTTTTAAAGGAACGGAAAACAGAAGACCTTTCTGTCATTGAAGGACTGATGAAATACGATTATCTGGCCGGGAAAAAACAAAAGCCGCGCAAGCCGTGGTGGAAGCTCGATATGGAGAAGAACGAACGAACCGAAATGTACCAAAAAGTGATTAACAGCGGTATTTTCCTCCATTCGTTGAACCTGGCGGAAAAAGAATTGTACAAGCATACTGTCCTTGAAGAACTCTCATTCAACCTGGAAAAGTACCTTGCAACGGGAGAAATAGAACATACCCCCTCCGTACTTCTTGTTTACTATCACCCATCCCTTGAAAAAGCAGAAGCCTTTTCCTGCAGTAAATCACAGCTAAAGCCGGCATAATGCCGGCTTTTTCATTTTTGGTCCTTGCCTTTTTTCTTTTTGGGAAATTCCCTTTCATACAGCTTTGCTGCATTTATATCCCCAAACTCGTTCCCGAACTCCACATTTACAGCAGGAAGAGACTTGACGTGCTGTTTGTGCTTCCTCATATCCTGCCCTTTCTTCCCTGTTTGGAATTTCGATTGGCAAATTTCCCCGCATCTTCTCCTCGCGCAAATTCTGCGGAGAATTCGGACTCATGCGTATTTCGATGCGGCGTTTTTGAATACTTTTCAACTGCGTTTCTCTCTGCTTTGCGCTTTGCCATTTTTATAACCACCCCCGTGCCTTTATTTTCAGCAGCCGCCTGTCAATTATGTATGATCCGACTTTCCTGTTTTTTCATCAAAAGGCTGCTTATAAATTTATGACGCCGGCAGAAACTAAGCAAAAAGGGTGATACTTCATGGAAAAGAAGAACAAAAAATTGGCACCACTGGATATCGATGGCAGTCTGCCGCATCAAATTAGTGCCCCTAGCTTTAAAGGCACGGGAATAGAGATGGAGCCACCGTTTGCAAACGAGCATGGGGTGGTGATTGGGGACAGCCATTATGCATCCAGCAATTCCCCATTGGAAACCTGGAGCGACAAAACCGACCCTGCAATCATGGCAGGACCCCAGTGGGTACACCCCACCAATGATATTGGCTGGAACACAACAGAAAACCAGGAGCTGCTCGAGGAAAAGAGAAAACCTCAGGCCTATCCATTCATGCACCCGACAATAGATGTTAGTAAAGGACAGGATTAACAGAAAAGCGGAGGTGCCTGTCCAGCCCCGACAGGCGCTGGAGG
>NZ_LIGG01000001.1:1980353-2068072 GCF_001273925.1 Bacillus sp. FJAT-27251 | reverse complement strand
CCAGAAGAAGAAGTCGTTCTGTGACTTCATCTTCTGGACCGAAGCGTCCCGAGGGGCTAGGCACCGCAGCTGGACAACAAAAAAATCCGGGAAACAATCCCGGATTTTTTTAGCCAATAATGACCCTTTCCTTCGGATAATGAATAGATTGATTTTTTTCCTTTCCTCCCATAGCCAAAAGGAATTGAATGAGCCCCACACGGCCAATGAACATCAGAATCATGATGATGAATTTTCCAGGGGTGCTTAGCTCAGGAGTAATTCCCATTGATAAACCATTCGTGCCGAAAGCGGAAGATACTTCAAAAATAATTTTTAACAAATCATGCTTCTCTGTCATGCTAAGAATGACAGTCGCTGTAAAACAAATCAATATTGCCAGAATGGTCACGACAAGTGATTTTACGATATCCTCATGCGGGATTTCCCGCTTGAAAATCTTGATTGTCCTTTCCCCTCTGCCAAAATGAAAAAGAAACAGGATATTGATCGCGAAGGTGGTTGTCCGAATACCTCCGCCAACAGAACTTGGGGAGGCACCGATAAAGACCAGGCCGCTCATTGCCAGGATGGTAGGGTCCGTAAAGTTGGTGACATCCGTTGTAGCTAAGCCAGCGCTTCTGGTTGTCGCTGACTGGAATAGCGCATAAAAGAGAGCTTTATGCCAAGGCATGCCTGCAAAATAATGGTTTGCTTCCAACAGGAGGATGATCAAGGTCCCGCCAATCAGCAGGGCGGCAAAAGTAACAGTTGTAATTTTTGTAAACAAGGAAAACCGGAAAAGCTCTTTATTCTTTGCTGCCAGATAATTCTTCGTTTCCATCAGKACCGGAAAACCAATTGCTCCCAGTGTCATCAGCAAAATGTTAATGGATTGCACAAAGTAATCATCGGCAAAAGGAGCCAAGGAACTCCCTGTAATATCAAAACCGGCGTTAGTTGTGGCACTAATGGAAGCAAACAAACCATTTAGGTAAGCTTCCTGCCAGGTTGGATAATAGTCAAGAAAATGCGTCCCTAAAAGTAACGCACCGAATATTTCAATAAGGATAATCAAAAGCAAAATTTCTTTCAGCATTTTTACCAGGCCTGCCAGCCCCATCTGGTTTAAGTCTGTCAAAATCAGGCGCCGTTCCCTGAGACCGATTTTTTTACCTAGTATAAGCCAGAAAAAAGTACCTAAAGCCATGATTCCGATGCCGCCAAACTGGAAGACAAACATCAGGATGAAATTCCCTGCAACAGTAAATGTTTCATTTATATTCACTGTAGTAAGCCCTGTAACACTTACTGCACTGACTGCTACAAAAAGGGCATCTACAAAAGACAAGGTAGCTTCCGGTTTTACCGCGATCGGTGCACGAAGCAGCAAGACCGATACAAAAACGGCTAGAAAATAATATACAGCAATCATCCGTGCGGGTGTTAGCTGATTAACACTCTTTTTTAATTGGTTGAACATCAAAAATTGTCCTTTCGATTGTTTCCTGAATCCTATCATCTAAAATAACAAAGCTGACTCAGGAAGTAAACGGTGAGTTCACTTTTTATCCTCCTCATGATTTGCCTGCATTCCAAAAATGTTCCAGAATACAATCCCCTAAGGCGTAAATAATAAGCTTGCAGACACTATTTCTGCAAATGCAGCAAGGAGTTGACAAACATGGCTAGAAGTTCAAATAAATTGCTTGTACCGGGAGTAGAACAATTCCTGGACCAGGTAAAGTATGAAATTGCCCAGGAGTTCGGAGTCCAGCTTGGCGGAAGCACTGTATCCCGCTCAAATGGATCCGTTGGCGGAGAAATCACCAAACGCCTTGTCCAGCAGGCTCAAGCAGGACTTGCCGGAAGAGAGCAGCAATAGACAATTTAATATCATGGATATGATAAAAGTCCGGATACCTATCCGGACTTTTTGGACATTTTAATCTTTTCCGTTTGTGCTGCCGGAATCACCTGGATTGCTTCCTTTATTCTGGCCGCTTTTGCCGCCGCCCTGTTTTTGGGCTTGTTCTTTACCATGGCTGTTGTTATTGGTTTTCTCTTTGCCACGGCTGTTTAGGTCCGCTTTCCCTTTTTGAGATCCGTTTTCACTATTATTTTGTTTGGCATGACCATTTCCATTGCCTCGGCTTTTATTGTTTGCTGCCTTTTCCTGATTGGAGTTCATTTTTTCAGCTTGTTCAGGCCGTTGTTGGTTTTTAATGCCTTTTGGGTCCTCTTTAGCCCGCTTTGTTTCTGTTTGGCCTTTATTGTTGTTACTATTTCCATACCCATTTTCTTGAGGCTTGTTCTTGCCGTTTGGCACAGTTTTCCATTGATTATCCTGCTTGGGGCCAGGAGCCTCTGAAGGTTGGCCAGAATGGCCTTGGACCGGATTGGCAGCTGGCGGGGAAGCTTTTGTTTCTGCAGGAGGATTTATCGCTGGTTTTTCTTGTTCAGGAAGGAATTTTTGTTTGTAGACCCCCATGCTCAATCCCTGCTTTTTAGCTGCTTCCCTCTCCACCGCAGTCCCGGATAAAACCATTACTTCAAGGTTTTCCGTCTTACCAGCTTCTTTTATTTCCTTGATCGTTTCCTCAAGCTGCTCGGCCGTCTCGACTTGTCCTTGTGAATTTGCAGTGGCAATCAACACATTTTTTTCTTTTTCCAGATATCCCTGCACTTCGATTTCATCAAGAATTCTTTCAGCTACGATGGCAGCATCTTCTTTTTTCCAATCCTCTAAATTAGAAAGGACTCTCTCCCCTTCTTCATTATAGGCAATAAGGGAGACCACTTTGAGCATTTGATTCAATCCAAGCTCTATGCTTGGGTTCACATCGATGGACATATACGCATATACCTGATTGCTTTGGTAAACAGGTAAAATGGCTGTGGTACAGAACAGAAGCACTGCCGCTATCACAGCTGCCCTGACCTTTGAGAGGCGAAAGAACTTCTGCCAGGCTGACGGCTGATCACTTTCCACTGGAAAAAAATTGATTTCATCTCCTATGTGATAATCCTGCTCTCGCTTGCGGGTCCTCATGAATTCACCCTCGGAAGTCAACAAGGTTACAAAATCATGATCGACTTCCAGGATTACACCCTTTCTCATTCCTTCAGCACCCCTTTTATATAATCCTTTAAATAATAATAATCCCCAATTAAAATTAACGAGATGGCTATGATGTATTTTCTGTTCCTCTCGATGGTTTTGCGGCTTAAGCTAACCATATTCTCCAGCTGCTTAATCGGAAGCCTTTTCTTTTCTAGAAGCTGCTGCGTTAACTCCTCATTTTCACTCAGGATCCTGGCAACTTCCATTGCATTCCTTCTGGCATCGGCATGCTTGGGAGACTGTTTTACAAGATCCTGGAATGACAAATCATATTCCTTTAGCAATAATTGGAACTGGTATATTTCATCTCTTCTTCTTTCTTCATCTGTTTTATTCCAGTGGTTTTCAATGGATAATTCATCTTCAATTTTTGAACGCTGGCTTTCTTCATCTGCCCCTTCGCTTCCAAACCCGAAGGAAACCGTCTGGTTCCTGTTTTGCTGGCGAATGTAATCTATCACTTTCCGTTTAATCAGCACGTCCGCAAAGCTGAGCAATGAATTTCCTTTTTCCGCAGAGAATTTTTGGATTGCTTCATTGAAGGCAATAAGCCCAATGCTAAATTCATCGTCCGTTTCACTTATGTATCTTTTGCATACGGAAGAAACCGACTTTGCAATGAAGGGTTTATACGATTTTATTAAATCATCCAGAAGGCTCTCGTCGCCCTGCTGGATCAAAGCTACTTTTTCCTCCAGGGTCTTTGGCTTCTTTTTTGCCATGAACAATAAACTCAGCACCAGACTCACCTCGTTTCTTCTACAAATTATACCACGGCTGTCAATTTGGGTTTGGGAAGAAACGATGGCTGTTGGTCAGTGTTTTTCATTATAGGGTTACGGAGGGAGATACTGTCTTCTGGGGGTAAAGAAGATTCTTTGTCCGAGAACATTAAAAAGACCCTTACTTAGGTCTTAGGTAATGGTCTTTTTCAGGTGATTCCTGTCTCGCTATGATGAAAATGTTTTTCTACCAGCAGCTTGAGCAAATAGCCCACTGTTAATCCGGGAATCAGGAAGAGCATCGGCAGGAATACAGGCCCCAGTGAAATGCCAAACAATTTAATTTTTGGAGACAGCATCAATCCAACGGTAATAAAATATGCCCCAAAGACAAAAGGCAAATAGGTCCCTTTTATTTTCCCCTTCAAGGTCACTCGATAGGCATCCCACATTGAAAACATATAAAGGCAGGGGTAAAACATCAGCCATTGGAAATTGGTTACCGTGAAGGCCTTTTCGATTTCCCACAGGAAGCTGTACATAATGGCCTGATTGAAGTTACTGTTCACATTGATTACGAATTCCAAAATAACAAATAAAGCCCCTTTAAGAAACTGCCCTGTTAACAACTGTGGAAATCCAGGAAGGGCAACACTCCACATAATGGCTTCAAGTTTGCTTATACTTTTCATATCCGGATTTCATTCCTTTAATAGAAGTAATCAATTAAACAAGTGAAACTCCCTGCCTCTTTAGAGTGCTCACGTTAAGCATTTTTTATTTCCGGTCAAGCAAAAAAGCCGTTCAATTGAGAACGGCTGTTGTTCTTATTGATCCATTTTTGTTACTGAGAATCCAGTAAGCCCTGCTGCAATGGTCAAAAGAGGAGAAGCAAGGCAAAAGAAAGAAAACAAAGCGTACTCGGCAGTCGGCACTCCCAGCACCCCGGCGAGAAACACTCCACATACACTCCACGGTACCAGCGGGTTAACCACCGTACCCGAGTCCTCAAGGACCCTTGACAAGTTCTTTGGATGCAGACCAGCATTTATGAATCGCTGTTCAAATGCGTTTCCGGTCAAGACTATGGATAAGTACTGTTCGCCAAGGAGAACGTTGATTCCGATGGCGGAGGCTGCAGCCGAACTGAAAAGCACGGCTGTTTTCTGCACTCCTGACATGAGGGCTTCCAACAGTGCGGGCAGAATACCCAGCCTGAATAGCAATCCTCCCATCGACAGCGCGAGGAGGACAAGCGATACAGAGAACAGCATGCTTTCAATTCCTCCTCTTGAAAGCAATGCAGCAACCTCTTGCACGTCTGTTTCTGCTTTGTAGCCTGAAAATAGGACGGCAGGAAGAGCGGCCCATTCATTTCGATCCGTAATCCAAAAGCTGATAGCGAGCGCAGACAGCGTTCCACTTCCCAAAGTAATCACCGCTGGGACCCTTTTTATCGCCAAGACGGCCAGAATCACAAATGGCAGGAGTGAATACCAGTGTACAAGGTTCAAAGCGACCAGCTCTTCCTTGACCAAGCTTATTGATTCGAAGCTGGCTTCCAGGCTCGCGGGAGAAAGGAATAGAAAAAGAATGAACGAGAGTACAAAAGCCGGAACAGTCGTCCAGGCCATGTTTTTAATATGGTCGAATAAATCAACCTTGGCCGTTGCGGAAGCAAGGGTGGTCGTATCGGAAAGGGGCGACATCTTATCCCCGAAAAAAGCACCTGACACAATCGCCCCTGCCGTGATGGCCGGGGAGAGCCCCAATGCTCCAGCCACTGCCATAAAAGCTGCCCCGATGGTTGCAGCAGTCGTCAGGGAGCTGCCTATTCCAATGCCAACTGCAGCTGTGACCACAAATACAATCGCATAAAACCACTTCCCGGAAACCAACTCAAAAGCAAGGTAAATAAAGGTTGGAATCGTTCCGCCTGCCATCCAGCTGCTAATCAGCATTCCTATGAAAAAGAAAACCATGACAGCCCCCAGGCCGTTTTGGGCTCCATCCGCCATGCCTTTTTCGAGATCCGACATCTTCACTTTTTTTAAAAGGCCATAAATAAGCAGAAAAAAAATGGCCAGGACAACAGGAATATGCGGAACTAATTGAAGTTTCATAATCCCAATCCCCATGCCTGCCAAAAGAATGACAGTCACGGCTACTGCTTCCAAAGGCTTTACCGTAATTGATGACTTTTCCTGATGCATGCTCTCTCTCCCATTAAATATACTTTTACACTTAAACGCTTTTATGCACGAAAGTAATCTGCGTTATTACTATATAGATATATTATTTATTTGTCAATAAAATTCGAAAGAACAGGGAAGAGTTCAGTAAAATTAAAAAGAGTGGGTTAGCCCACTCTCAGGCTGTTGGAAAACCTCAGCAGCCATTTTATTTTGTCCTTTACTTTAAAAATTCACCGCGTAATTTGTTGTAATAATATTAAGTAGTGGCTTTTTAAAAAGAGTTGGTTCTTTACATTAAAATAAAGCTAGTGGTGAAAATTATGTTTAAGCCAAGAAATCATTGCCAGAATGAATTTGTTTGTATCGATGATTTGATTCCTGAGGACCATCTTCTTCGTATAATCGATAAATATATAGACTTTTCTTTCTTCTGTAAAAAAGTACGACCTTTTTATAGTGAAGACATTGGTCGACCATCTGATCCGAATCTTCTTTTTTAGAATGGTATTCATAGGCTATCTCTTCGGCATCCGCTCCGAAAGCAACTGGAAAGAGAACTTACAGAACAACAACCCGTGAGGGGTATAGAGAATATAAACCCGATGCAAAAAATGTTCAAGCTGCCCATTACTCTCCGAATATGCACGATTAAAGAATAGGGTGAAAGTTATAATCCGACATGTATGGGAGGAGTTTAAGGAGATGATAAGGCTAACCCCCTATCCAAATTAAGAAAAATGCTTTATACGTTTAGGAAGAAAAAAATCGAGCGAAGCTTCGCAGATTCAATAGAGCTACAGGGGCTGCGCTACTACCGTTTGCGGGGGTTAAAGAATGCAAGTGAACAGGATCTCCTTACTGCGGCCTGCAAGAATTTTAAAAAATTGCCACCCATTTAGCTAAGCGAGAAAGTTGTGTGGCAATCCCTTAGATTGCCTACCCTGTTGATTGGAACGGAAGGCGCGAAGACTCCTGCGGGAGTACGGGGCAGGGGAGCCTCCTCGGCGCTTCAGCGCCGAGGAGGCTCCCCGGCACGCCCGCGGAAAGCGAAGCGCCTGGAGTGGAAATCAACAGGCCTATTAGCATAAACAAAAAAATTGCCGAGAAAGGTACTTTTTCTCGGCAAGGTGAGAGTGGGTTAGCCCACTCTTTTCATTATCACGATTGGTCCATTGGATTATAAAGCTGGATATCCGGATTTTTCTCCTGGAACCAGCGAAGCGCAAAGTCATTTTCAAATAAAAATACTTTTTGCTCATAGCGATCATGAACAAGCAGGCTTCTGGAATTTGAAAGGTTTTCATTGATTTTGTCATTTTCAATCCAACGGGCAATTTTTGACCCTTGCCTTTCCATGATCACTTCCACATTATATTCATTGCGCATCCTGTGTTCAAAAACCTCAAACTGCAGTTGACCTACTGCACCAAGGAGGTATTCTTCCGTCTTGACGGTTTTAAAAAGCTGGATAGCGCCTTCCTGGACAAGCTGCTGAATCCCTTTATGGAAATGCTTTTGCTTCATGACGTTTTTCGCAGTAACCCTGACGAAAAGTTCTGGTGTGAATAGCGGCAGACGTTCATATTCAAATGCTTCTTTCCCGGAAACAATTGTATCGCCAATCTGGTAGGAACCTGGATCGTATAAGCCGATAATATCCCCGGCAACCGCTTCTTCGACCGTGCTGCGGTCGTCAGCCATGAATTGAGTGGACTGGGCAAGTTTAATCTGTTTCCCTGTCCGTGATAGCGTAACATTCATCCCGCGCTCAAACTTTCCGGAGCATATTCTCAGGAAGGCAATGCGGTCACGGTGAGCAGGATTCATATTAGCCTGGATTTTGAAAATGAAGCCGGAGAAGTCCTCTGACAAAGGATCAATTTTACCGGAGGTCGAGTTTCTCGCCTGCGGCACAGGTGCAAACTCAAGGTATGATTCAAGGAAGGTTTGGACTCCAAAGTTCGTCAATGCGCTGCCAAAGAACACTGGGGTTAGTTCCCCCTCGCTGACACGTTCTTCAGAAAAGCTGTTCCCAGCTTCATTTAGAAGCATGATCTCTTCAAGGGTCTGCTCATACAATGAATCTTCTTTCAGCGGGTGGGCTCCTTCAATTTCGCCGTCGCTGTTCAGGCTGATGAACTTTTCACTTTCCTCCACCCTGAATTGCTCAATTCGGTTCTGATGGCGGTCATAAATTCCGAGGAACTGTTTTCCCATGCCGATTGGCCAGTTCATGGGGTACGACTCGATTCCAAGAACTTCTTCCAGCTCTGCAAGCAGTTCCAGCGGTGTCTTTCCTTCCCGGTCAAGTTTATTGATAAAAGTAAAGATGGGGATGCCTCTCATCCGGCAAACCTTGAATAATTTCAAAGTCTGCTCCTCAATCCCCTTGGCCGAATCGATAATCATGACGGCACTATCGACTGCAGTCAAAGTACGGTACGTATCTTCACTGAAATCCTGGTGACCTGGCGTATCGAGGATATTGATTCTAAAGCCGTCATAATCAAATTGCATCACACTCGATGTAACAGAAATTCCGCGCTGCTTTTCGATTTCCATCCAGTCGCTGGTAGCAAACTTTCCGGTTTTCTTTCCTTTAACTGTACCGGCATCCCGGATGGCACCGCCGAATAACAGCAGTTTTTCAGTCAGTGTCGTTTTTCCGGCATCCGGGTGGGAGATGATCGCAAATGTTCTCCTTGACAAAACTTCTTCGCTTAATTTCTTCATGTTATATATCCTTTCTAAACAGCCTTTCTGCTGTACTGCCAAACTGTAATATCGCTGGAAACCTTTTTTATTATACAGACAAAATCCCCATAAGTTCCATCATATATTTTTGATGGAAAGTTTGCAATCTGCGATTGATTATGAACGCTAAAGTTTGGGAAAGAGACAGCAGCATCGCCAAGGGGCTGGAAAATAAAAATGGCAGCTCTTCCGCTGCCATTTTTGCCTAATCGTATAAATCTACAACTGTTTCTCTATGTCTTCAATCATTTCATCTATTGTTTCAGATACCTCATTTGTCCTTCTGGCAATCGAGATGCTAAATTCAAGCAGTTCTTTATAGGCCTCAACAGAGATCATTGTATTTGACTTCTCATATTCATTGATTTGCAAACCGATATTCTGCAAAATGACCAGGACTTCTTCCATTGAACCTTTTTGAATATCAAACATAAGTTTTCCCCCTGTTTTCTATTTGTACTCATTATGGAGGAGATTGATATTTTTTTAAATGGTAAAATTTCCAATAAAACGCTGTGCCAGCGGAATAAAGTAGGACTTCTTGCCTAAAAAGCCCTTTCAAAATCTGTTTTAATATGTAATCAAGTTAAAAACAGGATAAAAGACCTATGTGTTTCATCCTGTAATAAAGTTTTTAGTTCACTAAACGTTCATTTTTTCGATTGTTAATCTCAGTAAATCCCATCCCGGGATGGTGGCCTCTCCCCCGCCTTGAGCAAAGTTTGGCTTTCCGCCTCCTTTTCCGTTGATAACCGGCAAGACCTGTCCTAATAGTTCTTTCATGTTTAATTGGCCATTTTCTCCTCTTGCGCATACAAGCTGGAGCTTATCGGCATTTTCCGCCACTAGAAGGACTGGTCTGGACTCGCCGTAGTCCACAATCGTTTTGGCAAGTTTTTGGAGCTCCTTTATTGTCCGGTTTTGAAAAACCTTGCCTATCACCTTTGGATTTTGGTCGGACATCAATGCCGATGCCTCGTGCTGGAGCAGCATTTCACTCATATCCTCCAGGGTTTTCTCCATGTGTTTACCTTCCGCGATCATACGCTGGATAGAAGCAGACATTGTCTCTGGAGGCGCGTTTAACAAGCCGGAAAGTTCCCTGATAAGGTCGTGCTTTTGCTGCAGATGGGATAGAACGCGCTGTCCGCAGATAAATTCCACACGTACCTTTTTACGCTGCCGCTCCCAGCCCAGAATTTTAATCGCCCCTGTTTCCGCGGTGTTTTTAGGATGGGTACCTCCGCAACCGTTATAATCGAAATCCGGTATGATGACGAGACGTATGTCCTCAGTTACGGATAACTGCTTCCTTAATGGGTATCGGGAGGCTTCCTCGCGGTTTACCCATTTCGCATCGATCCTTCGTGCATCCATGACAATCCCATTAGCCCTGCTTTCCGCAGCCCCGGCATGCTCTCGAGGAAGCTCGTCAATATCGAGGTCTATCGTAAGCGTCTCTTTTCCCAAATGAAAGGAAACGGTACGGTAGCCATATAATTCTTCAAAAGCCGCCGAGAGAATATGCTGTCCTGAGTGCTGCTGCATGTGATCAAAGCGCCGTTCCCAATCCACCGTGCATTGTACGGTCTCCACGTCTCCGGGCAAAGGCCGTTCTATATAGTGGCGGATTTCTCCGTCGACTTCCTCAACATTTGTAACCGAAACTCCCTCTATACTGCCAGTATCATGCGGCTGGCCTCCTCCTGTTGGATAAAAGGCGGTTTCCTCCAGGGTCACATACCAGTTCCCTCCATCCAGCTCCTGATTCAGCACCTTCGTTGAAAAGCCAGTTAGGTAGGCATCTCTGTAATATAATTTATGATTCATTTCCTCACACTCCGTGAATGATCTCCTCCCAGTATATCATTTTTGTCCATGCAAAAAGACAGCATCCCGGCGCTGTCTTTTGCATGTTCCCTATTTTTTTGTTAGGTGAAAGATAATCGATTCGTACGGGCGAAGGTGGATATTCCTGAACTCCTTGCCAGAGTCGTAATTGGATAATAGCACCTTGGCTTCATGCCCATCAGTGTCTACTGTGTCTGGCATGACAAACTGTGTTTCTTTTGCATAAAAATTGGTCACAACCAGCAATTTCTCGTCACGGCCATTTCTGATATAAGCAAAAATCTCAGGGTGATCTTCGAGTAACAGCTCATAGTCTCCGTACGTAATAATTTCGTACTCTTTTCGCAGCGAGATCAATTTTTTATAATGATAAAACACGGAATCATGATCCGCCAGGGCATTCTCTGCATTGATATTTGCATAGTTCCGGGCAACAGGAATCCATGGAGTGCCGCTTGTAAACCCCGCATTCTTTTCGGCTGTCCACTGTACAGGAGTCCGTGAGTTATCCCTCGATTTGCTTTGCAGGATCTTCAGGATTTCCGATTCTGGAACCCCTTCCGCTTTTTTGATCCTGAAAATATTTAAGGATTCTACATCACGATAATCCTCAATTCTTTCAAAATATGGATTGGTCATCCCAATCTCTTCTCCCTGGTAAATATATGGAGTTCCCTGCATCATATGGATAGCGGTGGCCATTGCCTTGGCAGACTCACGATGGTATTCCTGGTCGTTTCCATAGCGGGACACAATTCGTGGCTGGTCATGGTTACACCAGAACAAAGCGTTCCACCCGCCGCCCTTATGCATTTCGACCTGCCATTGTGACAAGATTCTCTTTAACGCCAGGAAGTCAAAGTCCGCGATACTCCATTTATCTCCATTTGGATAATCCACTTTTAAATGGTGGAAGTTGAATGTCATGCTGAGTTCGTTTCTCTCCGGATTCGAGTACTTAATACAGTTTTCAATCGTCGTTGAACTCATTTCGCCAACCGTCATGGCATCATACTGGGAAAATACCTCCCTGTTCATCTCGTGGAGGAATTCATGTATTCTTGGGCCGTCTGTATAAAATTTGCGGCCGTCACCTGGAGGCACAGTTCCATCATCATCAGGGAATTCCTGGTCCTTGGAAATCAAATTAATGACATCAAGCCTGAAACCATCAACGCCCTTCCTGAACCAATAATGCATCATCTCGTATACTTCCTGGCGCAGTCTTTCATTCTCCCAATTTAGGTCAGCCTGGGTCACGTCGAACAAATGGAGATAGTATTGCCCAGTTTCCTCGTCGTATTTCCATGCAGACCCGCCGAACTTTGATTCCCAATTTGTCGGTTCACTTCCATCCGGCTTTGGATCTTTCCAGATATAATAATCGCGGTAAGGACTGGATTTGGACTTTTTCGCCTCCTTGAACCAACTATGCTCAGTTGAGGAGTGGTTCACGACAATGTCCATAATGATTTTGATGTCCCGCTTATGGGCCTCCTCAAGAAGCCGTTCAAAATCCTCCATCGTTCCATACTGCTCATAAATTTTATAATAATCGCTTATGTCATAGCCATTATCTTTCTGCGGCGATTCATAGATTGGTGTCAGCCAAGCCACATCAATGCCCAGTTCCTTCAAATAATCCAATTTTTCAATGATTCCCTGCAGATCGCCTACACCATTCCCCGTTGTATCATAAAAGCTTTTCGGATAAATTTGGTAAACAGTTGCTTTTTTCCACCATGGTTCCGTCATATCAGCACCTCCAAAAATAAAAAGAACACTTTCAGATTCCCTAATATTTTTTATTATAGGATTAACCAGAAAGCACTATCCATGAAACTATCCAGCTCTTCCTGAAACGATTTCATTGTACATGTATATACAAGTTAAGTCAAACTGCCCTTATCCCTCTTTTCCCCAAACGGTCTATACCTAACATGGGGATAAAATGTTTCATAAAAAAAGGACACCCGCAGGTATCCCGCTCATCCTTTCGTACCGGATGAAATGTTAGAGCCCTCGATAAAATATCTCTGGAAAAAGAAAAACAGAAGGACCACCGGAAGCAATACGGTAACAGACATGGACATTAAATAATGCCACTGTGTCTGGACCGTGCCCTTGAATGTCTGCAAGCCAATCTGGAGTGTATACATGCTTTCATCATTTATATATAAAAGCGGACCAAGCAGATCATTCCAGGCGCCATTGAATGAAAAGATCGCTACCGTAATCAGAGCTGGCTTGGTCAGGGGTAGCATGATGTGCCACCAGATTTTCAGGTGGCTGGCCCCGTCAAGATAGGCTGCTTCAATAAGCTCGTTGGGTATGGTCATCATGAATTGCCTTAACAGGAATATAAAAAAGGCACTGCCCAGGAATGCCGGGACGATTAAAGGCAGATAGGTGTTAAGCCACCCGAGCTTGGAAAACAGGATATATTGGGGAACCATTGTGACAAATCCCGGAATCAGCATAGTCGATAGGACGAGAATAAAGAGAGTGTCCCTTCCCTTGAAACGGATTTTCGCAAACGCATAAGCAACAAGCGAATTGACAAAAACAGCCCCGATTGTCCCGCACACAGCAATAAAAAGAGTATTTAGCGCCCATCTGGTAAATGGAGCAGTCTGCCATGCCTCAATATAATTGGAGAAATGAAATTCTTTTGGGATAAAGGTTGGCGGATACTGCGCTATTTCTGCGGGAGACTTCAGCGAAGTCGAAATCATCCACCACAATGGCGCCAACACAACTACACTTCCCAATATCAACAGGAACACCACAATGGTGTTTTTCATCTTCTCCCTAAACTTCCTGCTTTTGTAAACGGCATATGTGGATGCTGTCTTCATTTCCTGTCGCCTCCTTCATAATAAACCCAGCGCTTGCCAAGCTTCAGATTTACCACAGTCAAGATCATGACAATGATAAATAGCAGCCAGGCCATCGCCGAAGCATACCCCATATCAAAGACTTTGAAAGCATTGTTCCACATATGGAGGTTATAGAACAATAAAGAATTTGCAGGTCCGCCGCTGCCGCTCTCCGTCATGACGTAAGCTTCCTGGAAAATTTGAAACGCACCTATTGTACTGGTGATGACATCAAAGAATATGATTGGCGAAATCATTGGCAGTGTTATATACCGCAGCCTCTGCCAAAGTCCGGCTCCATCCAGCTCGGCGGCCTCATACATTTCCTTTGACACCCCCTGGAGACTCGCCAGATACAAAAGCATCCCGCCGCCGACACTCCACATTTTCATGAGCAGCAAGGCAGGCTTGGTCCATTCCGGGTCAAACAGCCAGGCAGGTCCCTCTATTCCCACCCAGGCCAAAACAGTGTTGACAAGTCCTGTTGATGGACTGAGAAGCTGCATCCACAAAAAATAAACGGCTACTCCTGACAGGATGGAAGGCAGATAGTAGATTGTCCGGAAAACCTTCATTCCTTTTAGCTTCTGGTTCAGAAGCAGCGCGAGCAATATCGCCCCTGCTGTTGTGAGCGGAACGGAAAAGGCTACATAATATAATGTGTTTGCAAGCGATGTCCAGAAAAGGTCATCGAGAGTAAACATCGTCCGGTAATTCTGAAAACCAATAAAATTCATTTTAGAAGTAATATTGTAGTCTGTGAAACTGGCAAATAAAGAAAATAATAACGGTCCAAGGGTCAAGCCAAAAAACCCGACCAGCCAAGGACTGATAAAAAGGTAGCCTGTCAGAGTATCTTTTGTCTTTTTGCTAAGCTTGCTTCTCTTGCTTGCAGCTGCAGGCCCATGCATATAAGCCGATTCTGGCTGCCTTATCGTTTCTGTCGTTTTCATCCCCTGAGCCACTCCCTCTCTAATCCTTACTTAAAGAAGAGAGAAAATGAATTTCTCTCTTCTTTGTTCCCCGCCAGTAAGCTGGCCGGATCTATTCCCTTTTCAGTTTGCTGACATCGCTTTCCGCTTTTTTCAATCCCTCTTCGGGAGAAATTTTTCCTAACAGAATATTGTCTACTACCGGATTGATCCTGCTGTGATAGTCCGGATATTCCACTGGGACAGGGAACATTTTGGTCTGCAGGAGATTCTCCACTGTCGCCTGATAGACCATTTGTCCATCTCCCGTCAGTTCGCTTGCTACAGCTTCCGCTGCTTCAATATTGGCTACATTGTCAAAGTTCTTCATAGCCCAATATTTTTGTCCTTCTGGACCAGTCAAATACTTGATGAATTCCATTGCTTCTTCCGGATGGTCGGCCCCTTTGGGAATTTCGGCGACGAACCCTCCGCCTTCAGCCCAGTGCCCTGAATCTTCATCAAAAGATGGCAGTGGTGCCACACCAAACTCAAGGTCTTTGCCGTAATCACGGATTTGTGTATAGAATGTGCCAATATCCACCCACATGGCTACTTTTCCGGCAATAAACGGATTGGCCTGTTCACTTCCAAATTCCGCCTGGTACGTTTGGACCGTCTTCTCGCCAAGACGCTCCTTCCAGCCTAACAGCCAGTGGAGGGCTTCCGCTTTTCTAGGAGTATCGATTGCCAGTTCCCCATTCTCTATAAAACCTTTTCCATCATCGGCATTGGTCATCCAGCTTGAAGCTCCAATGCTGCCCCATAGTGGGTAAAAACCGATCCTTTCATACTGGTTTCCAGTTTTCACATCAAGCTTCTCCGCATATTCTTCCAGTTCTCTCCAGGTTTGAGGCGGAGCTTCCGGATCAAGTCCAGCTTCTTTAAAGGCAGCCTTGTTATAAAATAATAATCGGGTATCGGTATTGAATGGAACCGCATATGTTTTGTCCTGATAAACAACTGTCTCCCATAAATGCGGGTAAAATTGTTTTTCAAAGGATTCATCTATGTATTGGCTTAAATCCTCTACCTGCTGGTTTTCTGCTCTCTGCGAAACTGTGTTGATATCATTGATAATGACATCTGCCGGGTTGCCTGCCGCAACGGACGCCAGATTTTTAGTCCAGATATCTCCCCATGGCAGGAAAGTGTGCTTCACATGAATCTTATCCTGGGATTCATTGAAATCGGAAATTATCTTCTCAATAATCGGCCTCCTTGTTTCAGATCCCCAAAAAGTCCAAAAATCGACAATTACCTTTCCATCTTCCGTTTTCTCTGCCTGTGCACTGTTTTCATTTCCTGAACATCCAGCCAGAAATCCCATAAACAGCAAAACAGCCAGCAGTAAATTTCTCTTTCTATCCATGTTTTATCCCCCTGTGTTTAAATGATAAAGCCCTAAATCGGGATATACCCTTCCCGCTCCACCGTTAAACCTGGGATTGTCAGTTCCCCCCGATTTTTTCACGATTATTGAATCCGCTTCCGATTTCTAAATGGGCTCTTTTTTTTTGCCAATTTATTGCACAAATTACTGCTTCTGAATAGGATATATTGACAATTTAAAAGGAGGTAGTTACGAATGTCTGGTGGACGCGGCGGATACGGCGGAGGTTTCGCCTTGCTTGTTGTTTTGTTCATTCTATTGATTATTATTGGCGCTTCTTGGGGTTACGGCTACTAGTAAGCCCCAGCTCTCCCAACTGGAAAAAGTGTCCGGATGAACCGGGCACTTTTTTGCGCCCAGTCTGCACACCAAAAAGACCGCTTATAACATAGGCGGTCTTCCTGATTAGGCAAATTGTTCCTGGGTGCTTTTCTGCTGGAGGTAGACCAGCGCTTCTTTATCAGATGAGACCGGGAGCTTGAATTCTGTTTTATACTCTTCCGGACCTTTGCCGGTTATGATCACCCAGTCCCCGTTCTTCGCCTGATTCCAGGCCATTTGGATAGCCAAGGTCCGATCAGGAATGACAGAGCCCTTTTCCTGGCCAAAACGGTCATTCAGATACGTAAGCTCCCTTTTCATCTCCTCTTCCGGGATACCATTTAAATCATCAAAAGTAAGAATGAATTTATCACACATACCCGAAGATGCCCTGACCATATGCTCCCGCTTGGAATGATCCCGGTCACCCCGGAATCCATATATATGGGTAATATGCCTTGCGTTATGGTCTATAGCCGCCTGCAGGCAGTATTCAATCGCATCCTGCGTATGTGCGTAATCAATAATGAAGGTTGCTCCTGAAGGATGGGGCACCATTTCGAATCTTCCTGGAACCCCTGGGAAATGTTCAAGCGCATGGATGACTTCTTCCGGTGCCAAACCTATTTCCAAAGCAGCCAAAAAGGCGAGAGCTGCATTATAAACATTATGGCGGCCCGGACAGGGGAGGTTAACTTCATACCGGTGCAGACCCGTATTTAGAGTGAAAGTCGTTTTCCCGTTCAAAACAATGTTTTCAATCACTATATCGTGGGCTCCCTTGCATCCAAGCGAGGCAAAAGGAACGCCTTTACCGTCCAAATCGTTTCCTAAGCGCTCACCCCAGTCGCTAAGCACGGAAATAACAGCTTTCCCTTGAGGCTTTAAATAATCAAACATTGAAACCTTGGCCTGATAATACTCATCCATCGTCTGGTGGTAGTCAAGGTGATCATGGGACAAGTTTGTGAACAAACCATAATCAATTTCAAGGCCTTCCGCCCGCCCCTGAACCAATGCATGGGAGGATACCTCCAAAATCGCAAATTCATCCTGGCTCTTTGATAAAAGTTCCTGAAGCAAAAGGGCGTCAGGGGTGGTATTTTCAGGCTTGTACACTTCATTATTAATCATGTAGGCAACCGTCCCCAGCAAGGACGCGGATTTGCCTGCCGAATTAAGGATATGGCGGATCATAAACGCCACCGTGGTTTTTCCGTTGGTTCCCGTTATGCCAATCACCTTTTTCATCCGTGAGGGATAGCCATAAAAAATGTTGGCCAATTGGCCAAGGGCTATGCGGCTGTCAGCCACCTTGATATAAGGGATGTGTAATGATAAATCCATTTCCCCCACAACGGCAACAGCCCCATTTTTGATTGCTTCTTCAATAAAGCCATGTCCATCGCTTTCGTAACCAGAAATAGCTACAAACAAATCACCTTTTTTTATTTTACGCGAATCCTTTTGGATTCCCAGGATATCAACATCTTTTGGATGCAGATCTTTTTCGAGCCCAAACCCCAGGCTTTCGAGCAGCTTAACTAATTTCATTGCCATAACTCCCTTTTTTCCTGCCATCAATCCTTAGCAAACAGTTAAATGAAAATATTACGTCTCCATTTATATTCCCTGTTTATTTAAACTTATCCATGTTTTCGCCGACTTCTTCGGCTGCCATTTGAAAATAAGAAATTAGGCTTAGCTATTATCGCAAAACTAAAAAAAAGGCCGAGCGCCGCTCAGCCTTCCTTCCTAAATTGTTGGGAATTCCTTGCATATCGGTGGAAGTATTTAGCATCCAGCCTGCTATGCTGATTTAATAAATAGGCGGACCTGGTCGCTCCTTCCTTTCTCAGAGTATTTAAGGCCTCAATCATCTCCTTTGCCGTTTTTATACCAATGCCATGTCCAAAATACTGGTCATTCCCAAGGAATACGGCATTTTCTCCCAGCCATATCGCCTGTTTATAGTCAGGGTTATAAAAATAAACTACATCTCCAGGAATAAAGTCAGTTCCCCTTCGGGTCACAATGACAAGATCAGGGTCATAATTCCAGTTCCAGACCAGGAGCCCTCCAAACAAATAATTAAAGTCGGAAGGTCGGATGGAATCCAATACGGCTTTATAGAAAATGAAAACCATTGCTGTCGAACATTCGAAGCCATATTTTTTCCCATTATTGAAAACATCCCTGATTGCATCTGACGGAAGGACGTCCGGCCGCAAAAGATAGCCTCGGCTGCTCCGCACCCAGTATGCCGGATTAAACTGGGAATACTGGAATGTAGTAAAGACTGCCCCGCTTTGCTGCATCTGGTAGGCTGCATTCATAATGTTTTCCCTAAGCTGAAGCTCGAATAATAACTCACCGGGTGTAAAAAAACTAAAGATTTCCCTGCTTGCATCCATCGCGATAAAAATCTCTCTTTTTACCCCTTGAAGGCTGTCGGGATGAATCCCGTTCGGAGCGGTTGCAATCCTGATCATATTGCCCTCCTTCCAAAGAGTTCCTTTTAAGAAAAGCGCAAGCGCCTGCTTGTTAAAGAAAATGCCATTATAGAATAGTATGAAGGCTTCCATGCATTAAGAAGAAAAAAAACTCAAATCCATTGTGGATTGAGCTAAAAGGTTATTTTTTCGTTTTGCTGGAACTTTCACCGCAATAGCTGATAAATTGCTGTACCATTGAAAAGTCCTCATAAAGCATCAGCAGCAAATCTCCTGCCTTTGAAAGCTCCCATGCTTTTATAAATGCTTCAGCTTCTGCCGGAACCAAATGAACGTGGTTTTCTGAAAGGCTGGCGCATGCTGCTCTTTTCAGGATGGCGGGGACCTCCAATGATCTTCTCCCTCTTAATTCGGCGTCTTCTTTAATAATCATGATATCCGATTTGGATGCTGCAAGCCTTCCAAGATCTTCAATATCATCATCAAGCCTGTCTCCCGGCGCCGAGAGGACGGTGATGACCCTCCTGGCCTTCATTGCCTTAACAGCTTCGAAAATTGCCTTCAGCCCGGCATAATTGTGGGCATAGTCAATAATGATTTGTCTGCCCTCCATATCAAGCTTATTGAAACGCCCTTTCGAAAAGTGGAAGTCAGGCAGGAACGATAAGGCTCTTTCTTTAAGTACCTCCATATCGATTCCTTGTGTATAGGAAGCAGCTAAAGCCTGCAGAAGGTTGGCGAGGTTATGCCTGGCCGTGCCGTTAAAGGTCACCGGTATATCCCCAGCTGGCAGGAAAGGAATCTTTTTGCCTTTATCGCTGCAGATAATCTGTCCGGACCTGTCTACATACCATGATGTTCTGCCCTTTCGCAAAGAGTCCTGGATATGAATATTCGTCTCTTCCAGGGAAGTGTAGACGATATGGCCTTTCGAATAGGATGCCATCTTGGCAACCTCCGGGTCGTCGGCATTAAGCACACAGCTGCCGCCCTCTATCACAACCTCGGGAATCAGCCTTTTTAGTTTAACCAGCTGGTCAAAGGTTTCGATGCCATCAAGACCTAAATGATCTTCGGCAACATTCGTCACTACACCAACATCGCAATAACGAAAGGCCAATCCTTCCCTGAGAATGCCCCCTCTGGCAGTTTCAAGAACAGCGATATCTACCTGTGGGCTGGCCAGTACCTTTCTGGCGCTTATTGGTCCACTGCAATCTCCTTCATCAATGCATTGGCTCCCAATATACACACCATCAGAATTGGTCATCCCCACTGTTCTGTCCTCTGCTTCAAGGAAGTGTGCGATCATCCGCGTTGTTGTAGTTTTTCCATTTGTACCGGTTACCGAAATAATCGGAATGGACGCTTCCTCCCGGTCCCTGAAAAGGTAATCAACAATTGCCTTGCCAGCATCCCTGCTTTTTCCTTTGCTGGGAAAGTGGTGCATCCTGATGCCGGGTGCCGCATTTACCTCGATGATGGCTGATTCTTCAAAGCAAAAAGGCTTTGTTATATCCTTGCTGACCAGGTCAATTCCTGCAATATCAAGTCCTACTGCCTTTGCGGCTGCCACAGCAATCTCTACGACGGTTGGATGTATTTCATCCGTCACGTCAATGGCCTGCCCCCCCGTAGAAAGGTTGGCGTTTCCGACCACCTGGACAACTTGCCCCCTTGGAGGAACAGAATCCAGGCTAAGATTAAATTTCTCCAGGAAACAAGCTACAGTATAATTGAAAGGAATTTTAGTCATTGGTTTTTCATGTCCGTCGCCGCGAAGGGGATTTTCATTCTCGATTTCTATCAATCTGCGGATGGAATCCTGGCCGTTCCCAATGATAAATGGCGGCAGGCGGAGACTGGCAGCGGTTAATTTTCCATCCACAACCAAAAGCCGGTAATCATGACCCTCGTAATATTGCTCAATGATATACTCTTTAACATAATCATCCATACAATGAACCACATTAAACAGTTCCTGCTTATTTTTGATATTTGTAATCACTCCCTGACCCTGCCTGCCGTTCCGAGGCTTGATCACAAGCGGAAATCCAACTTTATCCGCCGCCTTAAAGATTTCTTCCAAGGAGGCCACTATTTCCCCTTTGGGAACAGGTAAGCCACAGCTATGAAGGATATCCTTTGTAACCTGTTTATCACATGAGTTTTCCACAGCCATGAACGAGGTTTGGCTGGAAATCGTTGCCTGGACAAACTTTTGCCTGGAGCCTGTACCCAGTCGAATCAAACTTTCCTTGCCTACCCGTTCAGCCGGGATCTTTTTTCGGTTTGCCGCTTTCAGAATGGCTTCTGTGCTCGGGCCCAATTTATTTTCAAAGTACAGTTCGGAAATACGTCTTATATATCCTGCGACATCAATCTGCTGGCTCCCGCCAAGAATCCGAAGGACTATCTGCTTTGCAGCTTCAAAGGCAAAATACCCGGACTCGGGCTCTTTGCATTCAAAAGTGACAAAGTAAATACCTTTTTGCCTGCTGGTGACAGTCTTTCCATGCACCACATTCACTCCTGCCAAATTTTGCAGTTCGATTGCCATATGCTCGAGTATATGCCCCATCCACGTTCCTTCGGTGAGCCGATCAACAAACGCGCCTTCATAACCCAGGGAACATGTATGCTGGCGCAGTCCGGGAAGCAGCGCAAGTAGCTTTTCCTGAAAGCCGGTAATTATATTAGAGGGCTGGTACTCAAGTTCTTCCAAATCCAGTTCAATCCATATAGTAGGATTATAATTAAAGTAATTGGGACCTTTTAAGTACCTTACACGATTAATCTTCATTCTGGTGACCCTTTCCTTTCATGATCTTCCTTGAGGACAGGTTAAAGCCATAGCCATCTGTCAGGGCATGCAGCTTAAAGTCGGTGATTGTCAGCTCTTCTCCTCCATTATCCGACCGGACGAAATCAACAAGCCTTCCTTTTTTTCCGTCTATTATAAAAACTTGATGCTCGCCTATTACAACAAATTCGTCCCCATTTACGATGATGGCAGTATTTTCGTCAATGCCGATGCCAATCAGCTCCTGATTTTCTGCAATTGCCCCTATCAGCCTTCCAAACCGCCCTCGCTGGGAAAAATGCTGGTCAATTAGAAGCTCCTTCTTGAATCCAAAGCCCTTTCCCATTTCAATCTTAAGCCGTTCTTCTTCATTGCTTTTCATTTCGGCATAGACAATCATGTCTTCGCCCATGATGGAAGCCCCGGCACTTGTTCCGGCAATCAGCATGCCAGATTGCCACTTTTCGTAAATCAGCTGGTGCAGCCTGGTTCCCCTGATAAACCGTGAGAGCCTTTCCTGGTCGCCCCCCGTGATGAATAAGGCGGAAAGATTGGCGGCCTTCTTGAGAATGTCAGAAGACTCGGCCTTAGTCCGGGAATCCACTTGCAAAACTTCAATTTTGCCTACCCCCAGCTTTTTAAAGATGTCAATATAGTCCGCACTTACTTCCGTTGGAATTTGGGAAGCGGTCGGCAATATCCCGATTCCCCCGTTGTTCGAATCTCCTGCAAGGTGAATAAACGTTTCCAGAATCTCTCCTTCTGTACATTTTTCTTCATTGCCGCCAATAATCAGCAATTTACCTGCACTCATTTTTGTTTTTCACCTTTCTTTTCAATATGGTACGCACATAGCGTATTCCGTTCGGCCATTAGGGCCAGAAGAATATATAGTATCTTCCAAGCTGCCAGAAGCTATTCCCCAAATAAAGGATTTTTTGCCCCTATAACAGGTTACCCAAACACTGCTTGTTTTCATTCGTCCAGAATCGGGTACTGTAAATTATCACTGATTCAAGGAGGTTACAATGATGAATAATGATAAGAACAACTCTGTTGAGCAAGAAAGAAAGAAGGAACATAATATCGACATCGAACCTCAGCGTGAAGGAGATAAAACCAAAACGAAAGAAGATAAAAATAAATGAGTCAGGAAAAGCGCAAATCAATGGATAATCCAGAACAGTATCGCACTGACAAAGAAAGCCTTCATGACATGTTTGAAAGTGAGCAGACAGTCGATGCCCTGCCAGTCGAAGATTTAAAACAAGAGCAAGCTGAAGAAAAAGACGGATCTATTATCAAAAATAATTCTTCATCTCAGGAGAAATACAAGGAAGATTATGATGAAAAAAAATGAGGGGAAGATGCTCCCCAGATTGTCGAGAAAGAGTCATTTCTCGACAATTTTTTATGCCACGGGCCTGTTCAAGATCTGCTCCTGATGTTTTTCTACCGGAGCTGTCCGAATTGGGGTTATTCGGACTCGGCGACCTGCTTTTCTTCGGGAGCTCTCCGTATACAGGCTTCATTCGGACTCCAGGCACAACTTTTCTTCGCAAGCTGTCCGTATCCAGGCTTCATTCCTACTCCAGACCCCATTTTTCTTCGCAAGCTGTCCGTATACAGGCCCTCATTCTAATCTTTAAAGCCCTTACATTGTATAATGTCAATCTTTCGTAATAATTTCTTTAATAGGACCAATTGAAGAAGCCCTTCTTATATCGTATTATAAAACCATACCTTAACAATGTGAATATTTTCACATACAAACAAAAGCGGGTTGCCCGCTTATTTTTCCCGAAAATCTTGTGATTCATTTCACATATATTTTACCTATCATTTACCAGAAAGAAGGAGTTATCTTGAAAACAAAAAAAATTGTTATTCTTGGCGGAGGATACGGGGGACTGGTTACTTGCAGAAAGCTGGACAAACTCTTAAGAGTGGGAGAGGCAGAAGTTACTCTTATCAATAAGCATGATTATCATTATATTGCGACACAGCTGCATAAAACCGGGGCCGGTACAGCCACTGACGATAAAATAACCATGCATATCCCAAATCTGATTCAGTCCGAAAAGATCCGGTTCAAAAAAGGCGTCATTGATTCAGTAGACTTTACCAGCCAGCAAGTCCATCTTGAAAATGGCGAAAAAGTTTCCTATGATTATTTGCTGCTTTCCCTCGGTTTTGAAGTAGATACCTTTGGGATTCCTGGTGTCAAGGAGAACGCTTTTAAAATCCGCAGCTTCAGGAGTACTAAAGCCATTTACCATCACATCCTGCATCAGTTCGAAACCTACAAGGAAGACCGGGACCCTTCCAGGCTGACCTTTGTGGTTGCCGGTGCCGGTTTTACAGGAATCGAAATGATTGGAGAACTGGCGGAAGCCATTCCGGGAATGTGCAAGATCCACAATATCCCCGTTTCGGAGACAAGAATCATCAACGTGGAGGCTTCGGGGTCTGTCCTGCCAGGCTTTGATCAAAAGGCTATTGACTATACTTCCAATTATGTGAAAAAGCACGGAATTGAGCTCATGACTTCAACTAAAATACTTGAATGCACAGACACCTCCATCAAACTTGACAACGGGACTACCCTGCCGTCGAGAACCTTAATTTGGTCTGGCGGTGTCAGGGGCAACACCCTGCTTGAAAAGCTGGGACTGCCAATTGAAAAAAGCAGGGTCAAGGTTGACCGGCACCTTAGGGTTCAAGGCATGGAAAATGTTTTTTGCATCGGAGACGCAGCGCGTTTTATGAAGAACGAAACAGAGGCTCTTCCGCCTACTGCCCAAGTGGCCATCCAGCAAGCTGAACTGTGCGCTCCAAATATCCTTGCCGCGCTAAGGGGAGAAAATTTGCGTGAATTCCAATACAGCCATAAGGGAACGGTTGCTTCCATTGGCAACACTGCCGCGGTTGGCAATGTATTTGGATTAAAAATCAGCGGACTGTTTGCGGCTTTTATGAAACAAGTGATTGAAGCTAGATATTTATTTGTATTGGGTGGTCCCACACTTGTCATCAAGCAATTTTCAAAGTTCGCCAAGCCTTATTTAAGGACTGCTCCGCAAAATAAATAACAAGAGTATATATGCCCTTGCCCAGCCTCGACAAGCGCGGGAGCCGGACAGCATCCAAGTTTCAATTTAAAGGCAGGCCTTTATCTGGCCTGCCTTCGTTTACATGTTTCCAACGGTCAAAGGCTGCCCGGGTGGGCGTTTCCCCCTCTGAAGATCTCGAATGGTAAGCCCAAAATCCATTTGTAAATGGGGGTAGTCCTTGAAGTTCTTCCAATCTCCTCCCCATTCAAAGCCAAGTCCCTTAGCCAGATCAACCACTTCCAGCCAATCGGATTGGCCATTTCCATTGCCGTCATATTCCATATTCCAAAGAGCTTTCCCGCTGTCAGCCTTCAAGGCAAAGTCAACCGCTAAACCAAAGTTATGAAAGGATTCCCCGCCCTGGGCATGGGTGACAATGTTCCCGCCAGCCGTCCTCCCTCTGGCATATAAGGAATCCTGCTCTTCAAAACTTCTGAATCCATCCGTAATAATGATTGAAATCCCTTTGTCTGCCGCCTTCCGGACAAGCAGATCCGCCTGCTGGGCAACATGGGGATGAAGGCCCTCAGGCAATGGTATATCTTCATTCAAGCCTGGCTGGTCAAGAAATTTAAAATATAGAACCAGAACAGCCAACACGAATATAAATGGCAGGACCGCACTATTGGACCTTTTCTTTTTCACCTGCAAATCCTTCCTTTCATTCTATTTATACTAACGAACAAGATGCTCATTTGGTTTCATTAAAAAAGAGACCTTTTTACGGTCCCTTCTCATTGATTCTAACATCCTCCTTAAAATTGCCGCTTTATGGAGATTCAGAAATTGTGGTTTTCCAATGAAGTTAGCGGAAATGTCCAATAAGCAATAAATAGTTTGAAAATTGTCAAAAGGGATTGTCGAATCCAGCCAAAGCATGTAAAATTTTTCTAAGACGGTCTGAATGCGGTGGTGATGCTAATGGAAATAACCAGGCACTTTTTATTCAATTTATCCCTCTTGCTTATCTTCATGTATATATCCTTGATGTGGACAGAGCGCATAGGCATGAATTCCATTCCAAAGCGGACCGCCACGCTTTACTATATATCGAGCATATTCCTTTGTTTCGCTTTCTCTTATAACCTGACTGACACCATTAAACTTGACCTTCGGGATGTACCTGTCATTATTGGCGGCCTTTACCTGGGAGTCGGCCCGCTGCTGGCAGCAACAGCCATCCTGACCCGTGCCCTTGACGGCATTGATGCCGGGGTCTTCACCCACATTCTTTTTTACGGGTTGCTGGCGTTCACTCTCTGGCGTCTCCACCCTTGGTTTATCGGCCAGAAAGCAAAATGGAGAATCATTTTTGCCGTATTGGCGACTTTCATAGTAAGTTTCGGAACAGTGGTCCATATAGAATGGATCAATCCTCCCCATGAGAAACTTGATGTGTGGATGGCCTATCTGATCATTCCATCACTAGGTACATGCATCCTGGCTTACTCTGTCGAATTCGTAAGGAAGAATTTATTAATGAGAAAACACCTAATCAAGTCTAAAAAGCTTGAGGTGGTTGAACAAATGGGAGCCGCGATTTCACATGAAATCCGCAACCCCTTGACAGCAGCAATTGGATTTGTACAGCTGCTCCAGGAAGACAGGGTACAGCCATCCAAGCGTAAGGAGTACCTTTCCCTGGTGAAGGGCGAACTGGAATCAGCGGAGAAAGTGATTCAGGATTATCTAACCTTTTCGAAGCCTTCCTTCGGAGCTGTGGAAGTCCTGAATATCAGGCGGGAACTTGCCCATGTACTCACGATTGTTCAGCCACTGGCCAATAAAAATTCCGTTCGGATTACTTCTGATTTTGCAGGGGTTGGCTTTGTTGAAGGGGATCGCCAAAAATTCCGCCAATGTTTTTTAAACGTTCTGAAAAATGGCATTGAAGCCATGCCCTCAGGTGGCGAATTGGTCGTTGAAACACTTTTCACCCCCGCACATGTGGGGATTACCATCAAAGATACGGGGATTGGGATGAGCAAAGACCAGCTGGACAGGCTGGGAGAACCGTATTATTCAACCAAGGAAGGAAAAGGAACAGGGCTTGGCATGATGGTGGTGTACAGCATTGTCCGGGCAATGAAGGGGACAATTCAGGTGGAAAGCAGCAAAGGGGAGGGCACAGCCTTCCATTTTATGTTTCCTTCCAAAAGAAATATCCGAAAGGAAAACCTCTCTTAGGAAGCAGCCCCTGACTGGGATCACCATAAGGGCATCCATTTCCAGCGACATTCATGCAGGAGACAAAAAAGAGGCTGGGGATTTCTCCAGCCTCTTTCCTGTCAGGAAACTTCCTTATCGGTAATCTTATATTCTTCTTCCCAATACTCAGCATTCTTAATGCCTAATTTTGTAGAATTGAATACAGGATCAAGTCCTTGTCTTTTCTGTTCTTCATAATCTTTAAGGGCAATCAATGCAGGCTTAGCCAGGATCAAAATAGCGATAAGGTTCAGCCATACCATCAGGCCAAGGCCTACGTCGCCCAATGCCCATGCCAGTGTAGCCGTTTTGACAGCTCCGTAGAAAGTTGCTCCAAGGATAACAATTTTAAGCACGAACATAGCCGGTTTGCTGTTTTTTCCTCTAGTCAAGTAAGCGATATTCGTTTCAGCCATATAATAGTAAGCCATGATTGTTGTAAAGGCAAAGAAGAATAGGGATACGGCCACAAATCCTGCTCCAAACCCTGGAATGGCGGATTCCACTGCTGCCTGTGTAAATCCTGGCCCCGCCTCAACACCCGGCAGGTTTTCCACAAGTGGTGTAGTACCATCAGGCCCTACAGTATTAAAGGAACCCGTAAACAGGATCATAAATGCAGTAGCGGAACATACAAACAATGTATCGATGTATACGGAAAACGCCTGAACCAACCCCTGTTTGGCAGGGTGTGATACTTCGGCCGCTGCAGCTGCATGAGGCCCTGTTCCCTGGCCCGCTTCGTTCGAGTAAATTCCCCGTTTGACACCCCATGCAATGGCGCTGCCAATGATGCCTCCAAACATGGAGTCAGCTCCAAAGGCTGAGCTGAAAATCAGGGCAAATACACCGGGGAGCTCCGTTATATTCATTCCAATTATCACCAGGGCTACGAGGATATAGCCGACTGCCATGAATGGCACAGCGTATTGCGCAACAGTCGCAATCCTTTTGACGCCCCCAAAAATAATCAGGCCCAGCAGTATTACCAGAATAATTCCTGTAATGGTCGGGCTTAAACCGAATGCATTTTCAAGGCCCAATGCAATGGAGTTAGACTGGATTCCAGGCATAAGGATACTCATGGCAAGGAGAGCTGAAATGGCAAACAGGACGGCAAACCACTTGATCCCGATCCCTTTTTCAATGTAGTAAGCCGGGCCCCCGCGGTAAACACCATCCTGCTTGACTTTATAGATTTGACCCAATGTAGATTCTACAAACGCACTTCCTGCCCCTATAAAAGCAATTGCCCACATCCAAAAAACGGCACCTGGCCCCCCCATAGCAATGGCGGTCGCAGTTCCAGCGATATTCCCTGTCCCGACCCTTCCCGACAGAGCAAGTGATAAAGCCTGGAATGAGGAAACCCCGGCAGCTGAACTTTTCCCTTTGAACATAAGCTGAACCATGTCTTTAATATGCCTGACTTGCAAAAATCTCGTTAAAATAGAAAATAATAGCCCCACACCCAAACAAATATAAATAACCGGGGTGCTCCACAACACACTATTAAGCCAGTTTACTATTGCTTCCACTTCTTTCCCTCCCCAACTTATTAAAATTTTCTCTATATTTTGAATTATATGCAATTATTAGACCCAGCACAATATATGTAAAGAAAAATTTTCGAAAAATATGTAAGGTATGTTCACACAAAATTTATTATTCAATTGCCTGGAACTCTTTTTACGGTACACAAAAACAGCCGCCTCCAAAAGGAAGCGGCTAAAGTTATGACTTATCGGTCTTTATAATCGCTGCTCATATTCCTCTCTGTGAACTGTCCCTCAGCTTCTGATTCAATGCTGACTTCCTCGCGTTTCACATTCTCCCTTACCTTTTCTGTTTCTTGCACTTCACGCTTGCCAACGACCAATTCTTCTTTTACCACCGGTTTTTTATGGACTTCCACCTTTTCCTCCATGATTGGAACTCGAATGGTTTCATCATCATCGGTTACAGTATCCGCTGTTTCTTCATTGACAGCGCGCCTTTCTACATAAACCTCTTCCCGTGTTACCGGAATATTAATGGTTTCCTGGTCTTCCACAACTTCCTTGTGGACTTCCACTTCACCGGCTTGTACGCGCTCTTTGGAAACATCAAGCTGCTCTTCTTTTAGCTCAAGCGACTGTTCTACTGTATCTGTTCCCCTATCAGTTCCTGCTCTGTCATATGAATTGACAGAATCTGCATAAGAGTTCCGGACAGTATCTGTTGCAATAGCACCGCCTTGGGGTACCGCCCCTTCCGTCAGAAGAATAATGCGGCCATTGCGGACATCCCCTTCGTATTCTCTTGCTGCATCCTCTGTTAATCCCACTCCAACAAGCCTGTCGCTCAAGGAAGGTGAATTTCCGCCCAAATTATCATCGCCATCAAAAACGTTCAGCAGGTTCTGCCAGAAACCGCCCTTGTTTTCATTTTCCCTGTTAACATTGCTTACGTCTTCCGTCACTACGCCTGTCCGATTTTCAAATGCAGGAGACAAATCCGGCGTGTCTCCAATGATGGAAAAGTCCTGTACAGAATACCCCTCTTTTTTGTACCTTTCAATTGCTTCTATTAAATCTTCCTGGTTATCAAAAACGCCAACTACTTCTTTAGCCATATATATTTCCTCCATTCAAAAATCATTCTGGTAAACCAACATTTCTCCTGGTAATCAGGATATACCCGTGAACAGAGTTTCTCCAAACATCAATTTTTTCCGGAGAATCCCTATGGGAGGGAATCGCTGTTGCATGTTTGGACAGTAAACCCATGAGGAATATGTATGTATTCTGTTACTTTTGGAGGGACATCCATTGAGAAAGAAGTACATCATTGTCATATGTTTATCAATGGTCTTTTCGCTGGCACCCGGTGCCTTTGCCAAAGAGCATGATAACAAAGTCATTCTCCTTTCAGTTGACGGAATGAGGAATGATTTAACCCTTCAATATATGCAGGAGGGGATTCTGCCACATATTCAATCACTTGCCGACAGTGGAATAGCAGCGGTACATTCCAGTACGGTCAGTCCTTCCCTGACTGCACCTTCCCATGCGGCGATGGCTACAGGCGCTCTGCCTTCCGAAACGGGCATGGTCAGCAATAAATGGCAGGATCCTGAAGAGCCTTTAGCCAGGAAAGAAAATGCCTTTAAGGAAAACCTTGATAAGATTCCCCTATGGACGGAAGCTCGAAAAAGCGGAAAGGTCACCGCTACCGTCTTGTTTCCAGGGGCAAATCCAAGTGCGGATGAGAAGGGTGACTATTCCGTCTATTATGGTAAAACATGGTCTGGACACTCCTATGAAAAACTTTCCTTCGAGCCCGCTGGCCAACTGGATTCAGTGCCTAAAAGTTTCAGCCCTGTTATGGAAGCAAAGATTCCTGTTCAGCTGAAAGATGCTCCCAATCTCCATCTATCCCTGGTGGCAGTTGACACCATAGATGATTCAGAAAAAAAATATGACACCTTTATCTTAAGAAGTGCGGAAGAATTGGATAAAGACACGGTACATACCACAAACCAGGAATGGGGAGCTTTCCCTCTGAAGATAAAAGATGAAAACACAGGCTTTTGGTATAAGGTGAAAGCTAATGAAAACCTGGAAGAATCCTATTTTTACCGGACAGAAATCAAATCGGCCGTTTTTGGCGGCCCCGAAGAGTTTGAAGAAGAAATTATTCATCAATTCGGCTTTTTTCCTGTCCAGGAAGATGTCGAGGCCTTTGAGGAAGGCTGGATTACACGGAAAGAATATGAAGAAATCGGAGCGAGATTTGCGGAATGGGTTAGTGATGTCACCCTTCACATTAAAGACAAATATAGACCCGACCTGCTGATGGCCTACATACCCCATATCGACCATGAGTCACATCACTTTTTGCTGGAAGACCCCAGGCAGCCGGGCTATTCTAAAGAAAAGTCTGCGGAATATATGAATTACGTGAAATGGTCATACCGAGTTGCGGACTCTATAGTTGGCAGGATGGCTAAAAGCCTTGGGGAGAATGACCACTTCCTGCTTGCCTCAGACCATGGGATGGAGCCTGTCCATTCCATCCTTGCCCCTAATCAGCTTTTGAAGGATAAAGGCTATCTTAAAATTGACAGCGATGGGCAAATTAACAAGGAGCATTCAGATGCCTATGCCGTTGCCAGCGGCTCGGCTGCACAGGTGTATCTAAATAAAAACCTGGCCGACAAGGAGAAAGAGAAGCTTAAAAAGGAGCTGGTCAGCTTATTTGAAAAATTCTCGTTGGTTGCTCCTATAAGCTTAAAGGGGGTGGGGTATGACTTTAAGGCTATTTCAGATTCCGTCTCCGGGAAATCCTTGCAATCCTTTAAGGATAAAACAAATCATTTTTTTACTTATTTACCTGGCAGCCGAATTTATCCGTATGAAATAGTAACTGCTGCTAAAGCCGTTACGAGCCATCCGAATGCAGGCGAGCTGTTACTGATGGCTGCTCCCGGATATATGATGGGAAGCAAACTGAGTGATCCTGTACAGCCCACAAAAGAGCTGGGCAGCCATGGCGGTGACCCGGGGAGGAAGGAACTGCAGGCGGTGTTCATGGCCACCGGCCCGGCGATAAAGACAAATGCAATCATCGGCCCTGTATCCACGCTTGACATTGCCCCCACTGTATACCATCTCCTTGGCCTGCCCGCGCCAAGTTTTATAGAAGGCCAGGTAATAAAAGAGGCATTACAGAAAGATAAATAAATCAGAAAAGGAACCAGCCAAAAAGCTGGTTCCTTTTCTGATTTAACATCATTCAGTTCACTGGAAGTTTTGAAGCCAAGGCTTTAGCAAGTGTTGAGGTGGTTTCAATATCGGTAAACGATAACCCCAGCTGGACAGCGGTTGACGCAATTTCAGGCCTGATGCCAGAAAGTGTTGTCTGGACACCAATCAGCTGTAAGGCATTGATCAGCTGAAAGATTTGATGGGCCACCATCGTATCAATCATGATTACACCTGAAAGATCGATGCATAAATGCTCCACTCTCTTGGAAGCACATTGACTCAGAGTATTTTCCAGAATCATTTTGGCCCTTGAAGTATCGATGTCCCCCACCAGAGGCAGCAATGCAGTAACACCCGTAATGGAAATGACTGGAGAACTAAGTTCATTTATCATCTCCTGCTGGGCCTGCAGCTGTTTTTTGGAATGCTTGTACATTTCCTCGGTAAATTCTAAAATTACTCTATCCAGTACCCTTACAATATTTTCCTGCCAAACATCCAACTGGCCAGGTTTAACCTTTTCAGGATTTTCCTTGGCAAATTCCCTGACCAAGTCCAAATACTGGGAGCGTGTATTCATGAATTCTTTAAGTATATGGTGAATCGGAGTATTTACATGCTCCGGATCTGTCGCGATTTCATGAATCCAATTATCAAAATGAGTGGTAAACTCCTCCTGTTCCGTATTGAACAGTTCGATAAAATGCTCATGAAAAGCATAATTCTGAGCCTTAACGGTCTCGATTACTTTTGGATCCGTTGAAGAATAGACCCCATCTGTCTCACTTTTATCCAGACTTGCATACCAATCTTCGGTAAGATGTCTAGCCCGGTCCAGAAGATAGTGGTATAAATCCTTGTTTCGGTGCAAACTTCTCTCCCACTTTCCATATTTAGATAATATTTCGTCCATCCTGCGCTAAAGCGTGGTAAATCCCATGCTGCAGCGTATGGAAGCATTGATATTTCGAAAACCTGAAACCTGAATCTGTCATTAGTGCTCCAAGTTCAGCAGATATTCCAACCAATATCATTTCCGTTCCAATCAATGATGCCGCCGAGCCAAGCTTTTCGACCATATGGGCAGTATAATTATCTTCATCCAAGTGAAGGCCGGTCATATCAACAACAAGAAACCTAGCCCCGTTCTTTGGCAGGCTGTTCAATGTCTTTTCAATCATTTCATTGGAGCGGCTGTTATCGTATCTTCCTACCAGCGGCACGACAACAATCCCCTCCAGAACCGGAATGATTGGCGAGGATAATTCACTTACAAGGTTCTTAAGCTCAGCGGTCTGTTTTTCAACCATTTGTTCAAGACGGTAGATTTCGGCTGACTCCTTCTTTCTGGTTAACTCATGGATATTCCTGGTTATGGTTATATCCGAAGGAAAATACTCCACCAAATCGGCCTCTGCACCTTCAAGCTGGCTTTCAACGACCCGGTACCAAATGTTTTCGCCAAATAGGCCTGTATAGATACCGGCGTAGTGCGCAGGCAAATAGGTCCCGGCCTTGCTTTTTCCTTGTGCCTTGTTGATTTTGTATTCCCAGCTGTCCTGCAGGCGGACCTTGATCTGTCTATTTGTTTCATCCATTTCAAGAATGCTTGCTTTCCCCCAGCCCGCCGATGCATAGGTGCTGGGAATCAAATCAGCAGCTTCCCGATGGGTTACGTTTTTCATATTCCGGAAATAGTCGCCGACCACCAATCCTTGGCGGTAACCAGTTGCTTCCAGCACAAGGCTGGCGGATTCTTCTCCCGAAATTTCCTCGATTGTATCAAAGAATGTTCTCATTGCTGATGAAATCCAAAATAGGACAGCATCTTCCCCTTCGAAGAGGAACTGGCCTTGTTCCAAATTCCAGCCGAATTTTAGGCCGCCTACTTCTATATTGTTGGAAGACTCAGTCATGCTCCAAAAACCCCCTGTATGTATTAATCATGATGCCCTCAGGACATACGAGATTAAAACTTCAAGTTAAGTGTACATTGTTTTTCTAACAAAAGTCTATTCATCCACATTCCTTTATTATATTCTAAGTCAGTGAAACAAAAATAAAGGAGTGTTCATGTTGCCTTTACACCTTAAAAAACAAGTGAGCCCGCAGTTTGACCCGTGGGAAGCTTATATGGATGTCCGTCAATACGGAAAGCCGGTTCTATCCAATATTGAATTTACGACGACTACCCTATGCAATATGCGCTGCAAGCATTGTGCTGTCGGCTATACCTTGAGCCATAAGGATCCGGACGCCTTGCCCATCGAGCTCCTGTTAAAGCGACTGGAGGAAATACCGGCACTCCGGTCCATAAGCATTACGGGCGGAGAACCCATGCTTTCCACAAAATCGGTAAAAGGGTATGTGCTGCCACTTCTGGAATATGCACATAAAAGAGGAGTATATACCCAGCTCAATTCAAATTTAACAATGGACCTCGACCGGTATGAAGATATCATTCCCTTCCTGGACGTTCTCCATATTTCCCACAACTGGGGAACGGAAGAGGAGTTTATCGAAACTGGCTTTGCCATGATGGACCGCAAACCTTCATACAAGCAAAGGGAAGCTCTTTTTAAAAAGATGATTGCCAACAGTAAGGATCTTTCCGGAGCGGGCGTCCTCGTTTCCGCCGAGACCATGCTAAATAAACAAACGCTCCCCTATCTTGAGAAAATTCACAGCCAAATCACCAATGAGATGAGCTGCAAGCGTCATGAAATCCATCCGATGTATCCTGTCGATTTCGCTTCTTCGCTCATAACCTTATCTTTAGATGAAATTCGTTCTGCAATACATCATTTGCTGGATGTTCGAAATGAGGATGTATGGATGCTTCTTGGAACGCTCCCCTTTTATGCTTGCAGCAAGGAGCCTGGAGACTGGGAACTTCTCCGGAGAATCCGGTCAGCCAAAAATGTAAGCGTCCGTAACGATCCCGATGGACGCTCCAGGCTCAATGTCAACATTTTTAGCGGGGATGTCATTGTCACTGACTTTGGCGATACTCCTCCTTTGGGCAATGTTAAAAGTGACTCCCTCGAGGAAGTGTACGAACGCTGGAGCCGGTCTTCGCTGGCTGCCTCTTTGAACTGCCATTGCCCCCAGGCGCAATGCCTTGGACCAAACGTACTTGTTAAAGACAAATACTATCCGGGAACCAACTTTACAAGCAGGAAGGCAGCCATTCAACTGGGATAAGATTTGGCAATCATGAAAAGGCATGCAAAGAGGCCCCATCAAGAAAGATATCCTCTTGATTGGGACCTCGGATACGCTCCCGGCTGAACTTACCCCTGATTGTGAAGCAATGATAACACCTTTTTCAGCTCTGCTGCCGGCATTTGCCCGGGAGCAGACGCCTTGTTTGCCGTCCCGAAGGTGAGGGCTGAGCCAAACAGTTCTCCAGCGAGCCGGCTTATCATTCCGGTTCCTGCCATTGAAATGGCCACAATCGGCCTGTCGGCATACGTGGTGGACATCATGTGCGTGGCCTCCAGCAGCGTCAGTACATCGGAAGCGTCATTGGGCATGACAGCGATTTTTGGAAGGTCCCCGCCAAGTTCTTGTGCTTTGCGCAGCCGGTAAAGGATTTCTTCTTTAGGAGGAGTCTTTTCAAAATCGTGTGTAGACACGATGACCAGCACTTGATTTTCGTGAGCCTTTTTCACAAGCTTCCTAACAGCTCCTTCATCGCTGAAAAGCTCAACATCAATGAAATCTACAAGGCCGGATTCTGTTACACGCTCATTCAATTTGACGTATGCTTCAAGGCTAAGTTCCTTTTCGCCTCCCTCTTTGCTTGACCGGAACGTGAAAATAAGCGGGATTTCCGGTAAGGAACTTCGAATTACAGTTAAAGCGGCCATAACCTCCCCAAATTCTTCAATGTCATTAAAAAAGTCGGCACGCCATTCAACCATGTCGGCATCCACCGTTTTAACAAGGGCAGCTTCTTCCCTTAGTTCAGATATTGATTTTCCTGTCAGCGGCACACACACCTTTGGCATGCCCCTGCCGATGACAACCCCTCTTACGGTCAACTGTCTTTTCATTTGACCGCCCCTCCCTTTTCTATAAATGTTCAGCTGTATAATTCCCAGGCAAGCTTTAATGAATCGACTATGTACTGTGCTACCTCTTCCACCTCATGGTTATCGGTTATTACCTTTGAATGGTGTACGGAGTATGCTTCCTGTCTTTTGTAGAAAAGTTCTTCGATTTCTTCGATCGTTTTCCCCTGTAAAACAGGCCTGCTATCAATGATTAGACTGATGCGTTCTTTCCAGGAATCCCAGGAGAGATCAAGGAAGAAAACAATACAGGAAGACAGGCATTCTTTTCTTATTTCCTCCTGCAGGAAGGCGCCGCCGCCCACGGAAATGATTTTAAGTTTGTTCCGGCACTGCTCAATAATTATTTCTTTCTCTTTTTTCCGAAATGCCTTTTCGCCTATTTCCTTGAAAATCTGCTGTACAGGCATCTGGAATTCCTTTTCAATTTCTTCATCTATATCCACAAAATCCCGATACAGCTTTTTGGCAACGGCTTTTCCAATTGTGGTTTTTCCAACTCCCATAAAGCCAATAAACACGATACTTTTTTCCTTAAGGGGTGTTTCACGGATATCCACCCCATCACCTCCCTACTGCAACAGGTTCATTATAGAAGAAAAACAAGAATACGTAAATGTTTCCAACTGGTCTTTGGAGTATGCTGCAAAACTGGATTTCGATAGCACAAAAAAAAGTTCGCACCGGTTTATTGATCGGCGCGAACCTTTTTTATTCACTGTAAGGCAGCTTCTACTTCTTTGACCATTTCGGCCACAGAGGTAAGCCCCCCGCCTGACAGGTACCAATAGTCTGCATTGAGATAAACCACATTTCCGTTCTTAACGGCTTTCGTATTCTCGACCAGCTTGTTTTCAACAATTGATTTTGCCGATGGGTTACCGCCTTCAACAACTGCCCCCCGATCAACAACAAACAAATAATCCGGGTCCTTTTCCAACAGGTACTCAAATGAAACATTTTGGCCATGTGTAGAAACCTCAATGTTTTCATCTGCGGCCTTTAGGCCAAACACGTCATGAAGAAGGCCGAATCTGGAACCCGGTCCATAGGCGCTCAGGTTCCCTTCATTCGCAAGGACTATCAAGGCATTTTTGTCTGCTGCCGTGGCCTTCGCGTGCAGGCTTTCGATCGCCTTTTCTACTTCTGCAACTTCTGCTTCAACTTCTGCTTCCTTGCCGAAAATCTCTCCAAGTGTTTTGGCATTCCCTTTGTAAGACTCCATATACCTCGAGTCATCCAGTCCCATATACAGGGTAGGCGCAATCTCGTTTAACTCTTCATAGGAATCCTGCTGCCTTCCGGAAATAATGATCAAATCCGGTCCAATCTCATTGATTCCCTCAAAATCAGGCTCTTTCAACCCGCCTGCGTTTTGGTATTTGGCATCTTTGTATTTTTCCAGATATTTAGGCAATGTCGCTTGTGGCAACGCGGTAACTTCCACTCCAAGCTTATCCAGTGAATCGAGGACACCATAGTCGAATACGACGACTTTCTCCGGGTTCTTGGTTACAGTCGTCCCTCCGAGCTGGTGCTTAATCGTTACCGTTTCTCCCTTTGATGCTTCATCACCGGACTCGGCCGTTGTCGAGTCATTTCCGCAAGCAGCTGTTAGTATAGCCATTGTAACTATAAGGAAAAATAGTGCTAGTTTTTTATTCATCCAGTCCACCTCGTCTATTTTCTATATATTTAAATGATAATGATTTTCAATGTCATTTGTCAATGGCGAATTTGTGAAATTTGTCGAGCCCTTCTTAGCCCATTTATGAAATATTTAGTGCCTTTCGGTATAATATTTATATACTACCTATTCGGAAAGGAACATTATGAGTATTACCTCGTTTTTATTAAGTTTGATTTTAGTGCTTAATATCCTCTTCGCCATCGTAGTCATTTTTCGCGAAAGGCGCGATGTGAGCTCTACATGGGCTTGGCTGCTGGTATTGATCCTTATTCCGGTGCTGGGATTTATTATGTACCTTCTGCTTGGCCAGAACCTAAGCCGTTCCCGCCTTTTCACCTGGGAAGACAAGCAGAAGATTGGAATTGAGCAGACGATTGAACGACAGCTGGATGAAATGCGCTCTGGCACGTTCGAATTCTCCGATGAACATGAGCAGGCAAGCCAGGAACTCATCTATATGCACCTGCTTGGCAACGAAGCTCCATTGACACAGGATAATATAGTTGAAATCTATACAGACGGCCACCAAAAATTCGAATCGCTCCTCGATGATATTAAAAAGGCTCAACATCATATCCACCTGCAATATTATATAATCAAAAGAGATGCATTAGGAAAGAAGATCCGCGATGCCCTTATTGAAAAGGCCAAAGCAGGGGTAAAGGTCAGGGTCCTCTATGACGAATTGGGATCACGCGGCTTGACACGGCGTTTTTTCGCCAAATTGCGGGAATCAGGCGGAGAAGTGGAAGTCTTTTTTCCTTCAAGGCTGCCACTGATCAATTTCAGGCTGAATTACCGCAATCACCGAAAAATTGTCATTATCGATGGAAAGGTTGGCTATATCGGCGGCTTTAATATTGGCGATGAATACCTTGGGCTGAACCCCCGGTTTGGTTACTGGCGGGATACCCATCTGCGGATTCAAGGCATATCCGTCCATGCGATCCAAACGCGGTTTATCCTCGACTGGAACCAGGCATCCTACAGCAACGATATCGAGTATGACCCTGTGCTCTTTCCCAAACCCGATAGAGAAGGAAAAATAGGGTTGCAGATTGTTACCAGCGGTCCGGATTCCGAATGGTCCCAAATTAAGAACGGCTATATCAAAATGATTTCATTAGCCAAAAAATCGATTTATATTCAAACACCCTATTTTATCCCCGACGCCAGCCTCCTGGATACGATCCGGATCGCCTGCCTGTCCGGGGTCGATGTTAAAATCATGATCCCAAATAAACCAGACCATATATTTGTCTATTGGGCCACCCTATCTTATATCGGAGAATTGTTAAAAGCTGGTGCACATGTATATATTTACGACAACGGATTCATTCATGCCAAAAGCATCGTGGTCGATAACCAGATCAGTTCTGTAGGCACAGCCAATTTCGATATCCGAAGCTTGAATCTTAACTTTGAGATCAATGCCTTCATATACGATGCCAACATCGCGGAGAAATTGAACGGGGCTTTTGAGGAAGATATTAAATTTTCACGAATATTGACTTGGGAAGAATACCAGAACCGCTCTAAATGGATTCGTTTCAAAGAATCAATCTCCAGGCTGCTTTCCCCCATATTATAAATAGTCCTTGAGAAAGGAGGCAGCCAATGGCTTGCCTCCTTTTGTTAAAAATTATGTCTCAATGGTTGCTGCTTTCCTTGCTTTAAAGAAACGTACAGTATTCAATACGATTGTTTTTGTAACAGCATAGGTCGGAACCGCCAGCACCATTCCAATAATGCCGGCAAGATTCCCGGCCACCAGCAAAAGGATGATAATAGTCGCTGGATGCGTATGGAGCGTTTTTCCAAGAATGAGCGGGGAAATCAAGCTGCTCTCCAGCTGTTGGGCAATGACGATAACGACCAGCACCAGGAGGGCTTTTGTAGGTGAATCAAAGAGACCGACAATTACCGCCGGGGCTCCTCCAAGAATCGGACCTACATACGGAATAATATTGGTTATCGAAATGATAAGGGCGAGCACGAGAGCGTAACGCAAATCAACGATTAAAAAGCCTATCAACGACAAAGTGCCCACGAATAAAGCTACCGTAATCTGTCCCTGGATATAGGAAGACAGCGTATGTGCGGTGTCCTTTAAAGTTTTCACGGCCTCATCCCGGTAGGAGAAAGGAATGAACCTTGAAATCGCGGCTGGGAATTTGTCTCCATCCTTGAACATAAAAAACAATAAAAATGGAACTGTGACAATGGTGATCGCAATATTGGTGACAAAGCCAAGAATATTGGACATGCTGGTCGTAAGGCGATTGGGCAGTGTATTGACATATTCGGTAATCCTCTGGATCACTTCATCCTGGGTGATATACCCTTGGGTCATCACCCACTGAAAAGACGGGTTGCTTGAAAGGGTATTGAAAAAGCCCTGCAGCTCCCTGGTATACCTTGGCAGATCGTCCACCAGCTCCATTACCTGAGCGGAAATGGCCGGGATCAAATTCCCCATGGCAAGAATCAAAAGTCCGATAATCGCGACATACAGCACAAGGATGGCGAAAATTCTTGGCAGCCGCCATTTCTKGAGCAAATTAACGACAGGATTCAACAGAAAATATAAAAACCCCGATATAATGATTGGAAAGAACAGGGTTGAAACGAATACTCCAACCGGTTCAAACAAAAAGGATATTTTACTTGAAACATAAATGATTGTAACAATAATCAATATTTGCAAAGTCCAATAGTGAAATTTTTTCCTGGTCATTTTATCACCTTTTCTAGAGACATATGAAGTTATTATACCAGTATCCGCCAAATATTTCTTCTTCAAGCTGGCAGGAGCATATAGAAAAAGAGGCTGCCAGAACGCACTGGCAGCCTCTTGCGTGTTAGCCGATGTTTTCGACAGCTTGCTTGACAGTAGCAAATGTCTTAATGGAAGTCAGGTCAATTCCTCCAAGGACAGCTGTTTGCGCCAGCTTTGGCCTGAGGCCGGTGATGATTGTAGTGATCCCCAATAGCCGCAGGACATTTTCTATTTGAAACAGGTGAAGGGCGATATCCAGGTCAATATTATACAAACCGGAAAAGTCAGCAATCAGGTAGTTGACTTTCTTCTCTGCAATCCTGGGAATTACATTCTCAAGGATATGGTGAGCCCGGTAGGAGTCCATTGAGCCGATCAGCGGGAGGACGGCAACGCCTTCCTTGATTGGCACTACAGGAGCCGATAACTCTGCCATTTCCTTTTGGGTTTCCTTCTCAATTTCATCGCTAAGCCGTTCGAAAGCAAACAGCGTTTCATTCAGGCTCAAGTCGAGCAAACAATTAATCCTGCTTAGCAGAAACACCGATTCTTCGACAGAAAGCTCATAAACCCGGCTTAAACTTGTGACAATGTTTGAAAAGCTGTTTCGTGTAGGAGGATAACGCACCACTATTTCTGATATTCTTCCCCCTGCTGAAGCACCCCGTTCACCATTATCCTTGCTCCATGACAACAGTTCTTCAGGGACACCTCCCAACTTATTCATGAGGTCTTTTCCCAAAAACCCCATAAATTCTATATACATTTGAATGGCCTGCTGTTTCTCCCATTCCGGTATCTTTAAATCCATCTGCCGGATCACATCTTCAACAATCTCGACAGCCAACTGGTCGGCATTTTTGATAAAGTGGTCGGCAACAAGGGATATCTTGGTCATTTTCCTTTTACACTCCTAATAGAATCATTATTGAGCAATAGAACTATAGTATTATTTTACTGGCATTCATAAGTTTGTACAAATATTAAAGGGGATGGGTTTTTTATGTACAAGTTATATTGCAGAACGTTTCAATTGATGTTCAGAATAGTGGCTCCTATTCTTCCATGGAGGAAGCCTGAACTTTTGGAAGGAGTTGATAGCCTTGGCCGCTTGCCAAAGCTGATAGCCGATAAGAACATTCATCGTGTTCTGATAGTTACTGACCAAGGCATCACCTCCACGGGACTCATGGACCCCTTGCTTGCAGGATTGCAATCCGCTGGTGTGGACTGCATTGTTTACGCTAAAACAATCCCTAACCCAACTATTGAAAACATCGAAGAGGCCCTCCAGCTTTACCACCAAAACAGGTGCCAAGGCATCATTGCCTTTGGAGGCGGCTCCCCGCTTGATTGCGCAAAAGGAGTAGGCGCAAGGATTGCAAGGCCGGATAAGAGCATTCCCCAAATGAAGGGACAATTGAAGGTACGAAAACAGCTTCCTCCATTATTTGCCGTTCCTACTACAGCCGGAACCGGAAGCGAAGCTACCGTGGCGGCAGTCATTTCCAACAGTGAAACACAGGAAAAATATGCAATCAATGATTTTTCACTCATCCCCCATTATGCAGTCCTGGACCCGCTGTTAACTTTAAACTTACCGCCTGCGCTTACGGCCGCAACCGGAATGGATGCCTTAACGCACGCCATTGAATCCTATATTGGGAAAAGCTGCACCCCGGAAACGAGGGAGTGCTCCAGAAAAGCTGTGAAGCTGGTATTTGGAAACCTCCCCGAAGCCTATCAAAATGGGCAAAATCTCACTGCCAGGGACAATATGCAAAAAGCTGCCTATCTTGCCGGCGTTGCGTTCACCCGTGCTTATGTTGGCTATGTGCATGCTATCGCCCATACGCTTGGCGGCTTTTATTCCTTTCCCCATGGCCAGGCAAATGCGATCATCCTCCCCTATGTACTTGAGTATTATGGGGATAGTATCCATAAGGAACTTGCGGAACTTGCCGAAGCAGCAGGCATAGCCTCGGAAGGGCTTTCCATCGGGGCAAATGCCACCCGTTTCATTGAGGGAATCAAGAAGCTTAATTATACCCTCTCTATTCCAGATAAAATACCATGCATTGCTGATTGCGATATTCCAACTATGGTAGACAGGGCTTTCCATGAGGCGAATCCTTTATATCCTGTTCCCAGGATTCTCGGCAAAAACGATTTGTTTGAGCTATATCATTTAATCAAAGCATAAGTTTCCGGCATTTGCGCTTCTTCCTAAAAACGACTACATTAAAAAGGAGGTGGTTTATGTGGACAATTATCGTCTTTTCATCCAAAAACAACAGACATTTTTCCGGACAGGGCAAACAAAGGACGTTTCTTTCCGGCTTGATGCTCTCCAAAAGCTGCGAAAAGTAATCCAGGAACATGAACAGCTTCTCATGGACGCCTTAAGGGCAGACTTAAATAAATCGGAATTCGATGCTTATACAACAGAGATTGGAATCGTTCTCGAAGAAATCAGTTTTACCCTCAAGCATATCGATACCTGGGTGAAACCAAAAAGAGAAAAGACCCCTGTCTCCCATCTGGGCTCCACCAGCTTTGTTTACCCGGAGCCTTATGGAACAGTTCTTATCATTGCCCCCTGGAACTATCCATTCCAGTTGGCGGTAGCTCCATTGATTGGCGCCATTGCCGCAGGAAATTGCGCTATCATTAAACCATCAGAACTGACCCCCACGACCTCGGAAGCGTTCGCCAGGCTTATTAGTGAAATCTTCCCTGAGGACTACATCGCTGTAGTCCAAGGCGGGATAGAGACTAGCGAGGCTTTGCTTGAAGAGAAATTCGATTATATTTTTTTCACCGGCAGCGTCCCGGTTGGAAGAATCATCATGGAAGCGGCAGCCAAAAACCTGACTCCAGTTACACTGGAGCTCGGGGGGAAAAGCCCATGCATTGTCCATGGGGACGCCAACCTAAAGCTTGCCGCCAAACGGATTGCCTGGGGGAAATATATAAATGCAGGCCAAACTTGCGTGGCACCCGATTACCTGTATCTTCAAAAAGACATAAAGAACGAGTTTTTGGCTCTCTTTAAGGAAGCAATAACTGAATTGTATAGTAATGCGCCGCTTCAGAATCCGGATTTTACCCGAATTGTCACCGAGAAGCACTTTGACCGCCTCAGTACATTCCTTGATAACGGCACACTCTGCTCAGGCGGCAAAACAAACCGTGAAAAACTTCTGATTGAGCCGACTGTTTTGACCGATATTACCTGGAGTGACCCTGTCATGCAGGATGAAATTTTCGGACCGATTCTTCCCGTACTTGAGTATCAGAATCTCGATGAGGCCATTGAAGGCATCGACAATCACCCCAAGCCGCTTGCACTTTACATCTTTAGCGAAAGCGAGCCTATACAGAAGAAAATAGTCCAGAGCGTCTCATTCGGCGGCGGGTGCATCAATGATACCGTCTACCATCTCGGCTCCCCGCACCTTCCGTTTGGCGGGGKCGGCAATAGCGGAATGGGAGCTTATCATGGGAAAGGCAGCTTTGATACATTTTCACATAAGAAAAGCATCCTGAAGCAAACAACGCTGTTCGACATTCCATACCGCTATCCGAATGTTAAAGATGGATTGAAAAAAATCAGAAGGTTTTTGAAATAATAAAACAAAGCCATTGTCAGGTCTCCACCAAAACACAAAAAGAGCGGGTATCCTTGGATACAGCGCTCTTTTTGTTTTATGATGGTTCCGACTGGGAATCAAGGGTTATAAACAGCAAAATATGAAATACTTCTTAGTTAGGTGGTTTAATATGTATGGGAACTGAAAATCAAGGAAAAGAACGAGAGAAAAACCAACTGGAGTTTGCTCAGCAGCATTTGGCCAATGAACGCACGTATTTAGCTTGGGTACGGACCGCGATAAACGTCACAGGAATTGGCTTTGTAATCGTTTCTTTCCATTTAACCATTGGGCAAAGCCATCGGGTAGTTGACTTTCTGGCTGTGCTGCTTACTATCGTATCCAGCGTGGCTGGTTTTGGTGTCATTATAAATGCAGCTGTCCAATATTCGAGAAAACGAAAACAAATTCAGGCGCAACGCTTTCATTCTTCCCATGTGTCCATCATAGCGGCGTCACTGGCTTTACTTTTCGTAGTTCTCGTTGCTATTGTCTATATTTTAATTCAATTTATGCATGTTGAGGAGAGCATACAGTGAGGAATTGAACACCGTTGTTTACGAGTATATGGACAAACGTTTGCTCTAATTTCCAGCAAGAGATACTTATATAGCCTTACTGCATATTCGAATGGAGGATTGTTTAAAGGAAGGCAGACCATGGGTAGCATATCTACATAGTAGAAAAAAGAAAGAGGTTGATAAAATGAAAGACAAAAAAGACAATCAATTTTTATCTGCCGGACTTCATACAGAAAGTCCTTCTATATTTGAAACAGTCCCGGATGGCTTTCGCGTCGTGACAGTCGGATCAGGCAGTCCCAAAACGGAAGTCGGCCGCAATGCACCAAGCACGCTTGTACAGTTTAAAGACAAGTATTTCTTGGTGGACTGCGGTGCCAGTACAACAAGTACCCTGACGGAAATCGGTCTTCCTGTCGAATACATTACCAATATGTTGTTTACCCATCAACATGTTGACCACAACGGAGATTTCTGGACTTTCTTCATAGATGGGTGGCAAGGATCCAATGGTAGAAGATCCCTCAATCTAGCCGGGCCGCGAGTCCAGGAACTGTATGATACGACCGTTGACTTTTTCAAAGATGACCTGTCTTACCGGGCCCGTTTAGGCACGGCGAAAGACGGGGCGCTGACAAATGTAAACATCATGGATTTTACGGAAGATCAGTATAGCTTTGAGCTTGATGGCGTCCAAATTACGGCAATCCCTGTTCCACATACGGCTCCAACTTATGCATACCGTTTTGAGGCAGACGGCCAGAGTGTCGTCGTCTCAGGGGATTTGGACTATACCGAAGATTTTGCACCGTTTGCAAAAGGCGTTAACATTCTGGTGATTGACGGAATGATGACCACTGATTTTTCAGCCCTTTCCGAACAAGGCGCTGAAAATCTGAGAGAAGGCTTAAAAGGATCCCATGCGACTCCCGAAGCACTAGCAAAGATGGCAGCCGATGCAGGAGCCAAGAAAGTCGTTTTGACTCATCTAGGGCTGGGGAAAGAAGATAATGACATCGTCAATAAATCATTTTCCGACGTTAATTTCCAAGGAGAGATTATMGTAGCTGAAGATGGTCTAGCGATTACTCCTTGAATATGATCCTCAGATAAATAACAAAAAGATCGTCCAGCCCTCCTAGGCCTACCTGGCCAGGTGGGTGGCGATATTTTTTTGTTCTGGCAGGCTGCTTAAGCTGTCTTCACATAAAAAATGCCGTCCAGTGTTGGACGGCGTTTGATGATTCCGACTGGGATCGAACCAGCGACCTCTACCCTGTCAAGGTCAATATAAGGTATTTTTATGTATTTGCACATCCTCTTAAATACCTTTAAATCAATGTTTAATATCTTGTTGTCATCATTAATTTCTTACCGTTATTTCAAATCCGTTACCTTATAGTTACTTTTTTTTAGTGTTTAATTTATTTAAAAAAACAAATAAAATCTCATATGTTATGCCGGTAATGCTGGGATAATAATGATTTCATTGCGGGGATATAAATACGGTTATACGCATATTTTGATCACTTAATTGTTCAAGATCGTTAATGAGTCCGTAAGGATTTACTATATGCGAACCCTTGTCATACACAAAACAAACTAAATGATTATAACCMGGGTGTTGTTTATACCTTTCAAAGTCGATTATCAATTGTTCACCAATTTGCTTATCGGATAAACCTTTATGTGTCATTTTCGTCTCAATGACCACTCCATGTTGAGGTAAGAGAAAATCTACCCTTGAATTACCGCCAGCATAACTTGGTACATAATCCTCAGGTCTAATGTCATTCACAAACAGTTTTAATATCGCCAATAATGCATCTTGCACGTCATACTCATCATTGATTGTTATTGTTGGACGGTTGCCGTGTCGACGTTTTATGTTAACATCAAACTTGTTAAAATTATTGCATAAATTAGCAATAATAGGCATAATATCGACTTTTTGTGGTACAGGTGGGTTCTGTTCGAACGCCTTAAGAATTGATATAAGAGGATGATATTTATCATCTCCAAAACCATTTGCATTTTCAGCTATCTTTCGAAATCGCAATGTATCAGGGTCGCCGGGGAAATTGGATTCCACGAATCGCATGGCAAGAGCAAGCCAATTCTGGTATTTTTCTCCAATGTAGTACCCACCACGGGCACTTGGTTTATGACTCTCTCTTGCTACTTGTTCTCCCATAGTAATAAGTTCTGAAATATTCATATACAAGCTCCTTAGCAGTCGGTTATTACTCTAGCATAAAAATACCATATTATGGAGTATAAAGCACATCAAACGCCTATCACTTTAGTAAAGGGATATAAACATTAAAAATAAGTGGCTTTTTGCGACTCATACATTCAATTTATTTGATAATCAGCAATTTCCACTTTATACTTAGTGTACTTTTCTCCTACCATTTTTGTCATTACTTCAAAGCTTTTACGTTCATTTGGTAATAATAAATCATTACTATTTACATAAGTCCTGTTTGTATCCAAAATATTACCATTATCATCAGTGTATGTAACCTTAACCTCAATAAAGGAAAATTTTTCTTTGCTGTTATTTCTCACTGCACCAGTTATATGAATATATTCCCCATCAATATTGCCAGCCTTTTCTACAATTTCTATATTAGGGCTATTTGGATTAGTAGTTGTACTTAGACTTGTTTCTTCACTGTTAGTTTTTTCTCCTATTTCAATTGTTTCCTGTTTAAACCTACTATTCTCATCATGATAACTGTAAACTATTTCTTCATTTAGCAAACTATAAGTATATGATTCAGATGTATTGGCATTTTTATTAAATATAACTATTTCATCAATACTACAAAATTTGTTGTATCCACAACTAATATCTTCAGTTATACTTCCTTCTCCTTCAATAATGTCTATTATTTTCAGAAATACCTGATGTTTTTTTTCATTCGTTAACTTCTCAAAATCTTCACCATATGACCCTAAGAGCTGGTAGGGGTAACTTGCAAGGCCTTTATATTTAACTACTTCTCTTGATTCGTCGGCACTAAAATTCGGAAAGAGTATGTACTTACTTACTTCACCATTATCGCTAATCTTTAATTCTAAGCTATCTAATTTGGATTTATCTAACCGAATGTAAAAATACCACAATAAAAAACCACTAACTAAAACTAAAATAATAACACAATATACAATTATTTGCGTCTTATAGCTAACCTTTTTTTCTGAAACAAGCTCTGTCATAAGATCCCCCCTCTTTCATTATTAATCTAAATTTTACCACATTATATCTATATAAAGAACATCTTTGTTCTTTATATAGATTTTTTCCGAAACATAAGAATGTCTTTCGAATCTAAACCTTAAATATTACATAAATATCCTATTCCTCATATATTGTGAAAATGATTGTTCTTTAAACATAAAGAAAAACAAAATTTATCTTTTGATAGTCACTTCCTCTATATCGATGGTAAAATTAAGTGAAAATAAAAATATGGAAAATAAAGGGGTGGGTATTTGTGTTTTTGGGCGTTAATAAAACTGAATTAAACCAAAGAGCAATTAATTATCTTGAAAATTTAGTAGTGGATTTTGATACTTTTCGCTCAAGATTAATACTATTTGGCAAAGATCCTGAAACTAGAACAAGGTTAGCTCAAGATGTTTTAACCATCTTGAATTCTCAAAATAGAAAAACAAAATATATTCATATTAATCAAATAATAAATGACGAAATAAGTTTCAGTAAAATCACTAATTTAGATTTAGTGGTAATAGACGGATTACTAGATAAGAAGAGCATTAATGAAGAACATGTTCAAAAAATTGGGAACCTTTTAAATGTATTACAACATTCTACAATATTCATTACATGCTCTCTTGCATCAGAAGAGGTCTTTTCTGAAGAGATAAGAAATTATTTTGATAATGGAGGAGTAAGATGGTCAAGGAATTTCTTAGGATGTAAGCAGTTGTTCCTTGATGATTCAGAAAGATCAATTTTCATCCATTATTTAAATAATGAACCTAAAGGTGATTATAGAATTATTCAATCGATAGATTTTCTTTCTAAAGAAATCCCCCCCTTTAATCAATTATCATTTTTAAACCATTCAATAATTAATGATTTAATTTCTAAAGGGAATGATGATTATCATAACTCGCTAGTAATAACATCTGACCGTAAGGTACAATTGATGCCTTTTAGCCAGGTTAAAGTAAATAGGGAAAAAATCGCAGTACAATTAGAAGCTTTTATGGCGGGGAATGGTTATGTTGGTTGTGAACCCTCAAACTCTGAATTAAATCAATATTTTACGTTTTTACTTCACGGATATCATACATATTTAAAAACTAAAAAACCAGTATTTGTAGACAATGTTAATGCAACTAAAATGAATTACGATATTATTAGAGAAATCAAAAAGGAACATTTTTTAAATGAAAGTATCTATTTATAATTGAATTCTTTAAATATATAAATTTGAAGTTAAAGGAGTCTAATAGATGCCTCACGATATTACGGGTGATATTGATCGAAAATATACTAATTGGTTAGGTAAGGAAATCGAAATAACCCATGTACAGGTTACATATTATACCCCGAAAGATGACTATAAAAGAGTTGAAGCTGTCCCAATTGATAAGGCAAATCAACTCGCTAATAAACCAGGGGTTAGAGGTGCGTATGTTTCAGAAATGTATGATAAAGACGAAGCCTTAAAAAGAGGCTATATGTAAAATTTAATACAATTTAATAAGCCCTTCATACCAAGGGCTTTTTTTTAGATATCCTAAAATATTGACATTATCTATCCAAAAAAATAGGTAGGGGAACAGCCTTATAGTGCTCTGTTCTGTGCAGCAAGTGGAAAATAGCCCTATGGTTGTAAAATACCCCCGGTTACGCTCGTATGGCCAATTTGGATGAATCTTCATGTTCTCGAAAAATCTAAGAAAACTACCTTCAGTTTCTTATTATCTAGCTTAAAAGGGGAGATTATGAATTTTTCGCAAGAAAGAGTTTGTGATTTATTGACTCAGAATGGCTTTCACTTCATATTCGAAGAAAAATTTCCAAAAAGTACCAATAAAAAGATATTTTAACTTTTTATGTAGGTAGTTGGTCAATTTATTGGAGTATATTAGAAAGACTTTGAAGGTGCAAATTCCAGATTATTAATAGCAAAATATAAAGGCTTAGAAAAAAGTAATTCATCCCATAGAGATTTTTGCTTGTTTCCTTAGATGAATATAAAGATAAAGGAAGTACGGTAATACACGAAAAAGAAGATACGAGTCATGAATATTATAATTCTTTACCAGCATTAGAAGAATAATTTACCATTTAAAATTGACATTTTATTCGAGGATCAGGTTAGAACGGATACAATAATGTGGGACACATTCACCTTCCTACTACGGTCAATATAGAACAGGAATATATCCTAAAGCAGCCTAATAGAGAGAACAAAGAGAGAAAAGGTAACTCTACTTTATTCCTTTTGCTTCATATTCCTTAATAATTTTATAAAAACTGTTCTTTTTAAGGTGGAGCATATCAGCAAATTCTACACCGCTTATTTCTTTATTTTTCCATTGTTGATAATGCTTTTCTAAAATCTGTTTAGTGGTTTTTGAAAGGGTTTGTAAATTTAATTGCGGTCTACCTAAATGTTTCCCCTTTGCCTTCGCAACAGCTATTCCTTCCGCTTGCCTTATCTTAATATTATCTCGCTCTCTTTCACTTACAAAAGCTAATACTTGTAATACTAAATCACTTACAAACGTTCCTAATTGGTCTTTATATTGTGTGGTATCTAATAAGGGCATATCTAAAACTTTTATATCAGCTATAATATCTTGAGTTATTTCCTGCCATTCCTTCATGATCTCTTTTGAATTTCTCCCGAAACGGTCTATAGATTTTATATAAAGTAAATCTCCTTCCCGCAACCGTGCTTTTAATGTTTGATATTGTGGTCTGTTGAAGTCTTTTCCGCTCTCTTTATCGATAAAAATATCTCTTTCCTCTATTCCTAATTCTAACATTTCTTTTAGTTGACGGGCTTCGTTTTGATCCTTACTACTTACTCGAATATAAGCGAAAGTTTTACTTCTTGCCAATTTCACCACTCCCAATTATTTTGTTGTTTCATTAATTATATAGCATTAGTTTATAAATGTATATAATATTTTATAAACGTTTTCAAAATAATTTAACTACCTTTACAACCGCTAAAAAGTACTATATTTCTAAGCCTTTAAAGGTATACCTTTATAAACACATTACTACAATATTTTTAAAAATGGTAAATAAAAAAAGACCGTCATGTTACGGTCGTAAATAATAAATTGAGTCAAAGTTTGACTTTCTCATGATTTTTGAAGGTTGAACTTTACATTATTATATTTAGTTTTTAATTCATCTTTACATAAATTAATTTCCAATTGACTAGCAATCTCTATTATTTCTCCCCAAAGACCTTCTTTGTGAAATTTCCATCCATCCATATACTCCCCTAATGTCATTTTTAGGATAGCATTAAGATTACTGTCTGTTCCTTCCCTATTGGATTTCAGACCATATTCAATAGGTGTTTCAATATTTTCTTCTAAATTAATCCCTTTAAAAATTGGTGAAGATAATTCTTCATATAACTTACCTGAGTAAATTGAAGCATTGGAACGATACAAACCTAAGTCATATACTTTTCCATCTATTTCTACCCAAGAATGAGAAAATAAGAATGGAACTTTTGGTGATTTTACAAAACCAATATTTATTTGTCCTTTGATCCCTTGTTCGTGAAGTAAAACATAAAGAATGCCTGACAATGCATGACATGCACCACGCCAACCTTTTTTTAATGAGTGTTCAAATACTTTAAAAAACGTATTGGCTATAGCATTGGAATTATCTAAATCTGCACTTAATTGGATGGCACGTTGCTTCCAAATGTCAACAGGATTAGAAACTTTGTTCAGGCAACATTTCTTATATTTTTTACCACTGCCACAAGGACAAGGAGCATTGCGCTCATACATTTATAACTTCCTCCTCAGGATTCCTTGTATACTAATGGCCTCTTTAATTTATTCTTTTTTAAGTTTACTTCAAAATAATCTTTACTTAGTTGTATAGTGTAAAATTCTCCTGGTACATGGCTGCTATATCTTTTCCGCTAGATTTTGCATATCTTAAAGCTAAAAATGCATCTCTTAAACTCATACCAACACCAATGGAAAAAGTAAGCTCTTTGGTCGCTCCTCTCAAATAATCTAATAATTCTTTAATATTTATCTCTTCTCTTTTACATATAATTCCATCAGCGCCAGCGAATATTATTTTATATTTCTTTGATTCCAATTCAATTTGAACTTTTTTCACGGCATCTTTTACTGACTCATTAATATCTCTTAAACGGATTTCATCGTTTTCCATAAAACTATTTTCTATTTTTAAACCGATATCGTCTCCATCAATATATGCAAACATCATTTAACTTCACTCTCCTCAAATATTTTTTTTGCTTTATCAAAAAACATAATATGCTTGTTAGAAATTTGGGTAAAAGTTAAAGAACCAATAGTACCAGTATTCGTCCAAAACTTTCCATATAATTCTGATTTTCCCTCAAATTTTGTCAGCTCTAACTCAGAAGTTCCTTTTCTTATATTGTGATCATCTGAACTAATTTCATCCTGAGAATATACATAAATCAATTGTTTCTTTTCGTCTTTACAATTAAGTTCTTCGCTATAAGAATAAGATTTGAACCTATTTGTAATTGATGTAATTTTAATGTTTAAGAAATTCTGCTTTATTACTAAGCAAATTTCACCTTTATAAATTGTACCCTTTTCTAAATCCTTGGACTCGTAATTCCCAAACCAAGTCCCGTTAATATTTTCTTTATATAGGATTAGATTAAACAATTTAATCTTCCAGCCATAATTAAAATAAAACCACCACCATGCTGATAGAACAAGTGTTGCAGAAAAAGCTGCTTTAATTCCACTAAACGATAACAGTTCACTCCCTATTAGCACTTGAACAAGTACAAACAACAGACTTATGCAAAATGTAATAATAACAATTCTTTGTGATTCTTCACCTTTCATTAATTTGCTCCTTTTTTTATGTTTACAATAACTTTCCAGCACTCCCACTATTAATATAACATCTTACAATTGATATTTGTTCCTGTTTTTCATTGTATTTCTAAATCTATCAAAGTTGATTTTCTATATAATTCCACCGCCTTCCTTCCTAAAAAAATGTGTATCGTAATGGTATCGTCACAAAATTAAAAGGGCCAAAAAAGTATTACAACCCCTTGTAAACACTGGTTTTTAAAAATTTATATTGATATCGTATATTTAGTTAAAAAGACGATAAAACGTTGTTATATAGCGGTTATTGGGCATTTTTCACAAATGGTATCGTAATATTAACATTGGTGTCGGATAATATGACATTTAAGCTCTAATTAATTAAATGGGAATAAAAAAAATCGGCTCTTAAGCCGACAAATCATGATATGTATTATAAATTTTAAACTTTAACTTTAAAGTTATTTTAAGAAGAGTTTTTTCTCTATCTGCTGTTGTTGTTGTACAAAATGAATTAAATTTTTTAGATACCCCTGTTTTCTATTTAATGTTGTAGTTGAATAGACATCTTTAATGGCTGATTCCCCCAGTTCATTAGTAAAAATCATGATAGCAACTGATGATTCTATCTGTGCTTTAGTTAGCCCACTATCGAATATTATCGGAGTAATTAAGTTTTTATCCTCTAGGGTTATTTTATTGTTTATAATTTCAATGACTCCTGAGGTCACTGAGTCAAAAAATTTTTTTGATAAAAGATCAATCGCTTTCCGCTCTGCTGAAAACTCCCTCAATCTATAACTTTTTGTCTGGACTTCAAAACGCAATATATTTTCCGCTTGTTTTAAACAGCTTGCTGTAATGTCTGTTTCCTTTTTCAATTGATGGAGTTTATCATAAAACTTTATAATTTGACTTTTGTTTTTAAAATACACCGATTCCGTATTATATTTTATAGTAGTTTTTCTTGGTAACTTTATATTAGAAAGTTTATTTATGTATTCGGTAACTTGTTGATGGCTGTCTAGATAAAAATTTTTTGAAACCTCTACCTCACAGATCTTCCATTCTGTTGACTCAATACATACTCCAAATAATTCATTTAATCTGTTATGTATGATTATAAAAAAATCCTTTATGTCATGCTCGTCAATCTCTTTTATGTTATTACCATAAATTAATTTTGGAATAGATAAACTAATAAAAAGGCGTTTACTTCTATCGTTATATTTTATGTATGGTATTTTCTTATCAAAAACAATATATGTATTGTAAATTTCTCCAGTATCATTATCTATATTTGTAAACTTTTTAATTTGATACAACTCGTCTTTAAGCATTTCTTCAAATTCTGCACCTTTAATATAAATATTTGTAGCCATATCAACTTTGTCAAACAATAGTAATCAATCCTTTCGGTATTAAAATCACAAAAATGGGATTTAATTTCATATGTTATAAGAAACTAAATTGTTATTGTTCCAGCTTCGAATTCATATTGCCAATACCCTAAAACTTCTATTACTTTTCCTGTATCTTCTTCAATCAGTTCTCTTCTATGATTGATTATCACTTTATAAAATCGTTCGTCAGTGCGTGCTATTTCTCCATCTTTCGCTTGGAGTAATATAGAATAACCATTTCCAACTTCTTGAATAATCCCAGTATCAAATTTAATCTGTGTTGTATTAATAGGAATACCAGCCTTTACTAAATCCTTGTACAAGTCTTTCTTGCTTTTAAATTCAAAGACCCCTTGTATTTTTTTATTATGTATAATAAGAACTCTACACGGCTTGGAGCGTGCTTTTTTAGAATTATTATGCTTAGAAAGCATTTGAATATTTGTAAGAGTGTAGTCACCGAACTCATCTATTCTGTCTATTGTTGGTCTATCTGAATCATTTTTAGTTTCTTCATATATTACATTTTGGATTTTCCACTCATGCCAAACGTTTGGCAATTTTTGAATAATATCTACCATAAAAAATTGTGGGGAAGACCATTTACAATCTATATCTTTATATATTCCTATATTGTATTTACAAGCATTAATTCTACTTTCACAAGAAATAAGTAATGTTCTTGCCGCTGTTACCTCATTTCTTTTTATGATCTTCAAATCTAATAACTTATTAATAGTTCTCATAGAATCCAGACCTTTGTTAAACTGTACTTTTTTGGAATGGCATTTTTTACATTTGCCATGACCTAAGTAAAATTCTTCAATCTTTTTTTCTAAGTTACATATGACACATTTCTTTTTTTCTTTTACCTTGTTCATTTATACTCACCCTTTAAATTATTATTTATGTATTCCTATTAAGCACCATTAAGCCAAGTTAAAAAGGCACTTGTAGGAATCTTAATTCTTCTACCGATGCGTACTACATGAAATGCTCCTGAATTAGCCAAATTAAACGCTTGCCCTCTTCCAATACCTAAGTATACTTGTATATCTTTAACGTCTAAAATCGGCTTGTCTAGTAACCATTTGTTATCTGTCATTACTCCCCCCCTTTTCTATCTGATGATGAAATTGTAGCACGGAGCATGTAGCATGTAAATAGATATTTTCAAAAATAATGTAAACTGATTTACACTTGCTACAAATAATGAAGTATGATAACATTACTTCATACTACAACGAATTATTGGAGGATATATATGAGTGACCCAAATTTAGGATTAGACATAAAAAATTTAAGAACAAAAAAGGGGATAGGTTCAAGAGAATTGTCTAGGTTGGTTGGGAAGGCAGAAACATACATTTCCCAATTGGAACGAGGTTTAATTAAAAACCCTGATTATAAAACTTTATTAGAAATAATGAAGCATCTAGGATACAGAGAGGGGTCTATAGATGAGTTGTTATATGCTAACTACCATATCTATTCTCCGGAAAGACTTGAAGCAGAGGCAGCATGGGCAGAACAGGAGGCTGTAAACGCCCAAGATCCTGATTATCAAGAGTATCTTTTACAAAGACAAATTGAGCAGTATGAACTTCAACTTGAGTGGCTTGAAAATGAAGAAAAGGAATTGCACAAAAAAAATGATCAAATTAGAAATGAATTGTCTTTCTTCATTGATAAAAATCTAGACACATTCACAGATGTAATTAACAATTTACACAGTGCAGTATTATCAATGAGTAAGAGCAGAGAAGATTATAACTTCTTTACAAATCTGTTCAAAAGAGACATTTCAAAATTTAGTGATGAAAGTAAAAAGAGAATTATTGAAACAATTAAGGAAGAGTATAAATATTCTTGGGATTTTAATGGAGGTTTTGGTGAACCACCTACTTATTAAGGAGGAAGGAATATGGCTGGATCAATTCATAAATACCAAACTAAAAAAGGCGAAACAAGATATATGGTAATGCTTGAAGTCGGGAATAATGGAAAACGCAAACAGAAAAAGAAAATGGGATTTAAAACAAAAAAAGAGGCAAATACCTTCTTAATCGAAGCACTCAACGACATAAATAAAGGAACATACATTGAACCTTCAAGGATACTCTTTAGTGAGTTCCTTGAAGAATGGTTCAAGACTAAACAAATTAGTCTTGGAACACAAACTAAAAGTGTTCACAAAAATTATTTATATAAGTACATAATCCCTTCACTGGGTCACATTCCCTTGTCTCAACTTAAAACCATTCATATAAATAATTTCATAAACGAAATGAACCAAAGAAAGTACTCCCCCGCAACTATTAAAAAAGCAGTAAATATAATTAAAAATTCTTTAGAATTTGGGATAGATATTGAAATGATAAATAAAAATGTAGCAAAAAAGGCTACACTTCCAAAAGAGATTAAAAATGAAATGAAAGTATGGAATCAAGAAGAGGTCAATAAGTTCCTAAAGGTTGCAAAAGGGAGTAGGTATTACCCATTCTTTTATTTAGCCTTGATGACAGGAATGAGGAAAGGTGAAATTTTAGCCTTAAGGTGGAAGGATATAGATTTGGAAAATATGCTGCTTACAATTAATCAAACCTTAACTCAAGATGGGAAAGAATTTATAGCTGGCGCAAAGACAAAGGCCAGTAATAGAACCATGGATTTATCTGAATCGACCGTAAAAATTCTTAAAGCACATAAAGTACTGATTCAGCAAGAAAAATTAGCACTAGGAAAAGACTATGTAAACCACGATCTTGTAATTTGTACCCAAATTGGAACTCCCGTTCATTCTTCCAATTTAAGAAATAGAGTTTTTAACCAACTTATTAAGGAAGCGGAAGTATCAAAAATAAGATTACATGATTTACGTCATACTCATGCTACCCTCCTTCTGTCAGTAGGTGTTAACGTAAAAGTAATATCTGAGCGCCTTGGTCATTCCTCAATTAAAATTACACTAGATACTTATTCACACGTCCTACCAACAATGCAAAAAGAAGCAGTAAAAAAATTGGATGATATGCTAACTCTTTAAAAAGAGGCTCTAAGTTACTTGTTTAGATAAAAAGAAATCCGTTACTTTTCCGTTACCTTTTATGGAAACAAAAAAGACGCTACTATTAAAAGTAGCGTCTTTACTGATGATTCCGACTGGGATCGAACCAGCGACCTCTACCCTGTCAAGGTAGCGCTCTCCCGGCTGAGCTACGGAATCATAATTTATAATTCCCGGTGAGGACATATATAAATATATAATGTTTTCATGCAAAAGTCAACATTCTATATTAAATTTATTTTATTTCTGAATTTCCATTCACGCACCAGCTCCCCTTTTGTTTATTCAGCATAAGGGACAAAAAAAAACAGAACATATATTCTATTTTGTTGAATAAAGAACGAATGTTCGGGTATAATGAGATTAAGGGCATACGAAAAAGGAGGAATGGAAAGTGAATGGAGTCCTGCAAAGAGCACTGGAGGCCAATCAGCCGGTTCAATTAATCTATTTGGATGCCAGGAGCAAGATTACGCAAAGAAAAGTGCTTCCTCGTGAAATGGAAGGCAACATGTTAAGGGCACACTGCTTCCTCCGCAACCAAACCAGGCTTTTTAACACAGATAACATTTTATCCGTATTCCCAGCTGATAAGAAGCGGTGGCAGAAATCAGGATAAAAAAAGAAGCCCTCTAAAGGACTTCTCTCCGTTATCGTGCAGGCTGTGGCTTAGCGGAATCCTTTCCCCTAAATACTACTTGCAGGACAACAAGCAGAATAAAGATTCCAAGGCCGATTGTATCTGTCATTCCTTCCGGATAAATCAGCATAAGGCCGCCAACCAGCCCCATTACCCTTTCATACCAATGCAATTTACGGAGCCAGAAACCTATGATTCCTGCTCCAATCGCCAGCATTCCACAGATGGCAGTGAACACTACCCAAATGAGGTAATACCATGTTGTGTCAATCATCAGCAATTCTGGTGACAGTACGAACATATACGGAATAATGAAAGCCGCTATAGCCAGTTTGGCTGAGTTTACCCCAGTCCGGATTGGCTCTCCACCAGAGACTCCTGCCGCTGCAAATGCAGCCAGTGCGACCGGAGGCGTAATATCCGCAATGATACCAAAATAGAACACAAACAAATGCGCAGACAAATCAGGAACCCCCAGCAAAATAACAGCCGGAGCCGCAATTGTTGAAGTGATAACATAGTTTGCTGTTGTAGGAGACCCCATTCCCAAGATCAGCGCTGCAACCATTGTCAGCATCAAGGTTGGAATTAACAAGCCACCCGAAAGATCCAGCAATCCATTGGCAAGTTTCAGCCCAAGGCCTGTCTTCGTGACAACCCCAACAATAATGCCTGCCGCGGCAGTTGCTGCTGCAACGCCCAGAGCCGTCCTTGCTCCATCAACAAGTGCGTTGATGGCATCCTTAAAGCTAATCCTTGTTTCCTTGCGAATGGCACTAACGACAATCGTGGAGAGGATCGACCATAGCGCCGCACGCATGATGCTCATGCCGCTTACCATCAGGATGATAACAATCAGGATTGGCATAAGAAGGTAAATCTTGCTCAACACTTCTTTTCTATCCGGCATTTCCTCATCCGTTAGGCCGCGAAGCCCCAGACGTTTTGCTTCAAAGTGAGTCATGATCCATATGCCTGTAAAATAAAGAAGCGCTGGAATCGTCGCTGCTTTGGCGATATCCCAGTAGGTAATCCCGCCGCCGATGAACTCAACCATCAGGAAAGCTGCGGCTCCCATGATTGGCGGCATCAGTTGTCCGCCCGTCGAAGCAGCGGCTTCAACCCCGCCGGCAAATTCTTTGCGGTAGCCAAGTTTTTTCATCATCGGTATCGTAAAGGAACCTGAAGTTACAACATTTGCAACCGAGCTTCCGCTGATGGTACCTTGCAGGGCACTTGAGAAAATCGCCACTTTTGCTGGTCCACCTGTTCTTTTGCCCGCAATCGAAACAGCTAGGTCATTGAAATATTGCCCCACCCCTGTTTTAACGAGAAAAGCACCGAATAGCAGAAACAGGAAGATAAATGTCGCGGAAACTCCCAGTGGTGTACCTAGTATTCCCTCAGTAGTGAAGAACATGGTCTGTACCAATGTATCCAGGTCAAGCCCGCGATGGGCAAGGAACCCAGGCATGTAAGGCCCATAAAGAGCATAAACCAGGAACAGTGAAGCAATAATCGTAATCGGGAGCCCGACTGTTCTTCTGGTCGCTTCGAGCACAAGCAAGATTGCGGCCAGTCCAACATAGAAATCCATGTCGGTAAGGCGGCCCACCCGGTTGACAAGCTCGTCAATCATCATCGGCCAGTAGGCCCCTATTCCTACCGCAAGCAGAGCAAGGAGCAGGTCATACCAGGCAACCTTCTTTTTCCTCAGGTTCTTTTTGGTTGCCGGAAATAACAGGAAAATAAGAGCGAGCGCAAACCCTAGGTGAATGGAACGCTGCAATTGCGCAGTGAGCACGCCAAAAACGGCTGTGTAGAGTTGGAAAAGCGAAAAGGCAAGAAGGCCGAAGAAAACGATCCAGCCCATTGTTCCTTCCAACTTCCTAGTTGCGGCTTCCGGATCAAATTTTTCCAAAAGCTCCTGCTGTTGTTCTTGAGAAAGCGTGCCGTCATTTTTCGTCAAGGATATTCACTCCTTCCATTTGTTGTATAATACTTAATTTTTCTACTTGTATTTTGAGCCGTGTACCCGGTTCAACGACCTCTGACAGCGGATAATGCTTATTTTTATAAACGAGGGTGTGATTGGCCCTCACCTTGCCTACCCGCAGGACAAAGGACTCAAACTCCCTATTCATATTTTTCAAAAAGTATTTTCCATCCTTCATTTCAAAGAGCTCACCTTCTGATGCCCCTGAAGGCATCCCGATGGCAAAATCCTCATATTCCAGCTCATATTGGCGAATTTGCCCCTGCTCTGTCACTCGATAACTCTCGATGACATTGGTTAAATGGATGGAATGCAAATATTTGATTTTAAATGTATCTCCTGTTTCCGCCGGCACATAAAGGAGTAGATCATCTTGTTCCAACGGTTGGAAAACAAGAGCTTGTCTATAAGGAATGAAAAAAGAGAAAGTTGACAATAAAACAATGAGGAGCAACAGAACGAAGAATTTGCTTTTATTCTTAATTGAAATCATACGACTCCTTGTTTTTCCTGCCTTGCCTTTCTTTCGGGTGGAAGATGAAAAGTTMACAGTAAAAATAGACCGTCATATCGGTCCATCCTCCCGGTTTCCGCCGGCGCTGTGAATATTTGCTCCAAAAGATGAATTGACCGAACACAGCCCCTCTATAGGACCATGTCCGGCCATGATTCAATCATTACTGTGCAGGCTTAATTCCTTTTTCATCGAAATACTTCTGTGCTCCTGGATGCACATCAATTCCAACACCATTAAGGGCATTTTCGGGATTGATTTGCTTGGCTTTGGCATGCTGAACCTTGTCAAGATTCTCAAAGATCGATTTTGTGATATCATAGACAACCTGCTCGGAAAGTCCGGATTCCACAACAAGCATCGCCTGGACAGCTACTGTAGGAACCGCTGAACCAAGCTTATACGCTCCGGATGGCACCTCATCCTTTGTATAATATGGATACTTTTCGATCAGCTCATCGGCTTTGTCAGCCTCAACCGGAACAATGACGACTGTCTCTGTGGCAGAAAGCTCTTCGACAGCAGCCGTTGGTGTTCCTGCTGTAACAAACGCAGCATCGATATTGCCGTCCTTGATTCCGTTGACGGACTCGTCAAAACTCAAGTCCTGCTTTTTAATGTCATCGAGTGTCAAGCCGTGAACTTCAAGGATTTGCTCTGCATTGGCTGCAGTCCCTGAACCTGGGGCCCCAATGGAAATCCTTTTGCCTTTCAGGTCCTCTACGGATTTGATGCCAGACTTTTCAGTTGTTACAATTTGGATTGTTTCCGGATAAAGGGTTCCAATTGCCTGGATATTGTCAATTGGGTTTCCATCAAACATCAGCTTGCCTTCTGTGGCATAAGAAGCAATGTCCGTTTGGGTGAAAGCAATTTCACCCTTTTTGTCTTTAATACTTTGCATATTTTCAGCAGAAGCACCTGTAGTCTCTGCATTTGTGTCAATACCAGTTGCATCGGAGACAATGTTGGCGAAAGCTCCGCCAAGCGGGAAGTATGTACCACCAGTACCACCTGTAAGGATACTCATGAACTTAGGCTTATCTTCTGTTGTTCCCTCGCCGCCATCCCCGGAGTCAGCTTCTTCGTTCTCATTGCCCCCGCCACACGCTGCCAACACTATAGAAAGCGTCAACATAAAAATGGTGAACAATAGAAACTTGCGTTTTTTCATTTGATTTCCCCCTTTTTTTAAGATAAAGATACTCTATAATAGTTTATCTGCATATTAATAAATTTGTCAATTCATACTATTGATTTTCACTGCATCTATATCCCCTTTTAGGCAGTGAAGCATTTAAAAAAACAGTTTTCAACATATTTATATGTTAAAATTCTTGTGAATAGTAAAAAACTTGCAATCTTATTAACTTGACGGAGGACAGCCATTATGAATTCACAAAGGGGAACCATCAACGAGCATACCCTATACAGCCTTTCTCTCAACGAAGAAATGAAACTGCTTGTCTACCTGCCAGCTTCTTTTTCTCCTCTTTATAAGTACAGTGTTCTGATAGCCCAGGATGGCAAGGATTATTTTCAGTTTGGCAGGATTGGGCGTTCGGCTGATGAACTTCTTAAAAATAAGCAAATTGAGAATTTGATCATTGTCGGCGTACCCTATCAATCTGTCAAGGACCGGCGGCGCAAGTACCACCCGGATGGAGAACAGCATCAGGCCTATATCCGCTTTTTGGCCCATGAACTCGTTCCTTATCTTGATAGGGAATACCCTACATTGCAGATTGGCATGGGCCGCGCTTTAATAGGAGATTCCCTGGCTGCAACTGTTTCACTGAAGGCAGCCATTGAGTATCCAAACATCTTTGGAAAAGTCATCTTGCAGTCACCTTATGTAAACGGCTCTGTCCTTGAAGCCGTTCGCAAGTATGATGATACATGCCTGTTAAACATTTACCATACGGTTGGAAGTGAAGAAACAGAAGTCAAAACAACTGATGACCAAACAAAGGATTTTTTAACTCCAAACCGTGAACTTTCTAAAACATTCAAAGAGAAAAACGTGGAGTATCATTATAGTGAATTTGAGGGAGGGCATTTCTGGACTCACTGGCAGCCGGATGTGAAAACAGCCCTAAAAAAAATATTCCCGGTATAACAGGTATGTTGTATGATATTCTCTTGTTTGAAAATTTGTTATAATTAAAAATAAACTCCTGAATATAAAGCCGTCTGCCAATGGAAATGCTAAAAATAGATAGTCTTGTAAATTGGAGGTAATATTATGAAATTCGGTGTTGTAATGTTCCCGTCAAAGAAGATTCAGGATTATGCCAACTCCTTCAGGAAACGGTATGATCCGAACTACGCATTAATCCCGCCGCATATCACACTTAAGGCGGCATTCGAGGCGACTGAAGAGGAAATACGCAATATTGCCGGCACAATTGGAGAAATTGCCCGGGAGTTCAGCCCCGTCCAGCTCCATATCTCCAAATTCAGTTCTTTTTCACCCGTAAATAATGTAATCTATTTGAAGGTACAGTCCTCCGAGGAACTCGAAAGGCTGCATAAAAAACTCAAAATGAATTTTGAAGGTGGACTGGATTATAATTTTGTCCCCCATATTACAATTGGTCAAAATCTATCGGATGACGAACACTCTGATGTGTACGGTTCACTGCGAATGAATAAGGTAAGTTTTGAAGAAAGCGCTGACCGGATCCATCTTCTTTACCAATTGGAGAACGGCTCTTGGACAGTGTACGAAACATTTCGACTTGGAAAGGAATAAAGCCCTGTGGAAGTAAAACTAGTTCAGAATGAAAAAGAACTGGCCGATGCATTTTCGGTCAGGAAAACAGTTTTTGTCGGGGAGCAAAATGTTCCCGTTGAGGAAGAGATTGATCATCATGAAGAGGAAAGCGCTCATTTTGTACTCTATGTCAATGGCGAGCCCAGTGGCGCAGGCCGCTTCCGTGTAGTCGATGGTTATGGCAAAGTGGAGCGGATCTGTGTATTTCAGCAGCAGCGCGGCACTGGAGCAGGGATGGCCATTATGGAGAAAATTGAAGATTACGCCCGTGAGAAAGGAATTGGAAAGCTGAAGCTGAATGCCCAAACCCATGCTATTCCTTTTTACGGGAAGCTCGGTTATGAAGTGGTTTCTGAAGAATTCCTTGATGCCGGCATTCCTCATAAAACAATGGTAAAAAAAATTCAATAGGTCCCCTCAAGCAGCCTCTTCTGCCTCTTGGTACACACCAAGGGAACAGAAGAGGCTGTTTCAGTCTCCTCCCTTTTCTTCTGACTGACCACATTTTCCCCTTTTTAATAAGACAGTCCTTCTGATATGATAGAACTTGTGCAATTTTGTTCGGAAAATGAGGGAATTAAGCATGCAGACAGCCTACTATAAAGAAAAGATCATTAATCTGCCGGGGACCAGTCGGGAAGACTTTCAAAAGCTATATGAGGATGGAAAGAAGGGGCTTCTCAGTTGCCCTGTTTGCGGAGCCCCAGTACGGTTATATCTGGGAATCCATAATCGGCCCCACTTTTATCACCATCTTTCAAAAGCGGCAGCCTGCAGTGACCTGCCCATCCATGATGCAGATGCAGCAGAGGAAAACTCTGATTATAGGGAATGGGGGGGGTTCAGGCTGCCGGCAGCCCGGGGGATTACTGCCGAGGAAAAAGAAGTTGCCTATAAACCTTCACAAGCTTTAAGGATAAAACGGCCTTTTACAAAAAAACCCGTTCTTTCTTCAAAGAAGAAGGACTCCTATATCKAAAAGCTCAAGGATGCAGGAATTTCTTTTGATTCCAATCAGCAGACAGCCGTTACCCATACAGAGGGACCCCTTCTGATTCTGGCTGGAGCGGGCAGCGGCAAAACCCGTGTCCTCACAGCAAGGACAGCGTATATCCTGAAACAGCTTAAAGTACCTGCAAATAGCATGATGCTGGTCACCTTTACCGCCAAGGCCGCAGGCGAAATGAAAAAGCGCCTGATTGGCTATCCTGGAGTTTACCAGGACGAAGCACAAAGAATTGTGTCCGGAACCTTTCACAGCATCTTCTACAAAATCCTGCTGCACCATAACCGTGATAAATGGTCGGGGGAGCATTTGCTTAAGAAAGACTGGCAGCGGGAGCAAATCGTGAAAGAGGCAGGGCGGACCCTGGGCCTCGACGAAAAAGAGTTTGCCTATGACCTCGCCCTTCAGCAAATTGGACTGTGGAAAAATTCCATGATCCTGCCCAAAGAGGTAAAGCCTCAAAGCTCCTGGGAAGAAAAAACGGCCCTGCTATATCAGCACTACGAAGAATCTAAGGACAGGAGCGGCCTGTTTGACTTCGATGACATGCTGCTTGGCTGCCATAGCCTGTTTGTTGACGAACCCCAGCTGCTTGAAAGCTATCAAAATCGTTTTACTTACTTTTTAATTGATGAGTTTCAGGATATTAATAAAGTTCAATATGAACTTATTAAAATGCTTTCGGCGCGGACGAACAATGTATGCGCCGTTGGGGATGACGACCAGTCGATTTATGCATTCAGGGGGAGCGATCCGTCTTACCTTCTTGAATTCGAACGGGACTTTCCCGGTGCTGAAGTGGTGACACTGAATCAAAATTACCGCTCTCCCCATGAAATTGTCGAGACAGCCAATTCGATTATTGCCGGAAATACAAAGCGGCATCAGAAAGAAATGAAGGCCCAGTATTCCCATGAAATAAAGCCCATGCTTTTCTATCCTTTTGATGAGGAAGAAGAAGCGACCATGATCTTGACTGATATCCAGGAGAAAATTGAACAGGGGGCCAAGCCAAGTGAATTTGCCATCCTGTTAAGGACCAATACCGGCAGCAGAGCTATGTTCGAAAGGCTGGCCTCGTCCAGCTTGCCGTTTAAACTCGAACAGGATAACGAGTCATTTTATGAACGGTTTATGGTGCGTGGCCTTCTCGCCTATTTCCGCCTCGCTCTTAATGAAGATGATTCCGAGGCAGTCCGCAGCATTCTTCCATCCCTTTTTCTAAAACAATCCGTTTTTCGAGACCTACAGGCGGAAAGCATATTGAAGGACTGCTCAATGCTTGAAGCATTATCACATGTGAAAACAGGGTTCGCCTTCCAGGAACAGAAGCTAAAAAAGCTCGTTCCCACTGTGCGTTCACTCGCCATGCTATCTCCACTGACTGCCATTGAACGAGTTGAAAAAGAACTGGGTTATCAGGATTTCATTAAAAAGCGGGGAAGCGAAGGCAACAAATTGGAAAAGGGATCGGACGATATTAGGGACTTGAGGGTTGCTGCGAGGAACTTTAAAAATATCTCGGAGCTTATCGAGCACGCCGACCACATGACGGCAATGAACAAAGAAATCAAGGCGCTTGGAAAGAGGCATGACGATGCGGTTATCTTGAGCACCATCCATCGTTCAAAAGGGCTTGAATATAAATACGTATATGTCCTCGGAGCAGTGGATGGCAGCCTGCCGCATGATTACGCATTGGATTCGGCACGAAATGGCGATCTTCTTCCGCTTGAAGAGGAACGCCGCCTGCTATATGTAGCTGTCACCAGGGCCATGGAACAGCTTTTTATCTCTGTCCCTCTCTACAGGAGGGGCAGAAAAGCCCATCCATCGCGTTTCCTGACCCAGCTGCCGAAGATTCAATAGGAATTGCTAATGTCAGCAGGCAATTCCGCGCGGATTAGCAAAAAGCCTGGAATGAATCCAGGCTTTTTGCTTATTTTTTATTGATCATTTTTGATATTTGGTTAAAATCAAGCTGCTTTCCATCCTTGACAATCGATTCGACAATTTTATCTTCCATATCCTTTGAAACAGGTTTATTGGCAATTTGCGATACACGGCGGATGACTCCGCGGACAGTATGCTCATCCTTAAAGTTGGCATTTTGCAGGGAGTTGGCCAGCTCGAAAATATCCTTCATATTTACGCCCGTTTTCTTTTCAATATTTTTAAAGAATTGGTTATCCATATTAAATCACGCCMCTTCTTGAACTACTCTTATACTATGAAAGGGGTGGAAAATGGTGAAAACAAAAAGCCAAAAGGAATTGTCTCCTTGTTGGCTCTTTTGTTGAAAGTCTATTCTGTGCTCGCATTGGTGCCCTTTCCACGCAGGGGCCGCTACTCCTTTTGCCCGGTGGGTTCAAGAATCAGCTTCCCGATTGTTTGGCGGCCCTGAAGCATCCTGTGTACCTTCCCGGCCTCTTCAAGCGGATACACACCGCCAATTGTTAATTTAAGCCTGCCTTCCCCAACATATTGGAACAGTTCTCTGGTACTCGAAGCAAGCAAGTCCTGCTGCCTCATGATCTGCGGAAGGAAAAAACCGATGACTGACTGGTTCCTTGCCATTAAGGAAGATGGATTGAACTTACTTTGTTCGCCGCTGGCAACGCCATAGATGACCAGTCTGCCGAATGCAGCAAGGCACTTTAATGTCTTGTAAAAAATATCTCCACCTGCCATTTCAAGGGCAACATCGACCCCCTTGCCCCCAGTAGCTTCCAGCACTTTTTGTTCCCATCCTGCCTCAGAGTAGTTGACCAGCACATCGGCGCCCATATCCCTGGCCAGCCCCAGCTTTTCTTCTGTGCTCGCCGTTGCGATCACTTTTCCAGCCCCGAAGATTTTTGCAAGCTGAACAGCAATCGTTCCAACGCCCCCTGCTGCCGCATGGACAAGAACAGTCTCTCCCGGTTCAAGCCGGCCCATCGTTTTAAGTACATGGTACGCACTTAACCCTTGAAGGGGGAGTGCCGCTGCTGTTTTAAAATCAATCTGGCCGGGAAGCGGAATCAACCCGCGCTCATCGGCTAGCACATATTCTGCATATCCCCCGGACTCTATCAGGGTTACAACCCTTGCCCCGGGCTTAATATCCGTGACCTCGTTACCCACTTCCACGACAATTCCGGCAACCTCTGCACCCGGTGTAAAAGGGAGCGGTGTAGGGATTACATACTGACCTTCCCTGCGGGCCGTGTCTGCATAATTAACCCCTACAGCCTTTACTTCAATCAATACCTGCCTTCCTGTCGGCACGGGGCGATCGGCCTTAACAAGATTTAATACTTCCGGGCCCCCATATTCTTTTAACTGAATCGCCTTCATGGCTATCACTCCCCGCTATTTTCCTGTAAAAACTGGTTTCCTTTTCTCCTTGAATGCTGAAACCCCTTCCTGATGGTCCTCGGAGGCGATCATCATTGTCTGTGTAATGCGTTCCTGTTCAAGGATTTCTTCAAGAGTTGCAGTTAAAGAATGGTCTACAAGCTTCTTGATCATTCCGTAAGCCATGCCCGGTCCATAAGACAGCCTTTTCGCAAACTTCAGTGCCTCTTCCTCGAGGTTTTCTGCTGGCACCAGCTGATTGATGACTCCTAGCTGATGCAGCCTTGCCGCCGGGATCGGTTCTGCACTGAAGAAGAACTGTTTTGCGAGATGAGGGCCGACAAGGCGCGGAAGGAAATAAGAGCCGCCCCCATCCGAAACGAGCCCAACCTGTGAAAAGCTGAAGGCGAATTTGCTGTCTTCAGCGGCAATAATCAAATCACATGCAAGGGCAAGATTGGCACCCGCCCCTGCTGCAAACCCGTGTACAACAGCGATAATAGGCTTTTCTGTGTCTTTCATCGTCAAAATCAGGCTGTTCAGCCTTCCGATATGTTCATATATTTTAACCGGACTATTTTCCCCCATGGTTTTCACATCGCCGCCAGCGCTGAATGACCTTCCTGCACCGACAAGAACGATTGCTTTTACTTCAGGGTCGGTCTGTGCCTCTTTCAATGTATTTGTAATTCCAAAAATCATTTCCGGGCTGAAGGCGTTCAGCCTTTCCGGGCGGTTCAGGGTTAAGACCAGCACCGACCCGTGTTTGTTGACTAATAAATGATCTCCACTCATACTTTCAATCCCCTTTCGAACTCTATTTAATAAGCCAGCCGCCATCGGCAAGAACATCTGAGCCCGTCATATAGGAGGCTTCGCTTGAAGCAACAAACGCGATTATATTGGCAATTTCCTCTGCCTTGCCAACCCTTCGGAGCGCTGTGTTGCGCTCTATCGCCTTAACAAACTTTTCATTTTGGAGCCCCTGCTCCGTTAGCGGGGTTTCAATAAAACCTGGCGAAACAGAATTTACACGGATTCCATGCTGGGCAAGTTCGAGAGCCAGCGACCTTGTCAGGTTGAGGACTCCAGCCTTGGCTGCACTATAGTGAGGAATATGGGCGCCAGCCTGATGGCCTGACAGGGACGCGACATTCACAATGGCGCGATTATCATCTTCCCTGTTCCGCTCTGCTCCCTGGATCATGACCTTTCCAAGGATTTTGGCCGTGAGAAAAACACTTTTTAGGTTGACTTCCTGGATCCGGTCCCATTCCCTTGCGTCTGTTTCAAGGATTTTGGAGTGGCTTGAACCGCCGGCATTGTTAATTAAAATATGCAGGTCGCCATAATGCTCCTCAATATGCTGGGCGAGTTCTTTCAGGTCCTCCTCGTCCGTCACATCGGCGGGAAAAACCTCAGCGGCCGGCAATTTGCGGGTCGAATTGATGTTTCGCGCTGCTTCTTCCAGCCTGGACCTTGTTCTTCCTACCAAAATTACCTTGGCCCCCTCGCTGGCAAGGCGGGCTGCGGCGGCTTTGCCGATTCCGCTGCCAGCACCCGTCACAACGGCAACACAGTCTGCAAATCTTGTCATCTGATAATCTCCCCCCTATTCAGAATATGATAAACAAAACAAGCTCCTGCACATACTATGGTTTCCACTTTTCAGCACCAGGAACTTGTTATCTAAGCCCTGAATGCCGTCTCCGCCCCATAACTGATCAGGTTCCGGACTGTATGGTTAAAGTGGGCGAACCGCTCATCTTTTGTCTGGCCCATTCTGTAGCGGTAATAAATTTGCTGCAGGATCACGGCCAGTTTGAAATAGGCAAAGGTTAAGTAAAAGTTCATGCTGGTGATGTCCCGGCCGCTCTTTCTCGCATATCTTTCAATAAATTCATCCCTCTTCATAAAGCCTGGCAGAATCGTGACCGTCGGTTTACTGAAGCTTTTTATCAGAAGCTCGGGGTCCCCTGCCTCCTGCCAATACCCCATGGCAACACCAAGATCGGCCAGTGGGTCGCCGACAGTTGCCATTTCCCAATCGAACAATCCATTCATCTCTGTAAAGTCTTCACTAAACATCGCATTGTTCAGTTTATAGTCATAATGGATAATCGCCGCTTCGTGATGGGTTGGCACATTTTTCGCCAGGTAGGCCATAAGAATTCCTGCTTCTTTAATTTCATCGGTCTTGGCCCGTTCATAGCGGCCAATCCAGCCGTGAACCTGCCTTTCCATAAATCCTGCCGGTTTTGAAATTTCGCCCAGCCTTGTCTTTCTGTAATCGATCGAGTGAAGTTCGACAAGCCGGTCAACCATAATTTCTGATATCTTCCTGCATAAATCCGCAGTTGGCTGAACAGATGCAGGGAAAGAGGTATCCAAAACAAGGCCATGCTTTCTCTCCATCAGCTGAAATGGACTTCCGACAATAGTGGTGTCATCTGAAAACAGAATTGGCGTGGGTGCTGTTGAAAAGAGCGGGTTTATCTCGGAAATGATCCTGAATTCCCGCTCCATATCATGGGCTTTTGGTGCCACTGGTCCGAGAGGCGGCCTTCGCAGCACGGCTTCCCAATTTCCCATCCTCAACTGGTAGGTCAAGTTGGAATGGCCTGCAGAAAACTGCCGGATTTCCAAAGAATCGTCTGGCAATCCATCAATGTTTTTCCTCAGAAACCATTCAAGAGCGATGGCATCGAGCTCCTCCCCCTGGCGGACTGGAATCGTATCCACACTTATTTGCTGCCGCATAGGCTCTCCCCTTTCACAAATTGCTTTATTTTGTACAATGAAATTTTAAATACTGACCAGTTGGTATGCGAACTGGAAAAACGAACGGAAGAAGAAGCTTTCTTCCGTGCCGGGTGTCATTCTGCTGCAATTCCATTTAAGATCAAGTCGACAAACATGCCCGAAACTTCCCGTGAGGAGAGGCTGCCGGATGGGTTGAACCATTGATAGCTCCAGTTGGTTACACCAAGGATGCCTAGGGTAATAATCGCTGGATTCAAATTCCTCCTCAACTCTCCCTGTTCGATGCCTTCTTTGATCAGTTTCTCAATATTCAGCCTGAACTGGTCGCGCAATGGAATGATTTTCCCAAGATGTTCCTTATTCAGATTTTTCATTTCCCTAAAGAAAATCTTTGCGCTTGCACCCTGTTCATCTATATTGCCAATCAGCATATGGACTATGTCGGCAAGCTTGTCTTTGCAGCCTTGTTGGCCGCTGTCCATAATCCTTTGCTGATTTTCCACAAGGTCATAGATATATCTATAATGGATATCCATCAATAATTCTTCTTTGCTGGAAAAATAATAGTAGAATGTCCCCTTGGTCACCCCAAGGGAATCCACAATATCCTGGATGGAAGTCTCGCTGAAGCCATTCTTTTCAAACAGGCGAATGCTTTGCTGAGTAATTTTTTCCTTCACTTCACATAGCCTCACAATCTTCGGTTTCTGAGGAAATTATACCACAACAGCATTCGCCATTATGAATCAAAAAAATGACTTCCGAAAAACCTAAGCACTATTGGCTTTTCACTTCTTCCCTTAAAGCCCTGCGCAGGATTTTGCCAACTGCCGTTTTTGGAAGCTCACTTCTAAACTCGACCATGGCTGGGACACGGTAGGCAGCCATATTCTCTTTGCAGTATAGAATGATTTCCTCTTCAGTGGCTTCTTTTCCAGCCTTAAGCACAATAACCGCCTTCACGGTCTCCCCCCGATAAGGATCCGGCACTCCGATCACTACGGCTTCCTGAACGGAAGGATGCTCATAGAGAACCTCTTCCACATCCCTTGGATAGATATTATAGCCGCTTGCAATGATCAAATCCTTCTTCCTGTCCACAATGTAGAGATACCCATCTTCATCCATCCTGCCGATATCACCTGTGTACAGCCAGCCGTCCCGCAATGTCATTGCCGTTTCTTCCGGCATATTCCAGTAGCCCTTCATTACTTGTGGGCCTTTGATAATCACTTCTCCAAGCCCGCCCTCGGGAACCTCCGTCACTCCATCGCCTAGGTCGACAATTTTATAATCGGTAGAAGGGAGGCCAATCCCGACGCTTCCAGGTTTCCGTTCAGCAAAATGCGGATTGCAGTGAGTCGTTGGAGACGCTTCTGATAAACCATATCCTTCAAGAATTTTGGAGCCCGTTTTACCTTCAAACTCCTTAAGCAACTCAACAGGCATGGGCGCACTTCCGCTATTGCATGTTTTAATGCTGTCGATGCCATATTGCTCGGCGTTAGGGTGGTTGGTAATAGCCACATACATGGTAGGAACACCAGGGAAAATGGATGGCTGTTCCTGTTTAATTGTATTGAGGACCTCTTCAAGGTCGAATCTCGGCAGCATGATGGATTGGGAAGCCGTGAAGATGGATAGATTCATGCAGGAGGTCATTCCAAAGACATGGAAAAGCGGAATGACAGTCAGGAATTTTTCCTGTCCAATTTTCATTTCATCTTTGAAAAATTCATAGGACTGAACGACATTGGCGAAGATATTGCGGTGGGTCAGCATGGCCCCTTTGGAACGGCCTGTAGTTCCCCCAGTATATTGAAGAATGGCGACATCGTGTTCCGGCTCGATTTTGACTGGGGTGAAAGGTGCCGAAGCACTAGCTATGAAGCTTTCAAAAGTAAAATCCGAGCCAAAGCTTTGCCCGGAAGGCTGCAGGCTCACCGCTACGACCGTTTTGACTTTTGTTTTGCCCTGTACGTTCTTCAGCTTGGGATAAAGCGCATCAAAGACAATGATGGTCTCGGCCCCGGAATCGTTAAGAATATGGTCAATTTCCCGTTCAACAAGCATGGGGTTGATTTGTGTCACAATTCCCCCTGCAGAAAGAATCCCATAGTAGGCTATAACGTACTGAGGACAATTTGGGAGCATAATGGCAACCCTGTCCCCTTTCTGCACTCCGCCGTTTTGCAAGGCCGCAGCGAAAGCTGTAGCCGCACCCAAGAGTTCACGATAGGTCAACTTCCTCCCGAAGAAGGACAAGGCATGGTTGTCAGGATATCGGTCAGTTGTTTCACGCAGCATTTCAGGCAAGGACTTTCCCGGTATTTCAAGGTCCTTTGCAACCGTTCCGGGATAATGCGCAAGCCAGCTTTTTTTACTCATTCAGGTTTCCTCCCGCCTTCTAAGTGTCATGCTCGGATTGGACAAGGCAAAGCCGCCAATCAATATGTACGCGCTTACAATGATGCATTGCCAGCTCCGTCTTTAACTAACCAGTCAGTATGCGCCCACAATATAAGTATACTTGTTTCCCCAAAATTTTCAACTATAATTCTAAAAATTCTAAAAACTAAGAAACCGCCCCACCAGGGACGGTTTCCTCAGTCTAAAATTTCCTATTAATAGAAGCTGGCACCTACGATAATCAACAAGATGAACAATACAACGATCAGTACGAAAGTTGAACCTCCGTAATAACCGCCGCCGCCATAACCGTAGCCGCCGCCGCAACCGCAACCGAAGCCCATTCACATTCACCTCACTTTTTTATTTACCTCACAAGCAATATATGTAAGGTACGGATGAAGTGTATGGGCAAGCTCCTAAACTTGTCAAAGTTTTTGATGGCATGGCATCAGCCTTTTGACTTGAACAGCAAAGCACCTATAAAAGAAAAAACCACGGCAGCGGAAATACCTGAACTGGTGATTTCAAACATTCCGGTCAGCACACCGACAAGGCCGTGCTGGTCCGCTTCCTGGAGTGCCCCATTCACAAGGGAATTGCCAAAGCTCGTAATCGGGATGGTAGCACCTGCACCCGCAAAATCGATCAATGGCTCATATACGCCAAAGCCGCCTAATATGGCACCAATGACAACAAGCGTACTCATTGTGTGTCCTGGAGTCATTCTGCCTACATCAAACATTAACTGGCCGACCACACAAATTAATCCGCCTATTATAAAAGCCCAGAAGAACATGGCTAACAAATTGAATCCTCCTCTCTTTTCTTTCATTGGGATGAATATGGCTTTTAAGGATGAACCTCAATCGAAACAGCATGGGCAATACAAGGAATGCTTTCTTTTTGCTGGAAGCTTAATGGCGACAATAAAGCACCAGTAGCTACCACCAGGATTCGCCTATACTTTTCCTTTTTCATTCCATTCAGCAGATGACCGTACAATACGGTGGCCGAGCATCCGGCTCCGCTGCCGCCTGACTGGACTGGCTGGTCATCTTGATAAATCATTAGTCCGCAATCCTTGAAACTTTTCGTGTCCATCTTCAGTCCTTCTTTTTGAAGCAGCTCTACTGTTGCAGACTGCCCAATTTTCCCGAGATCACCTGTTACAATCAAGTCATAATAAGAGGGATCAACTTTCAAATCCTTAAAGTGGGCAACGATAGTATCCGCAGCTGCCGGTGCCATCGCACCACCCATATTGAATGGATCGGATAAACCCATATCGATTACTTTGCCGATTGTAGCGGACTTAGTCACCAGCTTTCCTTGCTTTTCCTGGCTGTCCGCCAGTACCGCTGCGCCTGCGCCTGTTACCGTCCATTGTGCGGTCGGCGGCTTTTGTCCCCCGTACTCTGTTGGATACCTAAACTGCTTTTCCACTGCAGCATTATGACTGGATGCACCAGTGACTACTTTATGTGCACCCCCATAGTTAATGATGAATGAAGCCAGTGCAAGCCCCTCCATTGAAGTGGAGCATGCACCAAATAAGCCGAAATAAGGGATTCCCAGGGTCCGGGCGGCAAAACTTGACGGTGTAATCTGATTGATCAGATCGCCTGCTAGCATGAATTGCATATCATGCCTCGTTAAGCCTGCTTTTTTCACAGCAGTACTAATGGCTTCTTCGAGCAGCAGTGTATGAGCCTTCTCATAGGAGTCCTGCCCCATCCACAAGTCATCGTGCAGGATGTCAAAGTCTTTTGCCACTTTGCCCTTTGCCTCAAACGGACCCCCCACAGCTGCGGATGCTTCAATGACAGGGGAATTATCAAAAACCCATGATTGTTTTCCTTTCAGCATATTGAAGAACCTCCTCCATCTCCAATTTCCTTTTCATTCCCCAGCATTACAGGACCCCCCACATGGTCAGCAAAGTTTTGATTAACGCCACGGCAAATGCTGAAAATACCCCAAATAATATGACCGATCCAGCCAGTTTGAACATATTTCCGCCAACTCCAAGCACAAAGCCTTCGGTTCGATGCTCAATCGCTGCGGAAATAACTGAATTTCCAAATCCCGTAATAGGCACAGCACTGCCTGCTCCGGCGAACTGTCCAATATGGTCATAAATGCCAAATCCTGTCAAAAGCATAGAAAAAAATATCATTGTTGCGACTGTGGGATTACCAGAAGTCTGTTCTGTAAAATGAAAGAAGTACATATAAAAGTAGGAAACTGCCTGTCCGATCAAACAGATGGTTCCTCCTACAAGGAAGGCTTTTAGGCAGTTTTTGAGCACCGGCCTCTTCAACTCATGCTTCTGTTCCAACTTTTTGTACTGTTCCTGTTCCGGGGTCATTTTTTTTCTTCCCATTTCCGCCGCTCCTTCCTTATGTAAGTTCTTTTTTAAATTGAATAATTTTTTGCAGCCGTTCTTCGCTATCCTTTTCTGAGTAATCCTTATCCTTCATTCGCTTTTTCAATTCAAGCACTTCAATGAAAATTTTAAAGTCACTTGAAACGATAAACGTTTCCTTGGGATATTCTTTTTCCAGCCTTTCCTTGATTTCCTTTTCAATCCTTTTCATATGGAACCGCTGCATATGCTTTACCTTATAAGCTACCAGGACCTCTCTTTTCCCCTTGATTACGGCAACGTCATAAATAGCTGGAACAGCCTGCACTTCCTTCTTGATATTTTCCGCCAATTCATGATCTTTACCGCTGTTTCTTTTAACCGCTGCTGGCTCAGGGTTTACGCTCTGAATCATTGAAACCCTGCTTTCCCTTGTTGTTTTTCCTTGATTGCAGCCAGTAATGGTAAAGCCGGCAACCAGGAGGGCAAATAATGCTAAAAGGATTTGAAATTGTCTCATATTTCTTCCCTTCCCATGTAGTTGACTTGAATTCTTCCTCTGAATATTTTCCACGATAAGAGAATGAATTATGACTGGCGAAACAGGAGAACCGTTTTCCAATTATTAGTAATGGCTGCAGGCCCTGGTTTTGTAGAGGATAATTTCAAATCGCTACCTTTGCAAAATGATGAAAGCTGCCTCTTTAGCGAGACAGCTTTTTCTTTGGAACATTTTTTTTCTTTTTTAAAGAGCCGCATCCGCAGCCTTTCTTCCGCCTCCTTGAAGCTTGCGGTTCATCTTTGCCATTGCGTTTGCTATCCATATTTATTGCCCCCCTTTAACGTTTCTATATACTATGCAAGGCAAGCAGGGTTTGCCTGTTTAATCTCCCAGCCGTTTCGTTATGAATACCTCAATGATGCTTCCCACTGCTGCAATAGCCAAACCTAAAATGACAGGAAGACCAAATGATGGAATAAAGGCGTAAACTGCAAGCAATATAGCACTGGCCCAGATTCCCGTGCACCAGTAGCAGCTTAACAGTTCGCCAATCCATCTCCTAATCCCCTTACTTTTGGGGACAAGATAGATTTCTCCGTCCTCAATCAATTCCTCAAAAAACGGTGAACGAAGCCATTCTGTAATCTTGTCGAACACAATCAGCCTTGTCAGACGGAACGAAGCCAGACCGAAGATTAGGATCATTTCCATCCCGAAACCAGAAAACATATCATCACTCCTTTGTTTTACATGCATAAATTAAAATGAAAAACAAAGTTGGGAGGGATATTTTTGAGTAATAAAAAAATGATTCATCGGCCGCTGTTATATATCGACCAGCCCCGGATCCAATTTCCATCCGTCATTATGCAGGAGGTCTATACGATTAAAACTGCTGCCAAAAATGATGAAATCCATCTTGGGGAAGAAGCCCCTCCTTCAGAATCGGAAGCTGGCGTACAGCCGGCTTTTAGTGAAGGAAATACAGGGAGTATACCGACGCAAAAGGTCATGGATAAGGAACTTGAAGAAGAAGGTACTATAAACCTTGAGGGTGATAAGCAGACACCTGAAAAGAGCGCTTCTCCGTTTGATACGAGACAGAGGCATAAATATTCTTTCCGCCGGACAAAAAACTTCAAAGACCTGGAAATCCAGGAAAAGCTTCTGTACCTGGAGAATTTCCCGGAGCAGTTATCCCCTGTCTCCTGCTTATACATCACCCCTGAAACCACTTATATCGGGATTTTGAAAAGCATTGGAGAAGTATCAATTGAAATTAAACTGCGCGATGGCTCTACAGTCATCCTTGCCAAGGACGAAATACAGGAAATACGCATGTTAGGATTCAATTGAGGTTCAATTTTAAAAAAATCCCCCTATAAAAAGACAAGGTCTGATTATAGGGGGGCATTCACTATGCACATGGCTTAGCAAATGTCGTCTAATTCGACGTCCTCTATGCACTGGACGGCACAGAAGCAGGAAAGGTCAACCGTGATGCAGTCATTTGTCGCCTCGAATTCATCAACCTTGCACACTGCATTTAAGTCAATGCAGCATTTATCTTTGAAGTCGCCAGTCAGGTCGACTGGGAACAATTTATTCCCCGGACCCTCCTTAAGCGGCCTAAGAACGCGTAACGTTGCACAGCAGTTATCAAAAACTTCCTCTACACGGAAGAATATCGAAACACAAGCATCCGGGCAGCCTTTGAAAAAAGCATGGAACGGGGAACCATCGGAGTTTTTCAGAACAAGCACGCGTGTGTTTGGTTGTTTTCTATGCTTTGAAGGGCTTATTGCACCTAGTGGCTCCAAAAAGCAATTCGATGGACATTCACAGTTTTCTGCTACACTTTCCTGGATATCTAATACCGCGCGGACAACTTCACACACACATCCGCCTTTTGCTGATCCGCCTTTACTTCCACAACCCATATTTTTTGCCTCCTTTTATCTAATTAGTTATTTACACTATAAGATATTTTGGAAAGGCTTTTTGGGTACTGGACAATAGCCCGTTTTCAGGCAAATTAGGCGGTAAATGGGCACTTTCCCCTCTGCCTATGCAGTCGATACTTGACTGGCTGGGGGGCAGATATGTAAAGGACACCAGACTGGATGAACTACAGCCTGGCATCTGCTTAGGGAAGCAATTAAACTTCTACGTCTACTTCTACTTCTACTTCCGTATCGTTTTTGTTGAACCCGGTGATGGCGCCGGCAATTAACTGCGGATTGCTCAGTACGTCAATAGTCGCTCCGTTCAGGATCGGGACAATAACAATGATCGGATCTGAATGGTCGCCTACTTTTACACTTATATCCCCTGCTTTGGATTCCACCTTTTTATTGGAGTAGTTTCCGGTGTTGAAAGCCATATTTTCACCCCCCTCTGAAGCATCTGATCTGCCGCAAGAGCTATTTGACACGTTTCCCCATCGTTTTGACAACATACTATTCACTCCTTTCCCATCTGATTTATTATATTGTTCATTCGACCAAGCTGTTTCCGCGCTTGTCCTCGGCTATACACACATTTCATAAAAAAAGGCGGAAGCGCCCTGGTCAGCCCTGAACAGCATAAGACGCTCCAGAAATAAAAAAAAGCCTGGCAAACTGCCAGGCGATGAAACATTAAACAATATGAAATCCTGAGTCCACATGGATATTTTCACCGGTAATCCCTCTTGACAGGTCACTGAACAAAAATACAGCCGTGTCGCCAACTTCCTCAGGAGTCGTATTTCTGCGCAGCGGAGCCTTTTCCTCAATTTCCCTCAGGATGGAATTGAAATCGCTGACTCCTTTAGCTGAGAGCGTACGGATGGGACCTGCTGAAATTGAATTGACTCGGATATTTTGCTTGCCCAGATCCTTGGCGAGATAACGGACGCTCGCATCAAGAGAGGCCTTCGCTACTCCCATGACATTGTAGTTTTCGATTGCCCGTTCGCCGCCAAGATACGTAAGAGTAACAATGCTGCCTCCATCAGGCATCAGATCTTTGGCTTCCTTAGCAACAGCCGTAAGCGAGTATGAGCTTATATTGTGTGCCAGCAAGAAGCCGTCACGAGTAACATTCAGGTAGTCCCCATTCAACTCTTCCTTATTGGCAAAAGCGATGCAATGGGCAACCCCCTGGATGGTCCCTGTCGCTTCCTTGATTTCCGCGAAGCACTTCGCAACATCTTCATCGCTAGTCACGTCGCAAGGAAGGACCAAATAATTTTCATCAAGTGATGAGGCAAGTTCACGTACACTGCTCTCTAGCCTTTCACCTGCATAGGTGAAAATCAGTTTAGCCCCTGCATCATGAAGAGACCGCGCAATCCCCCAGGCAATGCTTCTTTTATTGGCTACCCCCATTACCACAAATGTTTTACCGTTTAAAGAAAAAGCCATCTTAAAAATCCCCCTGTTTTATCACAAGTTATTAGTACCTAGTACTAATATTACACTAAATCTGGTGTTTTGAAAAGCGGAAGCACAAAAACCCGCCATGGCGGGTTTCCTGTACGATTAATAGAATCGTGATTTAAACTCAAGTTCAAGTTTTAGGTCTTCAACATACTCACCGGAGCCAGTCACAATAAGCCGGTCGTTAAGGTGGAGTTCAGTATCTCCATGCGGTACGATTGAATCGTTGCCCCTGAGTATGCGTACAAAGATAACATCTCCTGTAAAAGGGAATCTCCGCAGTGTCATGCCATCGTATTGGCCGTTCTGCATCCGGATTTCATGGAGTGATGATTCTTTATTCATCAGTATGCCAATGATGCCTGGAGATTCAATCAAAGCATGAAGCAATGTAGTAGAAGACATGAGCACAGAAAAGACTTCTATGCCTTGGCTTTTCAATTTGGTTGCAAGCTCGGGATTTTCAATCCTGGCAATGACACGTCCCGCACATTTCTCCATTGCCGCTCTGGCAATCAAGGCGTTCGTATCCTCATTTCCGGTTGAAATCACAACAATGTCCGCATTGTAAATAGATTCCCTTTCCAAAGTTTCAGGTGAATAATCATCAACTTCAAAAATCTCAAACACAGAGTGTGCAAGCTGATTTCCTTCTTTATCCTGCTTTGTATGATAAAGCACAGGTTCAAATAAAGAAGGGTTTAATTCCCTGGTAACAGACAAGGTCATTTGATTGGCTCCAATCATGGCGACGCGGAGCTTTTTATCCTCGGCCTTTACGCGCGGAAAAAGTTTCTTAAAGACAATCGGTGTCAGCACGCAGGAAATGACGGCGACCAATATGAGCGTTCCACTCAACTCAGGAGTGATGACCCCCATCCTCTCCCCGATTGTTGCAGCGGCAATGACAAGCGATAATGTCGATGTCAGCAGGAACCCTGATGCCAGAACCGTTTTTGTGTCATACCATTTTCTCAGCACATACACAGGAATCAGCTTTGAGATTAGCAAGGCAATCAACAGTAATGGGATCAGCAAAAGCAATTTAKGGTCGCTGAACAAGGACCAAATATCGAGGCCGACACCAATCATGACAAAGAAGATTGGGATTAAGAAGCCATAGCCAAATGAATCAAGTTTATGGATCAAATCCTGGTCAGGTGCCAGCAGGGATACCAGGACACCGGCAAGGAAAGCTCCCAGAATATTTTCTGCCCCTACGGTTTCCGAGATGGCGACAAGCACAATCAGCAGAGTAAAAACGGCCCGAGTACCAATCTGGGTCGTACCCGTTGCCAAAGCGGAAACAAATTGACGGCTCTTGAAGCCCCTGCCAATAAAGTACAATACAACTCCAGCACCAAACAGCAGCAGCAGCAGCCACGTATTTCCTCCCTCTGTATCATACATGGAAACAAACACAGCCAGGAGTATCATCGTGACAAGATCAGCAATAACGGCAACAAGCAAAATAATCTGGCCAATATTGGTCTTCATCAAATGCGCCTCTTTTAGAGTAGGCACCACCACACCGAGAGATATGGTCGAAATGATCAGAGTCATCAGAAAGGCATTATCGATAAAGCCTGCCAAAACAAATAGATAAGACAAGCCAAGCGAGACAAAGAAGATGCCAATAAAAATAATTGAAGAGATAAAGAATGCATTTGGCTTATTAGCAGATTTCGCCTCTTTTGTTTTCTTCATCGAAAAGGCACTAAAGTCAATTTCAAGCCCGCTTAAAAACATTAAAAATAAAAATCCCAATGTTGACAGTGTTTCAAGCCACATATCCTCTTGCACAATATTAAAGCCGCTTTTACCTATAATCAGCCCCATGATAATTTCCGCCACAACCACAGGGATAAAATTAAGCTTAAAGCGATGAAGAACAATCGGTGTTAAAAGAGCGATAATGATGACCACTAAAAGCGAAGTTATTGAAGCATGATGTTCCATCCTGTCCCTCCCTTAACCTGTAAGATAACTCATAAATGCAGTTGCGATTCCGAAATAAATCAGAATTGACAGGATGTCATTTATTGTGGTAATAAATGGCCCGGATGCCACAGCTGGGTCAATGTTCAGGCGATGCATGACCAGCGGTACAAGAGAGCCTGCCAATGTTGATACAATCAGCGTAATAAAAATCGAAATGCCAACTAGAACACCAAGGAAGAATTCACCCTTCCAAAAATAGACAATGAATGTAACGAGAACTCCACAGGTAATGCCGATAATAAACCCTGTACCTGCCTCCCTGGCAACAATCTTCCATCTATTTTCCTTTTCCAGGTCACCTGTCGCAATCCCCCGGACTGCAACCGCCAATGCCTGCGTTCCTGTGTTCCCGGCCATACCGGCAATAAGGGGAATAAATACAGCCAGAATTGCTACCTGGTCGAGAGTCTTTTCAAATCTTCCAATCAGGCTGGCTGTAAACATACCCAGAAACAATAGGATAATCAGCCATGGCAGACGCTTCCGCGCAGCTGTGACAGGGTTTTTGTCAACGCTGTCCATATCCGCGATCCCTGCAAGCTTGGAATAGTCATCGGATGCTTCTTCTTCCATGACATCGATGATATCATCAACCGTTATGACTCCCAAAAGATGATTCTGGAAGTCGACAACCGGGATCGCAACAAAATTATAATCCCGCATCATTCTTGCGACTTCTTCCTGATCCTCGCCAACAGAAACGGAAACAACACGATCGTACATGATTTCGGAAATCATGATGTCGTCATCGTTGACAATCAAGTCACGCAGCGAGAGAACGCCCACAAGACGCCTTTCATCATCAATGACATACACATAATAAATGGTTTCAGCACGGGGAGCCTCATTTTTCAGGATATGCATGGCTGAACGGACAGTCTGATTGGCCGCAATCGCTACATACTCCGTTGTCATGATGCTTCCTGCTGTATACTCCTCGTAATGGAGCAGGTCTTTGATCTCTTTCGCTGCGTCTGTGTCCATGATGGTCAGGTAACTGACGACCTGGTCCTTGTCGAGTTCATTAAGGACATCGACGGCATCATCTGCATACATGTTGGACAACATATCTGCGGCATAGGAAGGATTCATTTCGGCGAGCACATCTTTGTACTCGCTGTCTTCCGCCTCAAGATTTTCAAATAGCCCGGCCATTTCCTCCGGGGAGAGGTAATGGTAAACATTGCGCCTTCCCTTTTCATCAAGTTCCTTAAAGAAAGTAGCCTGATCATAGGGATGCATCTCGAGGAACTCTTCCCTGAACTTTTCAATATCCTCATTATGAAGTGCTCCCCTTAACCATTCTGTGTCTACGAATTTTTTTTGCCCTGCATCCTGACGTTGTTCAGCCATATCCACTCCCCCTTCTGAACCTTCCTTTAGCATCATGCTGCACTAATGGAATTGGACTGTCACAATTGTGGCCAGCCTCTTTTCTCATTTTTTGCATCGATGGATTACCTTATCCGAAAACAGCTTAACCCAAACAAAATCCTGCCTATGAAAGCAACTCTTCATCATGGAAGCTTGCTCTTTTGCAGGATATCCATCATATCATTAGGCAGCGGGGCTGAAAAGTGTAAATCTTCGCCACTAATTGGGTGGGAAAAGCGGAGTTCCCGGCAATGAAGAGCCTGCCTTTTTAGCATGTCGACACTTCCCCCATAAAGGTCATCGCCAAGAAGCGGATGCTGGATAAAGGACAGATGAACCCTGATTTGGTGCGTTCTCCCGGTTTTAAGCTTCAATTCGATATGGGCGAATTTTTCATATTGTCGGATCAGGCGATATTGTGTACAGGCATATTGGCCCTCCGGATGGACCTCTCTTTCAATAATACTGCTGCTCTTCCTTGCGATCGGCTGCTCGATGATCCCCTTCTCCCCCATAAAAGCCCCTGCTGCAAAAGCCTCGTAAATCCTTTTTACTCCATTCTCCTTCTGCTGCATGCTTAGCAGATGGTGCACATGCCGGTGTTTGGCCACTAATACGATTCCCGATGTGTCCCGGTCAAGCCTGGTCACAATATGAGTGGTAGCTTCCACTCCCTTTAGGCTGTAATAACCGATCAGCCCGTTTGCGAGACTTCCTGTTGGATGTTCACGGGACGGAATTGTATTCATGCCTGCCGGCTTATTGACCACAAGGATGTAATCATCTTCATAGATAATATGTAAGGGAAAGCTTTCTGCAGCCAGTCCAGCCGAAGGGTTTTCTTTTGGAAAGCAAACCCCGATATGGTCGCCCTTCCTGAGTAAATACCTTACCGTCACGTTCTCTCCATTGACAATAAGTGCCCCGCCTTTGAATTTAATATCCGTCAGGGCACTTTTTGATATTTGCTTCTCTTGCAGAAACTCACGCAGCAGCTTTCCTTCATCTGCTGCAGCCGCAATCCAGCTGAGTCTGAAATCCATGTTTTCACCTGCTGCCTGTTAATCAGAAATGAACGAATCATGCACCCTTTTCCAAAACGGAAACGGCCTAAACCTGGCAAAGCGCATTTTTTCATCCGCTACCCTGAACTGAATGGACTTTACGTCCTTGTGCAGCAGCGTCAAATGGTCCACCGTCACTTGAAAATCAGGCCTGTTTACCGGTTTGAGGATGCAGGTATGATGCGCGGGAAGCACAAGCGGCGAGCCGACTGTCCTAAAGACCCGGTTATTGATGGAGGCCATCTCCGCAACCTGGATAGCGGGTAGAGAGGGATGGAGAATGGCTCCGCCCAATGCCTTGTTGTAGGCGGTACTTCCGGAAGGAGTCGAAATGCACAATCCGTCTCCGCGAAACCGTTCAAAATGCTGTCCGCGTATTTCAACATCCATGACCAGAGTTCCCTCAACCGATTTCACTGTGCATTCATTGAGCGCCAGGTATCTGGTCTCCCTGCCGCCGTGCTGATAGCGGATGATGACTTCGAGCAGCGGATACTCCACGATTTGGTATGGCGTCTTCGCGATTGCAATAACGAGCTTTTCAATTTCTTCGGGCACCCAGTCCGCATAAAAACCCAAATGGCCGGTGTGGACACCAACAAACGCCGTCTTATCCAGCCGGCTGCTGTAACGATGAAAAGCATAAAGCAAGGTGCCATCTCCTCCTACAGAGATGCAGATATCCGGCTTGTCTTCATCGTATTCAAGTTCAAAGTCCTGGAGGTATGTCCTCATCTTGTGCATTAGAGTGTTGGACCGTGCATCTCCTTTGGATGTTATCGCAAACTTCATTGTTCCTACACCTCGCTCTTGACCTTTTTTATCAGTTTCCTTTTTCTTTCTGCTGTTCTTTTTTACGCGAAAAAAAGGCCTGCGCTTCCTGGATTTCGCCCCGGATTTTGGACATCTCCTCATCCAGCCTGAAGGCCGCCTCAGCCGCCCGCTGGAGGCGGAGCCGGATATCTTCAGGAAATTGGCCCTTATATTTATAATTCAGCGAATGCTCGATTGTGGCCCAAAAATTCATTGCAAGGGTCCTGATTTGAATTTCGGCCAAAATGATCTTTTCGCCATGAATGGTTTGGACAGGATATTTAATAACGACATGGTAGGATCGGTAGCCACTTGCCTTCTTATGGGAGATATAATCCCGTTCCTCCACAATCTCAAAATCATTTCTTCTTCTGAGCAGCTCGACAATCGGCTTGATATCATCGACAAACTGGCACATCATTCTCAGGCCGGCAATATCCTGCATTTCCGTTTCCAGCTTGTCGAGGGTAATGCCTTTTTGATTTGCCTTATCCAGGATACTCGCAATAGGCTTTACCCTTCCGGTCACAAACTCAATCGGGGAATGATCCGAATTTTGCTCATACTGGCTGCGCATCCCTCTTAACTTAACCTTCAGCTCTTCTACTGCCTGCTTATATGGTTCTAAAAAACGTTCCCAATCCTTCAATAGCAAATCACCCCATCACGCCGGTATAGTACAATTAAAAGGTTGAAATGCGGTCACTTAAAAGACAGCCTCTACCCTGTCAACCATTTTCTCCCCGTAATTGCTATTGCCTTTAATATTCTCCACTACATAATCCATTTCTTCCTTGAAACCTTGCAGATGAAGTCTGTATTCCCCATGGACGGCATAGGCCTCAAAATTTGCATCCAATGCTGTTTTAACTGAGGTCCATACAGAATCTGGTATTGTAATATATGTATAATCTCCATCCTGCTCAGCCAGGTAAATAAATGACAACTGGTCCGAGTCAACCAGTATTTGTCCGACAGGCTTCATTTCTCCAATTGCAACTGGTTCCGCTGCATACAGCAGCAGTTCCTCGTTCTTTATTTCCGCCAGATCAATCAATACTCTTTTTTTCATAAATCTTCCACCCTCCAATAATCCATTTTATTTTATCATATAGGCACTGGTTTTTCCTACAGATTGAAGCTTTTGAAAAATAACGGAATAATAGAGATAAAAAACCTGAAAGGATGTCCATTATGAGTGAACATATTGAGATTGAGTTTAAGAACCTTTTAACAGAAGAAGAGTTCGAAAGGCTAAAGGCTTTCCTCAACTTTGCCGGGGAGGATTTTAAAAAACAGGTTAACCATTATTTTGATACAAGCCAGTTTACTTTGAAGGACCAGGGATGCGCCTTGAGAATAAGGGAAAAAACTGGCCATTTCGAAATCACGCTCAAACAGCCGGCAACAGTAGGGCTGCTGGAAACAAACCAGGAGATCTCCCCGCATGACGCACAAAATATGCTGGCCGGGGGGGAATTGCCTGAAGGACCTGTACGGACAGCTCTTTCAAATCTCGTTGCCCAGGGCAATCCTGTTGCCTATTTTGGATCCCTTACGACGGAACGTGCTGAAAAGGAATACGGCGGGGGACTTGTGGTTTTGGATCACAGTACCTACCTGGGCACCCATGATTATGAACTTGAATATGAAGTGGAAGATGAAGAGAGCGGCCGGGAATCTTTTCATGCTCTGCTGTCCGGCCTGAATATCCCTGTACGAAAGACCGATAATAAGATTATGAGGTTTTACAGGCAAAAACAGCGGAACTCCTAATACGGCCGTTAGGCCAGAGGCAAAACGTAAGCAGGAAGGAGCTTGGAAGGAAAGTCTAAGCTGTTTGTTTGAGATATAATTTTACCATTGTTAAAATATAGATTAAATCCATTAAAAAGGAGTTATACAAATGGTCGAGAATAAGTCCGTACCGTTCGAAGCCATCGGCGAAGGAATGCTGCATCAGCTAGTAGACGCCTTTTACAACCGTGTATCCCAGCATCCTGATCTTGCTCCTATATTTCCTGATGACCTTACGGAGACTGCACGTAAGCAAAAACAATTCTTAACCCAATTTTTGGGCGGACCGCCTTTATATACACAAGAACATGGACATCCTATGCTAAGGGCCAGACATCTTCCATTCGAAGTCACCCCAAAGCGGGCACAGGCCTGGCTCTCCTGCATGAAAGAAGCCATGGATGAAACAGGGCTTGACGGACCTGTACGGAATGAATTTTATGCCCGCCTGACCTTTACTGCCCAGCATATGGTCAACACGCCTGATGACGGGGAACAGGGTGAGAGCTGGTGATCTGGAAACGCGATGAATTGTTAAATCCCGCACTCTTACGGACCAGCAATGCATACGAGAAAAGACCGCTTGAAATTTATTCATTTGTCGATCCACTCTGCCCTGAATGCTGGGCCCTTGAGCCTATCATGAAAAAGCTGCAAATCGAATATGGCAAGTATTTTTCCTTGCGGCACGTGCTGAGCGGCCGGCTGGCAACCCTGAACCTGGGCAGGAAAAGACACTATGAAACAATGGCCGAGCTATGGGAAAAAACTGCAAGCCGAACTGGAATGTCCTGCGATGGCAGCTTATGGCTGGAAAATCCGGTTTCTTCTCCACACCTGGTGTCAATAGCCGTTAAGTCAGCTGAACTGCAGGGAAAGAAGAAGGGAATCCAGTTTCTTCGAAAACTGCAGGAAGTGCTGTTTTTGGAAAAGCAGAACATATCCAATTTTGATGTCTTGAAAGCATGTGCCAAAAATGTGGGGCTTGATATCGAAGAGTTCGTCACCGATATCCATTCGGACAGTGCTTCCAAAGCTTTTCAATGTGATTTGAAGATTACCGCAGAGATGGATGTCCAGGAAATCCCTGCTCTTGTTTTCTTCAATGAAAATGTGGAAGAGGAAGGGATCAAGGTGACCGGGTTTTATCCGTACGAAGTATACGTCCAAATCCTTGAAGAAATGCTCCCCCAGAAGCCCGAACCGTCCCCGCCTCCCCCGTTGGAGGATTTTCTGCAAACCTATAAGACCGTTGCAACCAAAGAAGTGGCGGTCGTATACGATATGACGCAGAATCAGGCGGAGAAAGAGTTGAAAAAACTGTTGCTAAAACAAAAAGTCGAGCAGCTGCCAGCCAAGCATGGAATGTTTTGGCGGCATATTGGAAAATAAGAAAAGGCGAAAGCGCCTTTGGCAGACCCTACTAGATAAGACGCTCCGGAAAAGAAGGCGTTCTTTGCCTTCAATTCCGGGGTGGCTTATGACTCGAGGGTCTGGGCGCTGGAGCTGGACAATCGAAAGCGTATGCGCCTTGAGCAGACCCGACAAGCATAAATATGTAAATTTTAACTTCCTTTTATTATGAAAAGACCCTGCAGTAAACGGACTGCAGGGTCTTTTCTCTATAAATACGAACAAAGGGGATGGGAGAAATTTTTCACGGTCAAACAAAGGGGTAATGTTTGCTTGTGATCAACTTCACGATATAAATATATCATGGGCATAAGAGGGTTACAAGGTGTTTGTATATCATTTCACAAGATTGTCATATTCTATTCATGGAGCGCAATTTCCTTACATAATTATTAATGAGCGTTTGTTTGAACTTCCGGAGGAGTGGTGTCGATGAAGCCGTCCTATGTCCTTATGATTGTATCCATTCTTTTCTCCTTTGGCCTCCATGTACTGGGCCTGATGCACCTGGTTCCCCTGTGGATCAGCGGCCCGATTCTTTTCCTGTCCCTCCTCGTGTTTATTATTTGCCTGAACGACCGGAAAAGGTTTAAGGGACTTTGAAAGTACAAGCGCCTTCGGAACAATCTAAAACACGATTGTTCCTTCGGGGCCTCTTCATGGAGGATTTGAGGTGCTGACAATGACTCTCAGTGAGCTTTTTTGACTGGCTGCAGTGCTTT
>NZ_LIGG01000001.1:1957025-1979220 GCF_001273925.1 Bacillus sp. FJAT-27251 | reverse complement strand
GGGCACTGACAGCGACCATCAGTGACCTTTTTCACGGGCTCCTTCTCTTATCCGGCACTGACAACCATCATCAGTGACCTTTTCACGTGCTGCTCCACTTTTTGGGCACTGACAGCCACCATCACGGTCCCCTTCATTTTTCCGGCACTGACAGCTTTCGAAGCAACAAATAAAAGCCGGGAAGGAGCCTCAGCTTCTTCCCGGTTTAATCATGACAGGAGTGATTCCATCTCATTCAGCTTCTCTTCAAACACCTTGCATGCATCCTCAATAGGTTTAGGGCTCGTCATATCCACTCCCGCTTTTTTCAGGACTTCAATCGGATAGTCAGAGCTTCCCGCCTTCAGGTAGTCAACATAGCGTTTTACTGCCGGCTCTCCTTCTTCAAGAATATGCTTGCTCAATGCTGTTGCGGCACTAAAGCCTGTGGCATATTGATAAACATAGTAATTATAGTAGAAGTGGGGGATTCGGGACCACTCAAGGCCGATTTCCTCATCTATCTCGATATCTTCCTGGCCAAAATACTTCTGGTTCAGTTCGTAATAATCCTTTGTCAAAGAATCAGCCGTCAGAGCTTCGTTATCCTGTGCTTTTTTGTGGATGAGATGTTCAAACTCAGCGAACATTGTCTGCCTGAAAACCGTTCCCCTAAATCCTTCAAGATAATGATTCAGCAGGTAAAGCCTCTTTTGCTCATCATCGATTGACTTTAACAGGTAGTCGTTCAATAAAGCTTCATTGCAAGTCGACGCTACTTCTGCCACAAAAATGGAATAGCTGGCGTAGGCATAAGGCTGTGACTTCCTGGTGTAATAGCTGTGCAGGGAATGACCGAGCTCATGTGCCAGCGTAAACAGATTATTGACATTGTCCTGCCAGTTCATCAGTATATAGGGATTCGTCCCATAGGCACCGGATGAATACGCCCCGCTGCGCTTTCCTTTGTTCTCATGCACATCGATCCAGCGGTTTTCGAACCCCTCCTTCAGGAGTCCGACATACTCTTCCCCCATTGGTGCCAGCCCTTTTAGAATTAGTTCCTTTGCCTCGGCATACGAAACATCCATCTTTATATTTTTTACGAGCGGCGTGTATAAATCATACATGTGCAGTTTATCAACACCCAGTACTTTTCGGCGCAGCTTTACATATCTGTGCAGCAGATGGAGGTTATTATTGACGGTGTTGACAAGATTTTCATAAACACTTTCCGGAATATTGTTGGCTGCAAGGGCGGCATGCCTTGCAGAGCTGTATTGGCGGATCCGTGCATTAAAATTGTCCTTTTTGATATTTCCGCTCAGTGTGCTGGCAAAGGTGTTTCTGAACTTGCCGTATGTCTGATAAACACCTTTGAACGCGTCTTCACGGACACGCCGGTCCTCGCTCTCAAGAAAGCGGATATACCGGCCATGTGTAATCTCCACCTCTTCCCCACTTTCATCCTTTATAGTGGGGAACTCCAAATCGGCATTATTCAGCATGCCAAAAGTATTGGATGAAGAATTCATGACTTCAGATGCTTCAGCCAGGAGTGCCTCCTGCTCGGCGGAAAGAATATGCGGCCGCTGAAGATTGATTTCTTCAAGTGCATGTTCGTAGAGCTTCAGATCCTCTTTCTCTTGGAGAAATGCCTTCAGCCGGCTTTCATCTATGGAAAGGATTTCCGGCACAATGAAAGCCAAGGCGCTTCCTGCCTGGGAATAAAGGTTCTTAATCCGGTCGTCCAACCCCTGATAGAAGGAATTTGCTGTGTCCTGGTCATATCTCATGTGGGCATATGTATAAAGCTTGCCAAGACGCATCAATAATTGATCCTGATATTGTAGGGCGCTGAACAGCTCGTCTGCGCTTTCTCCGAGCTTGCCCTGGTAATCCTGGACAGCTGGCAACAGCTTTTTGACCTCCTGGAATTCCTTTTCCCACTCTTCGTCATTCGTGAATATATCCTCGAGCCTCCACGTATCCTCTACTGGCAATTCACTTCTTGCTGGGAGCTTTTTAACCTTAGTTTCATTCGGCATACGTCATCCTCCGTTCACAAAATTCGGCATACGAAAATTCTACCATTTTTTTGGATCCGCTTAAAGTCTGAATACTCGCGAATTTATTAAAAGGCAGATTGACCCTCCACTTTATTTTACGCGGCTTCCGCCTGTTTCATTATATTCCTTCGATAAATTTTAACTGTGGGCCATGATGTGGTTTCCGTGTTTGTTCCAAAAGGCGGACTCAGCCTGCAATTGTCCTTCCATTGTATGAGGGATTCCAAAGGGGGTTGCGAGCCTGTAATATTGGGGGGTTACGTTTTCCAGTATAGACACGGAAACGAGGAGCTCAAGATACTCCCTGATCGCGTAGCGAAAATCTCCACTTTCCGCCAAGGGAAGTCTGCGTATCTTGATTTGTCTCCTCCTCACCCTGTGAAGAAAGGACTGAAGAATATCGACAGTAGAAATCACTTTCCCCTTGGGAGTATCATGGAAGTGATCAAGATAAATAAAGGTCTGCCATAATAACGGAGGCGTCTGGATAAAAGGTGAAGAGGGAACCGGCAACCCTAATTGTGGAGGCAGCATAAGGAGATTCAGACGTTTATAATATAATTCCTTCAAGAAATTCTTTTGAACTCTGCCAGGGTAGTGAAGAAGATTGGATTTCTGTCTGTTTAATTCACGAACCCAGCATTTAAAGGGATGATTGGCTACAGGTGGGAATTCCAGGAGTCTTGGCAATGGAAGTTCAGACCGGGAAATGGGATGAAACGAGGCAAGAGCCTTTGCGGAAGAAATGGGAAGAATATGCTGCAGCAGGATAAATTGGCGCGTATCGGCACAATAGGCAGGAAGCATCCAGCGCCTTCCCTGTCTCCTCAAAAATAAAAATTGGAACTCACTCATAGCCAAACAATTGGCTGATGTGCGCTTGATCTGGTTGCCGCCGGGAAGCCAAATCGGGGTAAAGCCATGATTTATATAGCCTTCCGTCCTCCCAGCCAATAATTCCACGGTAATTGGCGAGCATTGGAATTCGACTGCATACTTCTTGTTATTCCAGTCAAAAGCAATATCAGCTCTCTGTTTACATTCTGGTATATATCTCTCAAGTTCCGCCGTCACGCTCTGCTCCTTTAGCCATTCATACAGCTGAAGCTTTCCCGACATATGGTACTCGGACTCCCGCTCGTGCTCTGATTCACAGCCGGAATTTTTCTGATGTGCGAAATGCCATATCCGTTTATTGCCAAGCCTTAAAATCACCTTCTTTCCACACTGTGGGCAAGAGAAACCTTCCTTTTGCCGACACATGTCGAGTTCATTTCTCTTCCACTGTTCTCCCAGCGAGATTTTCTCGCCGTTTTCTCTACAGGCAACTAGCATAAAACAGCCCCCTTTCTCCATTTAAGATTCTACACGTAAAAGAGGAATCCTCTATTACAAAAAAATTCTATTCTCTTTGGTCCCTAAATATAAAAAGGCCCCCCAACTGTTCGGGAAGGCCTTATCTATTATGAAAAATGTTTGCGCAAGGTCGGAAATACATCATTCTCAATAATGGTATTGCCGTATTCCTTAAGGCGGTGAATCGTCATGCCTGATTCCATTCCAAATTCAAGCAGAATGCTTAAGAGGTTATCGATTACTTCCTCATCACTAAAATCGTCTTCGGCAAATTCAACGTATAAATAATATTTGCCTTCAAAGCTGTACAAGCTTGTTGTAATGGAATCGAGACCAGGTCTGTGGGAAAGTGCAATCAGGTCCTCAAAATCCTTGAAAACCAGGAGAAATTCCAAATCATCTTCAAAAAGAGGGTCATCCTGATCGTCTTCGTTCTGGTGCTTTGGATTAAAATGCTGATCAAGCATTTCTTCAATCCGTTCATCCACAGGAAGATCCTTAAGCTTTTCATCAGAAACAGGAAGGTCGAATTTGGCTCCGTCCTTTGATAGCTGTGTTTTGGTAACAAGGATCTCAAGCCCTTTTTCAAGTGCCTGTACCTGGATCCAGAGCGGTCCCTCTACGGTAAACTCCGCTTCATGATGGACTTCATCCATCATCTCCCAAAAAAGTTCCTCGCTGCGTTCGCGATTGTACCAGATTTCTTCCCGGTCAAAGCCTCTTTCTTCTATATCTATATACGAAATATAAAACTTTACAGTATTTTCGTTAATCCGTTCGATTTCCATTCATAATCTCTCCCTTCCAGGCAAAGAGTTGAAGGGACTTAATACCCCCGTATGGCTGGCTCTTTATTTAACTATTACCCTAAACGGCATTGATAAATCCGTCTGGGTGGTAACCAGTGCAACAATAAAAATGACGACCTTGTACCATTATTTTATGATAAAACAAGGGATTTGGGAAATGAAATATACACCCATTTTAAAAACCCGCTAACACCCAATGGATACAGTTTGTGTAGCAAGCCCTTAATATCGCTGCTGCAGGTGAGCCAGATTGGCGGAGGCGCCTCGTTCATCCATAAGTGGCTGTCCCCCTGCTATTCGGCAGTTCAAGGACAATCCATTTAAAAAAGCAGCTATGAGCTTACCTGTCTTTATAGCCACTTTCATCAAAAGTTATTCCTTTCATAATAGCAGTTTTCGGCACAGTTATCAATAAAAAAGCCTTCCTTTTCCAGGAAAAAGGAGGCTTTGTATGGTATGTTATTAATTGACCAGCCGTTGGGCTTCCCTCAATTGATAGGTTCGGACTTTACGCGGCAGGAATCTGCGGATTTCATCTTCATTATATCCCACCTGAAGCCGCTTTTCATCAATAATGATTGGACGCCTTAACAAGCCGGGATTTTCCTTGATAACCTCATAAAGATCCTGAAGAGGCATTGATTCAAGATTGACATTCAGCTTCTGGAACGTTTTAGAGCGGGTTGAAATAATTTCATCCGTTCCATCTTCCGTCATCCGAAGGATTTCCTTAATCTCGTCGATTGACAGCGGCTCGGAAAAAATATTCCGCTCCTGATAGGGTATATCATGCTCTTCCAGCCATGATTTAGCTTTTCTGCAAGAAGTACAACTTGGTGAAGTGTATAAAGTAACCATCTGTATTCACACTCCCTTTAAAATAGACATTTATCTGGTTTGTTCAATCAGCAATCATGCTCAATTCTTAAATTAAAATAACTTTAATTTTGTAATGTCTTTAGTTAATTATACAATAATCAACGGACAATGGGTATCCCTTTTCAGGATTTAAGCAAAAGTTTATGTACATTTTCGCTCTCATTAATATGACGTATGAACTCGTGAGAAGTTTCAATAAATATAGAACTTTTAAGGGAAATCCGAATCGTACAGTGAAAGCTTCCTATCATTATCCGGTGATGAACCGCATTTATACGCCTTCCATTATTTTTACCCTCCCTTTAACCATCCGAAACCTCGTGAAGGCATTATTTTTCACTTTCTCATTTAGAATCATAAAATGAAAAAGGCAATCGTCAAACGGACGATTGCACTAATTTTAAATATTTTCTAGCATATCTTTTTGCTCATCTTCTCTTAATGTTAAAACCTCTTCCACAGGCTGGTAAGACGCTCCATAAAATTTCTCGTCCTTATACGTATGAATCATTGTATATGTTTTTTTCATTGCATCGAAAACAAGGTCTTCGGATTCCTGGGCTGGGGACCAAAAAAGTATTTCCATTGCATTTAATTTATTTGTTGCCAGGGAGCGCCGGGAATATCCAATCGATTTTGCATGCTCAAAGCCTTCGCGTTTATAAAATTTCAACCGCTTTTCCGTATCCGTATCTTCATAATCAACTGGCTCTACCTCAAGGATAATCGGTTTTCCTTTTTTCTTCAATTTGTCCAAAAGTTTATGGCCTAGGCCCTGGCCCCTTGCATTCTTTGATACAAACAGATAATCGATGAAAACAAAATTTTCAAGTTCAACATACATAAGCACATGGTTAGGGCCTTCGTCTTTGTGATAAATGTCTTTCCGCTCCTGAAGAAGCGTCTCTATATGTTCCTTTGACTTCATTTCCTCAATGGGAAAATATTGATTCAACTTTTCATACCAATGCATGAACAAGCCTCCTTTTTATAATGATCCCGATAAACATCCAGCTATCTGCGCAATTTTACAGGAACTGCGAATTGCCGCTTTTAAAACTGCTCCATTTCTTTTACAATAAAGGAGAACAGAGGTCGGCAACTTATTTTTGTCCTAATTGCCTTCGGCCAATATGGACAGAGAGATGGAGGTTTATCATGGGTGCGTACATACTCGATTTATCAATTATTGCAATACTGGTGATTGGAATTACAGCTCTGAATGGTGTTGTAACGAACAGGATTGGGATTAGCCTTTTCGGCGGAAAAGAGAAAAATAGGTTCGTTGATAAATCCACTAGTATCCAGACTGGCTGGAAAACCGTCGGAGGGGAAAAAAAGTAACTCCGGCATTTATCATACCCTTTATATTGCATCTTAAACATGGCCTGAAATGTTTTTTTCATTTCAGGCTTTTTTGTCCTGGCAACGCCAGTCCTTTTCAGGAGAGTTATCACAGGCAAAATAAACAAAAAAAACGATCTCGTACAGGAGATCGTTTTTTAGCTCTTGCTGGCAGCTTTAAGCTGCTGGTATTCTTTTTCTGAACAGTAGACAAAATGTCCAGGGGTTACTTCGCGCATTCTCACATCCTCATCGGCTGCATATTTATGGCTTGCCGGATCATAGGATTGGCGCTTTCTGGTCCGTTCAAAATCAGGATCCGGAAGTGGAATGGCAGATAAAAGTGACTTTGTATATGGGTGCATCGGGTTGGCGTACAATTCATCAGCCGGAGCAAGCTCTACCAGTTTCCCGAAGTACATGACGCCAATCCGGTCACTGATGTACTTGACCATTGAGAGGTCGTGGGCAATGAATAGATATGTCAGGCCTTTTTCTCGCTGAAGCTTTTTTAGCAAGTTGACCACTTGTGCCTGGATGGATACATCCAATGCCGAAATAGGTTCATCGGCAATGATGAATTCCGGCTGGACAGCAAGTGCGCGGGCGATGCCTATCCTCTGCCTTTGGCCTCCGGAAAACTCATGTGGATAGCGATTGGCATGCTCTCTGTTTAAGCCAACCGTTTCTAGAAGCTTATACACCCTCTCCATGCGGTCTTTTTTATTTTTCGCCAGACCATGGATATCAATCCCCTCCGCAATCACATCGGACACCATCATTTTCGGATTCAATGATGCATAGGGATCCTGGAAGATCATTTGCATGCTGCGGTTGAATTTCATCAATTCTTTTTTTGATTTCTTGCCATGGACATTTTCACCCTTGAAGGTGACTTCTCCATCTGTCGCATCATAAAGCCGGATAATCGTTCTTCCAGTAGTCGACTTTCCACATCCGGATTCCCCTACAAGTCCAAGCGTTTCCCCCTTGTAAATATCAAAGGATACACCATCAATCGCTTTTACCTCATTAGGTTTTCCAGCATTGAAATATTGCTTTAAATTTTTAATTTCAAGCAGTTTTTCTCTCGTTTCCATTTGCCGGCCCCCCCGTTTATTTTTTCGCCCCATTGAATTGTTTCATTCTTTTTAGCACTGCTGCAGGCGGTTCTACTTTTGGAGCATCCGGATGAAGCAGCCAAGTTGCCGCATAATGTGTATCAGACACTTTGAACATTGGAGGCTGCTCCTCTAAGTCAATCTGCATGGCATATTCGTTTCTCGGCGCAAAGGCATCTCCTTTTGGCGGGTTAAGCAAGTTGGGAGGAGTACCAGGAATTGCATATAGCTCTTCTTCCTTAGCGTCAAGACTAGGCATGGAACTAATTAGCCCCCATGTATATGGATGCTGTGGATTGTAGAAAATCTCATCCACTGTTCCTATTTCTACAATTTTGCCGCCATACATAACAGCAACCCGGTCGGCCACATTTGCAACAACCCCAAGATCATGGGTAATGAAAATGATGGATGTGTCAATTTTCTTTTGCAGATCCTTCATTAGCTCCAATATTTGAGCCTGGATGGTAACATCAAGAGCTGTAGTTGGCTCATCAGCAATTAATACCTTCGGATTGCAGGCCAGGGCAATCGCAATCACCACACGCTGTCGCATCCCTCCGGAAAATTGATGAGGGTACTGTTTGAATCTTTGGTCAGGATTCGGAATGCCCACAAGCTTTAACAGCTGGATAACCCGTTCCTTGGCAGCTGATTGACTCATATTCTGGTGCTTAATCAGCGGTTCCATGATTTGCTTTCCAACCGTCATTGTTGGATTCAAAGATGTCATCGGATCCTGGAATATCATGGAAATGTCTTTTCCACGGACCTTTTGCATTTGCCGGTCATTCAGTTTTGCCAAATCTTTACCGTCAAAAAGGATCTGCCCCTGTTTTATCTCCGAGTTCCCTGGAGGCAGCAGCCGCATGATTGCCTTTGTTGTAACCGACTTTCCAGATCCTGATTCCCCGACAATCGCAAGGGTTTCCCCTTTTTTCACTTCAAAGTTGACTCCTCTGATTGCTTGTACCTCTCCTGCAAATGTATGGAAAGATATGTGTAAATCCTTTACTTCTAAAATATTTTTCATCCTATGCCACCTGCCTTATTAATCACGCATTTTTGGATCTAGCGCATCCCTCAACCCGTCAGCCAGCATATTGAAAGTTACCATGATGGTACTGATTACAATAGCCGGAATGATCATTTGGTAAGGATGGAGCCTCAATACTTTGAATCCTTCATCAATCAATGTTCCCAACGAAGCAAGCGGATCCTGCAGACCAAGACCAATAAAGCTTAGGAATGCTTCTGAAAAGATCGCATTTGGAATGGTAAACATCGTGTTAATGATGATGACTCCCACAAGGTTGGGAAGCAAATGCTTAATCATAATTTTTAAATGTGAGTTTCCTAATGTCCTTGATGCCAGCACATATTCCTGCTCTTTTAATTTCAGCACCTGTGCCCTGACAACACGCGACATGCCCACCCAGCCTGTTATGGTCAAAGCAATGGTCAATGATATAATGCCAGGTTTTAAAAGCAAAATCATCAAGATTACAACAACAAGGAATGGGATACCAATTAAGACTTCTGTTATCCGCTGCATGATATTGTCAATACGGCCGCCAAAGTAGCCTGAAATGGCACCATAAGCGACTCCGATGACCATATCAATGAATGCCGCCAAAAAGGCAATATACAGGGAAATCTGGGTACCTTTCCAAACACGGGTAAACAGGTCTCTTCCAAGGGCATCTGTTCCAAACCAGTAATACTCATCCACATTTCGCTGTTCATACACATTTATTTCTTTTCCGGCTTTATTTACTTTAACCCCATCAAATGGCAGCCAGCTAATGTTTTCAAGCCCCTGGACTCTAGGCGGTAGATTGTTATGGGCTACTTTTTGAGTCTGATGGTCTTTTCCGCTGATCAAAGGACCAATAAAAGCCATTAGAATAATCAGGCCAACAATAATCAAACTGGCAATAGCCGCTTTATTTTTTCTGACCCGCAGCCAGGCATCCTGCCAAAAGCTAAGGCTCGGTTTATTTATTTCTTCACTTTTGGAGGAATCAATAACGGCCGGGCTGAATCGTTCTTTCGGTATGTTCTTTTCATGTTGACCCATTATTTTTTACCTCCTGAAAGCCTGATACGCGGATCAATCACACCATACAAGATATCCACTATCAAAATAATAAGAACGAACATAGCTGAATATAAAATCGTTGTTCCCATGATTACCGGGTAATCATTGAGGGTAATAGATGTAACAAACTGCTCTCCAAGGCCAGGGATTGCAAAAATTTTCTCAATTACAAGAGAGCCAGTCATTAAGGAAACAAACACAGGTCCCAATACGGTGACAACCGGTATAAGGGCGTTCCTTAAGGCATGCTTAAAAGCAATATCAAAAAAGCTTGCTCCCTTAGCTTTTGCCAGGGTAATATAATCGGAATTCAAAACATCGATCATTTCTGTCCTCATAAAACGGGCAGCGATTGCCAGTGGGAACAATGCCAGAGCAATCGTTGGCATAATGGTATATTCAAACCCTTTCCAGAAAAGTACCGGCAGCCAGCCCAATTTTACCCCAATATAGTATTGAAGCAAACCAGCAAATACGAAGCTTGGTATTGATTTCCCGACAACTGCTATAAAAGTTGAACCATAATCAATCCATGAATTCTGCCGTAATGCCGCTATTACTCCCAAAAATATCCCCAGCACTGACCCCAATATCATAGCCTGGAACCCTAGTTGCGCTGATGGACCCAGACGCTGAAACATCAAGTCGCCTACTGATCTGTTGCTAAATTGAAAGGATGTGCCAAAATCACCTTTCAAAAGATTCCCCATATATTTGGCATATTGAACGGGTACTGGCTGGTCAAGCCCATACTTAGCCTTCATAATTTCCATTTGTGCCGGCGATAATTTATTCTGGCTCGCAAATGGAGTGCCGGGTATTACCTTCATTAGAAAAAAGGTTAGCGACGCAATAAGGAAGAGCGTCAATATCATATAAAATACCCTTTGGAGCAAGTATTTCCCCATTATGTGCACCTCCTGTATAATCCAATAATTCTTTCAACTCCAAGTATTCCTTATAATTCGACAAATTCCTTGCAAGGGAAAAAGAGAGTATATCTGTTAAATATACTCTCTTTCTACCCTCAGAATATTTACTATCTGATTCAAGAAACAATTATTCGCCTTCTACAGACATCCACTTGAAAGAGTAGTCCGGACCGTATTGGTATTGGACAAGCCCTTTAAGGTTTGGATTGATCAGGATGTTGGCTCCGCGCTGGTAAACTGGCGCGATACCTGCATCTTCTTCAAGCAAAATTCTTTCTGCTTCCTGCATGGCTTCGAAGTTTTCTTTCGGTTTGGTTGCAAGCTCGCCTTGAGCTTTCTTCACCAACTCATCGTATTTAGGGTTGCTGTAACCCATTCTGTTGCTTCCGCCATTTGTTACCCAAAGGTCGATGAAGGAGATTGCATTACCATAGTCTGGTCCCCATCCAGCCATCTGGATATCATAGTCCATGGAGTTGTCGCGCTCAAGCCGCACAGCAAAAGGTACACTTTCAAGCTCGACTGTCAAACCTTCAAGGTTTGTTTCCAACTGGTTCTTCATGTAGGAATCAATCTTCTTGGAAGCTTCAGTATCGCCGCCAAGGTAGCGGATTGTAAGCTCAGTCTTGCCAAGCTCTTTCAAGCCAGCTTCCCAATGCTTTTTGGCTTCTTCTACATTATACTCAAGCATGTCTCCGTTTCCTTCACGGAAATCAACGCCATCCAGGTTAACGAACTCTTTAGGAACAAGGTAGTTCGCAGGAACAGAACCGTTGTTCAGGATTCCGGTAGCAAGGTCTTCCTTATTGAAAGCCATTGCGATTGCCTTACGGATATTTGTATTAGCCAAAGCTTCGTTTTTCTGGTTCAGCTTCAGGTAGAATACTGCGGCATCAAGCCAGCTCATCATTCTGTCGTCACCTTCGTACTGTGGTACAAGGTCGGAAGACAGAAGGCCAGTCATATCAGTTTCGCCTGCTTCAAAAGCATTAACAGCCGAACCGGAATCTTTAACCACGTTTACAGTGATTTTTTCAATTTTGACATTGTCAGCATCCCAGTAGTTTTCGTTCTTTTCCAGAACCCACTCTTCAGCATCTGTTCCTTCCCACTGAGTCATCTTGAATGGACCGTTGTAAAGAAGGCTTTCAGCGTTGCTTGCGAAAGCATCGCCCTTTTCTTCAACAAACTTTTGGTTTTGCGGATAGAAACTTGGGAAAGCAAAAAGGTCTTCCCAGTATACTACAGGCTTTTCAAGTGTAACTTCCAAAGTCTTGTCGTCGATTGCTTTAACACCAAGTTCTTTAAGGTCATAAGGTTTCCCAGCCGCACCGGCTTCGGTAATTTTAGATGCATTAAGAATCTTGCCGCCCATCATGTAAGGGCCGTATGGTGAAGCTGTCTCAGGGTCGATCGCGCGCTGCCAGGCAAAGACAAAGTCATGCGCCGTTACAGGCTCGCCGTTTGACCAGTTGGCATCACGAAGCTTGAATGTGAAGACAGTCTTGTCATCGTTAATTTCAGGCTCACCATCAACCATTGCAGGCTCTGGTTTGCCTTCCTGGTTAAGGCGGTAAAGTCCTTCGCCAACGTTTCCGATATAGGTAAAGCTTGTGGAACCTTCAGCAAGTACAGAATCCATTGTAGGGATGGCAGAAGAATCAAGCATGCTGAATTCTTGTGCCACATCGCTTGCAGCGTTTTCATTGTTGTCGTTGTTTTCGCCTTCTGACGCATCATTGTTTCCACCACAAGCAGTAAGAATCAACGAAAATACGAGAGTCAGAATTAGAAGAAGTGAGTATTTAGACTTCTTCACTAGGAGTCCCCCTTTAATTTATTTTTCTGAAAACTTATGACAATGCTTATTATACCGTGTCCATAAAAAAAGTACAATCACTTTAGCAAAAAAATTTTCGCTTTTGTAATAATTGTAATCTTAAACAACCGCGAAACATGGTATAATAATGCACTATAACACACTTAGCGTTACAGAATTATCAGAAAAATATCTTTGTAATATTTGTCACTTTAACGCGTTAAAGTTATATCGAAATAATTAACAAAGGCAGGAAAAAGGAAATGAAAAAGATGGTCTCCTATCTTCTCGCAACCCAGGCCGCTGTTTTGGCCTTGTCCCTTGCTCTGCATAAGGACATTACCCTTTTAAATTATATCAATAACTCTTTTTATATTGCTAGCCTCATGTTGCTGGTTTCCCTGCTAATTTATACCATCAACAGCGGTTTCTTTGATAATATCTCAAAATCTTTCCGGCAAATTTTTGCACCAAAGGGAAGCTACACCAAAAAGGAAAAAGAGGAACTCATCCCGCTATCGGAAATAATCAGTGTGAACTCTTTTCCTCTGGCCATGCTAGGGCTTATCAACCTGCTGCTGATGCTCATTGCCCTCGCCATATACTATCTATAAGAAATGGGCTGCCCTCTCTTGATTCCATGATTAAAAATGATTATAATTTTGTTACTGAATCCAATAACGGCAATGACAAAGAGTAGTACATCTGAAAAAGGGTTTTTAGAGAGTTTGTGGCTGGTGGAAACAAACACCCTTGCAGATCGAATGGACTTTCGAGCCGCTGCGGTGAATCGCCAGTATCCGCGGACGTATGCCTGCGTTACAGGCCCATGCTGCACAGCATGAAAGCGGCTCGTAGAGAGCAATTAGGGTGGCACCGCGGACCATTCGTCCCTATCATTATGGGATGAATGGTCTTTTTTGTGGTTATACAGTTAAGAATAATACTTTGCTTATTTTTAAAGGAGGTTTCATCAATGAAAACAATCTTTTCTGGCATACAGCCCAGCGGAACGATTACACTAGGAAATTATATTGGAGCCATGAAACAATTTGTCGAGCTCCAGGAGGAATACAATTGCTTCTTCTGCATCGTGGACCAGCACGCAATCACGGTTCCCCAGGACCGGCTTGTGCTGCGCAAAAATATCCGAAGCCTTGCTGCCCTTTATCTTGCTTCAGGAATAGATCCCGAAAAGGCTACCCTGTTTATCCAATCAGAGGTGCCAGCCCATGCCCAGGCGGGATGGATGTTACAATGTGTGGCTTATATCGGTGAGTTGGAGAGAATGACTCAATTTAAGGATAAATCGGCTGGCAAAGAAGCTGTTTCAGCAGGCTTGCTTACTTACCCTCCATTGATGGCTGCTGATATTCTGCTCTATAAAGCCGATCTTGTGCCGGTAGGAGAAGACCAAAAACAGCATCTCGAACTTACAAGGGATCTTGCCGAAAGATTCAACAGGAAATACAATGATATTTTTACCGTTCCCGAAGTTAGGATTCCTAAGGTCGGGGCCCGCATTATGTCTCTTCAGGACCCGCTGAAGAAAATGAGCAAATCGGACCCTAACCATAAAGCTTTTATTTCCATGCTGGATGATCCAAAACAAATCGAAAAGAAAATCAAAAGCGCCGTGACAGACTCAGAAGGGATTGTCAGATATGATAAAGAAAATAAACCAGGCATATCAAATCTGCTTTCCATCTATTCAATCCTGACCGGGCGGACTGTTGCGGATATTGAACAGGATTATGAAAATAAAGGGTACGGGGATTTTAAGCAGGATGTAGCCCAAGTCGTAATCGAGTCGATTGAACCAATCCAGACGAAGTATTACAACTTGATGGAATCGTCAGAGCTTGATGACATCCTTGACCATGGTGCCGAAAAGGCAAACAGGGCAGCAGGTAGAATGCTGGCCAAAATGGAAAATGCCATGGGGCTTGGCCGTAAAAGACGATAATTCTACACGTACTTCAAATGTCCAAATTGAAAGGGAGCCTCCCAAGGGCTCCCTCTTAATTTACTTTTGGACCATGCTCCATTTCCCACAGTTTTTCGAAAAAACCTTGTCCCTTTATTAAATTCTCGCAGAAGGAATAGTGTTTTGGCGACCATCCGTATTTGGTTTCTTCATATAATTGCTCCCAAACATCTTCAAAAGAGAGCTGCTGGATTTGTTCATACTTCTCAGGACTCCATTCCGTAAGCCAATAGCGGACTTCAGCAGTATTCTGGGAGGAATGCAGCTGGTCCATCGCCATAAATAACAGCTGTTTCAACTGACGTTCCTTTCGGGTAAGCCCTCTCATCAGCCCAGGTGCCGGAGACAGAATATGATAATCCTTCAGTGAAGACGGGTCATTGAAATTATAGGCGCGGGTCTCCTGATTCTCCAGCATCTCAAACACCAGTTGTTCCTGCCGGGGAATCAGCCTGCTCTTCCGAATGGGAATATTGTAGCCAATCGTATCGACAGCCAGTATGCCAACCCCGTCCGAAACGACGAAACAGTAGTCCAGCTGGGTCCGCTCATGATTTTTTCTTAAGTAAGCTTTTTGGTAGATATCGTCGAGCAATTGCTGCGGTAATTCAGCCAAATCATTTTCTATGTAGTTAAACAGCAGGGAATCAATCTTTAACAGCGGCACTTGATCCAAAAGCTCCACACCATCTTCTTTCCTCCATTCATGAAAATGGCAGACATTGTATCCGTTCTCTTCCCCTTCGAACCAGTTTACCCATACATCATGAAGATACAACATGCTCACTACCCCTCACTTCAAGTACTATTTGCCAACAGTATGGGCAGAGATAAGTAAAATTATTCCTTATAAGGAATCTCAAACCTGCTCTATATGAGAAAAAACAAAAAATCTACCAGTTTACGGTAGATTTTTTAACGTCGGGAACGGGGATTTAATGCATCCTTAAGCCCTTCGCCTATAAAGTTGATCGAAAGAATCGTAAATGTAATCGCTAGCGCAGGAGGAATCCAGATCCATGGTTTTCCCTGCAGCACATCTGGTTCATTGGCCGAACTAAGCATGTTGCCCCAGCTTGGTATTTCAGCCGGCACCCCAAACCCAAGGTAGCTTAGCCCCGATTCCACTACGATCATCGTCGCGAAAAGAATAGTTGCCTGCACAATAATTGTGGACATTACATTCGGTAAAAGATGCTTCACAATGACTTTGAACGGCGACCCACCAATGGAAATGGCTGCGAGAATATATTCGTTCTCTTTTTCGGCAAGGATTTTGCTTCGGACGATCCTTGCTACTGAACCCCAGGAGAGAAAGCTGATGACAAGAATTAAAATCCAAAGTCCATTCAATTGCCCTCCAAATATCGCATTCAAAACTATTACAAAGACGATAAACGGGAAAGTCAGCACGAAATCGGTGAACCGCATGAGCATGCTGTCTATTATGCCGCCAAAGTAACCGGCGATCGCTCCGACAATGGTACCCAAAATGATGACCAGGCCTGTACAGCTTAAACCAACAATCAAGGAGATCCTGCCTCCATATAACAGGCGGGTAAAAACGTCCCGTCCGCTTTTATCGGTACCAAGCCAATGTTCGGAAGATGGCGCCAAGGACATTTTTCCAATATTGACCCTTGTAATATCCTGGGTAGTAATATAAGGTGCCAAAAACGAAACAATTGCGACAATAGCCAAAAATCCTAAACTAATCACCGCCAGCTTGTTCTTGAGGAACTTCCTCCGTGCAATCGCCCATGGGGAGTTGCCTTTGGCTGATTTGGTTGTGATACCGGTTTCTTTAACTGTGTTCACTTGCATCGCATGTCCCCCTTAATCCAGCCTGATCCTTGGGTCAACAAATCCGTAGAGCAGGTCGGCAACCAGGTTTCCGAACAGTGTCAGGAAGGATAATAGCATGGTTACCGCCATCAGGACCGGATAATCCCGCTGTGTAACAGAGTTGAGGAATAGCTGGCCGATACCAGGATACGTGAAGATTGTCTCCGTAATGATGGCGCCTCCTACCAGCAATCCAATATCGATTCCCAAAAAGGTGACAAGAGGGATAATCGAGTTCCGCATGATATGGGTATTATAGATTTTGCTTTCCGGCGTTCCTTTTGCCCTCGCAGTCCTCACATAATCCTTGCGCGTATTTTCAATGATATCGTTCCTCAAAAACTGCGTGTAGCTGGCTGTGCTCAAAGCTCCAAGGACAATGGCAGGCAGCAATACATGGTGGATCCTGCTTAACCAGTAATCCAGGGTTCCTGGCTCAAGCGAGATGTTGACCGATCCGTTTGATGGAAACCAGCCAAGGTTAAAAGCAAAAATATAGATGGCAAATACTCCTGCGATGAAACTCGGCAATGCGAGGCCGATATAATTGAAGGTGCTTATGATATTGTCGCCAAGCGTATACGGCTTCCTTCCGGCAAAAGAGCCCATGAAGAAGGCGAATACATAGGTAATCAGCAACGACACCATCCCAAGGAAAATGGTATTGGGAAGCCTCTCGGCAATAATTTCACTTGCCGGGATTTTATAGCGTGTCGATTTGCCGAAATCACCTTGGACGAAGTTGGTAATCCAGCGAAAATACTGTTCATGGACAGGATCATTATAGCCTAGCTTCTCTCTCATTTCTGCAATATACTGGGGATCCGTATTTGTTGGATCAATTTCCCCACTGAGGGAATCCCCTGGCATTAACTTTGCCAGGGTAAACACCACAATGGAGATAAGGAAAAGCATTGGGATCATACCCAGGACGCGGCGTATTGTGTATTTAAGCATGATGCATTCTCCTTATCTGAACGAGTGGACCGTTACTGCTTGATCCACCATTCATGAGCTGAGTTTTGACCTGAAACATCATATACCACGCCTTGAACACGCTCGTTGACAGCCATAACTTCTTCCAGCTCCAGAATTGGAAGTACAGGAACTTCTTCATTAAAGATCTTCTGCCATTCGACATAAAGCTCTTTACGCTTGTCAGTGTCCGTACCTACCACCTCAATATCAACAGCATCTTCAAGAAGCTTCTGTGCGTCGTCATTTACCCAGCGCGGATAATTCCAGACTGTGTCATTGCCCCATAGCGGAAGCGGGTCCGGATCTGTGCCTGTTCCCCAGCCGCCGTAGAATACTTCAAGAGATGGATCATCTTTTTCAAGCTGGTCATAGTACAGGTTGACATCTGTCATTTGAAGCTTCGTTTTCAAGCCAACCTCTTCCCAGTATTGGGTGAATGCTTTCGCGCGTGCTTCAAATGTCGGGTTGCCGGTTGCATAGTGAGAGAAGTTGACGACAAATTCCTTGCCGTTTGGATCTTCACGGAACCCATCACCGTCAGTATCCTTGTAGCCTGCTTCATCAAGCAAAGCCTTTGCCTTTTCCGGGTCGTACTCATACTGGACCGGCATGTCGGCATTGTCGGCTGCAATCCAGTGGGAAGTCGGGATAGGGCGGTTAAGCGGCTTCCCTAGGCCGCTGAAGAAAGCGTCTACCCACTCTTCGCGGTTGATTGCATAAAGCATCGCTTGGCGAAGTTTTGTATTTTGATATTTTTCAATATCCATAACCACTTTTTTGCCGTCGAATTTGCCCAATTTAAAACCAACATAGTAATAAGAAACTCCTGGGTACTTAACAACTTCGACATTTTCAAGAGCTTCAACTTCCGGAAGGACAGTTGGATGGAATGGAGCAAGGTCAACTGTACCGTTCTTCAATTCTCCTGTAGTCAGGGAACTGTCGATTACTTTGACGATAATCTTTTCAAGATGCGGCTTGCCTTTCCAATACTCTTCGTTGCGCACAAGCTCAACAGACTCGCCCGGAATCACCTTTGCTACTTTAAATGGACCAGTTCCGACCGGCTTTGTACGAACCTGCTCGGAAGCAGCCATGTCCTTAGGTTCGATTCCTTCAAATTCCTTGCGGGAAAGCGGGTATGCCCACACGTTTTCAAGGTTGTTTACGCGCGCCTTGTCAAATGCGATTTTCAATGTATAGTCGTCCACCACTTCAAGCCCGGAGATGCTGTCCGCTTTTCCTTCGTTGAAATCCTTCACACCTTCGATTGTATTGACATTGGACCAGCGCTGATGCTCGCCGCCCAAAGTGGCAATCGTCTCAATCGCAAATACCCAGTCATTGACCGTTAGCTCTTCGCCATTGTGCCACTTTACGCCTTTTTCAAAGGTGAATGTATAGTTCTTATTGTCTTCTGTTTCCCAGCTTGCAATATTAGGCTGGGCCTGCAAATTCTCATCGTAATCGATCAATGGATCGTCAAACAGCTCGATGATATCATCATCGCCGTCCATATCGTAGAAATTCCAGTTTAGAAGGCCTTTGAATTCAGTATCCAAGGCATATGTCAGTGTCCCGCCATCCTGCGGTCCGGATTCTTCTGCTGCGTTGTCCTTCTCTTTTTCGGTGTTGGATGGTTCCGAACTTCCGCCGCCGCTGCAGGCTGCAAGGAATGCAGATAGAACCAAAACGAGCATGCTGAGCCAAAGTAATGGTTTTTTCATGTTTTTCCCCCCATAGGATTTATTTTTGTTTAGCATGGCTTACTAATAAAGATGGCAGGCAACCTGATGCCCTGGCTTCACCTCCTTTAAAGCCGGCTTCACAGCCGAGCACTCCGGCCTGGCTTCAGGGCAGCGCGGATGGAACGGGCACCCGGAAGGAGGATTCAATGGGCTTGGCACATCCCCCTGAAGGACGATGCGCTGGCTTTTGCGTCGGGGATCCGGCATCGGAATAGCTGAAATCAAAGCTTTCGTATAGGGATGGAGCGGTTCGCTGTAGATGCTCGAGCGCTCAGCAATTTCTGCCATGCTGCCGAGATACATGACGCCTATCCGGTCGCTCATATGCTTAACCACACTAAGATCATGGGCGATGAATAAAAAGGTAAGGTCAAATTCATCCTGCAGTTCTTTTAAAAGGTTCAGCACCTGGGACTGGACAGAAACATCGAGTGCCGATACCGGCTCATCGGCGATGATGAGTTTCGGCCTTAGGGCCAGCGCTCTGGCAATTCCGATACGCTGCCTTTGTCCCCCGGAAAATTCGTGGGCGTATTTATAGTAGGCATCCTCAGGCAAGCCTACCCTGTTCAGCAAATCCATTACTTCATTCTTCAGGTCATTTTTGTTTACGCTTTTATAATTGAGAATAGGCTCGGAAACAATGTCTCCAACCATTTGCATCGGATTCAGGGAAGCGTATGGATCCTGGAAGACCATCTGGATATCCTGGCGGATGGCCTGCAGCGACTTCCCCCTAAGCTTGGTGATGTCCTTCCCCTCAAAAAGCACCTGTCCGCTTGTTGCTTTCAATAGCCGGATGATGGTCCTTCCCGTGGTTGACTTTCCACAGCCCGACTCTCCCACAAGGCCAAGTGTTTCACCTGCTTTGATGTCGAAGGAAATATCATCCACGGCCTTCACATTCCCGACTGTGCGGCGGAGGAATCCTCCCTTTACGGGATAATAGGTTTTCAGGTTCTTCACTTCAAGCAGGTTTTCCCGGTTGGTCAGCGTTGAGTTGCCCATTATGCATTAACCCCTTCTCTTGGCAGGCTTGTTTCATATAAGATGCACGCGACATCATGCCCCTTTTCCACCTCTCCGAGCAGCGGGGTGATTGCCGAGCATTCCGGCAGGGCTTTTGGGCAGCGGGCCGCGAACTTACAGCCTGTCTGCGGCATGTTTTTTAACGAGGGAACAATCCCCTTAATGGAACTTAGAACTTCGGCCTCTTCATCCATTTTTGGAATCGCACCCATCAAAAGTTCGGTGTATGGATGCTTTGGATTGTAGAAAAGCGAATCGACATCCGTACGCTCAACAATCTTTCCGGCATACATGACGATAACCTCATCGCACATCTCGGCAATGACGCCCAGGTCGTGGGTAATCAAGATAATGGACATGTCATTGACTTCCTGTATGCTCTTCAGCAAATCGAGAATTTGTGCCTGTACGGTGACATCCAAAGCTGTGGTTGGCTCATCTGCAATGAGGAGCTTGGGCTGGCAAGCGATTGCCATTGCAATCATGACACGCTGCCTCATCCCGCCGGAAAGCTGGTGCGGATACTCATCAACCAGTTTTTCCGGACGTGAGATTCCAACACTTTTCAGAAGCGCTATACTTTTAAGACGCGCTTCGTTCTTCGATATCTTCATATGATTGAACAATACTTCTTCAAGCTGATAGCCGATTGTGAATACTGGATTCAAGGACGTCATCGGTTCCTGGAAAATCATTGAGATTTCCCGGCCTCGTATTTTGTTCATTTCCTTGTCTGACATGCGATCCAAATGGACGTCTTCAAAAACAATGCTGCCCGAACGGATTTTACCGACTCCCCTGGGAAGGAGCTGCATGATCGATAGGCTCATCACTGATTTTCCGCATCCTGATTCCCCTACGATCCCTACAATTTGCTTTGGCTTGACGCTGAAGGAAACCCCGTCAACCGCATTATAAAATTCCCCATCAATGGAAAAGGCTGTTTCAAGGTTCTTTACCTCAAGCAACGGTGCATTTTTATGTGCTAAACGACTCATATGCCACCTGCCCACATTTTTAAATTTTCTGTAAATTCTAATAAAATATTATTATATTTCTATTACAATTGCAATACTTTTTTATCAATTCTAAATTTTAAATCTACTTTAAAATTAAAAAAAACCCGTTTTTCCGGGTTTTCATTAACGCATTGATTTGTCAAAATTTCAGTATTTTTGCAAATTCATCTGACAAGGTTTCAAAAGATGCTTTTGCAGTAAAACTTTTGTTCCTTTTGTATTGTGAGATTATTTCATATCCCATAGCATAGCCCATTAGGCCCGGGTAGCGCCCACTTCCAAATAAAAGCTCATCATGCAGACGTTGCCCCTTTTTAATCGACAGGTTCCCTGAAAGGTGCTTTTTCCAAAGGAATTCAAGTTCCCTGCGGGAATATCTTGCTGACCATTTTCCAATATATCGTTCACCGCACTCCTTGGCGACAGCGTGTTCCGCCAAACCTTCCAATACCATGGAGTCTAGCAGGGTGTAATCCCTTATATCTTTTTTTTGCTCACGCATGCGGCAGATATGATGATATTCGTGCACGAATAACGCCTTTAGCTCCCCCTCATCGTCAAGCGGCGTCAAAAACAAGAACATTTTGTCTTTAAATGAAACCCCCGACTTCCCATTCCCATTCAGCATAAGGCGGCGCTGGGCTGCATCCATCGGAAAAATATAAATCGGTATTTCGGGGCCATTCCACTTTTTCCGATAGTGCTGATGCAGTCGGTCAACCTTCGCCCATATATCCTTTTTTTTCAATTGCTCGAACATCTGCATGCTTCTTGCATTAGGCTTATACATGCCAAACTTCCGCAAATACTGATAAAACGGTGCTGGATTTTCCTCCTCTGCCTGCAGGATTTCCGTACACATCTTTACCGGGTCTGAAAAGTCCTCCTCCATCCACAAATCCGTCCTGATTACCCCATGTAGTTTTTCCTCCATATCTTTGCCTGTTGTCAGTCAGTATATGAAAGGGTGGTGGGAATGTTTCTATATGGGCGCGGCAATGGTTCGAAGGAGAGGCTGACAACCGAGCTCAGTTACCGTTTTGTAGGGCTTCCGCTAATTTGGGGTTCTGACAACTGCTCTCAGTGACCTTTTTATCGCGTTCCCGCTAATTTTGGGTTCTGACAACACACCGCTCAGTTACCTTTTTGTCGCGCTCCCGCTATTTTTGGGTTCTGACAC
>NZ_LIGG01000001.1:1892370-1955742 GCF_001273925.1 Bacillus sp. FJAT-27251 | reverse complement strand
ACGGACACCCTTGCCTTTGGCTAATGGTTCGCATATCCCAACGCCCATAGCGGACTCTCACCGCCAAGTTAATGAACATGCCTGGCACACAAAAATTGCCGGGAAAGATAGCTTCCCGGCAATTACAAGACGGAGCGTCCCGTCTTAAGCTTCAAATTTTCTAAAGGCGATGGTGGCATTGTGGCCGCCGAAGCCCAATGAGTTGCTGATCGCCGCCTTCACTTCCTGTTGGCGGGATTCATTTGGCACATAATCAAGGTCACAGTCAGGGTCCGGTGTTTCGTAGTTCATGGTTGGAGGCAGAACCCCTTCTTTTAGAGCAAGGACTGTAAAGATTGCTTCTATTCCTCCGGCTGCCCCTAACAGATGGCCGGTCATCGACTTGGTCGAGCTGACGGCCAGCTTATAGGCATGTTCGCCAAACACTTTCTTAATAGCCATTGTTTCAAATTTATCATTGTATTCGGTGCTTGTGCCATGGGCATTGATATATCCGACTTCTTCAGGGCTCAAGCCGCCGTCCTCAAGGGCCATTTTCATCGCCCTGGCGCCGCCTTCTCCTTCAGGAGCCGGAGCGGTAATATGATAGGCATCACCGGTTGCTCCATAGCCGACTATTTCGGCATAGATTTTCGCTCCGCGGGCCTTGGCATGTTCAAGCTCCTCCAGAACAAGAACGCCGGCGCCTTCGCCCATTACAAAGCCATCACGGTTTTTGTCAAATGGCCTGCTGGCCTTTTGCGGATCCTGGTTTGTCGAGAGCGCGGTGTTGGCGCAGAAACCGGCAAAGCTCATCTTAGTAATCGGTGCCTCTGCTCCGCCGCTGACCATTACATCGGCATCGCCGCGCTGGATGACTTTAAAGGCATCTCCGATTGAGTTTGTTCCGGTTGCACAAGCTGTTACCGTGCATGAATTGAATCCGCGGGCACCCAATGTGATCGAAACCTGGCCAGTTGCCATATCCGGAATCATCATTGGAACGAAAAATGGACTGACACGTCGATGTCCACGTTTCAAGAATGTTTCATGCTGCTGTTCGAATGTTTCCATTCCGCCAATGCCTGAACCGATCCACACTCCAACTCTCGGAGCATTCTCATCATTAATTTCAAGGTCTGCATCTTTTACCGCCATCAAGGATGCCGCCACTGCATAATGTGTGAAACGGTCCATCTTCCTGGCTTCTTTTCTATCGATGAAGTCTTCAATCGAAAAATCCTTTACCTCGGCCGCGACCTTGGCAGGAAAGTCATCTGGATTCAATCGTGTGACCGTTCCAATCCCCGAAACACCTGCAATGATATTCTTCCATGCCGTATCTGCATCATTTCCAACCGGAGTTACTGCTCCAATTCCAGTTACAACCACTCTTCGTTTATCCATCCATTTCATCTCCTTTATTCGTGACATTATTTATCGGCCCCAACGCATTGCAATTGCTCCCCAGGTCAATCCGCCTCCAAAGCCGACCATGACAATCAGGTCTCCATCCTTGATTTTTCCTGCCTCAATCTCTTCGACGAGGGAAATTGGAATCGAGGCTGCGGATGTGTTTCCGTATTTATGCACCGTCTTTGACATTTTTTCTACCGGAAGCTCCAGGCGCTGCCTTGCCGCTTCCATAATTCTGATATTTGCCTGATGAGGGATGAGGAAGTCGACATCCTCTTTGGTAAGACCAGCTTTTTCAAGGACATTGACGCTGCTTTCTCCCATCTGTCTCACTGCAAATTTAAAGACTTCCCGCCCGTTCATTTTGATGTGTGTATCCTGATAAAGATATTTGCCTCCGGAACCGTCAGAGCCAAGTTCAAATGAAAGAATCCCTTTGCCTTCACTTACCGGCCCCATGACAACGGCACCAGCGCCATCCCCAAATAAAACAGCAGTATTGCGATCTTCCCAATCTGTAATCTTGGACAGCTTTTCAACACCTACTATTAAAACATACTTGTAGCTTCCTGTTTCAATAAACTGCTTTCCTGTTACAATACCATACATAAAGCCGGCACAGGCAGCACTAACGTCCATGGCTGCCGCTTTCCTTGCCCCTAGTTTTTCCTGCAGCATGCAGGCCACACTTGGAAATGGCTGGTCAGGTGTGACGGTGGCAACAAGGATAAGGTCGATGTCTTCCGGCGCAACGCCCGCATCATCCAGTGCCTTAACAGCTGCTTCATAACCAATATCGGAAGTATTCATGCTTTCACCGGCAATTCTTCGCTCTTCAATTCCAGTCCTGGTCCTAATCCACTCATCTGAAGTGTCCATTACTTTCTCCAGATCCAGGTTCGTAACCACTTTTTCTGGAATAAAGCGCCCGATCCCTAAAATCCCTGCATTCATGGGAGCCATCTCCTTTTACAATATCTATATTTTTAATATCAATTATTATTATCTGGTACTAATTTTAGCAGAGAAAGTTCTGTTTCCGCAATAGGAAATTGGTTAGCTCCGCTAATGACTATGCCGGACGTGCTAATCATTCATAAGCTATATAAGGAGAAACTTGATTTTATAGGAGGAGAACAGATGGCGGATCGCGGGGAAAGGGAGTTAGCAGAAGACACCTATTTGGAGGAAAGCAAAGAGGCCGTATCGGAGAATCGAATGAGCATGTTTGATCGGATCATGTTTGGTCCCGGAAGAACAGAAGAAAGGAAAACAAAAGATCCTTCCATTTCCGGGGATGTTAATCTGGGCCAATCCCAAAACCAGATCAATCTGGAAGAGATCATGGTCCATATCGACACACTGGTCGATTCAGCACGGCAGCTTAAACCGATGTTTTCGAAAATACGTCCATTTTTTGACCAGTTCTTAAAAAAATAGGCTGCGGATTCGCCGCAGCCTATTTTCCCAAGACAAGATAGGATGGTGCCTCTGGAGCAAGGTCCCAATTGAGCGACAGGCCGACCGAGTCATTTTGGCCTGACAGGGAGACCGCATGATCATAATCATTCGGCAGCTTGCCTGTTTCCTTATAGTTGCTGATATGCATTTTCATCTCCTGGCGGAAAGGTTCGTCCACCTTTGGGCTGAATTTCCCGAGAGAAATGACACCGTCCTGAAAGTCAAAAAACAAGTTGCCAGATTTTAAATCTTTGGCGTTGTATTTGGAGGCAACCAGTTCGTATAGCTGGTCCACATGCTGGACGGTGCTTGTGAGGACAGTCGATTCCCCGAGATCGGACTGGTCGGAAATATACCCAATCACATATAGCCCATTTTCCTTTACCTTTTCGATAACGGGAACATTATAACCATCCCCTGCAGGATAAATGACATCCGCTCCGCCGTTCAGGACCTTTCCCAGAATATCCAGTGCTTTTTCATGGTCATCCCAATGGCCGACATAACGAATGTCCACTTCCACATCGTTGTTATAAAAAGCAGCACCCTCGTAAAAACCCTCTACTTCCGGCTGCCACTCAAAGGCTGCTATTACGGCAAGGTGATCCGCCTCCGACATATGCGCCGCCACCATTCCTCCAAAAAAGCCCATCGCGTAAGCCTCGAAATTCAGGCTTGTTGTATTGTCATTCTTGGCATCTCCGTTAAAACTGATAAAGTGGATATCAGGGTACTTTTTGGAAAAGTTGTTGAAATAAACTGCGTACTCATTCCCGTGGCCAAAAACAAGGTTTACCCCGTTACGATCGAACTCGGCGACCGCATCCTCCACCAGCGCCTGGGAATTCATTCCTTCCTTATAATAAACATCTATATTGAACCGTGACTGGATTTTCAGCAGACCCCGATACCCTTTCGTACCCCAAACCTGATCATTGATTGTTTCAGGTACCAGCAGGCCTACTTTTTTTATTTCACCAGTTGACAGGGGCTGCCCACAGCCTCCTAACAATAGCAGGCTAAGCAAAATAAGCCCGAAACGTTTTAACATGCCGTGCAACTCCTTTATTGCATTTCCTACTCCAATTAAAAAGAAGGCTATTTTCAGACGAAGCATCAATCATGTACAATTTTACTTTTTAACCATTGATTTGAAAAGACTTTTATCAAGGTTAAAGCATTTGGCCAAGAAGCCAACGCTCATATTGCCTGCATTGGTTTTCCAATCCTGCACGAATTTCCATTGGTTTTGGTACGCATACCATGGAAAGGCCGTCTTCCGTTCCATGCGAGGTTTTTTTCCCTGCCTTTTTAAGAAGCTCCTGTCCAGCTTTTTCAGCCCTCATTGGTCTCCTGTCCTTACTACCGGCAATCAACAATGATTCCTGCAGGCATTCTTTCCAGCCTTCCGGATTGCCGCTGCTGACCAAAAAAGCTCCTTCCGCTTCTTCCATCAGCCCGAGACACAGGGAGGCTGCATCTTCAATATAGAGCGCATCCCTGAGGGACTCCCTTCCGGGACACAAGGTATGGCTGTCATCTGCAGGAAACAAAATTTGTTGAAAAAGATACTCATCTGGCTGCCAGGGACCATAAAGGGAAGGCAGGAATATCTCGGGACCCAGGTATTTTGTTTCGTCAGCAAATGTTTCAAATTGCTTAAGAATGCCATTTCTCAAAGGCTTTTGATGGACGAATTGTTCGGGAAACAAAAAGATAACTTTTGAAGGACAGGGGGAAAGAGTGCACAGGGATTTGGAGAATAGTGGGTCTTCAAAAAGATTGGCCTCACTGCATTCCATGAAATAATCATAAAAAGGAATAATAATCGGAACTGGCGTTTTATTGATTTCAGACAGCCATTCCTCATTTGCTTGTTCAAAAAAATTGGCATTTCGTCCAATTTCAAGCCGCTTTTCATCATCAAACTTGCCAGACTCCCTCGTTTCGGGTGAAATTCCCAAAACACGAAATCCCTTATCAAGCATAGCTTTACAGATGCTGTAGCCGAGGAATCCAAATGGCCCGATAATAATTGCTCTATCCATTTTCAGCCCTCCTGATACAATCTCTGTGTATCTTATGAAAAGACCAGAAAATTATTGCTACAGATTAGAGAATTTGCTCATGTTTCCTAAAAAACTGGATGGCAAGCGGCCCAATTTGCGGCTTTTTTTCCGGGACCATATAGCAAACTGAAATAGGCAGTTCTTCTTTCTCCCATATAATGCTGTATTCATTGAGCAGCTTTGACTGCCTGTACCCGCGGCTTCCTGCAAGAATATGAATGATCCTGACCGGAATGTCCTGTTGAAATTCCGGCATGCCGCTATGATCTTCAAACATTGCCTCGACCTGGCCGCGATCTACCTGATAGGAAAGGGATAGTTCTTTTATTAGCTTCTTATAGAAAAACTTGTGCTCTTTTTCCTGCTGAAGGTGCTGCCCAAGGGAAAGGATTGGGTTGATTAAAAGCAGGGAACGGATATCCGCTCCGCTGGCAAGAAGTTTTAAAGCTGTCAGTGCTCCCATCCCTTCGGCTACGACATGGATCTTCCCATTAAGTATTTCATTTCTCTTCACATGGGCAAGGAGGCCCTTTGCCAGATCGACAGCCTTGTCGCTTCCMCAATTCAAGCCATACAAGTTGGAATAAAAGATGGTATAACCGCACTGCCTCCAGTTCTCCAGAAGCATTCGCTTCCCTTCGTTTTGCATCCAAAAGCTGTTTTTTTCCTCAACAAAATGCCTTTCGTCTCCCAAAATCAGGATACCGAAACCATTCGGCTTGTAAGGATAATGAATCATGTTCCATTCGGTATCCAATTTAAAGTTCCGGTAATCCATTTTCAAAACTCCTTTAAAAGTATGTTCATATTAATCTATGAAGTTTACAATAAAATGAATAGGGGATTAGCCTAAAAGAACTGAATTGTCACTTGGCGGAAACCATTTTTTATATTTATTATTCTAACTTGTTATGGTAAGATTATTGAAGACTATACATAGGCAGAGGTGAAGTTTATGCGCTATTTCTGGACAGTCTTCTGGACGTTCCTTCTCATCCAGATGCTTGTATATGTAGCCGGTTCCATGATTGGTGTCGCCTACGATCTGCAAACAGGCATCATTATTACGATTGCTGCTTCCATTTTGATTTTTATCGCTCCGCTTGTGCTTCCCAACGAACCAGTTGAGGACCACCATTAATACTCGCATGGAAAAGGGTTGTGGAATTATCCCTGCCCGGCTTTATGCAAACCAAGAAAATAGTCATCCTTCGAAAAGGATGACTATTTTTCATTTTATTTGAAGGCTGATTTCTCCTCCATCTATGCTTATGTCCACTATGCTTTTTGGCTTGATGCTTCCAGAAATGATTTCACGGGCAAGCTTTGTCTCAATATTGCGCTGTATATATCTTTTTAGCGGCCGCGCCCCGTATACCGGATCAAATCCATTAAGAGCAATATATTCCTTTGCTTCCTCGCTAATGTGTACCTGGACCTGCTGGTCGCTTAGCCTTTCCTGCAGTTCCTTCAGGATTTTCACTACAATTGCTTTGATTTCATTGAGCTGCAGCGGTTTGAACATGATGATTTCATCCACCCTGTTCAGGAATTCCGGGCGGAAATGACTGCGGAGCTGGGACATGGCGAGATCTCTTGCTTTTTCGGAAATGCCATCATTCCCTTGTTCCAGGAGGTGCTGCGAACCGATATTGGAAGTCATAATGATGACGGTATTTTTAAAGTCGACGGTCCTCCCCTGGGAATCCGTAATCCGCCCATCATCCAGCATTTGCAGCAGGATATTGAATACCTCGGGGTGCGCTTTTTCAACCTCGTCAAGGAGGAGTACGGAGTATGGCTTCCTCCTGACCGCTTCTGTCAGCTGGCCGCCTTCCTCATATCCTACATACCCTGGAGGGGCTCCGACTAATCTTGATACAGAATGTTTTTCCATATACTCGGACATATCCAGGCGTATTAATTGATCCTCACTGTCGAAAAGGGCTTGGGCCAATGTCTTGGCCAGTTCTGTTTTCCCGACCCCTGTCGGCCCTAAAAAAATAAATGAACCAATCGGCCTGTTTGGGTCCTTGATTCCCGCTCTGGCCCTCAGGACCGCATCAGCAACAAGAGAAACGGCTTCATCCTGGCCGATAACCCTTTCCTGGAGGATGCTTTCGAGACGGAGCAGTTTCTCGCGCTCCCCTTCAACCAATTTTGTAACCGGAATTCCCGTCCACCTTCCAACGATCGAGGCAATTTCTTCCTCTGTTACTTCCTCCCTTAAGAGCTTGTCCTCTTCGTTTTGGCTGAACCCCTGCTCCAGCTGCTTCAGTTCCTTTTCCAGGGCAGGAATCCTTCCATGCCTCAGTTCTGCCGCCCTTTCCAAGTCATAATCGTTTTCTGCCTTATCAAGCTCATGCCTTAACTTTTCCAGCGTCTCCCGTTTTTGCCGTACATGCTGGATGCCCTCTTTTTCCTTTTGCCATCTTCCTTTCATGGATGCAGCTTTTTCCCTCAGATTTGCTAATTCCTTTTGAAGGGCATTCAGCCTTGCCTGGCTTGCCTCATCCTTTTCCTTTTTTAAAGCCGCTTCCTCGATTTCAAGCTGCATCATTCTTCTCGTGACTTCGTCCAGCTCGGTCGGCATGGAATCAATCTCGGTCCGAATCATGGCGCATGCTTCATCCACAAGGTCGATTGCCTTGTCCGGCAAAAACCGGTCGGTGATATACCGGTCCGAAAGTGTGGCAGCGGCAACTATGGCCCTGTCATGAATATTTACGCCATGATGGATCTCAAATCGTTCCTTGAGCCCCCGCAAAATGGAAATGGTGTCCTCGACGTTTGGTTCTTCCACGAGCACTTGCTGAAACCGCCTTTCAAGTGCTGGGTCTTTTTCAATATATTTGCGATGTTCGTCCAGTGTAGTGGCACCTATGCAATGCAATTCTCCCCGGGCGAGCATGGGTTTCAGCATATTTCCTGCATCCATGGCACCTTCTGTTTTGCCTGCACCGACTATTGTATGAAGCTCATCGATAAACAGCAGAATATTGCCTTCGCTTTTTTTGACCTCGTTAAGAACGGCCTTCAGCCTTTCCTCAAATTCCCCTCTGAACTTCGCCCCTGCAATCAGGGAGCCTATATCCAGGGAAAAGATCGTTTTATCTTTTAAGCCTTCAGGGACATCCCGCCTTACGATCCTTTGGGCAAGGCCTTCAACAATCGCGGTTTTCCCCACTCCTGGTTCCCCAATCAATACAGGATTGTTTTTTGTTTTCCTGGAAAGAATCCTGATGACATTCCTAATTTCGCTATCACGGCCGATTACAGGGTCCATCTTTCCATTTTTTGCTTCTGCGACGAGGTCTCTGCCGTATTTCTTTAGTGCATCATAGGTAGCTTCCGGATGTTGTGAAGTCACTCGTTGATTCCCCCTCATGTCTTTGATTGCGGCAAGAAGTTGTTTGCGATTGACCCCCTTCCTGGCAAATACACTGCCGGTGCCTGAACGTTCTGCCTTTTGAAGCGCAAGCATCAGGTGCTCGGATGATAAATACTCGTCCTGAAAGGATTGTTTTTCTTTATCAGCATCCACTAACAGCTTTTGCAGGGAAGAAGTTATATACAGTCTTCCTTCTTCTGTCCCGCCACCGGAGACCTGAGGCCTTTTCCGGAGCAGACTTTTTAATTCTTCCCTGAACTCTTCCACACTTTGGCCAAGACGCTGCAAAATGGCGGCTGCCAGACTTTCGTCCTGATTAAGCATCGCTAACAGGAGATGATCTTCTCCTACTTCCTGATGGCTATATTCCGCTGCCAGGGATTGTGCCTGCAAAAAAGCCTCCTGGGTTTTGGCTGTCATCGAGTTGAAATCCATCCATACCCCTCCTTTGACCATATTTGACCTTTATAATCATTATATTATAGTATGTACCCAAATTAAAGCCATCCGGTCACGGATGGCTTTAATTTGTTCTTATGAAACTTGGTCAAGGTCTTCTTTTATAGCTCCAAAGCCTGTTATGGTTGGCTGTTTCCGGAAAAGAGTCTCCCGCCTTAAGCCTGACCTTTTGGGGATTGTTCACATTGCTCCCCGTTTCCCCAATTTCAATGTATATCCCATTATTGGGCGCCTTCTGCCCTGGCCGGAATTGACGGTTTTGTCCCATGGCGCTGCCTCCTTTTGCAAAGTAGGTGCCTTCCTATTTTGCCCACAGGCACAGAAGCAATGAAGGAAATGTTCCCCATGAACACTTCAGTCTTTCAAAAGCTCGACAAGCAGCGCTTTTTGGGCATGCATCCTGTTTCCAGCCTGTTGAAATACAACAGAATTAGGACCATCAATAACCCCTGACGTAACCTCTTCTCCCCGATGTGCCGGAAGACAATGGAGGAATAGGAAGTCCGGCTTCGCATGGCTTACCAGTTCCTCATTCACTTGATAGCCCTCGAATTCCATCAGACGGACTGCATTTTCATCCTCCTGCCCCATGCTGGTCCAAACATCCGAGTATACCGCATCTGCATCCCTGACAGCCTCAACCGGGTTTTCTGTTACCATGATCTTGCTTCCGCTGGTGCTGGCAAATTCTTTGCAGGTTTTGAGCACCTCTTCTGTTGGCCAAAACTTTTTGGGTCCCGCAATCGCAAAGTCAATGCCAAGCTTCGCGCATATGGCCATCAGCGAATTGGCGACATTGTTTCCGTCCCCTACATAGGCAACTTTTAATCCCTCCAAGGTTTTTTTGTGTTCTTTAATCGTAAGGATATCCGCAAGAGCCTGGCACGGATGGGCAAGATCTGTCAGTCCATTGATCACCGGTACGCCGGAGTTGGCAGATAGTTCTTCAATCCTGTCATGGCTGAATGTCCGGATCATGATACCATCTACATATTGTGATAGCACCTGGGCTGTATCTGCAATCGATTCCCCTCTCCCAAGCTGGGAATCCTGTGTGTTCATGAAAATGGCATGTCCTCCTAGCTGCAGCATGCCTGCCTCAAAGGATACGCGTGTCCTCGTAGAGTTCTTTTCAAAAATCATACCCAAAATCTTGCCTTCAAGGGGTTCTTGTCCGCCCTTTTCCGCCTTTAGCTCTTCCGCCTTATTAAGGATTTTCAGAATTTCTTCACCCGAATATTCGGCAATAGTCAGGAAGTGCCTGCCTCTTAGCGGTGATGCTTCCTTTGTATTCATTTCCTGGGACAAACTCATTGCAGTGTCACTCCTTTTATTTTTTCGTTAAGCCACTCTCCCATCGGCTTCACATTCCATTTGCTTTCCTGGCTGGCCAGGAGAAAAGCCTTCAGCGTTTCTTCCTGTGAAAAAACCAGTTTTCGTCGGCGGATTGCCCACTGCCGGAGAACCACGTCCTGCTCTGTTCCACCGCTGCTGTAAACTCCTGCACTATCTTCCAGTTCATTCAATTCTCCCTGGAAAGGAACCATCTTTATTCCCATGGATGCTGCCTCCTGGATCAGTTCAGGTGCTGCAGCCGTATAAACGATTATGTTCTTGGCATTTTTCACTGACAATGAGGAATAATACTTTTTAAGAGCTTCTTCCAAGGTAGCCCCTACACTGATCCCCTCTCCGGTCGACATCATTTGCGGACCTGTTTTGATATCAAGCCCTCTTAATGCGAAGTTGGAGAACACCGGATATTTAAGGCATACAAAAGTATCCTGGCGGGATGGCAGTTCATCCTTCGACAAATTATATTTCCCAAGCAATATTTTTGTCGCTTTATTGACGAGAGGCACTCCAGTCACCTTGCTGACAATCGGCATAGTGCGGCTGGAACGCGGATTGATTTCAAGGATATATACCTCATTTCCAGAAATGATATATTGAATATTCATCAAGCCTTTATACTTGGTATATTTAATAATTTTGGACGCATAATCGATGATCTTCTTCTGGACATTCTGTGAAAGAGTCTGGGCAGGGATAACGGATAAACTATCTCCGGAATGAACACCTGTTTTCTCAACGTGTTCCATGATCGCCGGTACAATAATGTGTTCCCCATCTGCCGCCAAATCAATTTCCGCTTCATCTGCCGGAAGGAACTGATCAACGAGCACCGGGTACGAAACTTCTTTCTCGTTGAAGTACCTGGACAATCCGCTTTCGTTTCCAATAATATCCATTCCCTGTCCACCAATCACATAGGAAGGGCGCAGTAAAACTGGATATCCGATAGCCTTAATACCTTCAATGAGTTCATTGCGGTTCGAAGCAGTGACCCCTTTCACTCTAGGTATCCCAAGGTCATCTAGAAGGCCATAAAATTTGTCGCGGTCCTCAAACAAATCGATCATCTCCGAACTCGTACCCAACAGTTTCAGTCCGTATTGCTCAAGACCCTCCGCCACATTTAAGGCGGTTTGCCCGCCCAGCTGGACAATGACTTCTTCTATTCCTTCTGCATCGATCACATCAAGGATTTCCTCAAGGCATAAAGGTTCAAAATACAAACGGTCTGACAGGGCAAAGTCAGTGCTGACGGTTTCGGGATTGTTGTTAATCATAATGGTTTCAATATTTTCTTCCTTTAATGCCAGGACTCCGTGAACAGAGCAGTAATCAAATTCTACTCCCTGGCCAATCCGGATTGGGCCGCTGCCAATAATCAGTATCTTTCTCCTGTTGGTTTTTGGCGCTTCATTTTCTCCATAGTAGGTTGAATAGAAGTAATTTGAGACGGAATCAAATTCCGCTGCACATGTATCCACCATTTTATAGGAAGGCCTTACGCCATACTTGTTCCTGAGTGCCCGAACTTCGCTTTGCGGGATTCCCCAGGCATAGGCCAAATGTTTGTCACTGAACCCTTTTTCCTTAAAATAAGCCAGATTTTCAACGGTCACATTGCCTGCCGTACAAGAGGCAATTTCATGTTCAAGCTTAACAAGCCCTGCAAGTTTCGAGAGAAAAAAATGATCTATTTTGGTTTTTTCATGAATGAAGTTCCTGTCTACTCCGCGCCGCAAAAGTTCAGTTACCACAAACAGCCTTTCATCCGACTGTTTTTCCATCAGGGCGATTAATTCATCCACCGATTTTTTCTGGATCGTCCCTGCATGTAAATCGGATAGGCCAATATCCAGGGAGCGGACAGCCTTCAATAAAGCGCGTTCGAAGTTTCGGTCAATTCCCATCGCTTCGCCTGTAGCCTTCATCTGGGTCCCGAGGCTTCGTTCTATCCCCGGGAACTTGTCAAATGGCCACTTCGGAATTTTGACAACCACATAATCCAGAGCAGGTTCATAACTGGCAAACGTGTTGCCGGTTACCGGGTTCTTAAGCTCCGACAATAAATAGCCAACGGCCACCTTGGCCGCCATTCTCGCAATCGGATAGCCGGTTGCCTTCGACGCCAGCGCAGAAGAGCGGCTTACACGAGGGTTCACTTCAATCAGATAATAGTTCTTGCTGTCAGGGTCAAGGGCAAATTGAATATTGCACCCCCCGACAATCCCCAGGGCAGAGATGATTTTGACAGCGGCTGACCGGAGCATCTGGTATTCGCGGTCTGTAAGGGTTTGTGATGGGGCGACCACAATCGAATCACCGGTATGGATGCCGACAGGGTCGAAGTTCTCCATATTGCAGATCGCAATGCAGGTGCCATTTGAATCCCGCATCATTTCATACTCGACTTCTTTAAAGCCGGCAATGCTTTTTTCGATAAGACATTGGTGGATTGGGCTTTCATTCAACCCGCCGCCAACAAGGGATTCAAGTTCCGCTTCTGATGCAGCGATTCCGCCTCCCGTGCCGCCAAGGGTGTAGGCCGGCCTCACAATGACTGGATACCCCGTTTCTTTTGCAAATTTCAGTGCTTCGGGAACGCTGTGAACAATTACACTTTCAGGCACAGGCTCGTTTAACTCGTGCATCAGGCTCCGGAAGGCATCCCGGTCTTCCCCCTGCTTTATCGACTCAATGGAAGTTCCAAGAACTTTCAGCCCGTATTTTTCTATGATGCCATGCTCATTCAGCTGAAAGGCCATGTTCAGCCCGGCCTGGCCGCCAAGAGTCGCAAGCAGTCCGTCAGGCTTTTCCTTGATGATGATTTTTTCTACGCTCTCCACTGTCATTGGCTCAAAATAGACGGCATCGGCAAAAACAGGATCAGTCATGACCGTTGCGGGGTTGTTGTTAAGCAAAATGACACGGTATCCCTCTTCTTTCAGGGCAATGCAAGCCTGTGTCCCTGCATAGTCAAATTCAGCGGCCTGCCCGATGACAATCGGGCCTGAGCCAATTACTAAAATGGATTGGATGCTGGTATCTTTAGGCATAGTTCACTACTCTCCGCTTCGTTGTTTGAACAAGTTTGATGAATTCGTCAAAAATAAATTCGCTGTCACCCGGTCCTGGGTGCGCTTCCGGATGGAACTGGACCGTCACCAAAGGAAGCTGGAGATGGGAAAGTCCCTCGACAGAGCCATCATTGCAATTGATGAATCGAGCTGAAAGCCCTGCCCGTTCCAGGCTGGCTTCATCCACTACATAGCTGTGGTTTTGGGAAGACATGAACACCTTTCCCGTCTCCTGGTCAAGGACTGGCTGATTGGCTCCCCTGTGGCCGAACAGCATTTTTTTAGTGTCGCCGCCAAGCGCCAGCGCTGCGAGCTGGTGTCCAAGACAAATTCCCAATGTCGGGAAATGCTGGATCACTTTCTTTATTTGCGGCAGCTGCCTCTCCAAATCCTTCGGGTCTCCAGGGCCATTGGACAGTAGCACTCCGTCAGGCTGAAGCGACTGGATATATTCAAAAGAACTTTTATACGGTACTACTGTGACTTTGCACCCTTTTTGCAGCAAGCCGTCAAGTATTGATTTTTTAAAGCCAAAGTCAAACAGGACGATATGATGGTCTCCCTTGCCATGTGTTTCTGTTTTCTCGGAAGAAACTTTGCCAACCTTAAGGTCTTGATGGAGCATAAAACCTGCTTGTGAGTCTTCCCTGGCAGAAAGGACAGCTGGCATTGAGCCATGATCCCGGATTTTTTTAACAACAGTCCTTGTGTCCACATGGGTTAAAACAGGGACGCCCCAGTTTTCCAGGTAGGCGGTCATGCTGATGTCAGACTCATAATGAAATCCATCATGCTCTGCTTCATATACAATAACAGCTGCAGGATGCGGCTTCAGGCTCTCCGCATCTGCCTTGTTGATGCCATAATTGCCGACCAGCGGATAGGTAAACACGACAATCTGGTCCTTATAGGAGGGGTCTGTCAATACTTCCTGATAACCGGTCATACCCGTAAAAAATACGATTTCTCCCTTTACCTCCGCCTCAGGAGCCTTACCTGCCCAAATGCCTTTATAGGAAACACCTTCACTTAGATGTAAATATCCGTCCATTCCACACCTCTTATATAATGAATATTTATATAAATATATTAATATTTATTCAATTCTGACCAAAAAGATACAGCTAACTTGCCGCGGGAGCAAGCGCTGTGATTGTTTCTTCCAGCAGGTTCAAAGCTTTGTCCGCTTCCTCCTGGCTCATATTCAGCGGAGGCAGCAACCGAATGACATTTTCCCCTGCAGGCAGGGCAAGCATCCCTTTTTCTCTAAGGAGCGCAAGCGTCTCTTGTACATTGGCGGAAATTTCAATCCCGATCATCAGCCCCATCCCTTTAATGGCGAGCACTCCCTCCAGGCTGCCAAGCTTTTCGCCAGCTTTCTCAAACAAGTAATTCCCCATATCCATGGCTTGCTTTAAAAACGCCGGTTCAAAAATACTTTCCATCGTGGCTACTGCCGCCGAAACGGAAATCGGATTTCCGCCAAACGTGGACCCGTGGCTCCCCGGACCAAATGCACCCTTCAGTTCAGCGCTGCCAACGACGGCGCCAATCGGGAACCCGCTTCCAAGTCCCTTTGCCACGGTAATGATATCAGGCTTCAGGGCAAAATGCTGGAAGGCAAAAGCTTTTCCTGTCCGGCCGACTCCAGTTTGGATCTCATCAATGATCAGCAGTGCCCCGTGCTCTTTGCAAACGGCTTCTACGGCTGATAAAAATTCGCTGGAAGCGACATTGATGCCTCCCTCTCCCTGAATGACCTCGAGGATGACAGCAGCGGTTTCTCCGTCGATTTCCTTCTTCAATGCCTCCGCATCATTAAATGGAATGTGCACAAACGTTTCAAGCATTGGCCCGAAACCTTGTTTGATTTTATCCTGTCCTGTCGCCGCCATTGTTCCAAATGTCCGGCCATGGAAGGACTTGATGAAAGAAATCACTTTTGACCTGCCGGTTGCTTTTCGCGCAAGTTTTATTGCCGCCTCATTGGCCTCTGCCCCGCTATTGGAGAAGAACACATAATCCAGACCGGACGCCTCTGCCAGCAGTTTGGCTGCTTTCTCCTGGATTCCCTGCTGGAACAGGTTGGAAACATGCCAATATTCCTTTAACTGCCCTGTAACCGCCAGCTCCACCTGAGGTGGTCGATGGCCAAGATTGCAAACACCAATCCCGGAAGTAAAATCCAGGTATTCCTTTCCGTCTTTTCCTGTCAGATAAGTTCCTTGTGCACTGGCCGGCTCCACTTCCCATCGCTGATAAGTAGGAAAAAGATGGCTCATTTCAACACCCCCGCTTTTCCGGTTATGGCGGTACCGGACCAATTTCCATTTTTATAAAACTCCTTCTTTCCGGAAACAATCATGACCTTATCTATTCCTTTCTCCAGGACCGAAACAGCCGATTCCACCTTTGGAATCATTCCGCCGTAAATATGGCCTTCAGAAATATAAGTATTAATTTCGGAAACCGATGCTTCGGCAATCAGGCTCCCCTCTATCATAATTCCGTCTACATTGGTCACAAACAGGCATCTGTCCGCACCAATGGCCTTTGCCACTGCCGCAGCAGCATAATCCGCATTGATATTAAGGCGCGAACCGTCTTCTGAAACAGCTACTGGCGTGATAACGGGAATGAGGCCTTCTTCTGTCATTTTCGAAATGAAGCTGCCATTGACCATCGTTATTTGGCCAACAAGTCCCAGTTCCGCCCTATTAATATAATCTGCCACCAGGCATTTGCTGTCACTGCCGTTTAACCCAATTGCATCCAGACCGTTTTCCTCCAGCAAATGAACCAGCTGGCGGTTGGTTTTCCCAGAAAGGACCAGTTCGACAACTTCCATCGTTTTTTCGCAGGTTACCCTGAGGCCGTTGTTAAACTTTGGTTCGATCTGGTAAAGATCAAGCATTGCATCGATTGCTGGACCGCCCCCGTGGACTATTACAGGTTCGTATCCATGGTTCATAAGGGAAGAGATACTTCCAAAAAAGGCGGAAGATAATTCATCGATGACACTGCCGCCGCATTTGATGACAATTTTCTTCTTTTGCATATGCCCTCCTACGTCCGGTAGCTCGCGTTGATTTTGACATAATCATAGCTTAGGTCACAGCCCCATGCCATGCCCTCACCAGCACCGCCATTAAGATTGATCTTAATTTCAATAGTCTCATTTTCAAGGTAGGCCTTGGCTTCTTCCTCCGAAAATTCGACAGGTGTACTGCTTTTCAACATCAGAATATCTCCCAGTTGGATGTCGACATTATCGGGACCTACAATGGCATTCGCCTGGCCGACAGCTCCAATGATCCGGCCCCAGTTTGCATCTTCTCCAAAAACGGCAGTTTTGACGAGATTGGAACCGACAATCTGTTTCGCTACCGTCCGGGCATCTTCATTTGAACCCGCCCCGCTTACGGTAACCTCGATCAGTTTGGTTGCCCCCTCGCCGTCCCGGGCAATCTGCTTTGCCAAGTCTTCGCAATTGGCCTTTAGAAGGTCCACAAAAATGGTCCAGTCCGGATGGTCCGGGGTCAGCTCTTTCGTGCCTGCCTCGCCGTTCGCCATCACCAGTACCATATCATTCGTTGATGTATCTCCATCGACCGTAATTTGGTTAAAGCTTACATCTGTTACTTCCTTCAGCGCAGAATACAGGTGTTCAGCCGAAATGCTTGCATCTGTTGTGATAAAGCCCAGCATTGTCGCCATATTGGGGTGAATCATCCCCGAACCTTTGGCCGCTCCCCCTGCATGAACAAGTTTACCGTCTATCTCCGCACTGTAGCAGCTGCTTTTCATCACCGTATCGGTTGTAAGGATTGCCGTCTGAAAGTCCTGGGCGTTCTTTTCGGAGCTTCCCGGTACCAAGGCCTTGATTCCTGCCTCAATCTTCTCCATTGGAAGAAACTCACCGATGACCCCGGTGGATGCCACGGCAATATGATTTTGTGCCACCTTGAATGCTTCCGAGGCAAGTGCCCGCATTTTGTAGGCATCCTCCAGCCCTTTTTGGCCAGTACACGCATTGGCGCACGCACTATTGACAATCACAGCCTGGATAAGGCCCTCACTGGAGATGCTGTCCCTTGTCACCCACAAGGGAGCCGCCTGAAAATGGCTTGTTGTATAGACTGCTGCAGAGCTGGCCGGTTTTTCGCTGATTATGACACCAATATCAAGCTTGTTGTAGCGCAGTCCGGCATGGACTCCTCCTGCCAAGTATCCTTTTGGGCTTAACACACCGCCTGATTCTACTTTTCTAATAATCTCTTTCTCTGTCAAAGCCTGTTTCATTGCATCCTCCTTAAGGATAGATCGGGATGAAACCCAATCCTTCTTTTTCATCCAAGCCGTTCATCAGGTTTGCATTTTGCACTGCCTGGCCGGCAGCACCTTTCATCAAATTATCAATTACGGAAACGATGGTAAGCCTTCCTGTGCGAGGATCAGCATGAAGGCCGATGTCGCAAAAGTTACTGCCGCTCACTTCCTTAATGGCAGGAAACTCCCCTTCTTTTCTAATCCTGACAAAGTGGTGGGAACTATAAGTCTCCTGATACAAATCCAGCAATTCAGAGGTTTTCAGCTCTCTTTTCAATTGAACATACATGGTTGCCATGATTCCTCTTGTCAAAGGCAAAAGGTGGGTGCTGAACGTTATCGGCGAAATTTTAGCATCCCACTGTTTGAGCTGCTGCTCAATTTCCGGAATATGCTGGTGCTCATTCACTTTGTAAATTCTGAAGTTATCATTCATCTCGGCAAAGGCACTTACCCTTGAAAGGGTTTTGCCTGCTCCGGATACACCTGACTTGGCGTCAATGATGATCGCTCCAGGATCAATCAGGCCTGCTTCAGCAACGGGTCCCAGGCCCAGCAGTGCTGCTGTCGGGTAGCACCCTGGATTGGCGATAATTTTAGCGGCCCTGATCTTTTCACTATTCCATTCACTCAAGCCATATACAGCCTGATTGATGATGCTTTTCTTTACTGGTTTGTGTTTATACCATTTTTCGTAGTCTTCAGGGCTGGAAAGCCTAAGATCTCCTGATAAGTCAATTACCTGAATATCTTTTCCTGCAAAGGCCTGGGCAAGCTCTCCGGATATCCTTGATGGGGTTGCCAGGAATACAAGGTCGGCTTCCTCCGCGATTGTTTCGGGGTCAATTTTCTTTAGGGAGTGTTCAAAAATTCCTGACAGATGAGGAAATTCATCTGTTATAGCCGCCTCATCCCTGGAAGAGTGGACCGAGTGAATTTGAAAAACAGGATGATTATGCAATATCCTGATCAACTCTCCTCCACCATATCCTGTTGTTCCTATGACTGAAACTTTCACTCTGTTCCTCCTCTCAGTCGCTTATGAATAAATAAACAACAAAACTTATAATTATTAATTTTTATTCTTCTTATTATAAGAACTACTTTCAAATAACGCAACTGATTTCTTAAAATTCCATATATTTAATTCAAAAAAAACAGCCCGGCGTCTGTCCGCCTGACTGTTTTTTACTCCTTTAGTCTATATGATTGCCACGATCATAATGATAAAGAACCATATAGCATTGATAATTTCATAGATCCCCAATTTCATGATCCCCAACGGTTTCCCGTAAAAATATAAGGCTCTGGCCAGGCTGGGCACAAAGGCGAATGCTGCAATCCATTCTCCGGCTGCCAGCCAAAGGACCGGGACAGCAATATGATAGGTCCATGAGATATATTTAAAGTTTCCATTCTTCTTCTCCCTGACCATCGACTTTACATAAAAGGTGCTGCCAATAAAGAAAAGCACTGAAGCTGCAAAGGCCAGCACCGCTTCTTCTGTAATGGCCGCTTCAGACAGATAGCTGCTTGCCAGGCCGGCAATTCCAAAAGTAATGACGGCACTAAAATCATTAAGGAGTGCCCGGTCCTGGTTCCGGCTGGAAAAATAAGCATTGACAGCAAAAAAAGGAATCATGGCAAATCCAAAATAGATAATTGACGGTGTTGTGAACAAGGGAATCATTAATAACAGCAAGGCTGGAATAAGGTAAATGAACGTCCATTTCCGATAAAAGGCTGTTTTCTTCTTTTTGAATAAGAGCAGCATTGGATAAGTTGCCAAATATAGAAAGAGCCAGCCGATGAAAAACGGGATATGCTGCCAGACAATTTCCGTTGCGGCTGCCCCAAGCCAAAATGGAATGATCAGCATCGCCCACGCACCGTGCTGCTTTGGCATAAACAATTTCACAATAGTCACTCCCTTGTGTGTTTCTATACTTACTATAAGCCACTTGGAAACACAAAAAATGTGAAGCAAATCACATTTCCAGGTTTCAAACTGGCATTGACACCGAATTGTCAAAGAAAAGCGTAAGCGCCTTGCCCAGCCCCGACCAGCATAAGGCACTCCAGAATTGAAGGCAAAGAGCGCCTTCTATTCTGGAGTGCCTTATGACTCGAGCTGCTCAAAGCTCCGCTTCTCGCAAGATAATCGAGGAAGGTAATTCAAGGATGAAAACTGGCTAGGCGCTGAAGCTGGACAGTTATCTAAGTGCCAAAAATTATACGTTCCTTATCAATAAAAAAACACCCTTTACAGGTGCCTTCTAACCAGCCGAAGCTTGATATGCAATCTCTTAATGTATATATGTAACCTCTTAATGTATAAATGGGGCTTTATGATATAAGCCATTTTATTCGTAAAAGCCAATGCCAGCAAAAATACAAAGACGATGATAAAATGCATTTTTGAAAGCAGGGACGCATTCAGGATCAAACTCAAGTCAGGCCTTAATTGAAGCAGGCTCAGCAGCCATAACAGCAGCCTGGTGAATTCGTCGGTGAAATGGATAAGTCCCACTCCTGTAATGGTGCATAAAATCAGCAGACACTTTAGTGAACGGGTTAATATCCGTTCCGGAATGGAAGAAGCACTTGTCCCGGCTGGTGTGTCGAACTGCCAAATTACACCCATGCCGAATATAGCCACGACCATGTACGGAAAGACAATCCAAAGTAACAATTTTTCTATTTCCACGTTGCTCACCTCTACCACGTAGTAAACCATCTGTCTCACTAACATTTTATCTGGCAGAGCAGGCGGACACAGTGAGAAAAGTCGCCGATATGAACAAATTCCGAACTTTTATTTTCTTTTATGTGAACATGGAATCAATTAATTGTCCAGGGTTGCTGCCTCCTGCTTTAAATAGTCCTCAATCCACGAATAGGCTTCTTCCATTTCCGAAAATAAAGGACAAGCCGTTTGAACGTCAATGGTGCCTGCTTTTGGCTCCCTCCAGGCAGCCATCTTAATGTTGGTCAGTTCATCCAGCAGGTGAAGGTCATGTTCATCCCTGAGCAGGACAGCTTTTGGGAATCCCTCATGCTTATGTCCTTCAATCAGAACAATGTCAGGTGACAGCACTGATAAGATTTTCAGCTGTTCCTGAATGTCCCATCCCTGTTTTTCTGCCTGCAAAAGGACCCGTCCGTCCCCTTCGATCAGCGAGGCCAGGGCCCCAGCCTTTACATGACGTCCAGAATCCTTTTTTTCGGAGAGGTCGGGTTTCCCTCCATGGCCATGATGCTTGATGGTGGCAACCTGGTATCCTTGTATTGACAGTCTTGCAATCAGGTTCATCATGGCTGTCGTTTTCCCGCTATCCTGGTATCCGGCAATCTGGAAGATGACAGGCTTCACCAAGGCCATTCACTGCCTGTCTGGTCCTCGAGCAAAAGGACATCCACGGCTGTTCCGCGCTCAAAACCCCTGGTGCCTCCTGGCAGAATCATTAACGAGTTGGCGCCGGCCAGGCTCATGATGATATTCGACTTATCCAGCCCGCTTGGCGAAACAACCAGCTTCCCGTCCTGGATTGTAAGCGAGCTTCTGACAAAACGTGTAAATGGATTGGCCTTGGGGAAGTCGGCGTCGAGAATCGCCCTCTCCTTGCGAAGATGGACATTGTTGGAGAAAAGCATATTCCGGATGACAGGCCTTGCAAATAATTCAAATCCTACATAACATGCAGAAGGATTGCCAGATAGTCCGAACAGCAGTTTACCATTTAACTGCGCCACGGTGGTGACGCTGCCCGGCCTCATGGCAACCTTATTGAAAAGGATCTCGGCGCCCAGCTTTTCATATATCTGCGGCAAATAATCAAAATCCCCGACCGATACGCCTCCTGTTGTGATAAAGATATCGACTTCGTCAATCGCTTCCCTGACGGCTTCAAAGCAGGTATCAAATTCGTCGGGCAGCTGCCCGAAATATTTGTCCTCCGCTCCAGCCCGCCGAATTTGGGCGGAAATCATATAGGAATTGCTGTTGCGGATTTTCCCCGGAACCAGTGGCTCATCTACTTCCAAAAGCTCAGTTCCGGTCGCGTAAAGGCCCACCACAGGTTTTTTGGCAACCGGAACCTGTGCATAGCCAAAAGTGGCCAGCATCGCTTGAATGCCAGGATTGATATAAGTTCCTTTTTTTACCAGAACTTCGCCCTGTTTTGCATCTTCTCCCCGATAGGATATATTTTCGCCATGCTTATGCACCTTTTTCACCGACATGTAATTCTTTCCTGCCTGCTCGGATTCTTTGGTGAGTTCAAGCATGACGACAGCATCCGAGCCAGCCGGCATTTGGGCGCCTGTCATAATCCGAACCGCCTGGAACGGTCCGAGCTCCTTATCGGAAAGCATGCCGGCTCCGATATGGTCAACGACCTCAAACCGTACCGGGTTTGCCTGTGAGGCTTCTTTCGTGTCTTTAGACCGGATTGCGTATCCATCGTATGGCGCCCTGTCGAAATGGGGGACATCGCTCGTTGCCGTCAGGTCCTCAGACAGGAACCTTCCAAAGCTCTCATTGATTGATACCCGCTCTGTTCTTCCCTCTATTTTATAATCCATCACTTTTTTTACAGCTTCGCCAATCTGGATAGGCGTTCTTCTCTCCAACATATCTTCAGCTCCTATTACCGGGCAATTAAAATATTTATCTTTTACATTATAACGGTACATGAAACACCTACAAATGACAAACCGCACATATTTTTAACTAATCCTATTACCACCTTGGAAATTGTGAAAATTCCTTGAAGGAACGAAGGATTATTTTCAATCTGTGATTCATATCACCTATTAGTAAGACCATTTCCTTTATGCTTAATTTGTAAACAATAAAGATTTGATCCAAGGAGGAAAAAACCATGACAGTTCCATTTAATGAACATACATTAGTAAGGGATATTGTAAACATCTTCCCTAAATCCAGCGATATCTTCAAGAAAAACCGCATTGATTTCTGCTGCGGGGGCAACATCCCCCTTTTACAGGCAGCTTCCGGACAAAACGTGGACATGGGCGCCCTTATGGAAGAATTGGAAGAGCTTTATGCCAAGAACACCATGTCAGCCGAAGATATGGAATTTTGGACACAGACTCCTTCAGCCGACCTTGTAGAGCATATCCAGAACCAGTACCACCGTACTCTTGAGGAAGAGCTCAAACTGTTAAGTCCCTATGTCACCAAAGTAGCAAGGGTACATGGAGGAAATCATCCGGAACTCATAAAAATGCATGATTTATTTTACGAACTGAAGCAGGAATTGCTTGAACATACAGCCAAAGAAGAAGCAGCCGTCTTTCCTGCCCTTCTAAAGCTGGACCTGCCTGAAACAGAAAATCGTGATGCCATTATTGCAGAGGTCCTTGAGCTGGAAAAGGAGCATGACCATGCCGGAGCGATCCTTAAGGATCTAAGGGAAGTAACCACCGATTTCACTCCGCCAATGGATGCATGCGGGACTTACCGATTGGTGTACAAGCGGCTTGAAATGCTTGAGGAGCATACCTTCATGCATGTGCATCTTGAGAATAACATCCTCTTCCCCCGCTATCTGGACCCAGTAAGGTCTTAATATGGTCCGCCGCCCCCCCATGATGGGGGGGGGTTCATGCGGCAGCCGCTTTAGGTCCTGTTCGTATCGAAGTTACAAAACCCCCGAGAACAGCCGGGCGAATGACTCTTTCGTTTTTAATATCCAGGAGCGCTTATAATGCTCAATTGCTCCGATCTTCTCACTGTCTTCGAGATCCTCTTCATAATGCGCCACGAGGTCCCGTATGGAACTGCTGTCATATAAAAAGACATTGACCTCAAAGTTTAAATGGAAGCTGCGCATGTCCATATTAGCTGTTCCAATCGAGGCAAGGTTTCCATCGATGATCAGTACTTTCTGATGAAGGAACCCTTTTTTATACATATAAATCTCGACACCATTCCTCAACAGCTCGGCAAAATAGGACCGGCTCGCATAATGGGTTAAAAAGCTGTCATTCACTTCAGGCACCAAAATTTTGACATCCAGCCCTTTGCCTGCAGCAGCCTTTAAAGCTGTCCTTATCGCTTCATTCGGGATAAAGTAAGGAGTGGCAATCCAAATCGACTGGGTGGCGCTTGTCATCAGCGCAAAAAAAAGGCTCCCCATGATTCCCTGCTGTGTATCCGGGCCGCTTGCCACTACTTGAATCGCGCCATCGATTTCATTGTTGTCCACCGGTGACCTGGACTTGTCGGCAGAATGGTGGCCAATCATCCGTTCCCCGCTCACATATTCCCAGTCCAGCAGAAAAACCTGGTGGAGCGAATAAACGGCTTCACCTGTCAGGAACAGATGGGTATCACGCCAAAAGCCGATATTTTCATCTTCTCCGAGATACTCCACTCCTACATTGAGTCCCCCGACAAACCCAATCTCCCCATCAATCACAATAATTTTCCGGTGATTCCGGAAATTGAACTTTTGGTTGAAAAAACCATACTTTAGCGGCGAAAATGAATGGACCTTAATGCCGGCCTCCTCCATTTTTTTGATATCCCTTGGTGACAATGCAAGGCTGCCTGCCGCATCAAACATGAACAGCACCTCAACTCCTTCATGCGCCTTTTCAACCAGGATTCCCATCAGTTCTTTTCCAAGCCGGTCAGACCGGAAAATATAGTATTCTATATGAATGAACTTTTTGGCTTCCCTCAGCTTTTTCTTGATTTCTGTAAATGTTTCATTGCCATTTTTCAGGATGGTTGCCCTGGACCCTGTACTGATAGGTGTCAAAGCTGTCTTATTGGCGATTTTGGCAAAATTCTGCTGATTGTCCTGCAGGAAGGAGAGGTCCGGGGTAACTTCCTTCCTCATTAGGCGTTCCCATTCCGTCCTCGCCAGCCTGCGTTTTCGCTTGTACAGATATCCTTTCAGGTAGAGCTGCCCCGAGAACAAATAGAAAAAATACCCGAATATCGGGTAGAAAAACAGCACATTCATCCATAAAAGTGTATGACTGGGCGAGCGCTCTTCCAGCATCAGGGAGAACATGGTGATAAAGATGATGAAGAAATAAACACCTGCAAGAGCAAAATTCCAGAAAGAGCTTAAATCCAGATAAAAAATGCCATACAGGCAAGCAATTAACCCTATTAAAAATAAATATTCAATCCTGCGCTTGATCATCAGACATCCTCAATTCTTTTTGACATCTACCATGTTATTAACATACCCTTAACTGTTTTCATGGAAAACCTGGCTTATGCTGTTGAAGGGCCGGAACTTAGGCCCTTCTTTCCTGGCGAAAAAAAGATAATGGCCAGCTCCTGTCGAGGAACTGGCCATTAAACGGCATCACATCGATTTTTTAGCCGCCAATATAGGACATTTCTATCTTTTTCGTTCTCTTGACCGTTTCGGCGGTCCTTTCATCCGAATATCGATCCTGTCGATGATTCCAAATCGAGATGACTCTCTGCCTGATTTCTTCGTCCGAAGCACCGTCTCTGATAAAATCGCGAATATCTTGGCCGTTTCCATTGAATAGACAGGTGAATATCTGTCCGTTCGCTGAGAGCCTTGACCTTGTACAGCTTGAACAGAATGATTCCGAAACAGAAGAGATAAAGCCTACATGAACATCCGTGCCACTGTAGCGGTAACGCTTGGCGACTTCGCCAAAATAGGCTGACCCTGTGCGCTCAAGCTCATAATGCTCCTTGAGCAGTTCGTATATTTCTTTCTTGGTAATCACATCGTCCATTTTCCAGCCATTCGTACTGCCAACATCCATAAACTCAATGTAGCGGAGCTCCAGCCCTTCCTGTTTGCAAAACTCGGCCATAGGCAGGATTTCATGATCGTTCAAGCCTTTTTTGACTACCATATTGATTTTTATTCCGAGGCCTGCTTCCTTTGCCGCTTTGATTCCTGAAAGTACAGGCTTTGTCGTGACCCCCCGGCCGTTGATTTGTCCAAAAAGGTCATCATTCAGAGTATCAAGGGAAATGTTTACCCGCTGCAGTCCAGCTTCCTTCAACTGGACTGCAAGCTTGGGCAGCATCACCCCGTTTGTAGTCAAAGCAATATCTTCAAGCCCCTCAATTGCTGAAAGTTTTTGGATTAATACTGGAAGGTCCTTCCTTAGCAAAGGTTCCCCGCCGGTCAAACGGATTTTCTCAACGCCAAGCTCTACAAAGATTCTCGCAATCCTTTCAATCTCTTCATAGCTAAGCAGTTCACTTTTAGGCAAAAAGGCAAAGTCAGGCCCAAAAATATCTGCAGGCATACAATACGTGCACCTGAAATTGCAGCGGTCTATAACGGAAATGCGCAAATCACGCAACGGCCTGTTCAATTGGTCTTTTATCATAATATATTCATCAACTCCATTATGGAAGTTCTCTAATCATTCTATCAGCAGTTGCCATCGATTACTGTTAATATTCTCACACGTAAAATTAAGTCCTGCTTATATTACACCATAAATACTACCCTCATAGTGAAAATAAGTGGAAATGTCATCAACTTGTCAAAATACCTGTGTGGCTATTGCCACAGTGTTCCTTCCTTTGTCAGATGGGTGATGAAATGCCTGGATCAGACGTTTTTTACAGAAATGTGAACAATCAATCCGCGAAAGGTGACAATATTTCAACAAGTGCTTCTAGGCCCGTTTTTACTACTGTTACGGTGTTATTATTAGTGCAAAGAACGAAATATCGGTTAAAGGGTGATGATCATGCCTCAACTGAATAAACCTACACATTCCATTGAAATAAAAGAACTTCTGCTTTTTGCCGACCGGAAAATCCTGGCACCAAAAGGAACCTACTTGTTCCAGGAAGGGATGGAAGCTGAAGAGCTGTACCTGATTGTTTCCGGGAAAGTCCAAATCAGCAAGGTAACAAAAGACGGACGCGAGCTGGCATTAAGGATATGCGGAAAAAATGATCTATGCGGGGAATTGACGTTGTTCACGGAGTCTCCCAAATACTTGCTAAGCGCGCTGATTCTTGAAGATAGCGAGATTTTTGCCATCAAGAAGGACGTGATAGAAAGGGAAATCTTTCAAAACCCTTCCCTGGCATTCGAATTCATGAAGTGGATGAGTGACCATTTCCGCAAAACGCAAACCAAGTTCCGGGACCTTGTTTTAAATGGCAAAAAAGGCGCCCTGTTTTCCACATTGATCCGGATGACGAACAGTTATGGAGTGGAAAGGCAGGATGGGATTCTGATTGATTTGCCTTTGACCAACCAGGAACTCGCCAATTTTTGCGGCACTTCGAGAGAAAGTACGAACCGCATCCTGAACGACCTGAAACGGGAAGGGATTCTATCGATAAAAAAAGGGAAAATCATCGTCCATGACCTTGATTACCTCAAGACGGAAATAGGATGTGAGAACTGTCCCGCGGTCTTCTGCAGCATTGAATAGAGAAAGAAACGGAGCCAAGCAGGCTCCGTTTTTTTGTGCAAAAAAGGAAGGAACCCGGACTGCCCGATTCCTTCCTCCTCATTAAAGCTTCTTTTCCTTCTGTTTTCTCATAGCCTCGGGAATGTAGACACAGTAGGGCTCGCTCTCCAGATAATCTCCTGTCACCGCATATGCCCTTGAACGTGAGCCGCCGCATACATACCGGAATTCGCACTGACCGCACTTTCCTTTAAAGCCAGCCGGATCCCGGAGAGCCTTGAATATTGGTGATTCACGGTAAATCTCGGCCAGGGGCTGTTCCCGCACATTCCCCGCCTTTACAGGAAGAAGGCCGCTAGGGTACACGTCCCCAATATGGGAGATAAACACAAAACCGTTGCCATCGTTTACCCCTTTTGGCGCCCTTCCCAACCCGTCAATTGAACCTGTCAACCCTTGTTGGGTGAGCGCGTCAAGATACTGGATATCTTCGACCTGCTCCATGGCTTCACGCATTTTATTCTGGATGACGACCCGGCGATAATGCTGCCCAGCAGTGGTTTTGATGTCAAATTTCACTCTCTTGCTCAGCTGGTACAGCCAGCTGAACACCTTTTCATGCTCAGCAGGAGTAATCATGTCCTTCTCCTGGCCCCTGCCGGTTGGAACGAGAAAGAACACGCTCCAAAGCACGCAATCCAGCTCCTCGACCAGCTTGGCCATTTCCTCCAGGCAATCATAATTATATCGGGATATAACCGTGTTGATTTGAATTGGAATCTCCAGCTCATGCAAATATTTGATTCGTTCCATTGTCAAATCGAATGACCCTTCCGTTCCGCGGAAATGATCGTGAATCTCCGCTGTTGGTCCGTCCAGGCTGAAAGCCCAGCGCGATAGCCCAACTTCCTTTGCCTTCTCGATCGCTTCCTTTGTTACATTCGGAGTCGCGCTAGGGGTCATCGACACCCTTACACCTTTTTTGATGGCATAGGCAGCGATCTCAAAAACATCTTCCCGCATCAGGGGATCCCCGCCTGTAAACACCAGCATCGGATTATTCATTTCATATATCTGATTGATCAGTGCTTTTCCTTCTTCGAAGCTTAATTCCCTTGGATCGCGTCTGTATTGAGCTTCGGCGCGGCAATGCAGGCACTTTAACTGGCAGGCCCGTGTCAGCTCCCAAATCACAATGAACGGGTCTTTATTAAAATCTCTTGTAAACATCCTTCATGCGCCTCCTGGATAATGACCTTGTATTATCAGTATAGGTGAATTTACACCTTGCTTAAGTGAGATACCTCACAAAATCCCTGGGATGTTTGGCAGTTTTGTGACTTGCCAAACAATGTAAGAATTAAAAAAATCCAGGCCGAAGCCCGGATTTTCCACTCTATCTTAGTTTGATTTCCGCATTGTTTCTGCGATAATAGAACCAGTTGATCACCAGCGATACCAGATAGAAAGCAATGAAGAAATATATCGCGTTAATCGGGGAGCCTAAAGCACCCGTGGACCACCCAAACAATTTCGGGATCAGGAATGATCCGTACGCTGCAAACGCTGCAGTGAATCCAAGTACCGGTGCCGCTTCCTTAGCCGGGAAGATAAATGGAATCATCTGGAATGTAGAAGCTGACCCCATGCCTGCCGCAATGAACAAAACCAGGAAGGAAATCAGGAATCCTGCAAAGTTCACCTGGTGGGTGAAGTAAATGACAGCAAACGCCCCTAAAGACATGACGACAAGTGTAATGGAAGTGACAAGTGCACCGCCGTATTTATCGGAAATCCATCCGCCTACAGGACGGGAAGCAGCTGCAAGGAAGGCACCAAGGAAAGCCAGCCCAATGTATTGCGGGAACAAGGATTTCAACAGAAGCGGGAAGGCCGCCGAATATCCAATGAAGGAACCGAATGTTGCTACATAAAGGACTGTCATGATCCATGTATGCTTGCGTTTTACGATAACCAATTGCTCGGATACCGACTGCTTGGCTCCTGGAATGTTATCCATTCCAAACCAGGCAAGAACTGTCATGATTACGATAGGGATCACCCAGACAAAGGCTGCGTTTTGAAGCCATACCTGCGAACCGTCTGGTAGCACCTGTCCACCAGATCCTCCACCGATAAAAGCGAATGTGCCAGTTGTGATGACCAAAGGTGTTACGAATTGGACAACGGAGACTCCCATGTTGCCAAGACCGCCGTTGATTCCAAGAGCAGCTCCTTTTTCCTTTTTAGGATAAAAGAGTGAAATATTTGGTGTTGAAGAGCAGAAGTTTCCTCCACCCAAGCCACATAGACCGGCAAGGAGCATCAATACCCAATAAGGTGTTTCAGGATTCTGGACGGCGAAGCCGATCCCCAAGGCAGGGAGAATCAGTATCCCTGTAGAGAACACGGTCCAGTTCCGTCCCCCAAATACACCCAGAGCAAAAGTATAGACAAACCGGAGAGTTGCCCCAACCAGGCCAGGAAGGGCAGCAAGTGTGAATAATTGTGACGGAGTCAGACTGAAACCAATATCATTTAGCCTGATTGCAACAACAGACCAAATTTGCCAGATAATAAAAGCAAGCATAAGTGCTGGTACAGAAATCATCAGGTTGCGGCGGGCATGTTTCTTCCCCTCTGCTTCCCAAAACACCGGATTTTCCGGATCCCAAGTTGAAATTCTTGGCATTGTGTATTCCCCCTGTTAATATAGGTTTTAAGTGCTATTTGTTTAACTGAGGTAATAGTAACATAGGGAATTTGGCTATAGAGTAAACCCCTGGTACTATACACAATTTCGTAACAATCTCCGTCAAAATTTATTCACAATTCCTGGGCCAATTTGGCTTCACGGCAGAACAAATGATATCAACAGAAAAGCGCCTGGAGGCTTCTCCCCAGGCGCTTTTCTTTTCCCTGGAAATCAGGATTAATCCCTGACTCCCAATGCGATTTTTGCATAACGTGACATCATATCTTTTGACCACGGAGGATTGAAAACGATGTTCACTTCCGTATCCTTCACTTCAGGAAGATCGGACAAGGCGTGCTTAACCTGGTCAACAATCGTTCCAGCCAGCGGACACCCCATCGACGTCAGTGTCATTGTGACCGTCGCTTGTCCTTCATCATTGAGGTCTACGTCATAGACAAGGCCAAGGTTGACGATATCCACACCCAATTCCGGGTCAACGACCATTTCCAAAGCACCCATGATGCTGTCTTTTAAATCCTGATCCACATCGATCACTCCTTTATTTCTTTTACAACCTCTATGTTAACATACCCTCTGTCCTTTCTTTAACATGTCCCGAATGATTTTTTAACAATTAATATGTAAAATGGTTACATAGGCAAAATGAATATATTGTTTATGTTTTTGGCCAACTGAATGGAAATATCGGAGTATGTCCAATCATTTGGCATTCATTTTGGTAAATTCTATATACTAATAAAAATCTGGTCCTAAAGGAGTTCTCTATGTCTGAAAAACATTTAATCGCCCTTGATTTGGATGGCACGCTGTTAAAAGATGATAAAACAATATCGGAGAATAACAAAAAAGTCATTCAGAAAGCCAGGGAGCATGGCCATGTTGTGATGATTGCAACTGGCAGGCCTTTCCGCTCCAGCGAAATGTATTACCATGAGTTGGAGCTGGATACACCAATTGTCAACTTTAATGGGGCTTTCATCCACCATCCGCTTGACCAAAGCTGGGGAGTGCACCATTCACCGCTGTCCATTAATGTTGCAAAGGATATAGTCGAGGCTTTGGAATCCTTCCGCTTTCATAACATCATTGCCGAAGTGATTGACGACCTGTACTTTCACTATCACGATGAAAAGCTGATTGACCTTTTTGGGCTCGGTGATCCAAACATCACCACAGGAGATCTTCGCAGATTCCTGAAAAAGTCACCGACCAGCATGCTGATCCATACGGAGGAGGAGCAATTGAGCTCCATTCGGGCCCATCTATCAGAAGTCCATGCTGAAGTGATTGACCATCGCAGCTGGGCAGCCCCATATCATGTGATAGAAATTGTTAAGTATGGACTTAACAAAGCCGTCGGGCTTAAAAAAGCATCCGACCATTTTAATATCCCGGCAGAAAGGATCATTGCCTTCGGCGATGAAGATAATGACCTCGAAATGCTTGAATTTGCTGGCCGCGGCATCGCAATGGGGAATGGAATCGATGCAGTTAAGAACATTGCCAATGAAGTGACCCTGTCCAATGAAGAAGATGGCATCGGTGTGTACCTGAACGACCTTTTGAATCTAAGGGCACTTTAAAAGCCGTATTTGCATTTATCGCCAATAGTTTCCCCCGGAATTTTGCGCATACTAAAATTGAAGCAGGCCGATCAACATCCTGTTTCATATCATGCTCGGATACTTGAATGGAGGGGTAAGAATGGGAAAATCGAATAAGTCCAAGCGTTTTGTAAAGCAAGGAACTGACAGTGTCTTCAGACATGACGCTCGAATCCCGTACCATACCACTTATGCTGAAGCTGAAGCAAGAAAAATGGCAAACGGACACCAGCAGGAGGGGATATAGGATGGGCAATCGCCTCTTTCAGGAAGCCAGGGAAGCTGTGAAACTCGCCCAGGAGGCTGGGACTGGACAGCAGGCTGCCATTTCCCGCGCCGAAAATGCCCTTTCTTCCGCTTTCGCCAATTCCACTCTTGCAGAAAAACAGCAGCTGCACCAATATCAAGACGAGCTTGATTCCATAAAGAACCATAAGTAAGCCCAAAAAGGCTGGCACCGAGGTGTCAGCCTTTTTGGGTTCAAAACCTTTCAAGTATGACCGGATAGCCATGGACGATGCTTCCTTCCTGGCTCCGTTCGTAAAGATGCAGGATAAGTGTTCCGCTCTCGGGCAGTTCCTCCGCTGGTATTTTAATCTCCAGCTTAAATGCTTTCCAATCTCCCCCTTCTTCTACTTCCACCCTTTTTTCTCCAATTTGTTCATGATGTCCATCCTCCACAGTATAGAAAAAATGGCGTGTCCCTGGCCGGACCTTTCCTTCCACCTTATATATGCCTTTCTTCCCGCTGGCCTTTACCTGCCGGAAAACAAGGTTCTCCCCGGGGACAAACGTCTCCTTTTCGTCCACCAATGGTTTAATCTGCCAAGAATTGGCCTTATTAGCCTTTAGCTCTGCAATAACCTTATATTCCCCTTCAGGTATCCTTCCGGTTTCCCCCTGGTAATCCCATGTTTCCTTCCAGGAAATCGCCTCCCCGGGGGCCAGTCTCACCGTCTGCAGAGCTTGCGCAAAGGCTTTTCCTGATGAATAGCGGTAAAGCTCCTTCCCGCTTCTGTCTTTCACCTGAATCTCATACAGCTGGGCACTTGGAAATTCCAGCGCCAGGGGAGTACTGCCCCCATTTCTGAGGACTAGTTCAAATGTGACCTTTTCCGGTCCTGCAATCGGTTCAACAAAAAAATGAAGATCAGGGCCATTGTCCGCGGACTCTGCTCCCATCGTCCATAACGGAATGGAAACCAGCACTAAAAAAACAAGAAAAAAACTGAACTTCTTCATTGTGCACCTCACTGGGTTTATTCTTTTCGAAAAAATCCATAAATCCCGGATGTTTCTATGATATTCGTAAAAGCCTGGGGATCGACCTCTTTTATTGTCCGTTCAAGATCATAAAGCTCATAGCGAGTAATAACGATCAGCAAGATGTTCTTATCATCATTCGTATATCCGCCTTTAGCCGGAATCGCCGTAATCCCCCGCACCAGTTTGCTGTGGATTGCCTTTTTCAGCTCGGCGGCCTTTTTCGTGATGATCATTGCCGTCAGCTTTTCATGCCTTGTATGGATGGCATCAATCACTCTTGTTGAAGCGTACAGCTGGACAAGAGTATACAAGGCTTTTTCCCAGCCATATAAAAAGCCGGCTGTAACAATTATCAGACTGTTTAATGTGAAAAAATAATTGCCTACAGGACGGTCATGGGTTCTCGAAAGGACCATGGCTACAATATCCATTCCACCCGTGGACGCTCCCCACTTTAATGTGATCCCAACCCCGAATGCTGCAATGACCCCTCCAAATACGGCATTCAGCATAATGTCTTCTGAAACATGCCTGATCGGGATGGCCTCCAGAAAAAAAGACATAAGAACAACGGATATGAAACTGTAGACCGTGAAAGATCTCCCTACCTTTTTCCAGGCCAAAATAGTAACAGGTACATTTAATATAAAAAGCAAGATTCCTGTAGACAGCTGGAAAGGTGCAAATTCACCCAGGATGCTTGATATCAGCTGAGCCACACCAGTAAAGCCGCTTGCATAGACATTGGCCGGGATTAAAAAGAAGTTCATGGCTATCGCATTCAGTATCGCACCAATAAGTACTATAAAAAATTTCTTTGTATGGAGCCAGACCATCTCAAACCTCCTTAGCTAGTTTTGCTTGTTTTTCCCCATTTACCCTGATTTCAGTACTTCCAATTGTGTTTTTCCCGGTTAGAGGCTAAACTAAAATCATATATAGCGAGAAAGAGGGTGATTTTTTATGGGAGTAAAAATTATGGCCGACAGCGCAAGCGATTTGCCCCTCGAATTTTTTGAACAGAACGATGTTACATTATTCCCACTTAAGGTCCTTATCGACGGAATAGAGTATGAGGACCTAAGAACCATCCAGCCTCAGGAAGTATACGAAAAAATCCGTTCCGGAAATCTTCCGAAGACGTCACAAGCATCGCCTGCCAGCTTTAAAGAGGTATTCACCGAGATGGCCGTCAACAAGGAGCAAGGGATATACATAGCGTTTTCCTCACAATTGTCCGGTACCTACCAAACTGCTGTCCTTATATCCGAACAGGTAAAGGAAGAATACCCCGACTTCGATTTAACCATTATCGATACAAAATGTGCCTCACTTGGATGCGGGCTCGTTGTAATGGAAGCCGTAAAGGCGGCCCAGGCTGGAAAGTCGAAAGAAGAGATTGTCAACGATGCAGTCTTCAGGGCCCAGCATATGGAACATTTATTTTCTGTCGATGATTTGGATCATCTCGCAAAGGGAGGGCGTGTCTCCAGGGCCTCTGCTTTCCTGGGTGGGCTTCTGAATATCAAGCCATTGCTCAATGTGGAAGACGGAAAGCTTGTTCCTCTTGAAAAGATTCGCGGCAGAAAAAAACTGCTTCGGAGGATCATTGAACTGATGCATGAGCGGGGAACATCCCTCGATTCCCAAATGGTTGCGATCAGCCATGCGGATGATGAGGCAACAGCATTGGAAATGAAGGAACTGATAGCCAAGGAATTTGGCACATGTGAGGTTTTCATAAGCCCGATTGGCGCAGCGATTGGCTCCCATACCGGTCCAGGAACCATATCGATCTTCTTTTTAAATGAACTTCCATAACGTCCAACAGCCTGCCTCTATTTGCGGCAGGCTGTTTTTGTATACTGTTGGCCGAGTTTAGGCAATCTAACCTGTAGAACAACTTATAAAGGAGAGAAGACGTTATGCCTCATACTTCTGACAACGACAAAAAAGCCCAGGACAACAATGCTTTCCGCCACGAAAAGAACATGCTGGCTGAGAAGAACCGAAAAGCCGGCAAGAATCAATATTCCAAGAAGACCGATCATTTATAAAATATAAGAGCGGCCAGTTGGCCGCTCTTATATTTTATCTTCTTTTTTATAGGTCCAGCCTTCCTCCTGGTACACTTTACCCTCTTTCATCAAACGGCCCAGCGCCCGTTTAAAGGAGGATTTGCTTAAACCAAACCGCTCGCTGATATCCTCTGCCATGCTTTTGTCGCTGTAAGGCATGGCGCCATTTCGGGATTCGAGGTACTCCATGATGACAACCGCATCCTCATCGAGGGCTTCCTGCTTTCTTGGCAGAAGGGAAATATTGACCGTTCCGTCTGCCTTGACATCAATGATTCGTCCTTCCACTTTCTCCCCAAGCCTTGGCTCTGTTTTTCGCTGCGACTCATGGATGAATCCTTTATAGCCTTCAGCCGTAACCATCCAGCTGCCTACTCGTGCAGTGCGGTAAATATGACCATGGACATTCTTATTAAAATCCTTTCTTGTTGCATGATTGGAAATTTCCTGGACTACCTGGTCACTCGCCAATCGGGCATATATTAAATGATTCCTGTTTACCCTCAGCGTGATATAGAGCAAATCGCCCTTCTTCGGCCAAACTGATTCGAAGACCGGCAAATCATCCTTGCCTAGTAATATATCCTTGCTGATTCCGATATCCAGGAACACCCCTGTACCAGACAGTGATTCCACGACCGGAACCCAGCCGTAGGTTCCAGCTGTGACAGCAGGAATGGAAGTTGTTGCTGACAGCCTTCCCTTTGAGTCAACATAAAGAAACACGACGACCTTTTCGTCTTCCTCGAACTCCCTGTCTGTTTCATTATTGTGAAGCAGCACATCCTCTTCCCCGTCTGTCAAAAAATAGCCGAAATCGGAAATGCGCGCTACTGTTAGCTCTACTGTCTGACCTATATATTCATTCAGAGACATTGCAATCCTCCTTATTACCGAAAAGTTGTTTGAACTGCTATATTTTACTATAATGAAGCCATAAAGGGAAACTTCATTCAATGGGGCTTCCATCTCCCACTGAATGTTAGTCGCGCACAGCCCGATTGATTTTTCTAAGGGCTGAAGCCCTAAGAAAAAATCTTATTTCCCTTCGGGCTTTTACTGGCAGTTGATCCCCACTAATTCCTTTTTGGTTCTCCCTGAAGTCGTGAAGTGGGGATCTTACTGCCAGTTAGCGCGGGATAAAGGGAAACTTCCGTGTTACATGCGCCGGGGGTTTGAGTGACAGGCTTCGTTGCGCCTGCAGCATTAAAATACAATAGAAATCGTTTTTTGGAGGTCAGGATATGTCTAAAGAGAGTTCATTTGATATTGTATCCAAAGTAGAGTTTTCCGAAGTAACAAACGCAATTAACATTGCCCTGAAAGAAATCAGCACCCGTTATGATTTTAAKGGAAGCAAGAGCGATATCAGTTTGGACAAGGAAGAACTGGTCCTCGTTTCGGACGACGAATACAAACTTGAACAGTTAAAGGATGTCCTCCTGGGGAAACTCATCAAGCGTGGGGTGCCGGTCAAGAACCTGGATTACGGAAAGGTTGAAGGTGCGTCAGGGGGAACCGTCCGCCAGCGTGCCAAGCTCGTTTCAGGAATTGACAAAGATAACGCCAAAAAAATTACCGCTCTCATTAAAAATAGCGGCTTAAAGGTGAAAAGCCAAATACAGGACGACCAAGTTCGGGTAACCGCCAAGAGCAGGGACGATCTTCAAAAGATCATCGCTGCCGTCAAGGAAGCCGACTTGACTGTGGATGTCCAATTCGTCAATTACCGCTGATGCTTCAGGCACAGCCCATTATAGGACTGTGCCTCTTTGCATTAAATTTCCACGTTTTATCTCCTCTAATAATTGGAATCTAATATAGGATAAACCTATAAAGAGGAGTGAAGGAAATGACGAACGAACAAAAGAAGGGATTTCCGGCACAGCATCAGAACCACCAGCCAGGCACAGAAGAGGAAATGCGTCCTGAACCAATTTCAGTCGATGACAACTATAAGGGTTCAGGCAAACTAAAAAACAAGGTGGCTCTTATTACCGGAGGCGACAGCGGCATCGGCAAGTCGGTCGCCATTTATTATGCTAAAGAAGGTGCGGATGTCGCCATTGTCTACCTTGAGGAAAGTGAAGATGCGCGCGAGACAAAGCAGCTCGTTGAAGCGGAGGGCCAAAAGTGCCTCTTGATATCCGGAGATGTTGGGAGGGAAAGCTTTTGCAAGGAAACAGTGGACAGGACCATTGAGGAATTCGGGAAGATTGACATCCTAGTCAACAATGCGGCTGAGCAGCATCCGCAAGAGAGCTTGCTGGATATTTCCGCAGATCAAATGGAAAAGACTTTCCGTACAAATATCTTCTCAATTTTCTACCTGACAAAGGCTGTGTTGCCGCACCTTAAAGAAGGAAGCACCATTATTAACACTTCGTCTATTACGGCGTATAAAGGGAATGAACAGCTGATTGATTATTCTGCTACCAAAGGAGCAATTGTTTCGTTTACCCGCTCCCTGGCCATGTCCCTTGCCAAGCAGGGAATCAGGGTAAACAGCGTCGCACCGGGCCCGATCTGGACGCCGCTGATCCCTTCCACTTTCGACGCCGAGAAGGTATCCAAATTTGGCACCAATTCGCCAATGGGAAGAGCCGGACAGCCTTATGAGCTTGCACCAGCCTACGTTTATCTGGCCAGTGACGATTCAACCTATGTCAGCGGACAGACCATCCATATAAACGGCGGAACGATTGTGAACGGATAGATAATTTTTTGAAAAAAGGGTGGCTAAATCTCATGATTTGGCGATCTTTTTTTTATTTAGGGCCGGACGTTCAGTAACCGTGGCCGGGTCTATTGGCCGGGTTTGCGCGTCTATTGGCCGGGTTGCCGGTTCTATTGTCCGGAATCACAATTCTATTTGCACTTTCCCGCCTTCTATTTGCCAGCATACGTTCTATTGTCCGATTTTCCTCTTCTATTGTCCGGCTTGCTTGTTTTATTGTCCGGTATCACACTTCTATTTGCACTTTCCCGCCTTCTATTTGCCGATTTTCCTTTTCTATTTGCCAGCGCACATTCTATTGTCCGATTTCCTTGTTCTATTGTCCGGAATTACACTTCTATTTGCCAACGCACATGCTATTATCCTAATTCCCTCTTCTATTGGCCGGATTGCCGGTTCTATTGGCCGGAATCACACTTCTATTTGCACTTTCCCGCCTTCTATTTGCCGATTTTCCTTTTCTATTTGCCAGCGTACATTCTATTGTCCAATTTTCCTCTTCTATTGTCCTGCTCGCCTGTTCTATTGTCCTAAAACACACTTCTATTTGCACTTTCCCACACACAAAAAAAAGGCCCCACGCACTTCAAAAGTGCGTGAGGGCCTTAAACAAATCATTGCAAGCGCCTCATAAAGTCAATGTCTTTTTGGTCGGTTTGGCGCAGGATGAGCGTTTTACAAGCTCGTAAGGAATAATGATCCTCTTGGTTGGTTCCTTTGGATTTTCTATCTTCTGGATAAGGCTTTTTGAAGCTTCGTAGCCAAGGTCAAATATATTGATATCGACGGAAGTCAGCGGCGGCCTTGCCATTTCAGCGACAAGCACATTGTTGAAGCTGACAATCGAAACATCTTCGGGTACGGATATCCCAAGTTCATCAAGGGCGTTTAGGACACCCAGGGCCATCAAATCATCAGCAACGAGCATAGCAGTCGGGAGCTTTTTCAAGGCTAGCAAAGCCTGGACGGCTTCCCGGCCGCCCTCACGCAAAAACTCGTCGTGAATGACATATTCATTGATCAGGGGCAATCCTGCATCTCTTAATGCCTTCTCATATCCCAGCAGCCGTTCAACCGTCACTACCAGGTTTAAATTTCCGCCGATAAACCCGATTTGTTCGTGCCCGAGGCTAAGAAGATAGTTGGTGGCATCTTTTGCTGCCTTAAAATTATCATTGTCCACATGGGTAATTTGCTCGACATTCTTGAACGGCTTTCCGATTACCACAAACGGGAAGTCCTGTTCAAGCAAATAAGATACAAGAGGGTCTTCCACCCGTGATGACAGCAGGATTACTCCGTCCACCCTGCCCCCTTGGACCATGGAGACAACTCCCTCAAAGATTTCCTCCTCGGTTTTGCCTGTGGTCATATGCAGGGCATACTGCTTTGAATGGGCACCGTCACTTAAACCGCCCAGTACAATGGGAAAAAACGGGTTTTGGGAAACGATATCAGTGGAGCTCGGCAGCACTAGCCCAATGGCTCTTGTGGCCTGGCTTGCCAGGCTTCTGGCAATAAAGTTAGGATGGTATCCAAGCTGCTTCATGACTTCCCTGACTTTTTCCTTCGTTCTCTCGCTGATTCTCGGGCTGTTGGCAATCACGCGAGAAACAGTCGATGGCGCGACATTAGCTGCCTTGGCTACATCTTTTATGGTTACTGCCATTTTTATCTCCCCCTTTACGCCAGAATTTTAATTATATTATATCGTAATACTATTTTAATAAAACCGCGAAAGCTATTTCTTTGCCCTTCTTGAAAGCACAAACAAAAATAGCAGGAAGCCTCCAATTACGGCGAGGATTGCCGCCAAAAAGCCCATGTTCAGTCCCGTACGATCCGAGAGCCGATATATTTCGGCCTCTTCCCTGTCAAGAATAATCGTATAGTGTCCATCTTCACTGCGGACGAGATCATTCAAGAGCAGTCCCTGCAGCTCTTTCCCTTCTTCGAGCTGATCCGTTGGTATAGTGACACTTTGGGTTTGTGTAGTATTATTAATGGCAACCACCGATACTTCATCCTGGTATTCACGCTTATAAATAGCCATTCCATCTTCTTCGTGCAGCAAATCAAATGTGCCTCTTGTCAATGAAGGCAGTTTCCCTCTGATTTCACCTATCCTGGAGATATAATCGATCAATTCCTTATCTGTCAGGAAATTCATTTGCCGTCGGTTATCTGGATCCTCTCCGCCATCAAGGGCAATCTCGCTTCCATAGTAAACAATCGGGATGCCTGGGGAAGTGTACAAGTAAGTGAGCGCCAGCCTCCATCGTGGGCCTGGGTGATTATTATTTTGGATAACATCCCGCGTAAAGCGGACTGTATCATGATTATCCATGAAAGTTCCCATTAAATAAGGATCTTCATAAATGCCCCCGTTCCGCTTCGCTGTAGAAAATAGCCAATCCAGCGTCTGGTCAGGCTGGGAAAACGCCGTACGCAGATGGTCATTCAGAGGGTAATCGACAAACCCGTCAATTCCTGCCTTGTCATATTGGGCAATATAATTGGGATCGTTCGACCATACTTCCCCGATCAGATAAAAATCTTCCTTCACGCTTTTTACCTCGCGGGAAAAGTCATTCCAGAAATCAACAGGTACATGCCGGACCGTATCAAGCCGGTAGCCATCTATATCCGTCTCCTCAATCCACCACTTTGCTGCATCAAGAAGGTATTTGCGAACATCGGGATTGTCCTGGTCCAAATCGGGAAGGCCGTATAGCCAGCCGTTTTCAAGGTCTTCCTGGCTATTCCAGTTGTTAATCTCTTTTTCCTGATGGAACCAGTCCTTTTTATCCGGATCCTCGAGCCAAGGGTGGCCAGGTCCTACATGGTTCACAACAAAATCAAGGATGATTTTGATGTCACGCTTATGAGCTTCCTGTACCAGTCTCTTAAACTCCTCCATTGTTCCAAAATGCTCTTCTGTCGCATAAAAGTCATTGATCCAGTAGCCGTGATAGCCTTTATCGATATTATCGAAAACCGGTGTCAGCCAAATCGCTGTAAACCCCATATCCTTAATATAGTCCAGCTGCTTGGTGATGCCTTCAAAGTCTCCGCCATGATAGGCTTTTGGGTCTTTTACATCAACTTTGTAGTCATTGGAATTATCTCCGTTATTAAAACGATCTATCATCAGGAAGTAAATCGTTTCATCCTGCCACTTCCGTTCCTCTTTTTCCACAGCCCCCGCAGGAAGGCTGAAGGAAATAAGAATGAAAATGAGGGTGAAGCCTAAAAATGCCTTTTTCATTCCCGTCCTCCTCCAAAATTCAAGCAAAGGCCTGGAAGCCTTTGCTTGTTTGTATCTATATTAGATTATCCCTTTGTACCTCCAGCCGTCAAACCCGATACAAAGTACTTTTGGAAGGAGAGGAACAGGATGGCGATTGGGACGGCAATCAGCACCGCACCAGCAGCAAAGGTGGTAAATTCGGCGCCAAACTGCTTTGCGACCATGTCATATAAACCTACGGCCAGCGTATATTTCTGTTCTGTTCTTAGTAGAATGCTGGCAATAATGAAGTCGCCAAATGGAGCAATAAAGGCGAACAGCGCTACTACTGCGATCATTGGCTTTGCCAATGGCATAACAATTTGCAGAAAGATCCGCATATGTCCTGCGCCATCGATTTTGGCTGATTCATCCAGCTCTTTTGGAATGGTATCAAGATAGCCCTTCATCAGCCAGGTATTCATTGGAATTTGACCGCCAACATAAATCAAAATCAATCCAAGATGCGTATCAAGCAATCCCGTGAGCTGCGCTAGAATAAAAATAGCAATTAAGGCGGCAAAGTTTGGGATCATCTGCAGGATCAGGAACAAGACCAAGCCGTTTTTCCGGCCGACAAAGCGGTAACGGGAAAATGAATAGGCTGTAAGGCTGACCATAATCACAGTCAGGAGCATGGTGAAAATGCTGACCTTCAGTGAATTCCAATACCAGTGCAGGTAATTGCTTCGTTCAAGGTCGAATAGCTTCTCGTAATGGGCCAGGGTTGCATTCTCAGGGATGATGCTGGAACCCGACAAGCTCTGCCCCGGGTTGAATGAGGAACCAATAATCCATGCCAACGGATACAGGATGATGGCGACCATGGCTAAAACAACTAGGTAACTGAGTGTCAGTCTGATGTATTTCTCTTTTTTTATGCTCATATCACATCATATCCTCTTCCTGGAATGATTTCGTTCTCTTAAACTGCCAAAGTGCTACGGCAATTACTATGGCCGAAAGCATCATTGTGATAGCTGCAGCCTTAGAGTACTGTGCTGATGTCATTGTCAGGCGATAAATCCACGAGATCAGGATATCCGTCCCGCCGGCGTTCGATCCTGGGACAGCAGGTCCTCCGCCGTTGAAAAGATAGATGATATTAAAATTGTTAAAATTGAACGTATACTGCGTAATTAGGATTGGCGCAGTGGCAAACAGGACCAGCGGAAGCGTGATATTCCTGAACTTTTGGAAATTGGTAGCACCATCCACAGTGGCCGCTTCGTATAATTCATTTGGAATCGACTGGAGCACTCCGGTGGTCATTGCAAAAATGAATGGGAAGCCAAGCCAGGTTTGAATCAAAATAAGCGCAATCTTTGTATAAACCGCTTCTGTCATCCACGGGATTGGGCCTATGCCAAAGAAGGCAAGGATATCATTGTTAATGGTTCCGAAGGATTCATTGAACATGCCGGCAAAAACAAGTATGGAAACGAACGCCGGTACTGCCCAAGGCAGAATGAAAATCGTACGGATGATGGCTTTGCCTTTCAAGTCTTTCTGATTCACCACAATAGCCAGAAAAATGCCCAAGGCAACCTGGAATGTGGTAGCTGCGAATGTCCAAACAATCGTCCAGGCAAAAACAGAGAAGAATGTCTGTCGCCAAATATCAATTTTAAAGATGTCAATGAAGTTTTTAATTCCTACCCAGTCAACAAGTTTAGCTGGAGGAGAATGGTAAAGGTCGTAGTTGGTAAACGCCAGCAGCACCACAAACAGGATTGGGAATATAACTACAAATACCAGCAGCATGAACCCAGGAGACATGATCAGATATGGGAAGCCGTTATCAACCAGGTTATGGTACTGTTCTTTCAGGTTTGTCAGTCTTTCACCTTTATCCCTTTTCACGCCATTGCGGTAGGCATCACGGAGGTTAAAGAGATAAAAGGCGATTCCAAAGATGACGACAATAACTGCCAGAATTCCATAAACCAGCAGGAATATGGAATGGTCACGCGGAGTTTTTTCCCCGAGGGTGAACAGGCCCCAAAGACCAATGTTTAGAAGGTCGGCGAACACGTAGAAAAAGGATGCTGCCAAAATTAAAAATGAAACCCCTTTTAAATATTGCTTGTGGTATAACTGGCCCAGCCCCGGAATGATTGAAAGGGCTGTGGCAATTTTTCGGTGGTTGGTTTGATAGGATACATCAGCCATCCTATATTTCCCCCTTTCTCTTTCTCTATTTTTTTAAAAAAGCATCAGGTGCTTTAGCAGACGAAATGCGGAAGCGCCTTGGTCAGCCCCGACAAGCGCTGGAGGGCCATCTGATGAAGTCGTTCTTTGACTTCAACAGATGGACCGAAGCGACTCGAGGGGCTAGACGCTGGAGCTGGACAGTTATCTGAGTGCCCAAACTTTTACTATTATAAAGTGGTTTTCTGCCTGCCAAAACATCTGAACCTCTCTGAAGTGCAATCGTTTGTCCTACTACAGGAAAAATCCTCATAAAAAGAGATAGCAGTACCCCTGGGAGGTACTGCTATTCAATTTCACTCCTTATTTGGAGTGATTTGCCTCGATGTTTTGCTTAATTTGGTCTACAGCGGAATCAAGTGCTGCCTTTGGTTCAGCCTTGCCAGTTACAACGGTTTGCAGAGCATCCGCCATTGGCTTCCAAACCTCGGACATTTCAGGAATGTTTGGCATTGGAACCGCATCCTGAGTTTGAAGCGCAACTGCTTTTGCCCCTTCATCTTCAGCGATTGCCGGGTCTTCGACCAATGCTACATTGGTAGGTACTTCTTTTGTTTGTTCGAAACGGTATTTCGCGTTTTCATCATTTGTTATGAACTCCAGGAACTTGGTTGCCCACTCCTGGTTTTTGGAGAATTGAGACACATGCCAGCCTTTGACACCCATGAATGTCTTCATAGGTGTTCCATCAGCGAACTTCGGAAATGGAGCTACGCCGTAATCGATTCCGGCATCTGCCATTGCTCCAAAGGCCCATGGTCCGTTCATGACGGAAGCTACTTTCCCTTCATTGAACAGGCCATCCATTGCGGAACCGCCGCTTTCACCGATGATCCCATTTGGGAATAGCCCTTCTGAATACCATTTTTGAATATATTCAGTACCTTTAACAGCACCTTCATTGTTTAAGCCAAGATCTTGCGGGTTTAGAGCACCATCATTTTCGGCAAAAACATAACCGCCATTGCCGCCGATTGGTGCGTGTGCAAAGTAAAAGTTATCCCAAAGAGCAAGGAAGCCGTACTTTCCATCTTTTGTATTTTCCTTAGCGAAGTCATAAAGTTCTTCCATTGTGGCAGGAACTTCGGTCATCAAAGCTTTGTTGTAGATGAAAACCGGTGTTTCAGCCGACTTTGGAAGTCCGTATAATTTACCGTCATAAGATTGGGCGAGAATGGAAGACTCAGAGAACAGGGCCTTTGTTTCATCGCTGACATCAAGTTCCGCAATAAGGCCTTCGACTGCGACCTGGCCAATTTGGTCATGCGGAAGGGTCACGATATCCGGGCCAGTTCCTGCCGGACCATCCAGGCGAAGCTGGTCGCGCATCTTTGTTGCCATTTCAACTTCTTTGAACTCAATTTTAATGCCGTGTTCTGCTTCAAAGTCAGCCGCCACTTTTTCCAGCCATCCTGATTTATCTTTATCTTCCCAGACAACCAGTTTTTCGGGTTTAGCTGCTTCTTCTTCCGTGTTGCCTGTAGCCGGAGTACTTGTTTCTTCTTCTTCTTTCGGGCCGCAAGCTGCAAGAGCGCCAATCACTAGGATCAGCATCATGAAAATGGATAATGCCTTTTTCATGTGTTCCCCTCCTAAAAATATTTGATCTTTTTGTGTTGTCCAAATTAGTTCTCCTTAACAGCGCAAACGTTTGTCCCAAACGGCGCACCACTGTGAAAACGATTGCACAACCTACTTTCATTATAAGGTTTCTTAAGAGTTTTACAACTAGTTTTTTATAATTTTTTTTCTTCCATCCTCTTATTATTAATTTTTTGTGAATCTCCATATCATGATTGACAACAAATATTTTCCTAATTTAACCTTAACTGTAATATAGTATATAAATAGGTTATGTTATTTTGCCGGGGAATGCCGGAAAATCTTATTTGATGAAAGGATTGTGTACTTATGCTTAAGGAAGCAATTTACCATCGTCCCAAGGACAATTATGCATACGCTTGCACTGATGAAGAGCTGCACATCAGGATCCGAACGAAGAAAAATGATGTTGAGGAAATTACGCTAGTCTACGGCGACCAGTATGAATGGGTCGACCGGCAATGGATTACATCTTCCATCCCCATGGAAAAAAGCGGCTCTGACCAGCTTTTTGATTATTGGTCGGTGGTGGTCAACCCTCCCTATAAAAGAATACGTTATGGCTTTATCCTGAAGGATGATGCCGAAACCATATGCCTTACCGAAAAAGGTTTTTACGCTGAGCCGCCTACAGATGATACAGCTTATTACTTTTGCTTCCCCTATTTAAATAATATTGACGTCTTCAAGGCACCAGAGTGGGTGAAGGATACTGTCTGGTATCAAATATTCCCCGAGCGATTTGCCAACGGAAACACTGACAACGATCCTGCCGGCACGCTCCCATGGGGAAGCAAAGCTCCGACCCCTTCCAATTTCTTTGGCGGTGACCTGGAAGGTGTCATTAAGAATATAAATTATCTTAAGAAGCTTGGCATCAGCGGGATTTATTTTACGCCTATTTTTAAAGCGCATTCAAACCATAAGTACGATACGATCGACTATATGGAAATCGACCCCCAGTTCGGCGATAAGGACACGTTAAAACGTCTGGTTAAGGTCTGCCATGATCATGGAATAAAAGTAATGCTTGATGCTGTCTTTAATCATAGCGGCTTTTACTTTGAACAGTTCCAGGATGTTCTGGTGAATGGGGAGAAATCACGTTTTAGGGACTGGTTCCATCTGCGGGAATTTCCTGTGGGTGCCAATCCTTTGCCAAACTATAGCACATTTGCCTTCGAGCCAAAAATGCCTAAGCTGAATACCGAGAACCCCGAGGTGCGGGATTATTTGCTGGAAGTGGGCCGCTACTGGGTACGGGAATTCGATATCGATGGCTGGAGGCTGGATGTGGCCAATGAGGTGGACCATGCTTTCTGGAGAGAATTCCGCAGAGAGGTCAAAGGTATAAAGCCTGACTTGTACATACTTGGTGAAATCTGGCATGACTCTATGCCATGGCTGCGGGGAGACCAGTTTGATGCCGTTATGAACTATCCATTCATGACCAACATCCTCAATTTGTTTGCCAAGGGAACGATTACTCCAAAACAATTTATTGAGAACATGACTAACGTGATGTACATGTATCCCCACAACGTAAATGAGGTTGCCTTCAACCTGGTTGGCAGCCACGATACACCGAGAATCCTTACAGAATGCGGTGGAGATAAGAGTAAGATAAAACAGATATTCACGATTCTCCTGAGTTTCTATGGTACTCCTTGTCTATATTATGGTGATGAAATCGGCATGGAGGGTGTCATGGACCCTGGCTGCCGGGAATGTATGCGATGGGACGAAGACAGGCAGGATAAAGACTTATTGGGCCATGTTCAAAAGCTGATCAGCCTCCGCAAAAAATATCCTTTGCTGGCGAACGCAGGTGATCTTCAGTTTCTTCCTCCGGACTTCCATGAAACCTGTTTTGCTTACACTAAATCGGACGGCAATAAAACAGTTCTTGTCATCCTTAATCATAGCCCGGAGCCTGCGCAGTTTGATTTGCCTGCCGAATTCAAAGGCAGAAAAACAAAAAACCTGTGGACCAATGAACAATATGAGGCAAGCACAGAAAAGCTGGACGGAAGAGGGTTTGCCCTGTTGGAGTTTTAAATTGCGAATAAGCGAGTGTGTCTCCCCGGACACACTCGCTTATTTATAGATCACTATTCTGCTATATTTACATTATAGTCCCTGAACCAGATGTGGATCTGGGCGATATGGGCCAGCAGCTGCGGACCTGTCATCAGCTGGCCAAACCATGGCGAAGAGAAGCTTTTCCCGTTTGTTTCAATCATGGTCAACAGTTGTTCCCTGTCAAAGAATTCATGCAAGGCGCTATTGGAGTCTTCGAGAAAACCGGAAAGCATGCTCTTGACTCCTTCCGTATAAGCAGGATGATGTGTTTTCGGATAGGGACTCTTCTTCCGATAGAGAACCTCATCAGGAAGAATTCCCTCGAGGGCTTTTCTCAAAATCCCCTTTTCCCGATTGCCATGCATCTTCATCTCCCAAGGTATGTTCCAAACGTATTCTACCAATCTATGGTCTGCAAACGGGACTCTCACTTCCAGGCTCGCTCCCATACTCATCCTGTCTTTTCGGTCGAGCAGCGTAGTCATAAACCAAATGATATTCAGGTAAAACAGTTCACGCCTTTTTGCCGCGTCACCGGATTCTCCTTCAAGCCGAGGAACCTCAGCGATCGTTTCGGCATATCGGTCCATCATATATTCTTCCAGGTTCAGTTTTTTTCGCCAATGTTCCCGCAGCAGCCCCTGTCTTGCTTCAATGGACCTCATCCATGGAAAACCGTCCCGCTTCAAATCCTCTTCCCGGCGGAACCACGGATAACCTCCAAAGATTTCATCTGCGCATTCCCCTGACAAGCCCACAGTAAAGTCATTTTTAATCTCACCGCAAAACCACAATAGTGAAGAATCGATATCTGCCATTCCTGGCAAATCACGATAATGGACAGCCTGTTCGAGGAGTCCGGCCAGCTGCTGCTGGGAAATCACACAATCATGATGGACAGTCGAGAAGGCATCCGACATCTTTCTGATCCAGGCTGCATCCGAGTTAGGCTGGAATTCATTCTCCTTAAAATACTTGGCATTCCCTTCGTAATCTATGGAATACGTATGCAGCCTCCCTTTTCCGGAAGCTTCATACTCTTTTGCTGCAATCGCTGTAATGGCACTCGAATCCACTCCTCCGGAAAGGAAGGTGCACAGGGGAACATCCGAAACCAGCTGGCGTTTAACCGCATCTGTGAACAGGAAGCGAATTTTCTCTGCAGTCTCATCAAGACTGTCACGATGTGTTTCACTTTTCACATTCCAATACCGCCAAATTTTCAGGCCATTCTTCGAAAAATGAAGGGCATGTGCCGGTCTTAATTCCTTGATCCCCTTGAAGACTCCCGTACCGGGAGAGCGGGACGGCCCTACTCCAAATAGCTCATTCAGTCCCTCAATGCTGACTGCCGCCTTGACTTCCGGATGGGCAAGAATGGCTTTCTGCTCTGAAGCGAAGAGCAGCCCGGCAGAAGTCTCCGTAAAGAAGAGCGGCTTTACTCCCAGACGGTCCCGGCCAATAAAAAGTATTTCCTCTGCCTCATCCCAGACGGCAAAGGCAAAGATTCCGTTTAAGTACTCCAGGCAATTTTCTTTCCATTCCAGGTACGCAGTTAATAAAACTTCTGTATCAGAATGGCCATCAAAAGAATATCCTTTTAGTGAAAGCGTTTTTCTCAAATCTTCGGTATTATATAGTTCACCGTTATAGCAAATGGTATAGCGGTGATTTCCCTTGTTTCTGGTCATCGGCTGCCGGCCGCCCTCGGGATCCACAACCACAAGTCTTTTATGGCCCAGGGCAACATGCGTTTGAACCCAAATATTGGTATCATCAGGCCCTCTTTTGGCCAAGGTATCCGCCATCTTCAATACGGTTTTCCGCTCATTCTGCAAATTTCTTCGATAATCAATCCAGCCGGTTATCCCACACATTTAATATCCTTCCTTCCTTTAGCGGAACATATCCATTTTTTGGGCTATGGTTAATCTTATGCAGCAGGAATATGGATGGTTAAAATTAGAGACGATATCTTTTCATTTGCAGTTATAAAATTCGGCAATGATGTCTAGAAAGGATGGTGAGTAGCTAAATACGGAGGTTAATGATGAATCGACAGCAACGAATTAAGCTAATAGAAAATCAGCTTGGAGCATTTGATGCCGGCACAATTGAGTTCATTAACCAGCAATGGGTTTTTTTCGATGAGGAAACGGAAGAAGCTTCGCTTTTGGAGCATCATATCAACCAGGAAGTCGAGGTTTTTCGTGATCATAGCTGGCAGAGAGGATTGCTGCTCGAAAACGGGAAAGTCCAATGTGACAGGAAAATAATAAGCCTGTTTGACGGTGAGAATATCAGGATCAGGAAACAATTGATCTATTCCCTGGAAAGACTGCTGGATGAACTGAAGGATGAGGCCTTTTTGTATTTTATCAATACCCTGAACTCCCTTCATTTTTCCATCCATGATTGTATTTACTGCTATAACCACCTTACCTTCCTCAACGGAAATGAGGGAGCCTGCGGGGTAAACTTCCTGATTTTTGACAACGAAGAATGCATCTGCAGCATCCAGCACCATTTTGATTATGCCAGTTCTCATAGCGACCGCTTTGAATTTACCCTTAGCAGCGGAAAGCGTACTGTGATTGAAAAAATCTCTTAGAAAAGAAAAAAAGCTGCGCAGGCAGCTTTTTTCTTTTCTAAAAGATATACGTTCCCAATGGAAGGGAAAATCCAAGGTACAGGACAAGTACAAAGGCAATGATAAATTGAATCCACAATACTTGTGTTCTTTCTCCCTTTGCCGTCCGCCCCAAAATCATTTCGATCATCGCGATGACCCAAAGGCCAACGACCACTTTTAAAATATACATCATGCTGATATTGGCCAGGCTGAAAAGCATACCCAGGCCAGTCGCAAGAATAAGTATGTACAAGACTCGCAAAATCATCTGTACAATCTTGAAACCTTTTTGTTTTCCGCCCTTGTGCAGGCCCAGAGCAACAAAAAATAAAATGACAGCCAAGAACCATGCGGTCATATGGGCATGTACCATATTGCTTGCCTCCTATTATCAATAAGTCTGTTTTATCATATCACAGGAGGACAGATTTTCCTAAAAATATGGTGGGAAAAGGAAGAAAATTGTCGAACTATCCTTTATTCCCCAACTCTATTGACCAGCTTGCCTATGCCCTCGACAAATATTTCAATTTCATCCCCTTTTTGCAGGAATTTTGGAGGATGAAAGCCTTTTCCTACTCCTGAAGGGGTACCGGTTGCAATAATGTCACCTGGTTCCAGGGTCATTCCTTTGGACAGTTCAGCTATGATCTTTTGAATGGGAAAAATAAAATGTTCCGTATTTGACGATTGCCGGACTTCGCCATTCACCCTGGTCTCAATCCTCAGGCTGTTTGGACTTCCAATGGCGGAGGAATGAACAATCCATGGCCCCATTGGACAGGTGCCGTCAAGGCTTTTGCCGATAAAATATTGCTTATGCCTTGCCTGCAGGTCACGGGCGGTCACATCATTGATGATCGTATAGCCAAATATATGCCCAAGAGCATGCTCTTCTTTGATCGCTCGTCCCCCTTTGCCAATGACAACCGCAAGTTCTCCTTCATAATCAAGTTCTTCTGTAACCTGTTCATGGATAGGAATGGATCGGCCGTACCCGATGACAGTTGTCGGCGCCTTGGTGAATACCATAAGATGCTCCGGAATGTCTTCCCTGCTGCCGAGCTCAAGCGCATGTTCAATATAATTTTTGCCCACACAAAATATATTTTTCGCGGGACGCGGAATAGGGGCCAGCAGGCTCACCTCTGATAGGGGGAGAAACAGTTCCTCCCCTGCCATCTCGGAAATTTCATGAACCTTGGTTAAAAACTCTCCACCCAAGGCGATGCACTCGTGCATGGTTTTCGGAATCGTATTTATTCCCTCAAATTTCTGCTGTACCCGTCCCAGGGCAAGAACCTTTTCCCCTGAATCATGAACCATGCCAATAAAAACGCCCTGCCTGTCTTCTGCTGTAACGAACTTCATGTGTAATCTGCTCCTTGTTTTTATTGAATCCCTTCCCTTAATTCACAAACTTGCCGGTTTTGCCTTTTGCTTCCCAATATTCATTTCGCAAATGTACCTTCTGTATTTTACCTGATGCGGTCTTCGGGAGTTCATCGACAAATGTGACACCGGTAATGGCCTTGAAGTGGGCCAGCTTTTCCCTGGAAAAGCCTATCAGTTCCTTTTCCGTAATAGCGGTCCCAGGGCGAAGCACGACATAGGCATGTGGTGTTTCTCCCCACTTTTCATGAGGAACCGCAATCACAGCCGCCTCAAGAACTGCAGGATGGTCATAGAGAACGCCTTCCACTTCGATTGAGGATATGTTCTCGCCTCCCGAGATTATGACATCTTTTTTGCGGTCGACAATTTCGATATTTCCATATAAATCGACATTGGCCATATCCCCTGTATGCAGCCAGCCATCGCGAATCGCTTCCATTGTTGCTTCGTCGTTCTTCCAGTACCCCTTCATGACTCCGTTGCTTCTGACCACAACTTCCCCAATTTCCGTCCCATTCCCGGCAACCTCTCCTCCCAGCTCGTTAACAACCTTCACTTCGCTGCCAATCATCGGGACCCCGGCTTTCGCTTTCATCCGGTACTGTTCATTTAATGGAAGCCCTTTCAAGTGGGAGCGTACGATGGAAACAGTGCTGAGGGGCGAAGATTCTGTCATTCCATACACCTGGATGAACTCCCAGCCCAGCTCTTTTTCGACTCTTGTTACAAATGCCGGAGGCGGGGCCGAACCTGCGATCACTACCCTTATATCTTTCTTAACCTCAGGGACATGCTGTTCATAATGTTGAAGAATGGAATTCAGCACTGTCGGGGCCATATGCATGACGGTCGCATCGTGCTTGGAAATCGCGGCAAAAATCGATTCCGGAGCTGCCTTTCTTAAGCAGACTTGTGCTGCTCCATTGGCTGTATAGTAAAATGGCGAGCCCCAGCCATTGACGTGGAACATGGGCAGTACATGAATGAGGATGTCCTCATCACTTACCCGCAAATGGTGCATGGAACTTAATGCATGCAGGTAATTATTCCTATGGGTCAGCATGACGCCCTTTGGATTTCCGGTAGTGCCGCTCGTGTACAGCAGACTACAAACATCCTGTTCATCAAGGACCTCCCTGTCGAATGGCGCCTCAGAGTTGCCTTTAAGCCACTCATCATACCCTGTCTCCGGGCTCTCACCGTCATGGTAATGAACAATGATCCTCTCAACGGTCTCAAGCTTGTCCTTTACAGGGACAATAAGGTGATAAAGCTCCTGGTCGACAAACAGCACCTTGGATTCACTATGATTCAGGATAAACAGGTAATCATCCGGTTTAAGGCGGATATTTAGGGGGACCATGACAGCGCCAAGCTGAAACACTCCGTAAAAGCCTTCAAGCATTTCGACTGTATTTGGAGCGAGATAGGCAATCCTGTCTCCTTTTTTCACGCCAAGCTTCCTGAGCCCATCGGACAGTCGATTTACCCGGCTGTTCAATTCCCGGTATGTAAACTCTCTGTCCTCACAAAAAATCGCTTTCTTTTCTCCATATAAAGATACGGCTCGATCCAAAAACTGCGTTAATATCAACGGTACGTCCATAACAATCTCCCTTCCTCCATACAGAAAATTCTAATAATATCGTACCATAATCTTTCAAGCTGATAATGTCGGTTTGTGTCGGTTTTCGATTATTAATTAAATATAGGCATTTTAATCACATTCTTCCTCCGCTGACATAGCCTATTAGCAAAACCTCAATAAGGGTGTTGTATTATGCCGGCAATCGTTGGAGCAGTACAGGTTATATCAGTTAGCAGCAGCGGCGTATTCCATATTGGTGACGTCTATAAGATCATGCCAGTTTCCACTTCCAAGACTTTTTCAGGGGCAGGATCATTTAATACGGGAGATTCGGTGACTAACTATAATAGCAGAAGCTCTACTAATACTTTCGACCAGGATGGCTTAGATCAAGGTATTCTTTTCAATGCCTAAACAGATAGGTGAGAAAGATGGCAAATTATTATATAAAGCAAAGCATATGCATTAATTTAATTAGGATTGACGGGATCAGCAATTCATCCGTCTTTCAAATTGGCAGTGCAGGAGTGATTAAGCCGGCTTCCTATCTTTATAATACTGGAGGATTTACACAGCCAGCACCAGAGGCAAGCCCGCCAGCTGCGGCTGCCGCGGCATTCAGCCCAGAACCTCTTGTCCCTCTAGCACCTGTAAGAAGTTCTTCCCCATAAATGAGGAGGTGAGGTCTGTGAATAATCAAATGTATCAATATTTGAGGGAGCTTCATATCTTTATCGAACGCCAAACAAAAAAGATATATATGCTGGAAAAATCAATGAATGAATTACGCCAAGAAATCGCCAGCCTAAAAGAACGCCCTCCCGTGCAGATTGGGACACTTGAATATAAGTTTGATCAATTGAAGGTCGAAACACTTGAAGGAACACTGAATATTGGCTTGAATCCCACAGACCTTGAAGGGATCTCCGATTTTTCGGTTGACAACAAAAGCATGCAATCACCGATCCCTCCAAAAACCCCATTTAAAATAGTGAGGAACAATGAGATTGAGAGCGAAATTATGGAGTTTTTGGAAATTTCTCTCCCACAAATTTATGAGCAAGCCCAAGATGAGCTAAAATTTACCGTAAGCGACTCTTATTACCCCTTAATAAAAGAAGATATTATAAAGCAGCTGCCTCAGCGGATTTCTTCCCACCTCGCCAGTTTACCGGCTGATCAGCGAAATTTGGATAAAGCAGCCAAACAGGAAATCACAAATAAAATCAAGCATGAAATCCAGCAGGGCGTCCGCCTGTTTTTAAGCCAGCTGCAACAGCAGGAAAGGGAGGGAAAAACTTGATCTTCAATGTATATAATAGAGATATTCAAGTCGGAAATATTCATGTTCTTGGGGTGGCCAGCTCGGCTCTCTTTCTTATAGGAGACGCTGAAACAATCCAGCTGGCAGCTACGTTCGACACCCCGCCTGAATCCTTTATCTCCGGACCATTTGTGCCACTTGCGCCTGAGGCAAGATAGCATGGCCCCTCGAACTACTGTAGTTGATGAGTTGGAAATAAAAGCTGTGATTTTCAGTTCGGTTTTACAAATAGGTGATTCTCAGCGGATTCAAAGTAGTGCGCGGGCTCTTGCCGTTCAGCGGCAGGCAGAGATTTTCTTTGGGAATGAAGGAGATTTGGCTCCCTATGGCATTTTCTCCGAACCTATTCCCCTTCCTTCGATTACGGAACAAGTTCAGATGTATCAGCATAATATCAATCCCTGTATAAAAGTTGGGAAGATTGATATTTTAGGTGTATCCACTGCAGCCGTTGTGCATCTGGGAAACACTTGCCATGTAACAATGGAAGCAAGAATAAAGCATATTCGCCAGCTGTTACCTGATGATGAACAACAGTGAACTTGCGTGCATATGTTAAAAACAGGAGCCAAAAAGAAAAGGATGTTTTAAATGCCAGCTTTTGTCGGGCCAGTGCAAATCATTAACGTCGGAGGGGGTAACGTCCAATTTGGGGACTCCCTTATTATTTCGCCAAAGAGCGCTTCAAAGACAGCCTCTGGGCAAGGTGCGAGCAATACAGGGGGCTTTGTCCTGACCAATAATGGTTTAAACGCTAACAATGTCGTTGATTCCAATTTGGTTGATCAGCCAACAATTGGTAATAACTAACAAAAAGGACTGACCTCTGGGTCAGTCCTTCCTTCATTATTTTGTTAATCCAGTTTCAAAAGATGTCCTCCGTCAAAGAAGAAGAGGTAGCGTTCCTTTACCGGGACTTTCCATACCTGCTCAAGAGCTTTTGCATAAAGAGCCAGCTGGATACGATACCTCTCTTCGAGAATCGGCCGGGCCTGTTCAAATCCGCCTTTATACCGGTCTTCAATTGCATCGGATTTGAAGTCAAGCAAGACCAGCCCCAATTCATCCTCAAACACGCAATCCACGACTCCCTGGATGAAAATTTGCTCATCTTCCCCATTCCAGTCCGGATAGACTTGCTCAGCCGGCAAGGACAAGTAAAACGGCACTTCTCTGTTTACCTTTTCCGCATTAAGCAGGCGCTGCCCCAGCTCTGTGTCGAAAAATGCCAGTATCCATCCAATCTCCACACCTTCCCTCTGCTCAGGGTACAGGAGCTCCGATGCGGTCATTTGATCCAATTGCTCCGTGAGAGACTGCTCGGTCACTGGCTTTCTTAGGTCGATATGCTGCATGACCATGTGCATCGCCGTCCCCTTTTCCGCTGGAGTAAGCTTCTTTTCCTGCATGAATCTCGGCCGGTTCAAAATCGGTTTGGAAAACGTTCGAAGGAAATCCGTTCCACTCTCTGCGTCACGCACCTCATGATTGCGTTTCATTTCAGTAACGGACTGCTTTGAACGGTGAGTTGCTGCTTCACTGTACGCATATTTCCAGGATAGCTGTGTTTGGACTGCTTCAGCATAAGATGAAGGAGAAGAAACAAGTTCTCCTGACCTTATTTTTTCCAGCTTATCTTCGCGTTCGAAGTTCTCCTCCTCCCACAGGCGGGCAACATCGTTTGCCTCATAAACATGAATCTTCCAACGGGAAGGATGGTCTGCCAGGTCATTGTCAGTGTCCCTTTCATTCCCAAAAGTGGAACCTGCATCCCGGTGCCTCGCCAGGGCAGGGCCAATCCACTCAAGGTAGCTGTTGGCAGACGCCCTTGAATAGTCTTCGAGCAGCCACTCGGGGGAGCTTGCGGCCTGGGACCACTTTTCAATCGTCTTTTGGGCATCCTTCACCGTAGACAACAGAAACAGCTTCTCCTTGGCACGGGTAAGGGCCACATACAACACGCGCATTTCCTCAGCCAGCATTTCCATTTTCTTCTTTCGCTTAAAAGCCAGCTGCGGCAGCGATGGGTAGGAAATTCGCTTATCAGGGTTCACGTACTTTGACGCAAATCCATATTCTTTATCAAGCATGAACGGCTTCTTCAAATCCATCGTGTTGAACTTGCGGGCCAAGCCCGCTACAAAAACGACCGGGAACTCCAGTCCTTTGCTGCTATGGATGGTCATAATCCGGACCACATCCTCCTTCTCCCCAATGGCGCCTGCAGCACCGAGGTCGTCTCCGCGGTCACGCATTCGTTCAATAAAACGGAGGAAGCGGAACAAGCCGCGGAAAGAAGTGGATTCATACTGCCTGGCCCGGTCATACAAAGCCCGCAGATTGGCCTGACGCTGCTTCCCTCCAGGCATTCCGCCGACAAAATCATAAAAACGGGTCTCACGGAACAGATGCCAGATCAAATCCGAAACAGCTTCCTTCCTGGCTTTTGTCCTCCACTCCCTGAGACGGTCGTAAAACGGCCTGGCCTTTTCATAAAGTTCCTCATGTCCTTCGCCTGCAGGCCGCGCACAGAAGGCAGAAAGAGCATCATAATAGCTTCCTTTTCTATCATGGATCCGGATAATGGCCAGCTCCTCTTCATTTAGCCCGACAATCGGCGAGCGCAGCACAGAGGCCAGCGGTATATCCTGGAACGGGTTATCGAGGACCTTCAGAAGGGAAAGCATGATGGCCACTTCCGTCGCTTCGAAATAGCCGGTTGATAAGTTCGCATAAGAAGGAATCCCCTGCTGCTTGAACTCTTCCATAAACTGCGGCGCCCATGTCATGGAACGGACCAGGATGACAATATCACGATACTTTATTGGCTGCCCACTTTTGTTTTTAGGATTATAGACAGGCCTTCTCTCCGAAATCATTTCCCTGATCTTCCTGGCCATCAGTCTCGCTTCCAGCTGGGACTGCTCAAGCTCTTCGGCATCAAAGCCTTCTTTTGGCCCATCCTCTTCCTCCGGCAGTGCAGCCCCATCCTGGTCGATGAGCAGGAGTTCTACCGGAAATGGCTCATCAGGATAAGGAGCACCTTTTTTCAGTTCGGCATTCTCGTCATAGTCGATTTCACCAACCCGTACTCCCATGATTTGCTTGAACAAATAATTCGTTCCATCGAGCACTTCCCCGCGGCTGCGGAAATTCCTCGCCAAATCAATTTTCAGTCCTGTTCCGTCCCCTTCGGCGGTAAACCGGCTGTATTTGTTTAGGAAAAGGTTTGGTTCAGCCAGCCGGAATCGATAGATAGACTGTTTGACATCGCCAACCATGAATAGATTGCCGCTGTGTTCCCCATCGGCCGTGACAAGCTGCAGGATTGCTTCCTGCACCATATTGGTATCCTGATATTCATCGACCAGCACTTCCTTGAACTTTTTGCGATAGTTCAAAGCAGCCTCGGAAGGAACAAGCTGCTCTCCCGCTTCGCCTGAATCGGAAAGAATGTTCAGTGTGTAATGCTCGAGATCTGAAAAATCGACCAGGCCCTTTTCCTGTTTTACAGCGGCGAACCGTTCCCCAAATATCTTCACCAGCCTGGTCAGTGTCTCAATGACAGGCTTCATCTCCTCCATATCTCTCAGGAAACTGGACGGCTTGCGTGAAAAGAGCTCCGTTTGCATTTCCTGCACCAGTTTTTTCGCTTTATCCCTTAGCTTGCCTGACTTGTCAATCAGTTCCTTGTCGTATTCCTTCGGGCTGCATGCTTTTGCCCGCTTAAAGTCCACCTTCTGCATCATCTCGTAAAGAGCCGTCCAGGATTCTTGCTGAGCAGATATCAAGGACTCCACAAGCACAAGGTCTTCAAGGAAATTGGCTGCTCTCGGTGCTGGGCCATTGGGCAGCTTTGTCAATTCCAGCCCCTGCTCCAGCAGCCGTTTCGCTCCCTGGAGCTGCAGTTCCAAATCAAGTTTTAAGGACTGTATGAAAGGAAGGTCATCAATCGAAGCGTAGCTCGCCGTGTCATACATCGACGCGATGGAATCCAAGTAGCCCTCCGGGGAAGGATTGGACCTGGAAAAGTCATATAGTTCGAGAATAATGTCTTTTAAGGCTTCATCACTTCGGTCGTTGGTGAAGGTATCAACAAGCCTGAAAAAGGAAAGATTGTCTTTCCGGCCGTACTCTTCCTCAAATAATTCATCTATCACTTCGTCCCTTAACAATTGTCCTTCCGTTTCGTCGGCTATCCTGAATCCGGGGTCGACATCAATCAGGTAATAATACTTCCGGATGACTTCAAGGCAAAAAGAATGAAGGGTCGAAATGGACGCCCGGTTAAGCAGGCTCAATTGCTTTCGCAAATGGGCAGAGCCCGGCTGGCTGTCAATCGCTTTTTCAAGGGCTTCTCCGATTCGATGGCGCATCTCGGCAGCGGAAGCGTTGGTAAAGGTTACCACTAATAGCTCATCGACATCCAGCGGAGCATCCTCAGAAATGATCTTTTTTATAATCCGCTCTACGAGTACCGCTGTTTTGCCTGACCCGGCAGCTGCCGCAACGAGAATATCCTGTCCTTTTGCCATAATCGCCTTCCACTGGTCATCTGTCCAGGTAGCTCCCTCCGGTTTAGGAGGGATTTTCATGCTAGTCAATCAGGTTCTCCTCCTTTCTGATCGCCTCAAGGATATCTTCCTTGCTTTTCGGGACAAGCTTTCTAAATTCGTTTGTTTCGATGGTTCTGTCAAACTGGCAGATAGACTTGAAGGAACAGAAGGTACACGGCAGCCTGTCCTTTAGCTTAAATGGCGCAATATCCACAACGCCGCTGACAATTTCATTCCCTGTCTCGATGTATTTTTGCCGTACGAACCGCCGTAAATGATCAAAGTCCTCACGGCTTGCAACCTTCGAAGCCTTTGTCATGCTGCCATCTTTCTTGAAGCCGGCGCTGATGATTTGGGAGCTTGATCCACTGTCGAGTTTGCGGTCCATCATTCGGATGACATTTTCATCAGCCAGCAGAAGTCCATTCATCTTGAACTGCTTAATGATCTCCTCTTCTATTTCATCCAGCGAAAGCATTCTCGACGCATTCACGATTGGATCATGGACGTGGAAATAGAGGACTCCTGCAGGATCCGCTTCCTTTCCTACAATCAGCGGCGAATGGGTGATGATAATATCCAGGTACGTCAGCATCTGCAGGGCAAGTCCGTAATAAACCTCTGTGAGGTTCAACTCTTTATCGCTTGATTTATAATCAAGAACCCTGAGGTACATTCCGTTGTTATCCTCCGCTTTGTCCACCCTGTCTATCCGTCCCATCAGTTCCATTTTAGTCCCGTTTTTCAGGGTAAAGCCCAGCGGCGGAAGTGTCCCCTGGCGCCCGAACCCCAGCTCAAGCCCAACAGGCGAGAAGCCGCTGGCCTTTGCATGGTCGCTCATGACGATGGATGCACGACTGATGATTTTTTCGAGTTTCTGCTTAATATAATGATGGCGGTTCGAGCTGAGCAGGATTTCATTTTGAAGCCTTGGAGCCAGCTTCTCCACCGCATCCTTCGCAAGCTCCTCGGACTGTGCCCTTGTCAGGCTGGCCCATGATAAGTTCTCCCTCATCACTGTTTCGGCAATGTATTTTAAAGCGGCATGGAATAAATCCCCGATATCGGGAGCCTCCAGGCGGAAAATCTGCCGGTCCCGAAGCCTCAAGCCGTGCGTAACATAATGCGAGAACGCGCAGCTGTTAAAAAGCTCCATCCTGGATACGCTGGCCTGAATTTCTTCCCCGTATAGCTCGGTGCTGACCTTTTCGGACAGCTTTTGAGGACGGTTTTCATAAAACAGGCTGCTTAGTACCTTGCTTGCCACCTCTTTCCAGCGGGTGTTTCCCATATAGTAATCATATACATCCCACCAAAGATCATAAATGGGATAATTCCGTTTCTTGAGCTGGAGCTGGGATGCAAGGTAGCTCAGCGCAGTATTTTCACCCGAAACATATTCTAGCTGCTCCAGCTCTGATAACTCGGATGGGTCAGCCGCAAAGACATGCCTTATATGGTAAGGGAACAAATCCTCCATTCTCTTGATATAAGAGGATGGAATCAGCGCCTTGCCCTCTTCATTGGCAATTGGATAGCAGACATAAAGCAATTCGGATGGAGTCGTGAACGCCTTATATGCCAGGAAGTTCTCATCAAGAAGCTTTTGCCGGCTGGTGGCTCCGAGCTGCAGTCCCCCTTCCTTTAGGGCTTCGCGGTCATCGTCGCCAAGAATTCCATCCTCTGTCAGCTTGGCAGGGAGCACACCTTCATTGACTCCGATAACAAAAGCTGCCTTAATGTCAGCAAGCCTTGATTTTTCCAGGTCAGCCACAAGCACCTGGTCGATCGCAGGAGGAATGAGCGAGAAGTTCAAGGATTCAAATCCGGCATCCAGAATAGCCATGAACTGGCTTAGGGACACTTCTTCTTCACCAAGCATCTCCACAAACTCATCTAGTAGCTCAATGACCGCATTCCAGGCCTGGTCATGCTCTCTTGCTTCCACCAGCCTTCCCTTCGATTCGGCTGCCAGCCGCCATTCTTCAAGCTTTGCGGGAATATTGAGCTCTTCAAGGAAAAGGTAGACGGCTTCACACAGTTTGCGGCCATTGTCCGCCCGCTTTAGACGCCGGGCCATTCGCTGCAGCGGGGCCGTAATCATGCCCCGCAGCCGGTTCAATAGCTCTTCCCTCTCTTTCTCGGCATCTGTCTGTACCTGTTCCGAGTGTTCAAGTCCCCGGATGCGTCTGTAAACCCATGGATCTCTCCTTGTCCATTTGTCCCCCTGAATCCCATAGGCGAGCACATAGTTTTCCAGGATATCCATCCGCTCTCGTTCCTTCTCGATGCTCGCTCCCAGCGGAAAGAACAAGTCCGTCTTTATCGCCCGGAAAATTGGCTCATACCGCCAGCTTCCAATCACCGTTTCAAGGCTTGAGCGCACCAGTTCAATAAGCGGATGGCTGAGCATGGTGCTCTTGCGGTCTATAAAGTATGGAATCTCATAGTCTGTAAATACCGTCTCCAGAATATCCCGGTAATCCTGGCCATTTCGGGTCAGAATGGCCATATCCCGATACCTGAATCCGCCTTCCCTGGCAAGGCTCCGGATTTTACGGGCAATTCCCTCCACCTCGGCGCGCCGGTTTGCGGCTTCGGCAATATGGATATTGGCACGTGCCTGATAAGGGTTCGCAGGACGAGATTCAAAAGCGCTCTCGAGATGCTTAAGCGACTCATCCTGCCACCTGAGCTGGCCAGATAGGGTTACCTCATCCTCGAGTTCGATTCCGTTTGCCTGGACGATTTCATGCAGAGTCCGGCAGGTTTCCCCGGTAAGCCTGAACAGGTGGAGTTCATCCGGCCCATTATGCTTGAATGCACGGTCAAGCGGCAGGGCTATGGTGACGCGCCGGGCAGTCTTCATCAGCTGCTCGATAATCCTGTATTCAAGCGGGGTAAAAGTGTAAAAACCATCAATATAAATTTCGGCATCTTTTAAGTAATGTGAGGATGGAATCTTTTCCGCCAGCAAGCGAAAATAGTCTTCCGAATCAATGTATTTGCCGAATAGTTCATCTTCAAACTGGCGGTAGATGATCTCCAGGTCATGGAGCTTTTCCCGGAGCGCCTTGTCTCCGGTTTCCCCGCCAGGTTCTGAAGCAAGGTCTTCAGGCTTGATTGCATATCTCTTAAATTCAATCAGCATTTGTTCCATCTGTTCGATAAAGCCATTTTTATCAGCCGTGCGCTGAAAAATTTTCAAATCGTCTTTTTTATCTTCAATGATTTTCCTGATCATCATGCTGACCCCGACACTGGTTAGGTGATAGCGGGTAAATCCGCCAGTTTCCTGAAGGATCCTCCAGGCAAGCCGGGGAAAACTATAGACCTGGGTCCGGATCATGCCTCCAAGGCCAGGAGTTGTCGACAGCCGGTATTCCGACAGGAAGGACATCTGCTCGGGCACAAGGTAGACAATCGGATCTCCTGCCGGGTTCTCAGTCAGCTTGCCGATAATTTCCTTTAAGCATAGCTCCGTCTTGCCGCTCCCGGAACGCCCCAATACAAAGCGAACAGCCATATCTCTTCCTCCTTTTAACCTATGTTTCTATTAATTGATGATACCATAACCCGGTGGTGATGAATGCGAAATAGTATTGCCAAAAACAACCTTCAAAAGCAGGTTCATCCGCATACCCTATCCTGGGTGATACTATGTACTCAAAAGCAAATATGCCAACTGCCGTTGTTCTTTTGACAGCCTGTGCCATCCTGGTGGCAAGTAATATTTATACCTTGGTCCCCATCTATGGAATCATTGCCAAAGACCTTGGCATCCCTGCTGGTGATGTTGTCTTGGCCGGGAGCCTGTTTACCTGTTTTTATGCCTGCGGGCTTCTTTCCCTTGGTATGCTGTCATCGTTCACAGGATTGAAAAAGGTGCTAGTTTTCGGACTCTTGGCCTCCGCACTGGCGACGTTTTGCGTCGGATTGTCCTCTGGGCCGGAGAGCCTCTGGGTAACGCGCTCCATCCAGGGGTTTACGCTTGCTTCCTTTGCTTCTGTTGTGTTTGCCTACTCCTACGATGCATTTCCGGTTAAACAGCGTACGATGCTTGTCGTCCTGATCAATACAGGATTTCTGATAGCGGGCATCTTCGGACAGCTTGTCAGCGCTCTTCTCACTGCCTGGCTTTCCTGGACCAGCGTGTTTCACTTTTTTGCTGTTTGCTACCTTATTCTGTTCGCGCTGGCTTTCCTCCTTCTGCCCGCCCCTCCCGCATCCGTGCGGGAAACGGAATCTATGTTTCTTGTGTTCCGGTCCCTGCTCGGAAACCCTTACTTATTAAAATGCTATATTGTCTCTTTTACGCTCCTCTTTTCGGTGATTGCCTTTTATGATGCCCTCGGGAGGTTCTTTACCGGTTCTGAGGCCGACCTCTTCCTGATACGGACGGTCGGATTGATTGGGGCTTCCGTATCCCTTTTCACTGGAAAATTAATTGAAATAGCCGGTGAAATTAAAACTTTGGCTGCCGGGCTTGCTGCGGGCGCGGCCAGCGTTTCCGCCATGTCCATCTTTCATACAAATGCTGGCCTGATTATTTTCTCGATCGTATTTGTTTCCTCCATCTCGCTTACCATTCCCACGGTCATAACCTTAATTGGCACTTTTGCCAAAAACAACAGGGCAAAGGCGCTTTCCCTGTACTCTTTTATCCTGCTTACAGGCGCCAGCCTGGCACCCGGAATCGCCTCCTTCTTCGGCTTCTTCGACGTTCTCCTGCTCCTGTCCGCCATTTTCACCGGCAATTTGGGAATTTGCTATCTGCTTTTAAAAGGAGGACCGTGCGCTCCTGAAAATGGGTAATAAAAAGGATTGGGCATTCGTCGCCCAATCCTTTTCAGCCTTAGTCCAAATTGTCGCTGCCAACATAACCCATATTGGAAATATGCTGTCTGGTCTCCTCGTCTCCAAGTTCATAGATCATAGCGTACATTTCCTTCATCGTATCATCATACTCGGGATTTGTTTTATTGGTATGATACTGCTTGAAAGGAACGTGCGCCTCCCAAAAAGATTTCCAGTCCGCCTTATAATTGTCAACCATGAATTCTTTCAGATGCTTTACTTCCTCATCTGTTGCCCTGATTTTAAATTGCCCTTCCGGTTCCGCTGCCTGCTCCAGGATTTCCCCGCTGGCGATACTTACATAGTAGGTTCTTTTTTGTTCTTCCATTCATGCAGCTCCTCTCTTTTTAATTGATTTACCCAAGCAGGTGCCCGTTGAACCTCAAACAGCATGCTCATCTTTATTAAAAGCTCCGGGTGGGCGCAAATGGGACAGGAGGTGGCTGTCAGGTACCTTTTTCGGGGAGTTCGCCGAAAAAGA